>NZ_SPLL01000004.1:0-395551 GCF_004959845.1 Neptunomonas sp. XY-337 | reverse complement strand
ACGTCATGCTACTGCAAACAACAACATGCATAACCAAATCTGACTCAGGTTCGCTAACAAATTACTTCATAAAACGTATGTTAATGAATTCACTTGGTTGCTTACCTGAATAAAGCTTTTTGTAGCTTCGTTCTGGCAAGCGCCCACACGAATTATCTGACCAATCTGTTAAAGAGCGTTGAACGTTTCCGTTCAAGTGAGGCGCATATTTTAATGAACCCCGCCTCGATGTCAACCTTTATTTTTAATTTATTTTCGAAGCCAACACCTGAAAACAAACTAAAACCGGTTAAACACCGCATAACAAAGATACTTAAAAAGATGTTCTAAAACAACATGTTATCTTCATTATGACTCGTTGTCTTTGTCGTCCTTTCGGTGACTCCCTCAGCGAGTGGAGGCGTATTATAGAGACCTCCCTTCTGCCGTCAACACTTATTTCAACTTTTTAATAAAAAACTCAAAAAAACGTCAAAACCGGTTAAAAAACACACAAAACCATTTAAAACCGAACAAAAAACAACCACTTCAGATACAAAAAACGCCCCAGTGGGGCGTTATGCAATACAGATTAAGCAAGGCTAGTTTTGGTTATTCTCTTCTTCTGCCATTGCACTCTCTAGTTCATCATCAAGCTCGTCATCTTTGGAGACAAAGAAGCGTGATAGCAGAATACCTAGTTCAAACAATAACCACATGGGTATTGCCAGCAAGCTCTGGGAGATAATATCCGGCGGCGTTAAAAGCATACCGATAACAAAACACCCAACGATAACGTACGCTCTTTTGCCCGCTAGGCTCTCCGCCGTAGTGGCTCCCGACCATATCAGCATGAGTGTGGCGATCGGTATTTCAAAAACAACGCCAAATGCAAAGAATAGCTTCAGCACAAAATCCAAATAGCTGCTGATATCCGTCATAACAGCAACACTTTCCGGCCCTACACTAGTAAAAAAGCCAAATATCAGTGGGAAGACCACAAAGTAAGCAAATGCGACCCCTGCATAGAAAAGGAAGATGCTCGACACAAGTAATGGAACTGCTAAACGCTTTTCATGACTGTACAGGCCAGGCGCAATAAAGCTCCATACTTGGTGCAATATAAACGGGACCGCTGCAAAAATAGCCAGAACGAGGGTCAGTTTAAAAGGCGCAAAGAACGGCGATGTAACATCCGTTGCGATCATGCTTGTGCCTTCAGGAAGTAGCGCAGTCAGTGGAGCGGACAGATACTCGTAAAGGTCATTAGCAAAATAGAACAACCCTAGGAAGATGACGAGCACGACAACTAACATGCGCATTACGCGCTGCCGTAACTCTACTAAGTGAGACACCAAGGTTTGTTCTTGGTCAGTTTCGGCGTGCTGGCTCATGCGTTAGAACTTTTACTGTCGGAATCTGTGGTTTGAGAGACTTTAGGCGAGTCGGCTGGCTGTGGTTTTTCTACCTGATCGACACTTTGCGCCATAGGTGACTCCTCGCTAAACGCACTGTTAAAGGGCTGCTTCATTTCTGCAAGCTCTTTGTCCAGCTCCTCTTTCTGGATCGCTGCTGTGCGCCGCAGTTCATCCATTCGGAGTTCTTCTGATATTTCACTCTGAACACTGCTAATTGTTCGCTTAGCACGGCCCACCCACAAGCCCACAGTGCGTACAGCTGTGGGTAGCTTTTCAGGGCCGAGCACAACCAGCGCAACAACGCCAATCATTAATAGCTCTGCAAATCCGATATCAAACATAGGCGTTTAAATCAGGATTGCTGCTGATCATTCGGCTTTTGCTGTTTCGTCGCCGTTTCATCCGCCGCTTTAAATGTTGCGTCTTGTTCGATCTTTTTCTCGTCAGTTGCTTCGGTTGCAGACTCTTCCTTCATCGCTTTTTTAAAGCCCTTAACTGCACCACCAAGGTCACCGCCTAAATTACGTAGCTTTTTAGTGCCAAAAAGTAGAATGATGATGCCTAGAACAATGACTAGCTGCCAAATACTAATTCCACCAATGCCCATACTGTCCTCCAGTTCTTCAGCCTACCACTCAGGAATGGCCGTTATTTTTGTTGTCTGTTTGCTTTCTCTTCGAGGCCCGACATATCAAAGCGTCGCGCCAACTCATCTAAGACAGCCTGCGATGACTCCCCTAAATGGGAAAGCATGACTAGGCTGTGAAACCACAGATCGGCGGTTTCGTAGATGACATCTTTATTGTCACCACTATGCTGAGCATCTTTCGCAGCAATAATGGCTTCAACAGACTCCTCACCTACCTTCTCTAGGATTTTATTTAAGCCTTTCGCATGTAAGCTGGCGACATACGAGCTATCGCTACTGGCCTGCTTTCGTGCCTCAAGAATTTGATCAAGTTGCTGCAATACGTCTGACATTACTTCTCTTTCCCGCTGTAGATCGCTTTTGGGTCTTTGAGCACCTCATCAACACTCTCCCATTGGCCATCACGTAGTACACGATAAAAACAACTCTCTCTACCCGTATGACAAGCAATACCACCTAACTGCTCAACATCGAGCAAAAGTACATCACTGTCGCAGTCTAAACGGATCTCATGTAAGCGCTGCACATGGCCGGACTCTTCGCCTTTACGCCAGAGTTTACCGCGCGACCGAGACCAGTAAATTGCTCGCTGCTCGCTAACAGTAAGGCGCAACGCTTCTTCGTTCATCCAAGCAACCATGAGGATACGCCCGGTTTGGTAATCCTGAGCAATGGCCGGAATGAGACCATTACTATCCCATTTTACCTGTGCTAGCCAGCTGTCTGTCATCATCTTTTCTACTGTTCTGGATACTCAATATCGTGCAAGCATACCGGAAGCCCATTTGCAGCTCCATCTTACCGCCTGCGACTTAGGGCTCAGGCACGCATAGCAAAGTAGCTGCCAATACCTATGAATGCCCAACCCATTAACGAAATACTCTCAATGAGCTCTCGCGTCGTTTCATGTCCAACCCATAGCCCTGCAACGATCAAAAGGGCTGCGATTACGCGACTTTTCACGCGACGCTGACGAAGAGTCGCTTCTTTCACCTTTTGCGCTTCTCGATTGCGCAGCTCATTCAAAGGCTGGCTCTTAACACTCTGGAGCGCCTCAAAAACGAGCTGCGGTACTTGTGGCATCTTATCGAGCCAATCAGGCGCTTGCTGCTTCACGGTTGCGTAGGCAGCCTTGGGGCCAATACGCTCTTTCATCCAGTTCTCAAGGAAAGGCTTACCTGTCTGCCAAAGATCGAGCTCTGGGTAAAGTTGACGGCCTAACCCCTCGATATTCAGCAGCGTCTTTTGTAGTAGTACTAGTTGAGGCTGGACTTCCATGTTGAAACGGCGAGCCGTCTGAAATAATCCCAGCAGTACTTGGCCAAAAGAGATATCTTTTAGCGGCTTATTAAAGAACGGCTCGCAGACACTGCGAATAGCCGTTTCAAATGCGGTAACATTGGTATCTGCTGGCACCCAACCCGAATCAATATGCAGCTGTGCTACTTGCCGATAGTCTCGTGTAAAGAACGCTAAGAAATTACGTGCAAGGTAACTCTGATCTTCCGCGGTTAAAGAACCAATAATGCCGAAGTCCACAGCAATATATTGCGGTTCTTGCGGGTTATCACGCGATACAAAAATATTTCCAGGGTGCATATCCGCATGGAAGAAGCTATCGCGGAACACCTGAGTAAAGAAGATCTCTACCCCCCGTTCAGCTAGTTTCTTCATATCGGTGCCTTGTGCTACCAGTTCATCAACATTCGCCACCGGGATGCCACGAATACGCTCCATGACGATGACATTTTGACGGGTTAGATCCCAATACACTTCTGGCACATAGAGGACGTCGGAACCCTCAAAGTTGCGTCTCAGTTGCGAGCCATTGGCCGCCTCTTTACGCAGATCTAACTCATCTAACAGTGTTTGCTCATATTCAGCGACCACTTCGACAGGACGCAGTCGGCGACCCTCTCGCCACAATGCGTGAATAATATGAGCAAGCGTAAAGAGTAGTGCGACATCTTTGCGTATGGTTTTGGCGATACCAGGACGGATGACCTTGACTACCGCTTCAGCGCCATCCGGTAGCTTCGCAAGATGTACCTGTGCAACAGAAGCAGAGGCTAGCGGTTGTGTATCAAACTCAGAAAACAGCTCACTGACCGGTGCTCCAAGCGACTTCTCAATAATACGCTGTGCTTGCTGACCATCGAAAGGCGGAACATTATCCTGCAGTTGCTTCAGCTCATTGGCAATATCATCTGGCAGCAGATCGCGGCGCGTCGATAGCATCTGACCAAACTTAATAAATACCGGCCCTAAAGACTCTAGCGCTAACCTTAGGCGCTCAGCGCGCGGAGCTTCTACCTTAATAAATAAACGCCACGGCAAGATCAGCACCAAGAAGCGCAAGTACCACGGCAGTGGCAGCTCCTCAAGAAAGGTATCCAATCGATAACGGATAAAGGTTTGGGCTATTTTTAAACTTCGGGTTAGGCGGCGCACTGAAAAATCCTAAAAATCGACGGCGATGAAGAGCGGCCTAAAGTGTGCCCCTTATCGCTAATAAGGTAAAGCCTAAGCAACACAGACGCGGTTTCGTCCCTCTTGCTTTGCTTGATACAGTGCACCGTCCGCACGCTCAAAAAGTTGATCTGGCGTATCACCAGCTTGGATCTCAGTAACACCAAATGACATAGTGATCGTGACGGGTTTACCGTGAAAGTTAAACGGGCTTTTACCAATGGCGGCGCGTAGCTTGTCGATGCCTGTCTGAGCCTCGCTGGCTTTAGTCGATGGCATTAACACAACAAACTCCTCTCCACCGAAACGGGCAATGAAGTCTGCGCTGCGCAAATTGCGTGATAAAACACGTGCAACGAGTCTCAATACCTTATCGCCCGCTAAGTGGCCATAGGTATCATTGATGCGCTTGAAGTAATCAAGGTCGCCCACCGCAACAGAAAAGCCCTGCTGGTAACGGGACCAACGTTCAAACTCTTTGCGCATGTGGTCATCGTACGCGGCACGGTTGGGTAACCCTGTTAACGAGTCAGTGCGCGCTTTTTGCCGCTCCTCCTCCATATGTGTTTTAACGCGCTGAGTTTCTAGCTCCATTTCAGCAACGCGGGCCATGAGTGAGTCATAACGCTCTTGCATACGCGTATCACGCTGCTCTTCATTACGGCGAAACTCATCCATCGCTTCGACAATACCGGCCAGTTGCGTCGCAACCGACTGCTTAAGCTCGCTTAGATCGATAGAGCTTTTGACCGCGCTTTGAATCTGCCCAACATCCTCGCGCACCTTTTGATCTAACAAACGGTGCGCATCTCCCGCCACCTGCTGCTCAGAGAAGCTCTCTTGCAAGAAGCTTTGCACCTCAGCCAGCTGTGAATTCAGGTTAATGAGATAGTTTTCGAAATCTTCGTTCGTGGAGGTATGCGCAGCGCGCGCGAGTTCAACCACTTCTTTTAGGGCGTCTACAAGGACGGGGAGGGTTAACCCCTCGCGCAGTCTCGCCGCAATACGGTTCGCCTGCTGGCGAGCTGAGTCGCTCAAAATTAAAAGATCAACCAAGCTTGCTAACTCGGCTTCAACCGGCGCCAGATCAATATCCGTCGGAGCATCTTGGCTTGGGCCACCTGCGATTTCTGTAATTAGCTTACCTTGCAAATCGACAAGCTCAGCAACAACATCCGGCAGCTGATAGTTACTTTCTAGCTGCACCGGTGCAGTGCGCTCAAGTATCAGCAGCGCTTCCGATAGAGAGGACTCCATCGTCAGATAACTCTTCAACTGGCGAATCCAGGTGGAAACGGCTTCTAAAATAGCCTGTCCAGAAGCTGCTCGCTGTTGGTCTAGTGCTCGAATTTGCCGATCAACTTGGTCGAGTGCTGACTTGGGCAGCCGCGTTGTAGATTGCTGAGGTTGTAAGTGAGGTTGAAGCGCATTAAGCGCATCATCCAACGCCTGAGACTGGCCAGAAATGCCAACACTAAGACGGGTCGCAAGCTGCCTAAGTTGCTGCGCAGTTTGGTCATTTTCGTACGCTTCTAGCTCCTGCGCCGCTTCCTTATACTTCGCTTTCCAGTCGATCGTTTCCTTATTCACTCTACAGCCTCAGACTAAAGACGTTGACATGCCCAGCTTCATGTTAGTCCAAAGGTTCTTCGCGGGCTAGATTAGCGATCATACAGATACAAAAAAGCCGCTATTGAAGCGGCTTTTTTGTATCTATGTCGCGTCCAAATCACTGCTGTTCTTTCTCGACCAAGTAATCAACGACTTTTAACATCTGCTGCTGACCACCAGCCATCGCTGCAGTAATGCGATATTTGCCGTTCACAACCATCGATGGAACACCATCAATCTGGTAGCTACGCACCTTAGAATCGCCTTGGTTAAGCTTAGTATTCACTGCAAATGAGTTGAAGGTTTTTTCAAACTTAGCGCGATCGACACCTAAATCGGCATAGTAATCAGCCAGTGCCTCTAAATCACGGAAGCGTTTGCGCTGCAGGTGAATCGCGTCAAACATCGCTTGGTGAGTTTTCTCAACTTCACCGAGCAGCTCAGCCGTGTAGTAAGCGCGAGCCATCGGCTCCCAGCTACGGCCAAACACAACCGGAATACGCTTAAAGTCAACGCCGTCTGCTTGCTGTTTAACCCAACTCTCTAGCAGTGGTTCAAACGTATTACAATGTGGGCATGGGTAGCCAAACATCTCGGTAACTTCGACTTTGGATGGGTCGGCTGTTTTAACCGCTGTCGGCAGTACTTCGTAGTGCTTTCCTGCTTCAAACTCTTCAGCTTGTGCAACCAAACTTGCGCCAATTAACACAACAGCTGACAACAGTTTTTTAAACATCGATAATCTCCGATCATTATTCTTGGACACCTCTGTGACCGGTGCCACACAAAAGGGTTCCTTCGTTCATAAAAAAAGGCAGCCGTAGCTGCCTTCATCTTGAGGTCTAAGCCGCTCGCTTAGTAAAGACCTTGAATGTAGCTAGATACCGCTTTGATCTCAACATCGCTCAGTTTAGCAGCGACATCACGCATCATTGCTTGCGGATCTTGGTTACGTGCAGATACGCGGAAGTCTTTCAACTGCTTAGCAGTGTAATCTGCATGCTGACCGCTCAATGCAGGATAGCCAGCAGATGCGATACCTTGACCATTGGCACCGTGACACGCTGTGCATGCTGGTACACCTTTAGCCGCTAGGCCTGCGCGATAGATTTGCTGACCAAGCTCAAGTTGGTCTTGTGCAACCTTACCGCCCTGCACTTTTTTGCTCGCATAGTAAGCCGCGATATCTTCTAAATCCTGATCGCTCATTGCATCCAGCAGGCCCGTCATCTCAACGATCTTACGGTCGCCTGATTTGATGTCTTGGAGCTGCTTCACCAGATATGTAGCATTCTGGCCAGCTAGTTTTGGGAAGTTGGCAATTGCACTGTTGCCGTCAGCACCGTGACAGGCAGCACATACTGCAGTTTTTCCTTGTCCTGCAGCGGCATCACCTGCTGCGTTCGCTACGCCCGTTATACCTAAGGTTAACAGTAAGCTGATCAGTAATTTGTTCATGATTAACCTAGACTCTTGTCATCTTAAAATGGATGTTTTTACTGTTTATTGCTGGGCAAAAACAGCACCAACGTAAACCTTTATTATGCCCATCTGCTAGAGGTTGACTCTATTCACGGGTAAAATTTGGCGGCATTATAACTTAATATCCCTATAAACTGGAACGGTTAATGTGTAGCCAGCCCTTTTCGGTAACCTAAAGTATATGCCCCATATCAATAAAACGATCCATTACAATGCCGCACACTTTTTAACAAGTGCCAGCAAGCTGAGCCAATGCCCTCCTGACGAGGGAGCAGAGGTTGCGTTCGCTGGCCGCTCGAATGCGGGCAAATCGAGTGCGATTAACGCATTAACCAACAACTCCAAGTTAGCTCGCACCTCAAAAACGCCGGGCCGAACTCAGCTGATTAACTTCTTTACACTCAATCATGAGTCGTTACGAATCGTTGACTTACCGGGTTACGGATATGCAAAAGTGCCGGTGGCGATGAAAGTTCACTGGCAGAAGCACTTGGATCAATATCTCCAAGAACGCATGTGCCTGCGCGGCGTCGTACTCGTCATGGATATCCGCCATCCCATGAAAGAGTTCGATCAGATGATGGTTGATTGGTGTGCGACCACCGGTGTGCCACTGCATGTGTTGCTCACCAAAGCGGACAAACTGAAAAAGGGCCCCGCCCAATCCACCGTACTTAAGCTTCGCAAAGAGCTCACTGCGCTCTTGGGAGATAGCGTATCCGTACAGCCTTTCTCGGCGCTAAAACGCAGCGGCATCGACGTCCTTCAACATCGCTTGAATGATTGGTTGTTAGCTGAAGAAGAGGGTGCGGATCACTCGGAAACGGTGGCACCTAGCGAGCCGGAGTAAAAAAACTAGCACCCAGACATGTGCGGAAGGGGAAAAAGCACACTGCCTGGGGCTAAGGCGTCCTGCTGCAACCCACACATCTTTACTACTGAACACTAGGAGGGGAACGATAAGATGTGTCTTCTTATTGACGACACCCTTTTTTGTTAGTTCCCCAATTGATCAAAAAAAAACCAATTATTTTCCTCTAGTGGGCCTGATCCCAATTGTCGCCCGCGCCAGCTTCAACGATTAAAGGTACCGCCAACGCCGCCGCTTGCTGCATTTTATGAGCAATTTCTGCTTTAAATTCATCAACTTGATCTGTTGTTACTTCAAAGATCAACTCATCGTGGACCTGCATAATCATACGGGCATCAAAGCCACTGTTTGGCAACCACGCATCCACCTGCACCATCGCGCGCTTGATAATATCCGCAGCTGTGCCTTGCATCGGAGCATTAATCGCGGTGCGTTCTGCCGCTTGGCGCTGCATGGCGTTACGTGCATTAATAGCAGGCAGATAGAGTCGACGGCCAAACACGGTTTCTACATACCCCTGCTCACGCGCTTTTTCACGGATCTCTTCCATATAACGCTGCACGCCAGGATATGTCGCAAAGTAGTGGTCGATATACTCCTGCGCTTCGTTGCGGCCAATGCCTAACTGTTTACCCAAGCCAAACGCCGACATCCCATAGATCAAACCAAAGTTAATCGCCTTAGCACGGCGGCGCTGCTCCGTACTGACCTGCTCGATACTGGTTTTGAACACCTCTGCCGCGGTCGCGCGGTGAATGTCGTCACCGTGATTAAACGCGTTTAGCAGCCCCTCATCGCCCGACAGGTGCGCCATGATGCGCAGCTCAATCTGAGAGTAGTCCGCAGCCACAAGTTGGTAGCCCTCTGGCGCAATAAACGCCTGACGGATACGACGGCCTTCCGCGGTACGGATTGGAATGTTCTGCAAGTTAGGGTCTGTTGAGGAGAGGCGCCCGGTCGCTGTGACGGCCTGATGATAGGACGTATGAATGCGCCCCGTCGTTGGATTAATCATCTGCGGCAACTTATCCGTGTAGGTAGATTTCAGCTTGCTCAGGCTACGGTACTCTAGCAGTAGTTTAGGTAGCGGATAATCCAGCGCCAGCTCTTGAAGCACCTCCTCTGCCGTTGAGGGGACACCCTTCGGTGTCTTTTTAAGCACCGGCAACGCCTGCTTCTCGAACAAGATATGTTGTAGCTGTTTCGTGGAAGCCAAATTGAAAGGCTCCCCTGCGAGCTCATGCGCTTCGCGCTCTAAGGCGGTTAAGCGTGTCTCTATCTCTAGGCTTTGTTTGCCCAATAGATCCGCATTGACCAGCGCACCGGTGCGCTCCATACCCGACAGCACAGGAATCAGAGGTTTCTCTATCTCAGTGAACACCTCAGTAAGGCGAGTCTCTGCGTCTAACTGCGGCGCAATCGCGTGATGCAGGCGCAACGTGATATCCGCATCTTCAGCAGCGTAAGGGCCTGCTTGCTCCAGATCGATCTGGTTAAACGTCAGCTGCTTCTTACCTTTGCCTGCAATCTCTTCAAATGAGACCGTTTTCACACCTAAATATTTATCAGCAAGGCTATCCATATCATGGCGCGTGGCCGTGGAGTTCAGTACATACGACTCCAGCATGGTATCGAAAGCGATGCCACGCATGGCGATGTCATACCGGGCTAGCACATTCATATCAAACTTGATGTGCTGACCCACTTTAGATAACGATTCATTCTGCAGCAGTGGCTTCAGCTTTGCGAGCACCACATCACGGTCCAGTTGAGCTGGAGCACCGACATAATCGTGCCCGAATGGCACGTAAGCCGCCTCACCCACCTCAACAGCAAAGGAGACGCCCACCAGCTGCGCTTCCATATAGTCAAGCCGGTCAGTTTCTGTATCAAAGGCGATCAGTTCAGCGGCTTGCAAACGCGTTAGCCAAGCATCGAAACGCGCCATATCGGTGATCACTTCATAGTTCGTCTGCACCGGTGCCGCCGGCTGCTCACCTGTTTCTGTCGCACCGCTATCGCCCTCTAACTCGCGTACCCAGCTGCGGAACTCGTACTGCTGGAACAGCGCCAGCAGCGCAGCGCTATCTGGCTGCGGCGTGCCGATCTCATCGAGCGTGAAGTCTAGTGGCACATCGGTTTTGATCGTTGCTAGTAGGTAAGATAACTCGGCGATCTCGCGATGCTCCGTCAGCTTCTTCGCCATTGTTTTGGAGCCCCGAAAGCCCAGCGCCGCGATATCATCCAAACGCTCATATAGCGCCTGCAGACCGCCAATACCTTGTAATAGAGCGAGCGCTGTTTTCTCACCCACACCTGGCACACCCGGAATGTTATCGACTTTATCGCCAAGCAGCGCCAAGTAGTCGATGATGAGCTCCGGCGGAATACCAAATTTCTCCTCAACACCCGCGCGGTCCATCGTGGTATCCGTCATGGTATTGATCAAGGTAACGTGCTCATCCACCAGTTGGGCCATATCTTTATCGCCGGTGGAGATCACAGTCTCGATACCGGCTGCGCTCGCTTGGCGTGCCATGGTGCCGATAACATCGTCAGCTTCCACACCCTCTTCAACGATTAAGGGCAGCCCCATCGCACGAATAATGCTGTGGATTGGCTCAACCTGTGCTCGCAGATCATCTGGCATGGATGGTCGGTTCGCTTTGTATTCTGCGTACAACTCATCGCGGAAGGTTTTGCCCTTGGCATCAAAGATCACGGCGATACGGGCATCCGCGTACTGCTTAATCAAACTACGTAGCATGGATGTCACGACACGAATCGCACCACTTGGCATCCCATCTGACGTGCGTAGGTCCGCCTGCTGAGAGGCAAAAAAAGCACGGTAAAGGTATGAGGAGCCATCAACTAAGATGAGAGGGGCAGCATTTTGAGTCATGATCTATCCGTTTGTAAAAGTTGCAGGCGCTTTACAGCAGCGATTTCCAAGCCCACAATCATAGTCAATCTGGCGCAGCCAACCAATGAGTAAAGACGATGATTAAACGTTTATTGATGATTCTGGCCCTCTCGCTGCCGCTGGCAGTCTCCGCTACTGGTATTCCCGGCGATCCGGACGAAGGCGAGCCAGATATTCGGATCAGCTATAAAGAAGATAAGACCTATTATGAGTACCGCATTGGCGGGCAGCTCAAAGAAATAAAGGTGGTTCCGGCTGTCGGAAAGCCTTACTATCTGGTGCCTTCTGATGATGGCTCATTCGCACGTTTCGATGAGTCCTCCTTATTACTCCCAAAATGGGTCATTTTCCGTTGGTAATTCTGTGGCTGTATACACTCAACTAAACGACAATGAGATGCAGAGCCTGGTCGAGCAGTTTGATCTGGGCCAGCTGGTTTCCTATAAAGGCATCGAAGGCGGTATCGAAAATACCAACTACTTCGTCACACTGGATAAAGCCGGTACGACAAGTGAGTTTGTATTAACCATCTTTGAAGAGTTCGGCATGGATGACATGCCCTTCTTCGTTGAGCTCACCACTTGGCTGGCCGAGCGCGGGCTTGCCGTGCCCTCGCCTTTCCAAGATCAAAACGGCATTGCGCTGAAAAAGATTCATGGCCGCCCTGCGCTGTTGCAACCGCGCTTTTACGGACATCACGTCGCCCAAGCCGACCTAACGCCCGCGCACTGCGCCTCTATCGGTGCGCAGCTAGCGCAGTTCCATATCGCCGGTGAAAACTTCTACCTGCGTCGCCAAGCACATCGCGGCGTATTTTGGTGGCGCCGCGAGAGCCATAACATTCAACGCCACCTGAGCCGTGAAGAGGGTGAGTTGCTGCTGCAAGAGGTCCGTCTATTTGATGAGCTTCGCGAGCAACCTTGGGGGCTGCCGATGGGCATTATTCATGGCGACCTTTTCCATGACAATGCGCTATTCGAAGGCGAAGAGGTCTCCGCCATATTGGATGTCTACAACGCAGCCACTGCATTTTGGCTGTTTGACCTAGCCATCGTAGCGAACGACTGGTGCACACGCCCCGACGGTTCCATCGACCTTGAGAGAGAAGCCGCATTGCTAGCGGCATACCACAAAATACGCCCCTTCACAGACGATGAGCACAAAGCGTGGCCACAAATGGCACGTACAGCAGCGATGCGCTTCTGGCTGTCTCGTTTGATTCCGGCCTGTGGTATCGCTCAAGAGAATCGCCAAGGTGGTGACATGGTGATCAAGGATCCTGACGAGCTCAAGCGCATCTTGCTGCAGCGTATCAACCAACCCACTGATCTACCTGCCTAGTTAGTTATTAATCGATAAGCACTGCGAATTTTAATGGACGTTACAGAAATACTTGATGGTCTAAACGACGCACAACGCGCGGCGGTCTCCGCTCCCCTTCAGAACCTGTTGGTGTTAGCTGGGGCCGGCTCCGGTAAAACCCGCGTTTTGGTACACCGTATTGCGTGGCTCGTACAGACCGAGGGGCTATCCCCCTACTCCATCATGGCGGTAACCTTCACCAATAAAGCAGCGCGCGAGATGCGCGGGCGTATCGAAGAGCTACTGGGTGTTAACCCCAATGGCATGTGGGTTGGCACATTCCACGGATTGGCGCATCGCATCTTACGTGCGCACTGGAAAGATGCGAACCTCAATGAAAACTTCCAGATCATGGACAGTGATGATCAGCTTCGCTTGATCAAACGCCTCTGCAAGGAAGCGAATCTAGATGAGAATCGCTGGCCTGCACGTCAATTCCAATGGTATATCAACGCGCAAAAGGATGAGGGACTACGCAGCCGTCACATCGAACGCTCAAACGATCCACACACCAAAACCATGATTGGTATGTACGAGGCTTACGAAGAGGCCTGCGACCGTGGTGGCATGATCGACTTTGGCGAGTTATTACTGCGCTGTTTAGAGTTGCTGCGCGACCTAAACCCGTCCCTGTTGCGCCACTACCAAGAGCGTTTTCGCTATATCCTCGTTGACGAGTTCCAAGATACTAACGCCATCCAATATGCGTGGTTACGCTTACTATGCGGTAGCGAACCCAAATTGATGGCCGTGGGAGATGATGATCAATCTATCTATGGTTGGCGCGGTGCTCGCATCGAGAATATTCAGCAACTACCGACACACTTTGGCGCCGTCGAGACGATCCGTCTTGAGCAAAACTACCGCTCAACGCAAAGTATCTTGAAAGCCGCGAATGCGGTGATTGCCAACAACCAGGGGCGCTTGGGCAAAGAGCTTTGGACCGACGGCAACGATGGCGAGAAACTCTCTTTATACGCTGCCTTCAATGAGCAGGACGAAGCCCGCTTTATTGTTGGCCAGATCGAAAAGTGGCTAGCTGATGGCAATATGCTCAGCGATACGGCGATCCTATACCGCTCCAACGCTCAATCTCGGGTGCTTGAGGAAGCGTTAATACGCTCAGGCGTTCCTTATCGAATTTACGGCGGTCACCGCTTTTATGATCGCTTAGAAATTAAGAACGCGCTGGCATACCTGCGACTGGTCTCGAACCGCAATGACGATACCGCCATGGAGCGCGTGATTAACGTTCCGACGCGCGGTATCGGTACGCGCACCATTGATATTGTGCGCGAACATGCACGCGCCGAGAACATCTCAATGTGGCGAGCTGCCAGCGAAGTCGTTGAATACAAAAAGCTGCCAGCCCGTGCGTTAAACGCGCTACAAGGCTTCCTTGATCTGATCAATCAGATCGATACAGACTCCGCAGGCACAACACTGCATGAGCAAACCGACCATGCAATTGAGCTCAGCGGTCTGATTGACCATCACAAAAAAGAGAAAGGCGAGAAGGGCCAATCCCGTATTGAGAACTTAGAGGAGTTGGTCAACGCCGCGAAGCAGTTTAGCGGTCAGTGGGAAGCCACTATGGAAGCCCAAGAGAACACCACCGAGCTGGCAGCCTTCCTTGATCAAGCAGCGCTGGACGCTGGCGATGCGCAAGCGGAAGAGCACAAAGACAGCACTCAACTGATGACTCTACACTCCGCCAAAGGCCTTGAGTTCCCAATGGTATTCCTCGCCGGTATGGAGGAAGGGTTGTTCCCACACAGCATGTCTGCCGAAGAGCCCGGCCGCTTAGAGGAGGAGCGCCGACTGGCATATGTTGGTATCACCCGTGCGATGCAAAAGCTCTACCTAACCTATGCCGAAGCCCGCCGTATGCATGGCCAAGATAACTACAACCGCCCTTCGCGCTTTATCCAAGAGATTCCTATTGAGCTGATCGAAGAAGTACGCCTCAATGCCACGATCAGCCGACCGATGGCCGCTGTCGATCGTCGCGAGGTCAATCAGTTCAACAACCATGTTGAGGAAACGAGCGACACGCCTGCTATTTATGTCGGACAAGCCGTGAAGCATCCGATCTTTGGGGTTGGCGTGGTGTTGAACTGTGAAGGTAGCGGTCCGCGTGCGCGGGTGCATGTGAACTTTGATGACGAAGGCACCAAGTGGTTAGTGGTCGGGTTTGCGAAGCTTGAGCCGATCTAGCGCACTTTTGCGGCGTTGTGCTGGTAACGTTTCAGCATAACGCCAATCGTGCATCCCAACAGCAGACCAACACCGTTGGCAAACAGATCCAGCCACTCCCCCCAGCGATTGACATAAGGCTGGATCAGCTCAATCATACCGCTCCAGCCAAAAAGTACCGCAACACCCCACCACCAGTAACGTGGCTGGCGCAACGCAAGTGGCAAGACCAGCGCCATGTAAGCGATGAGATGATGGGATTTGTCACTCCCGGGTACGCCCTGCGGTAGCTGCTCAACGGGCCACAATGAAAGCGTGGTAATTAGCATCAACAAAGCAACGGTCAGCATTGGCCAACGCTGCTCTATCCACCCAATTAGCCGCTCCATGTTTATCCCCTGCTACCTAGTTCTCGTCAATGTGACGGCCAGCATACTGTTAGATAGCAAGAAAGTCATTTGCTATTAGAGGCGACTTTCAGCGACAATTTAGCGCTATTTTCACGATTTACCGGAGAGAGACCTTGTCTAAGAAAAACACCCGTGGTGAGCACGCAGAATTAACTAACAAGTTTGTTGCTCTTGCTAACCAGATGAAGAACGAAGGCTACAGCATCGAGATCGTTTCAGCTGCGATGATGAGCGCATCGTGTGTCTACACGACCTATTCTGTCGCTGGCAACGAAGGCATCCTGACACCTAAAGGTATCGACGCTATCGCAGACAAGTACAAAGAGACGCTCTCTTTTGTACAAACATCGAAAAAAGCTGAGCTTGAAGCAAAATCAGGTAAAGCGTAAGTCGTTATGCCGCGTTATACGATCTTCTCGACTCCCGTTATCACGCCACTCATCAGCGCGGTTTCCGCAACAGCACTAAAGCTGTTGGGCTGGCAGATAAAAGGTATTAACGCGGCAGATACTCCGCGCTGCATCATTATTGGCGCACCGCATACGACAAATTGGGATCTTCCCTTCAGCTTGATGATCGCATTTCAGCTAAAAGTGCCGCTTTTTTGGATGGGTAAAGATTCCATCTTTAAGTTTCCTTTTGGCGGGCTGATGCGTTGGATGGGAGGAATTCCTGTTGATCGCTCTCGGTCACATAATACGGTCACCACAACAGCACAACTGTTTGAGACGGATGCGTCATTGCGCATTCTTATGGCACCCGAGGGTACCCGTTCGGCGGTCAAAGGCTGGAAAAGCGGGTTTTACCATATTGCCGTGCAGGGCAACGTGCCAATTTTGCTCGGTTACATTGATTACAAGCGTAAAGTAGGCGGGATTGCGCAAGCCTTCTACCCAACCGGCGACTATGATGCCGATTTGCAACAAATTCAGGGTATTTACGCTAGGCTAACCCAATGAGTCAGGATATATTCATAAAATCCCTCTCAGAATTGCGTCTTAAAATACCAACTGAAATTTGAATCAATGCTCAACTATAGCGAAGCCTGCGAACGCAACAAGTATGCGATTGCCACTCACCTTGATGCATACTTGCCCAACGTCCGCTCAGTGCTTGAAGTGGGCAGTGGTTCGGGTCAACACGCTATTTTTCTTACTAGCCAGCACCCACATCTCATTTGGCAAGCTTCCGATCGTGAGCAGTACTTGGATGCGCTCTCAATCAACCTTGAGCAATACGGAATTAGCTCACTGCCACACCCCATAGAGCTGGATGTATCAAGCCACTGGCCAACACGGCAATACGACGCCCTGTTTAGTGCCAACAGTTTGCATATCATGAGCTGGAAAGAGGTAGAAGCGCTATTTGCAGGAGCAGGCCGTGCGGTATCGCGCCGAGGTTGGCTCTTTATCTATGGTCCGTTTCGTTATCGAGACAGCTATACATCCGAGAGCAACCGCGAATTTGATGCTTGGCTCAAAGCACGTGATAGCGAAAGCGGTATCCGCGATTTCGAGCAGGTAACTCAACTAGCAGAGCAGCATGGTTTTGCTTTGCGAGTCGACGTGGCGATGCCAGCGAATAATCAACTGTTGATTTGGCAACGCCTCTAATAGCGGTTACGCCGAGAAAGCCCGAATATGGCCACTGTTATCGATGGCAACTTGCACACATTCGGTTTCCGTCACTTTTCGGCGTGTCGAGCCATCCGGGCAGCGGCCCCATACTTCAACTTTGATGCGGATTGAACTGGTACCGGTTTCCACTACCTGGGTGTAGAAGCTCAGAATAGTCCCCACCAGCACTGGCGAGAAAAACTCCATGCCGCCGGTTGAGACAGTCGCCACTCGGCCTTCTGTCACCGCACCCGCGCGCATCTCAGCGGCAAGCACCGCTTGTGAAGACACCCAACCACCGAAGACATCACCAAACATATTGGTGGCATCAGCCCCTGCGGGGCGCTTCAGCGTTAACTCACCTTCAGGTTGCTGCAAAGCAGTTTCATCCTGTGCGCTATCAATCTCGTTCACGACTACTACAAAGTCCCTGTATCTATTTAGGGTTATGATTTTCAATCAGTTTACGCCAACCCTCCCCATATTGCGACGCGAGTTTAGCGTCAGCTGCGCTTATAGTTAGGAGATCACCCGCAGCAAAAATTTCATCATGTCACATTAGTGTCACAAAGCACTCTTATAGTGAGCCCAACTTAACTAAAACAACTCGTCTCTGCTGGAGCACATGATGAAACCAATGAAGAAGTTAATCGCAGCTGCTGCCATTTCTGCGACTTGCATGACTGCTAACGCTGCAGACCTGCTGGACCCAAATCTGCCAACTTACAACAAGGCATCTGGCGTTTCCGGTAACCTGTCTAGCGTAGGTTCTGACACACTGGCTAACCTAATGACGCTTTGGGCAGAAGAGTTCAAGCGTACTTACCCAAACGTTAACGTTCAGATCCAAGCAGCGGGTTCTTCTACTGCGCCACCAGCATTGACTGAAGGCACATCAAACATGGGTCCTATGTCTCGTAAGATGAAAGACAAAGAGATCGAAGCGTTTGAGAAAAAATTCGGTTACAAGCCAACACCGGTTGCTGTAGCAATCGACGCACTCGCTGTGTTCGCGCACAAAGATAACCCTATCCAAGGTCTATCTATCCCACAGGTTGACGCGATCTTCTCTTCTACACGTAAGTGTGGCGCAAAAGCAGAAGCAAGCACTTGGGGTGACGTAGGTGTTGAGGGTTCTTTGGCTGACAAGAGCATCCAACTGTTCGGTCGTAACTCAGTATCTGGTACTTACGGTTACTTCAAGAAGAAAGCACTATGTAAAGGTGACTTCAAAAACAACGTAAACGAGCAGCCAGGTTCTGCGTCGGTTGTACAGTCGATCTCCACATCTTTGAACGGTATCGGCTACTCCGGCATCGGTTACAAAACATCTTCTGTTCGTGCCCTGCCATTGGCTAAGAAAGAAGGTCAAGCATTCGTAGAAGCAACACCTGAAAATGCGGTAAACGGTACTTACCCACTATCTCGCTTCTTGTACGTTTACGTTAACAAGAAGCCTGGTCAAGCATTGCCACCAATGGAGCGTGAGTTCCTGAAGATGGTTATGGCTAAAGTGGGTCAAGAAGTTGTTGTGAAAGACGGCTACATCCCACTACCAGCGAAAGTTGTTGAGAAGCAAATGTCTCAACTAGGTCTATAAGACCAGACAAAACATAGCTATATCAATAGCTTAAGGGAGTTCCGCAAGGAACTCCCTTTTGTCGTTAGGTATGCCTTGTAACATTAGTGTCACAAAGAATCATTACCCTAGCGGCACAGAATAGCTCCACCAGGACTGATATTTCCCATGAGCACTGAAAACACCACGACTCCACAAATCGATTTCAATACACCTGCACAGCAACGCCTGCGCAAACTCCGTGCATTGAAAGATAAATCTGCGACTGTGGGTATTGCGTTTGGCGGCATCAGCGTGATCATCGCAATCCTACTGATCTTCTTCTACTTGCTATACGAAGTCGCTCCGCTGTTCCAATCGGCAACGATGGATCGTTGGCAGCAGGACGGCCGTACAGTCGAAGCCTATGCCTCTCCGGGTGAAGGCAAAACGCTTTACCTCTCTATGGAAGAGCAAGCTGAGATCGGCGTTCGTATTACAGATCAAGGCCAAGCGGTCTTTTTTAATACGTTAGATGGCACCGTTCTTAAAGAACAAGCGCTACCACGCCCCGCTGATGCTGAGATCGCGAGCTTATCGGTTATATCAGAGGCGCAGCATCTACTTGCACTGGGCTACAGCAATGGTGAAGCGCTCATCTTTAAGCACGACTACAAGTCGACCTACCCAGACGGTGTGCGCGTTATTACACCGAGTATTGAATACCCTGTCGGTAGCGAGCTTATTCGTGTCGGCGATAAGCCACTCAATAAGCTAGCGGTAGCGTTCGATGAAGAGAACTGGAGCTTGATCGGTGGTGATGCGACAGGTATGACACAGACAATTCTATCCGTTGAGGTCAACATGATGACCGACGAGGTAGAGACAAGTCTGTCGTCTATCGAATTACCGGCATTCAACATCAAAGCTCAAAAGATCATCCAGCTGCCTGATCGCCGCTGGTTAATGATCGCAGGCAAAAACAAAGTCGCGGTTGTCGATCTACAAGCTGACGATGGCCCACAAACATCGCAAGTTGTCGAAGCAACCAGCGGTGAAATCACCGTATTCCAATTGCTGCTAGGTGGGAATGCGCTGTTGATCGGCGATAACCAAGGCAATATCGACCAGTGGTTCTTGGTGCGCGATCAGGACACTAATTGGCACCTAACGAAGATTCGTAGCTTTGAAGGTGGTAGCTCACCGGTGGTAGATATCTCCACCGAGCATCGCCGCAAAGGTTTCGCCTCAATTGATGAAGCCGGTACATTGCGCCTGTTTAACACGACGGCACACCGCAATGCGCTAACAGAGGCCGTAACCTCAGGTGAAGCAGACTACATCGCTTATGCGCCACGCTCGAACGCTCTGCTCGTAGAAGAGAACAACATGCTGACATTGTGGGCCATCCACAATGAGCACCCAGATGTTTCTTGGAGCGCACTGTGGGAGAAGGTGTGGTACGAAGGTTACCAAGAGCCCGAATTTATCTGGCAGTCCTCTGCTGCAAATAATGACTTCGAGCCCAAATACAGCCTGATGCCACTGGCGTTTGGTACATTGAAAGCAGCGTTCTACGCCATGCTTCTGGGTACACCACTTGCCATCGCAGGTGCTGTCTACACGGCATATTTCATGGTTCCGGCGATGCGCCGCAAGGTCAAACCGTTCATCGAGTTGATGGAAGCACTACCAACGGTTATTTTGGGCTTCTTGGCCGGTCTATGGTTGGCACCTTTTATGGAGGACCAGTTAGCGGGCATATTCGTGATCCTGATGGTTGTCCCTATCGCCATCGTGACCTTTGGCTTCGTGTGGGCGCAAGTACCTAACCGCATCCGTTTCCTTATTCCAGAGGGCTGGGATGCTGCTTTGCTGGTGCCTGTGATTATTCTCGCGGTGCTGTTTAGTTTGAATATTTCCGATGGCATCGAGGTTCTGCTCTTTGGCGGCGATATGCGTCTATGGATCAGCCAGGGTCTGGAGATTCCATATGATCAGCGTAACGCCCTCGTGGTGGGTATCGCGATGGGCTTTGCCGTTATCCCAACGATCTTCTCGATCACTGAGGATGCGATCTTTGCAGTCCCTAAACACTTGAGCTATGGCTCTTTGGCACTGGGCGCGACACCGTGGCAAACACTGACACGTGTGGTGCTGCCAACAGCCAGCCCAGGTATCTTCTCCGCTCTGATGATCGGTATGGGTCGTGCAGTAGGTGAAACCATGATCGTACTGATGGCAACAGGTAATACGCCCATCATGGATATGAACATCTTTGAGGGTATGCGTACGCTGGCAGCTAACATCGCTGTCGAGATGCCCGAGTCAGAGGTCGGCAGTACCCACTACCGCATTCTGTTCTTAGCAGCGTTCGTACTGTTCCTGTTTACCTTTGTCGTCAATACGCTTGCCGAGCTGGTGCGCCAGCATCTACGTAAGAAGTACGGCTCACTGTAATACCGGATTATCGAGGATTGATGAAAATGAAAGTCTCTTTTTCTGAATGGGCCAAATCCGGATCACCTTGGGTTTGGTTAAACGCTGGGGCTGTTGCCATCAGCATTATTATGGTCGTGGGGCTATTGCTCCTGATCGCATCGCGCGGCTTGGTGCACTTCTGGCCTGCGGATATTTTGCAAGCAACCTATTCGCAAAATAACCACTCTATTCGCATCATCGGTGAAACAGTTGATAGCGAGCAAGTCCCTGCAACACAGCTGCGGGATGCTGGCGTAGATGTACCAGAAGGTGTCGAAGAGATGCGCCGCGACCTGATGAAAATTGGTAACCGTGACGTAGGCGGTACCGATTTCACGTGGGTACTACACGACAACCTATCCAACCAGCAGTATCCAGAGATGCTATTCGCGGCAGAGCGCCACGAATGGGGTAACTTCTATGGCTACCTGCGCGCACTTAAAGAGGGCGACACCGTTGTCGGCCAGTACGATGGCTACGACAAAACGCCTGAATATTTAGCGCTGTGGGACAAGTTTGAGGCGAGCATTGAGCGCGCGCAGGAGATTCATGACTCGATCTACCAGATCGAAAAGCATGAGATCGGCGCCATCAACTATGAGATCGAGCGCCTGCGCTTGAAGCAGCGCTCATTGGAGCTAGACGGCTCTACCGATGCTGCCGCATTCGCGGAAATTGACGCTCGCCGCGCAGAGCTTGGCGAAGAATATAAAGTACTGCAGGATGAACTTATCGATCTATACGGCCAGATCAACCGCGACAAAATCGTGGCTGAAGTATCAGGTGGCCAAACTATCGAGATCGATATCGCCAAAATCGTTCGCGCTTTCCGCCCGAACGATATGGGTATCTTTGCAAAGCTTGGCCATTACGGTAGCAAACTGTGGGAGTTTGTCTCAGACGAGCCACGTGAAGCGAATACGGAAGGGGGTATTTTCCCAGCGATCTTCGGTACCGTTTTGATGGTCATCATCATGTCGGTTCTGGTAACACCTTTCGGAGTTATCGCAGCGGTTTACCTGCGCGAGTATGCCAAACAAGGCTTCACTACGCGTTTGATCCGCATTGCGGTGAACAACTTAGCAGGCGTTCCATCCATCGTTTATGGTGTATTCGGCTTAGGTTTCTTCGTCTACTTCTTAGGCGGTAACATCGACCGTTTGTTCTACCCTGAAGCCCTACCATCACCTACCTTTGGTACGGGCGGTCTTATGTGGGCATCCATCACGCTAGCACTGCTTACTGTTCCGGTGGTTATCGTAGCAACGGAAGAGGGTTTAACACGTATTCCACGCGCGATCCGTGAGGGTTCTTTGGCGCTTGGCGCAACAAAAGCAGAGACACTATGGAAAGTCGTACTGCCCATGGCGAGCCCTGCCATGATGACCGGTGTCATTCTTGCCATCGCACGTGCAGCCGGTGAGGTAGCACCCCTCATGTTGGTGGGCGTTGTGAAGCTAGCGCCAAACTTGCCGCTGGATGGTAACTACCCATTCCTGCACTTGGATCAGAAATTTATGCACTTGGGCTTCCATATCTATGATGTGGGCTTCCAGAGCCCTAACGTTGAAGCGGCTCGACCGCTAGTATATGCAACAGCACTATTGCTGGTTGCGGTTATCGCACTGCTTAACATCTCAGCAGTCCAGATCCGTAACCATCTGCGTGAAAAATACAAAGCGCTCGAAATGTAACGCTGTTTTAACGAATTTTAGAAAAAGGTTTATTGAAGATGACGACTGACGCGAAAACTCATGGCATCGATATCTCTTCGTTGCAGCGTGCCGACCGCAACCTTAGCCTCGATACCGAAACAACGACGCTACAGGTAAAGGACCTACGCTTGGCGTATGGCGAAAAAGAAGCGCTACACGGTATCAACATGGATATTCCGAAGAAGCGTGTAACAGCCTTTATCGGCCCATCCGGTTGCGGTAAGTCTACCCTGCTACGCTGCTTCAACCGTATGAACGACTTAGTTGATGGTTGTAATATCTCCGGCCAGATCTTGCTGGATGGCAACAACATCTACGACCGTGCGGTAGAAGTTGCTGACTTGCGCCGCCGCGTGGGTATGGTGTTCCAGAAGCCCAACCCATTCCCAAAATCGATCTACGAGAACGTGGCTTATGGCCTGCGTATCCAAGGCATCAATAAGAAGCGTGAAATTGATGAAACGGTTGAGTGGGCGCTTAAATCCGCTGCACTGTGGGATGAGGTAAAAGATCGCTTACACGAAAGCGCACTGGGTATGTCCGGTGGTCAGCAGCAACGTTTGGTTATCGCGCGTACCATCGCCGTGAAGCCAGAGGTTCTGCTACTCGACGAACCCGCTTCTGCACTAGACCCTATCTCTACTTTGAAAATTGAAGAGCTGATCCACGAGCTGAAAAATGACTTCACGATCGTGATCGTTACCCACAACATGCAACAGGCAGCCCGTGTTTCCGACTATACTGCCTTCATGTATATGGGTGATTTGATCGAGTTTGGTGTGACAGACACCCTCTTCACTAACCCTGAGAAGAAGCAGACCGAAGACTACATCACAGGTCGTTACGGTTAACCGTAATCGCGTTCTCAATTAACTGAATATATAGGCCGGAGTACCTAACAGTGGAACTCAAACAGGACAACTACTCGACTCACATCTCACAGCAATTTAACGATGAGCTGGAAGAGATTCGTACCGAGCTACTTACCATGGGTGGTATCGTAGAGCGCCAAGTACATGATGCGATTGAAGCCCTTCTGACCGGTGATGCGGAGATGGCCGAGCGGTCACGTCGCGTTGACAAGCAAACTAACGACATGGAAGTGATGATCGACGAGCGCTGCACAACGATCATTGCCCGCCGCCAACCGGCAGCGAGCGACCTGCGCCTGATCGTAGCGATCTCGAAAGCGGTCAACGACCTAGAGCGTATGGGCGATGAAGCTAGCCGTATCTGCCGCCATGCCATTGAGCTGGTTGAAGATGGCGACTCCCAACGCGGTTATCAGGAAGTTCGTCACATCGGTAACCTAGTGCGCAACATGGTGAAAGATGTACTGACCGCCTTTGCACGTAACGATGCTGAGCTTGCTTACCATGTTGCTAAGCAAGACAAAGCGGTTGATCTTGAATACCGGACGGCGATGCGCTCACTGATGACCTATATGATGGAAGACTCACGCGCGATCTCGAGCTGTCTAAACGTCATCTGGGTACTGCGTAGCTTGGAGCGTATCGGTGATCACGCACGTAATATGTCTGAGCACCTGATCTACCTCGTTAGCGGTACCGATGTACGCCACCTGCCTCTGTCTGAGATTAAAGAGACGGCTGGCATTAGTGACAGCACCGAAGATTAAGCGCCCCTCAAGCGCATCTAAACAGCGCCACATGGCGCTGTTTTTCGTTTCACTCAGCGACGACTAAGCCAACACACGCTAGCCTGCTCCCAAGTTTTTTCTCTATTGGCCGATACCTTGATTGAATAGGTATTCCAGGTAACGCACCGAGTGGTTTGATCTATGCTGCAATATATCGTTTATGCCGACCTCAACTGCCCGTACAGCTATGCACTGCACGAGCGCCTGTATGCATTGAACTTGCTTGATCAAGTTGAGTACCGCTTGGTCGAACATGCCCAAGATATCGGCTTGCAGGGTAACTCTCCCGATCTACTCGCGGAGCTTGCCAGCGACGTTTTTTCGGTTCGCAGCTACGCCAGTGATATCAGTATTGCTCTACCTCCCGAGCGCCCTGATAGCCGCTTTGCCAACTTATGCGTTATTGCTGCGGGTCTCATCGATCCTGAAAAAGCCCAACTGTTCCGCCGCCTGTTTTACAAAGCGCTTTGGGTTGATGGCCTTGATATCGCAAGTCCTGCGGTCATCTTTGATTGTTTGGAAGCCGCCGGTTTACCCACCGAGTTATCGGTCGATTTTGAGTGCGAAGAGATACTTGATACCTGGCAGGATGCTTGGGAGTCTAGCCATGTGGGATCCCGCGTCCCTGTTATTCTTGCCAACGACGGGCGTAAGCTACTCGGATTAGCTACCAACGAAGAGATCACCGCATTCTTTGCGGGTGAGTCCACCGATGTTGAGTATGACTCGGGTAAAGCCTGCAAGTACGCGCAGCACCATACCATCGCAGTATTCGCCCCCGAGGGTATCAGCACCGTCTGGCAAACCATTGATGCTTTGCGCGCCAGTTACAATATTTTACTCCCCGCCACCTTCGCTGACCTGAAACAATTATTGGAATCCGCCGAGCAAACGCCGGATCTAATTCTGGTCGCCGCAGGTGATGGGTGGCTGCAAAACTTGCTCTACTGCCAACGGATGGTGCAGCAGTTTAATCATGCGTTTATACCGATCGCGATTGCGGGCGCAGAATCAGATGATCAACAGGAGGTCACCGCTTACTCCCACGGTGTATCGGATTATCTTGTCCAAGATCGCGCCCCCGCAGTGCTCAAAGCGCGTATACGCATGATGCTAGATCTCAAGCGCTCGCGTGATGTGCTGGAGCGTTCGGCTCGGATCGATGGCCTTACCGGTGTAAACAACCGTCGTGAGTTCGAAAAGCAGCTCGAGATGGAGTGGCGCCGCTGTGCCCGCACCCGTCAGCCGTTGTCACTCATTATGGTGGATGTTGATCATTTCAAAGCATTTAACGACCGATACGGTCATTTAGCGGGCGATAGCTGCCTGCGACGTGTGGCCAGTGCCATGCAAAACAGTGTTAATCGCTCCCACGATGCTATTTTTCGCTACGGCGGAGAGGAGTTCGCCGTGCTGCTACCAGATACGGATAAAGCCGGCGCGCTCAACGTGGCACAAGCTATTCGCGATCAAATTCTCGCCCTTGGTATTCCTCACGACCGCTCATCAGCCGGCCTGGTGGTGACCGCCAGCCAAGGCTTGGAAACCTTAGTGCCCAGTGCCGAAAACAGCCCGCACCAACTGGTAGAGCACGCCGACACTGCGCTCTATAAAGCGAAAAAGCGCAGCCGTAACTGCGTGGTTGCTGCCTAACGCGCGTGCGTATCCCAATAGTCGGCTAACGGCGGGAATCTCTCGATCAGTCCCGCTTTGCCCAGCTCATGCATCAAGGCAATATTCCGCTCAGGGATCGCATCAGGGTCCTTGTAGTGGGCCAAGACTCTGCTCATCTGGTTTTCACGAATGATGTGCAACATTGGAAAGGGAGAGCGGTTAGTCCAATGGCTTAAGTCATCTTGATCCACACCCGCAAACAGATAACCCGGGTGAAAGCTAGCGACCTGAAACTGCTCACTCATTCCCGCTTGATCGAGTAACCGCTCGCAGGTGTGTAACAGATCGAGATAGTCGTAAAAGTCAGCGGTTGCGTTGGGAAATATATAGAGTGTTGTTGCCACGCTTTTTTCATCGCTACGCTGAATGAGGTCTAACTCATCTAAAAAGCCCGCTGCGACGGCCTCATCGGTTGCGGCGTCAGTAACGCTGTAACGCAATGAATCTTGCTTAACGACGGGCGCGGCAAACGGGCATAAGTTCAGCCCCACCACCATCGTTTCAACCCATGCACGCGTTAATGTAGCCGCTGCTACTTTGTCTTGTTCTGAACATATTTTCATGGCCGCATCCTAATTCATTGTGGCGCTAATCGAAAGTGACCAAGCGCACGCTTTCGTAAGGCCAGCGGTGACGTGCTGCATGGGAAAGGAGTAGAATACCTGCCGAGCTTATAAAGGAATTGTTTGTGCCCGTCCGCCACTCTCTTATTCACGCCAGTTTTGATGCCCGCTGGTATCATTTGCGCCGCTTGTCCGCACTCCATGCGCCCTACCACTGGCAGCGCTGGTTAACTGACCGCGGCTCACTGACACAGCACCTGATAAATGCCAGCCAAGGTCATTTTAGCGTTGAAGTGATTGCACAAGGCTGGGGACGCCCGAACCGCTCGGAAGCACAGATATTGGGAATGCCACCACGCCAGCTCGCACTCATTCGTGAAGTCCACTTACTGGGCAATCAGGAGCCGTGGGTTTACGCACGCTCAATTATTCCTGCGGCAACGCTGACAGGTCGCGAGCGACAGCTCCACCACGTCGGTAACCGGTCGCTAGGCAGTGTGCTCTTTAATGACCGAACCATGCGCCGCGGCCCCCTCGAAGTCAGCCGGTTCGATATCACCAGCGAGCAAACGCTATGGGCACGGCGCTCCCAGTTTTATCTATCCAATAAACCCCTACTCGTATGTGAGGTTTTTTTACCGGCACTAGAGCAGGTAAACTATCAGCCCACAACGAGCTAGCCCTGATCTCAAACGGGGTTGAATTCCATTAGCATACCGTCACGGTGACTTTCAAAGGTGACGGGTGATGATATAAAAGGATTGTTATGCCCGGTGCCCCCCTATTTAAGCCCATGAGCTTACGCGAGCGGTTGGATGTCTATGTCAATTTGACGCGTTTCAACCGGCCTATCGGCAGCTACCTGCTGTTATGGCCAACCTTGTGGGCACTATGGATCGCATCTGAAGGCATTCCCGACCTCAAGCTCATTGCTGTCTTTACATTGGGCGTTTTTCTGACGCGCTCCGCTGGCTGTGTTATCAACGACTTTGCAGATCGGAAAGTTGATGGGCATGTAAAGCGCACCGCTCAACGCCCCTTAGCGACGGGAAAAATCACCGCCAAAGAAGCACTATTACTGTTTGCTGCGCTCATGCTTGTTGCATTTGGCTTAGTGCTGCTAACCAATACGATGACGATTCTTATGTCATTTGGTGGTCTGTTTCTCGCATCACTCTACCCTTTTATGAAACGTTATACCCACCTACCGCAAGTGGTTCTCGGCGCAGCGTTTGGGTGGGCGATCCCCATGGCATTTACCGCTGTTGGCGAACAGATTCCGCTGATCGCATGGGTGATCTACAGTGCCAAGCTACTCTGGACCGTGGCTTACGACACCATGTACGCCATGGTTGACCGAGATGATGACCTCAAGATTGGTATCAAATCGACCGCTATTCTGTTTGGCCAATACGATAAACTCATTATCGCGATACTGCTGATACTCACCCTTATCCTCCTTGTAGTAGCGGGCTTTCTGGCTCAGCTCGGTGGCTTTTACTATCTCGGCCTACTGGGGGCTGTCGGTTGCTTTGTTTACCAGATGCGGCTGATCAAAGATCGCGAGCGAGCCCCTTGTTTTCGTGCCTTTTTGAATAACCACTACGCGGGGTTGTCGGTCTTTGTTGGCATTTTTCTTCACTATCTTTAGTGAATTGTTCTAGCATGTAACAATAGTGTCACAATAAAACATTGTAATACTCCCGTCTTATTTTAAGCGTAAGAGGCGGTTTACCCATGTCGGCAAGCAAGAAAGTGCTGATCGTTGATGACGAAGCTCCTATCAGGGAAATGATTGCAGTAGCTCTGGAGATGGCAGGCTACGAGTGCATCGAGGCAGATAATGCTCAAGAAGCACATGCGTTAGTTGTTGATCAAAAGCCAGATATGATTCTGCTCGATTGGATGATGCCAAACATGAGTGGCATTGAGTTGGCACGCCGCCTGCGTAAAGATGAAACCACCGCTGATGTGCCGATTATTATGCTCACGGCTAAAACGGAAGAGGAGCATAAGGTAAAAGGCCTTGAAGCCGGTGTTGATGACTACATCACCAAGCCTTTTTCACCACGCGAACTCGTTGCACGCCTCAAAGCAGTGCTTCGCCGAGCGACGCCTAAAGGGATCGAAGAACCCGTTACAGTTGAAGGGTTAACACTCGATCCAATTTCACACCGCGTGACCGCCAATGACAAGCCAATAGAACTTGGCCCAACCGAGTTTCGTTTGTTACAGTTCTTCATGACCCACCAAGACCGCGCATACTCCCGTGGGCAGTTGCTCGATATGGTTTGGGGTGGCAATGTTTACGTTGAAGAACGCACTGTGGATGTGCATATCCGACGCTTGCGCAAAGCGCTGGGTAGTCAGCACGACCATTTGGTACAAACAGTGCGCGGCACGGGCTACCGCTTCTCGACGCAGGTTGCATAGCACCGCTGCTGCACGCAATCTAGGTTAAACAGTTTATGCAAAAATCGCCTCGTGCTGGCGTTAGCGGCCTCTTTGCTGTTATCGCACTGCCAGCTTTTATTGGCTTACTGCTAGGTAGTTTAAGTTGGGGACTGGTTGCGGGTTTATCGCTCTGGGCCTACCTGCAACTACGACAAACACGCCGCCTGCAAAAATGGCTATTAAGCACCGATTTACTGCCGCCTGAAAGCCATGGCCAGTGGGGCGATATCTTCGACGATCTCGCACGCTTGCAAAAGCGCCATCGCAACAAGAGCAAAGATCTACGTAGTGTTATCAGCCGCTTCCAGCAGTCCTCCTCTGCTCTCCCTGATGCGGTCGTTATTGTTGATAAGCAAAATAACTTAGAGTGGTGGAATCGTGCAGCTGAGCGGCTGATCGGCTTGAAAAGCTCAGCCGATCGCGGCAAACCTCTCATGAACTTGCTGCGCGACCCTCGCTTTATTCGCTATTACCGCAAAGCGCAGTACGAAGAGCCTTTGCAGTTACCTAGCCCGCTGCACAACGATACGGTTTTACAGTACCAGATCACCGAGTTTGGTGTGGGTGATCGTTTGATTGTTGCCCGTGATATTACGCGACTAATACGTCTTGAGCAGACGCGACAAGACTTTGTTGCTAATGCATCACACGAGCTGCGCACACCGCTTACAGTTATTCGCGGCTACCTCGAAACCTTTCTGGACCAGCCACTACCCAAACCCATGGAGCGCGCACTCACGCAGATGCAGAACCAAGCCATTCGTATGGAAAGCTTAGTATCCGATCTGCTGCTACTGTCGCGGCTTGAAGCCAGCCAACACATTCCCGATGAAAACCCTGTCAATATTCAAGGGATGCTGCGTTCCATTCAGGCTGATGCTATCGCACTATCTGGCGATAAGGAGCATCATATAGAGTTAGATGCCAACCCCAACTATGATCTGCTAGGGCAGTCACAAGAGCTGCAAAACGCCTTCTCTAACCTTGTGTTTAACGCGGTTCGCTACACGCCCGCTCAAGGCCATATCAAGGTGACTTGGGAAGTAGACACTGAAGGTGGTCATTTATGTGTGACCGATAATGGTATTGGTATCGATTCGATCCACCTTGGGCGTCTAACTGAGCGTTTTTATCGCGTCGATGAAGGGCGCTCTTCTGCCACAGGTGGAACGGGCTTGGGGCTCGCAATTGTGAAGCACGCGCTGCAGCGCCACGGCGCTCGCTTAGAGATTGAAAGCCAACCCGGGGTTGGTAGCAGCTTCTGCTGCCACTTCTCCCGGGATATGCTCACCAAGACACCGCAGTCGCTGGTGAGCTAGGTACTAGCAACCTGCGCGCTGGGCTTGGTCTTCGCTCCAGTACAACGTCGCACCAATGACCGCAGCAGGCATCATGATCAGATTCACCACCGGAATCAGCATTCCCATCTGAACGATGGCACCAAAGCTCAATGACGTGAGATTGCGCTCGGCTAGCAGTTCTTTCATACGACGGAAAGTAACTTTGTTGTTATCCATGGGATAGTCACAATATTGAATTGCCATCATCCAAGCGCCGAAGACAAACCAGAGCAGTGGCGAGAGCAAGTTAACGCCGGGTATCAGGCTGATAACGAGCAACGCTAATAAACGTGGCAAGTAGTACGCTAGCTTAGACAGCTCACGCGCAAGCGCGCGTGGCACCATCGTCAGCAACCCCTTCCAACCATCATCGGCGATACGCACACCACGTTGCTGTAGCTCCACCTTCTCAGACAGGAAGCCATTGAACGGCGCGGCGATCAGGTTCGCTACGATAGAGAAGCCGTAATAAACAACAATTAACACCAACAGTGCAAACAAAGGCCAAAGTAGGAAATCAAGAAAAGATAACCACGTTGGCAACTGCGACATCCAGTACGCCACCCAGCGATCAAACTCATTGATCAGCAACCAGATAGCACCCGAGAACAGCAGAATGTTTATCAACATCGGGATCAGAACGAACTGGCGAATACCCGGCTGCGTCAGCATGCTAAAACCACGTAAAAGGTAGCCCGCTCCTTTGACAGGATTTCCTCGCATCTTAACTCCTAAGCAACAAAAAAGACGATAAAGCGCATGACCACAGCAAGAATCATCAAGCCTAGTCCTGCACGGTTTACTTTGAATTCGATCGCATTAAAGCTGATCGTTGGCTGCCAAAACATCAGCACTGACTTCATATCTTTGGTACGTCCAACATACATCGCCAACGATACGCAAAATACGATCAATCCACCCCAGAATAGAAAAGGCTCAATCGTGGCTAGAAAGTTCATTTATCACTGCTCCTTTTGGTCTTATAAGGTGCCATAGACTAGCAGAATTGCGTTACAGGAGCTGCACAGATAGGCTTAAGTCTACTCTAATGTTTGACCGAAACAGCCCAGTAGCGAGGAGCACCGCGTGAAAGCAATACAACTACACACCTTTGGCGGTAACGATGTCTTAGGATATGAAGAGGTAAGCGAACCGAGCCTGAAGTTAGGTGATGTGCTGATTCAAACCCATGCGGCGGGTATCAACCCCATCGATTGGAAAACATGTTCTGGCGGCGGTGCTGCACCCTTCATTGGTGAGTTACCCTTTATTCCAGGATGGGAGTTCTCAGGTACAGTGATGGCATGTGGTGCAGATGTAGCGGACTATCAAACTGCTGATCGCGTCTGTGGCTTTATCCACTTCCCAGCGCGCGCAGGCTGCTTTGCTGAACAGATCGCAGCACCCGCCGCATCACTGGCAAGAGTCCCCGAAAATGTCGATATGAATGTGGCAGCAGCACTCCCTCTAGCAGGTTTAACAGCGTGGCAAGCGCTCTTTGAGGGCGCTAACTTGCAACCCAAGCAACGCATTCTCATCCTAGCGGCTGCAGGCGGTGTGGGCCATTTAGCCGTTCAGTTGGCAGCACACAAAAACGCCACCGTTATTGGTACGGCCTCTGCACCTAAGCATGCTTATCTTCGCGAGTTAGGCTGTCATGAAGTGATCGACTACCAAGCCGCCAACGTGGCAGATGTGATCGACCCTGTTGATGTGATTCTCGACTGCGTGGGTGGGCAACACGCCATCAACGCTCTACCCGCACTCAAAGCGGACGGCGTGATGGTCACACTACCCACGGTAACAAAGGATGAGGTGATAGCGGCGGGCGAAGCAGCCGACCGGAAAGTGCTCAGTATGCGGGCGGTGCCTAATGCCGAACAACTGGCCCAAATGCTCAGTCTAGCGGCAAGCGGAGATCTCGTACTGTCTGTCGCTGCTGAATATAAGCCTGAGCAGTTGGGTGAAGCGTTTGACCAGATCGCCTCAGGACGAACCCAAGGCAAGCTGGTTTTACGCTTCAAGTAGCTGAGCTGATACGCCGTGCTAGCGTGCTCCCTGCTGTGCGCTAGCACGCACAATATTGACAGCGTTTTGCAAAAACTGGCTGCGCTCGCTTTTATCGTCAATCTCGGTTGCAAGTACTTTGATCAACTCAGCAACCTTACTCTTTTGCGCACCATGCTCGCTATACCATTGATCATATGCATCATCGAAAACAATCGATGCCGCTGGACCAATATAAATGGCTAACCCTTCACGCAACTGATCCATAACACCTAGCAGTTCCGCCTCATGCCAAGGGCGCCCTGGGCGCTTAGGCTTAGCTGCAGCTTTATCTGGTGCCGGCGCAGGTGTTTCCTCCACCGCATCAGGTGTTAGCTGCTTGCGGATTTTCGGTACAGCAGAGCGAATGCTGGTATTGATAAGGGCTAGATTCACGTCCTTATCCGTCATCATCAGCAGTAGCACATCTGAATTGATCGCGTAGCCAATCAATAAGTTTTCATCTAATTCGAGAAATACCTCTCGGTGGTCTAGGTCCATCCCCTCAACCGCCATAAAGATCTGCCTAATGACACGGCAGGCACCCGCGATGTTTTCATCCAGAATGCTGGGGAATGTAGAGGCATCGACAGCGTCCTCCTTGAAGAGGCAGCTATGGTGAATCCCACCGAGTAGTTCGAGGTCTTTTAATATTTTTTCCATAGCTTAAACGTCAACCCCACTGCAAAAGATCGTCAACTTGTTGCTTCAACGCGCGAAACGATACCCGATTGGAGGATTGGATCCCGAGCACCTGTTCCGAGTCATTGAGAAATACCGTGATGTTATCCTCTTTCGCGCTACGCAAAGAGACACTTTGCACCTTACCAAGGTCAGATACTTCTTCGAACACTTTGACAACGCCAGAGACGAACCCTACGAAGTCGTTGACTTCACCAGACTCAATAGAGGAGGTAACTACATCACCCATATCATCGGTTAACGCCGCCCCTTTGACGCCTTTAAAGTTCATTACGTCATCAACAATTGAATCTTTCATCACGACCTCTTCTCCGCGATAGTCCTGAATCTCATAGCTGGATGCATCAACAGGTACCCATTCCTCTTCAAGCTCAGCGTCATTAGCTATCGCTCTCTTGGCAAGCTCAGCCCACTCGTTAAAGCGTACTTTATCTTGCAGGAGTTCCTCAACAACTGGCAAGACACTGGATGCTTTACGTGCATCGATAAAACGCACTCGGGCGTTAATACCCATCTCTTCTAGCGTATTTTCATACTCTAGTAGTGTTGGGGTATCACGTAGATCAGATCGGGTTACCCCAACGATGACAGGTTTACGCGAGATAAGCTCAGCGAACTCTTGCGCATAGTACTTAAGGTCTCGCATGGGATAGTTGCGTGTATTGTCCACCAAAAAGACGATACCCGCGCAGTCAGCGGCGATGTTGGTCGCCAGCATATCCCACATAAATTTGAAGCGCGCCTGCCCAGGCGTACCGTAGAGTTGCACAGCTTCATTGTCACTTAAAGTGAGACAGCCGTAATCCATAGCTACCGTCGTCGTAGGCTTTCGTCTTCCGGTGACATCTGAAGCCTTCGCTTCGGTTTCAATATTCTCGTGGTCATCGCAAATCGAGCGAATAGCCGAGGTCTTACCTGCCCCAACTGGCCCGATAAAAAGCAGTTTATGATAGTCCATTCGTAGCGATCCAAATGCGCTGGCGTTGCAGCGCTTCATTATTATTGTTGTGAGTCTACTCGTGACAGGTTTGGCGCCTAGCCAGCTTTCGCATCCCTGAAAGGCAGAGTATAAAAAATAGCCTAATTACCGACATAAATGAAGGGAGCAACCCAAGTTCAGTTAATTAAGCCTGAATGCATACGAAATTAAGGGGGATTAGAGCAGAAAAATGCTTGCTGGCGCATCAGTAACCGACAACCCTCGCCACGAATGTTGTTATCCCAACAAAAATATTTCGCCCAAGATTTGTCATCTTCGGTTGGCTTATCTCGGAACTCCGGCACGCCATCACAGAAGCCTGGTGTTGCGGTTGCTTGGCTTAGACAGGCTTTGAGAAACACACCGTTATTGACGGTACAGCTATATCCGAGGCAACCATCAAAGGACTGCAACGCCTCATTTAAACACGCTTGCTGGTCGTTTTGCTTACCAAAATCGAGCCCAGCACGTTGATACTGTTCTTTTTGCTCGGCACGTTCAGCGTTAAAGTCCGCTAACCATGCATCGCGATTCAGCCAAAACAGGGATGTAGCAACGACAACTAGAAGCAGCGCTCCCAACCACACTTTTTTTGCCATGACAGTTCCTTATCAGCGGGGCCGTTAACGACGCCTGTAGAGACCAAAAATACACATAAAGAGACCTAACACAGCCACCAGCATACCGCCGTTCACTGCAAGAGGATGACGTGCCATGTAAGGCACAAAGGGGTGCTGGTTATCCATATCGCACGCCATTAGGCTGTAGTTGAAACTACCACCACTGGACAAGCAATCGTTAACGCTGCTTTGTTCATACATAAAGCCCACCATGAGCGCCAAGCATGGCAGCACCAGCAGAATGAGTCCGACGCGTAACATTAGATATCTTCTGTGCTGATGCCAATATTGCTAAAGCCTTCATTGCGTGCCAGCTCACGGAGCGACTTCACAAAATCTCGGTCCAGTTGTTTAGTATTGAGCAGGCGCTCGACAACTGTCTCTTGGAACTCATCTTCTTGGATCATCAGTTCGTGGTTGGTAATGAAGCGGATAATCTCTTCATCAGACATCTGATCATCGCCTTCAGAGACTTCAATAAAGGTGGCAACAGCTTCACGGGATACGTTGCCTACAGCAACCGCTTCATCAACGTCTGCCTCCAGTAGGCAAACTAGCGTTGAGTAAAGTGATACCACCGCATCCAGCGCAGGTGATGCACCATACATCTCAAACTCATCCAGATCTGGCATATTGTTTTCGACTTTATCCAGCTGCACCTCGAAGTTCATCTTCGCGCCGCCCGGTACCAACGACTGCCAAACGCCATCCAAAATCGTAGCTAGCTGCTTTTGATCACCAAACTCCACAAGGCTACTGAACAAAGCAAAGTTCGGAAACTGCCGCTCGGTCAACGCTGCGCAGTATGCGGCGAGCTTGATATGGTCCAAAGTCCGCAGTTGCCCCTCTACAGGTAGTCGGTCTGTCATGTGAATGATCTCTTTCCACGTCTGATGAGGCCCCTATTGTATGATATTTCAGCGGATTTGCAGCTACTCTGAAAGGAAACCGTGGTTTTACGGATAAATAACTCATACCTTTGTTGATATACTTTTTCAGAATCCGTAACCCTTTTGCAAAATGACGAGAAGAATAATGCAAAGCAGCTTTCTTATCCCCTTAGTCAAAGGGATCGATTGCCTCAGCGAGTGGACCGGCAAGCTTATCGCTTGGCTAACACTACTCATGGTCATCGTCACCTTTGTCATCGTTGTTATGCGCTACGTCCTGAGTATCGGAAACGTGGCGCTTCAAGAATCGGTCATTTACATGCACAGCTTCGTGTTCCTATTAGGTGCAGCGTATACGCTTAAGCATGATGGCCACGTGCGTGTTGATATCTTCTATCGCCCGCTTTCAGAGCGTAACAAAGCGATCATCAACATCATCGGTACCCTGTTCCTGCTGATTCCTGTGGCCGGTTTTATCGGTTACATCTCTTGGGACTATGTAGCCAGCTCATGGGAACTCAAAGAGGGGTCACAAGAAGCTGGCGGTTTAGACTTTAGATACTTACTGAAGAGTGCGCTTGTGGTAATGCCAACGCTAATGATTCTCCAAGGGGTTGCGGAATTAGGTCGCTGTATTCTTGTATTAACGGGTCAAGGCCACCTGTTAGAGGAAGATGTTTCGGAGCACCCAGTATGATCGAGTATCTATCTCTTTTCCTATTTTTAGCGGCTGTACTCGTGCTGCTGATGGGCTACTCCGTAGCCTTCTCATTAGCCGGAACTGGGTTACTTTTCGCCGCCGTAGGCGCAGCAACCGGCCACTTTGATGCCGTATTCCTAGAGGCGATCCCGAACCGTCTATTTGGCATCATGAACAATGAGGTCTTAATAGCCGTCCCGCTGTTCGTCTTTATGGGCGTTATGCTCGAGAAATCCAAGATCGCAGAGGAACTGCTCGATACGATGGCGTCTCTGTTCGGTCCAATACGCGGAGGCCTGGGTATCTCTGTCACGGTGGTGGGCATGCTGCTCGCTGCGAGTACCGGTATCGTGGGCGCAACCGTTGTTACCATGGGCTTGTTGTCGCTGCCAACCATGCTACGACGCGGTTATGATCCACAGGTTGCTACCGGTGTTATTTGCGCGTCAGGTACGCTCGGCCAGATAATCCCACCCTCTATTGTATTGGTGTTACTGGGTGATGTTATCAGCTCAGCGTACCAACAAGCACAGATCGACCAAGGTATCTTTTCACCCGAAACCGTCACCGTCGGCGACCTTTTCTTAGGTGCATTAATACCCGGTTTGTTGCTTGTTTTAGCTTACATTCTCTACTTGGTTTACAAAGCGGTCGCGGCCCCTGAAACCGTACCTGCTATTCCTGAAGAGGATCGTGGCTCACGTGCAGAGCTACCAGGTAAAGTTATGAAGGTGTTACTGCCACCTATTATGCTGATCGGCTTAGTACTTGGTTCGATCCTTGGAGGCCTTGCGACACCCACTGAAGCTGCGGCTGTCGGTGCTGTTGGTGCGATTGTACTGTCGATGTTTAAGCGCAGCTTCAATCTTAAAGTACTCAACGAAGTGATGCGCTCCACCACTCAGGTTAGCTCCATGGTGTTTATCATTTTGGTGGGTGCATCGATCTTCTCTCTCGTATTCCGCGGCTACGGCGGCGACGATCTGGTTCGCGAATTCCTGACCGATCTACCCGGTGGTGTGTGGGGTGCTTTGGTTGTTGTGATGCTTGTGATGTTCTTGCTCGGCTTCTTCCTCGACTTTATCGAGATCACATTCGTTGTCGTGCCAATCGTTGCGCCTATTCTGCTCACCATGGGACTGGACCCAGTATGGCTAGGTATCATGATTGCGCTTAACCTCCAAACGTCATTCCTGACACCGCCGTTCGGGTTTGCGCTCTTCTATTTGCGAGGTGTTGCACCGGAATCGATCGCGACCATGCAGATATACAAGGGTGTTATTCCATTCATCGTTATTCAGCTCTGTATGCTTGGCTTGCTGGCCGCATGGCCATCGTTGGCCACTTGGCTACCAGAGGTTGTCTACGGCTAGATAACAATGCTGTCAAAGCCACCTTTAGAGGTGGCTTTTTTATGCCTAAGCCTCTGCGCTGGCAGCTAAAACCTAAAAGGCAGGCACAAAAAAGCCGCTCTATTGAGCGGCTTTTAGCAATCATCATCACTTACACAGGGTTACGTGCATTCAGATATGCTTGTTCAGACACTTGGTGCCATTTTGTTGCTTGATCACGGAATTGAACGAATGACTCATAAACTTTCTTCGTCATCTCGTCTTTAGCCGCTTCTTCTGCAACAACTTCGTCAGAGAGTTGCTTCAGCTTGCTAAGAACATCATCTGGGAACTTACGCAGTTGCACGCCTTGTTCTTTAACCAACTGCTCAAGAGAGCGGTTATTCTTCGCCGTGAAGTCAGCCAGCATGTCTTGGTTAGCAACACGAATCGCGTTACGTACCAATACTTGCAAGTCCTTAGGAAGCGCTTCAAGTGCTTCTTTATTGACGAAGCATTCCAGCGTTGTGCCTGGCTCATGCCAACCTGGGTAGTAGTAGAACTTAGCAGCTTTGTGCAAACCGAACGCGGCATCGTTATATGGACCCACCCACTCAGTCGCGTCAATCGCACCTGATTGTAGTGATGGGAAGATTTCACCACCCGGCAACAAGACTGGCGTACCGCCGGCACGTTTCAAGACTTCACCACCGAGACCCGGCATACGCATTTTCAGGCCTTTTAGGTCGTCAACTGTGTTGATCTCTTTGTTGAACCAACCGCCCATCTGAACGCCTGTGTTACCCGCAGCACCCGGCACAAGGCCGAATTCAGCATAAACTTCTTCCCACAGCTCCATACCACCACCGTGGTAAAGCCAGCTGTTCATCTCTTGAGCCGTTAGGCCAAATGGCACAGCTGCGAAGAATTGAGCTGCGCGGCTCTTACCTTTCCAGTAGTAAGAGGCGCCGTGCCCCATTTCCGCAGTACCACGTGATACAGCATCGAAGATCTCCAACGCACCAACAAGCTCTTTGGCGCCGTACACTTTTACCTGTACGCGGCCACCTGTCATTTCGTTGATGAGCTTAGCTAGGTTGTTCGCGCCCGTTCCCAAACCAGGGAAGTTCTTCGGCCACGTAGTCACCATTTTCCATTTGAACTCAGGTGCTGCCTGAGCAGTTGTAGACATCATGGCGCCAGTAGCTACCGCTGTAGCACCTGCACCTTTCAAAAATTGACGACGCTTCACTGATCTACTCCCTTTATTCGTTATTCATTTTTTCAGGATAGTAGTTTGAACATAGCATGCACCCTACCCCCCTGCAATCCTGTATAGCCCTTTGCTAATACGTACGTGAAATTACTGACACAACAGCGACTTATCGCCATTCTCACAGGGGCACTCGCCACCACACGTTAGGGGGTTTTACGTTTCGCTGATATACTAAAGGCTCACTTTAGTTGTTAGCGTTGAATGTGGCCCTACGTTGAACTCCTCGAACCTGCTGAAATCGATCGAAGATGCACGGCCTAAGCTGCGAAAATCGGAGCAAAAGGTAGCCGACTACGTTTTGGCGCACCCAAACGAGGTGATCCATATGCGGATCGTCGACCTCGCATCCGAAGCCAATGTCAGTGAGCCAACCGTGGTGCGCTTTTGCCGAGGTCTACACTATGATGGTTTCCAAGACTTCAAACTCACACTAGCTCAAGGCTTAGCAAGCAACGCAAACTTCGAACAATTTGCCCTCGACTCGAAAGATACTGTTGCGCAGTTCAAGCAGAAAATCTTCGACTCGATGATCGGCAACATGATCAATATCCGTGATCAACTTGAAGCACACGATCTGGAGCGCGCCATAGAAGCGTTGGTGAATGCTAAACGGATCGAGTTCTACGGCTTCGGCGCCTCTGCCGCTGTCTGTAGCGATGCTCAGCACAAGTTCTACCGCTTGCAGATCTCTGCAGCCGCGTACTCTGATCCTCATATGCAGACCATCTCAGCAGTCTCACTGACTAAGAACGATGTGGTGGTTGCGATCTCCCAAACAGGCCGCACTAAAGACCTGCTGCACACGGTCAAGCTTGTACGCGAAACCGGCGCAACGGTGATAGCCCTGTGCCCAAGCAATACGCCGCTGGCCGAGATGGCGAGCATCGCGATCCATATCGATGTCGAGGAAGATAAAGACCTGAGCACCCTGATGTCATCCCGCGTGCTCCACTTGGTTGTTATCGATGTGCTAGCAGTTGGTGTTGCAATGCGACTCGGCCCGCAACTACTGGATCACCTCAAGACCATCAAGCGCAGCTTGCGCAGTTTGCGCCAGCAAGAGAAGCGAATTCCACCTCGTCGCCCCTGATAAAAGCCTGCCTTATTGTCATATTTCTGCAAGATAAGCTGACTAACCTTTAGCCTAAATCTGGTTGAAAAGTGAGCAGCTTTTCGCTAGATATATAGTGTTGATGTATCCTGAGGACCTGTCCTGAGGCATAAAATTCGGCTGGTACTCAGAGGAATGAGCGAGGTTGACGACTATGTTAAATCAAAAAACCAGCGATCTGAGCAATGTGCAGATTGAAGTGATTGATACATTAATTGGCTTTGAGGAAGAGGAGAAGATCAAGAGCAAACAGCTCGCTTCCAAACGGCTGTTAGCTGCTCGGCGTGCCATAGAAGAGCACAAAGAAGCGCTGCGCTTGGCCGAAGATATCGACCAAGACGCATGGTTCGGAGAGCTAGAATAGCCCGCTAAGACGCATCTGAATATAAGATATTCAGCGGCACAGACTGCCCATCCCCTAACACAACCGCAGCATGGTGGCGCTTGAGCTGACGCGGCTCGGGCGCTCCACATGAATGTGCAATCATCTCCACTTCGTGTACCAGCTTGTTATGGTACTTGTAGACACGCTCCGCTTTATCATCTGGCACAAGACCTTGTTGAAGCTCTGGGTCATGGGTAGTGATACCCGTTGGGCAGGTGTTTTTGTTGCACTGTAACGCCTGTATGCATCCAAGAGAGAACATAAAGCCACGCGCCGAAACGACAAAATCAGCACCAAGACAGATCGCTGCGGCCACATCTGTTGGGTTGATCATCTTACCTGAAACAACAAGACGTATTCGGCTACGTAATCCGTGCTGAGCTAACTTATCCACCAGCAAAGGTAAGCTTTCGCGCAGCGGCAAACCCACATTGTCCATCAATGGCATGGGGGCTGCGCCAGTGCCGCCGTCTGCACTGTCTAATGTGATGAAGTCTGGCGCGCGTTCAATACCACGCTCGATCACAGTTTGGCAGAACTCATCAATCCATGCGGTGGTGCCCAAAACAAGCTTAAAGCCGCAAGGTTTACCGGTTACTCGACGAACCCGCTCAACCATATCTAGCAGATCAGCAACTGAGCCAATATCGGGATGGCGATTCGGACTAATCGAAGCCTTACCTTCGGGTATGCCTCGAATCTCAGCAATATCTCGATTAACTTTCTCCGCAGGCAGGATGCCACCTTTTCCGGGCTTCGCGCCTTGGCTGAGCTTAATTTCGAACATCTTCACTTGGCCAATCGATGCTTTCTCCTTGAGCTTTTCATCACTCAACTGACCTTCAGCATCACGAACACCGTATTTCGCAGTCCCGATCTGATACACCAGATCACAACCACCTTCCAAGTGGAATGGCGACACCCCACCCTCACCGGTGTTCATCCAACAACCCGCTTTGGCGGCACCACGCGATAAAGCTTGCACCGCAGGTTTAGACAATGCGCCATAGCTCATTCCAGAGATATTAAAAAACGAAGCGGCTTCATAGGGCTGTTCACAGAAGGGGCCTATTACCATCGTTTGCGTAGGCGCTGCATCTTCTTCCAAGGTTGGAAACGGGCAATTCAAAAAGTAGTAGGTGCCAGGTTTACGCAGATCTTTAGTCGAACCAAACGCAATGGTGTTGTCTACCCCTTTGGCGGCCCGATACACCCAGCTGCGTTGCGCGCGGTTAAAAGGTAGCTCTTCTCGGTCCATCGCAAAAAAGTACTGGCGAAAGAACTCTCCAAGGTGCTCAAACAGATACCTGAAGCGCCCAATAAGAGGGTAGTTGCGGCGAATCGTCTGGGCAGTTTGTTGTTTATCTTGATAGTAAAGTACAGCAGCAGTACTCAGCAGACCGGCGATAACTAATAGAAAAATAACGCCAACAACGGCGATGAAATTGACCGCAAAAGAAGTAACCGCATCCATTATCTTATTATCCTACTTTGGGAGGTTTTTACGCATCCTACTGTATCCTCTGCCAACTGATAAGTGCGGCAAGTACGATGTTATAGTAGTGTGAATGTAGATCAATAATATCCGCTGAGGGGAACTTATCGCCGCGGTTGGCATCCATTCTGGTCGTCGTGATACGTTTCATGAGTACTGTAACTGTGCAAAAGTCGCTTAACTACATCGCTATCTGCGCTCTGCTTATCTTTGGCGGTATCCTGTCGCCGATTGGGATGCAGTCGTCGCATGGCATCGCGATGTTATATTTCGCTGAGCACCAACACGAGTTACACACAGACGCCTCCGCGCATCACGATATATCCGATCACGTTCACGAAACATCCGCCTACCGCCACAGCCCTGGAACCTATTACCTAGCACCTGTGCGCGAAACAAGCGCGATTCAGGTCATTTACTCCAACCACGCCGCCAATGTGCCTAAGCCTCCTCCGAAGCCTGCGCGTTTTATCTAACGCCCAAATTTATTTGTAAATTTCGATCAATTTCGGAGATTTTTTATGCAACTTGCACTGTTGCGAGGGTCGTTGCGTCTATTTATTGCGCCGCTATCGCTCCTCCTCACGCTTTTGCTTGTTCTACTGCTGCTGGGCATCAGCGAACAAGCGCTAGCCCACGCTGTTACTCAAGGTGATAAGGGCTACATTCAAGAGATCAGCGGCGTAAAGCTGATCGCTTTCATCTATCTCGGTGCCAAGCATATGGTAACGGGGTACGACCATTTACTGTTTCTACTCGGTATTATCTTTTTTCTCTACCGGCTGCGGGATATTACGCTCTACGTCAGCCTGTTTGCGCTCGGCCACTCAACCACAATGGTGATCGGCGTGTACTTCAATCTGGCAATCAATAGCTACATTATTGACGCCATTATTGGTCTCTCTGTTGTTTACAAAGCGCTAGATAATCTCGGCGCCTATCAGCGCTGGTTTGGTTTTCAGCCCAATACACGTGTCATGACGATGATTTTTGGTCTGTGTCACGGGTTTGGCTTGGCATCCAAAGTGATCGACTACGAAATTGCCCAAGATGGGTTACTTCCCAACCTGATCGCTTTCAACGTTGGTGTCGAGATGGGGCAACTGATCGCGCTCAGCGCCATTTCGATTCTGATGGGTTACTGGCGTCGCCAACCAAGCTTCTTCAAACATGCCTACTCTGCCAATGTACTAATGATGGGCGCGGGCTTCACGTTAATCGGTTATCACCTTGTTGGCCTTGCGGTCAGCTAGTTAAGAGAGACACATCATGTTTAATAAACATATTCCATCAACAGCAGAACTCCCCTCTACCCAGCAACTTATTAAGTCCACCCTACTGGCATTGGTTGCGGCGATAGTGCTGCTCATCACGGTTGTTTTACCGGCTGAGTATGCCATTGATCCCACGGGCATTGGCCGGGTAATCGGCCTGACCGAAATGGGCGAGATCAGAGAACAACTAGCGGCAGAAGCCGCTGCGGATGAGCAAAGCTCTGCTGCAACAGCGCCCCAACGCGAAGTTGAGCTGGCGCCAGCAATCGCTGAGCCGAAACCGACAAGCTTGCAACCGTTACCAACGATGGCTAAACCAAGCACAGTGCAAGAGGTCGCCACCGCTCAGCCTACACCACCCGCCCCCGTTTGGCGGGATACCACCACCGTCACCTTGACGCCCGGACAAGGCACCGAGATCAAGATGACGATGCGCAAAGGTGAGGTCGCCCAATTTGAGTGGCAGTCTCCTGAGGGCCCATTGAACTTTGATACTCATGGTGAAGGGCCAGAAGGCTCCATTAGCTATAAAAAAGGCCGCGGTGTTGCTGGCGAAGCCGGTGAGCTGACCGCAGCATTTGATGGCAACCATGGCTGGTTTTTCCGCAATCGTAATCCGCAAACAGTGACGTTTACGCTCAATACCAAGGGCAGCTACCTCGTGTTAAAGCGCACGAAGTAACCACTCCAATGAGGGGCATCTTAGCCCCTCTTTTATGTGCCGTATGCTAGGGCAGCATCCAAGCAACCACCTTGTTGTCCAACATCATCGGTGCATACAACATACTTCCGTATCTGCCAATATCCGCCAAGCCCGGAGCTGTTTGTAGCACTGTTCGGCGCTCGTTATCTTCCAACCGATACAGCGCACCACTGATCCAATCGCTGATATATAACGTCTTCTGATAGCTCACGACCCCATCTAAATTACCAAGTTGATAACCCGTCGCTATAGGCTTGAGCTGCTGACTGCTTGGGTCTATCTGGTATAACGTACCCGGCGTTTTAGTGGTGAAATCCGATTGAATATCCAACCCCCAACTCGCCACAATAAGCTGTCCATCTTCCCAAAGTAGCCCATTGGGGTGGGGCATTTTTTCTGGCTCCAACCACAACGCCAATTGCTGATCCGCGAGGCGATAGATGCCTCCAGCTAACATATCCGAAACATATATGGATCCATCGGGCGCGGCCGCCACATCATTTAGCATTTGGGCATGAGGTGCATGATAGCGCTCAGATACCTTGCCGCTGGTAAGGTCGATCTCATGTAACACCTGCATATCTGCCACATAGAGCTTACCCTTACTTATGGCCATTCCTTTAGGCGCATTAAAGCCAGCGAGCCACTGCCGTGTAAAACGCTGACCCTCGCGATCCACTCGGCTGATGTAACCTTTACCGTTGAGTTCCAGCGGCGCGCCATTGATATTTGAGATGTACAGCCATTCACCCTTTGCATCCGCAACCACCGACTCCGGCTGGTCTAGTGCATCAAGCTGCCATGCTTGCTGCAATGCCGGCTCTGCCATTAATACTTGGCTGCTAAGCAGTAAACTTCCTAACGCGGCCTTCGCTAATTTAAAAGACATAAATACACTCTCCTGAAGATAGTCATTGATCTTGCTACACAACAAGAGGATATTTAAAAGATACCGGGTAACAACGATTAGCTAATCAGGTAGCTAAAATTGATACTTAAGTGAAAATTGGAGCGCACATCATGGCACCTCAGCAAGAACTTAATGGTCTATTCCGTGCCCTTAAACAGGTGCTGAAAACGCAGGGGCTGCGCTATCGCGATCTTGCGGTAATGCTAGAAACGTCAGAAGTAACCGTTAAGCGGCTCTTTCAGGAGCAGGATTGCAAAATGAGCCGCTTAACGGAGATATGCGAGGTACTTGGTATCAGCCTCACGGAGTTAATGAGCTTAGCCGAATATACACCAACCGAGCCCTCAACTCTGTCGACTGAAACAGAGCAAGCGCTTGCAGAGAAACCGGCGCTGTTCAGCTGCTTGGTACTGCTTCTTAGCGGTTTTAGCAGTCACGATATTGCTCACGCAAACCAGCTTAGCCAAGCTGACACCTATCGCTATATGCGCGAACTAGAGAAGCTACAGCTCCTACGGCTAGGGAAAAATGACTCCGTTCACCTGACGGTACAAGTGCCGATTCGTTGGCGTCTAGACGGGCCTTTGCATCAAATGCTTGTTCAGATCAATCAGGCCTTTATCGAGCACACCATCAACGAGCAACATAGCGGCAACTTTCCTTTCTTTTCAACAAGCCGCTTGCTCAGTCAGCACAGTGCAAAACAACTGCAAGAGGAGGTCAATCAGCTCTATCAGCGCTTTCAAAAGCAAGCATCATTGGATCAACTGTTCTACCCTGTCGAAACACTGGTGCCCTATAAGATGGTCACCACCCTCGCCCCATTTACAGTATCTAAGTTTTTCGAATTGCCGCCGTTTGACGAACAACCTTAGCGTGCTGCCATTCAGGAGCCGGATTCAGCCAACTGAGCCGCAGCCGCGCGCTTTTCAGCCAATGCTTGGCGGATGATCTGCCAAGATGAGCTAAGGAACAGCGTCGCCATAATCAGCGCTGTTAGGAGATCGGGCCAGGGAGTATCGGTGTACCACACACCGCTTGCAGCGAGTAACACAACCAAGTTGCCTATCGCATCATTACGGCTACAAAGCCAAACCGAGCGCACATTTGCATCGCCATTGCGGTAACGCATTAAGAGCAGCACGCTCAGCATATTGGCACTAAACGCTGCTACTGCTACCCAGCCCATTGTGAAAGCGTCTGGCTGATTCAGCACCCAGATTCGATAAAGCGTACTGCCCACTACCCAGATCGCCATCAATAACAAGCTGATCCCCTTAATTAATGCAGCACTGCTGCGCACGGTTAGCGCTTTGCCAATCGCCCACAAACTAATACCGTAGCTTAAGGTATCTCCCAGAAAATCAAGCGCATCTGCTTGTAAGGCCTGTGATTGTGCGCTGATACCTGCCAGCATCTCGACACCAAACATCACCGCATTGATCGCGATAATAAACCAGAGAACGCGTTTGTAGCTCTCGCTTAGCCCGGTAAACTCCGTCTTTGCGCAACAACTAGACACTGTCGGAACCTCTTTACTTGTTGATCATCAGAATAACTATAAAACCTATAGTAGCTAGAGGTTCAAGAGGTTAAATACCAATGCCTAACACAACCTATTCGATCGGAACGTTAGCCAAGTACAGTGGCTGCAAAGTCCCCACTATTCGCTGGTATGAAGCACGCGGCCTACTCTCCAAACCTGAGAGAAACGCAGGCAACCAACGCCGCTACCGCGATACCCACCTCAAAGAGTTACGTTTTATTCGCCACGCACGTGCGCTCGGATTCGACCTCGCAGCGATAGAGCAACTTAAGATGCTCAGTAGCTGTTGCTTAACCGACCATCTCCAAGCCGATGATATTGCGCGGCGTCATCTCGCGGATATCCAGCAAAAGATCCGTCAGCTACGTGCAATGGAAACAGAATTAGAGCAGATGATTACCCAATGTAATTATGATCAGGAGCACCAGTGCCACGTGTTAGATGTACTTGCCGACCACACGCTGTGCCAAACGCACCATGAGTTTGATGATGTCGATTTTACAGCGGATAAAACAGGTTGAAGTGCTGAGGGAAGCTCACGAAAAAGCCCCCTAAGCGACGATCACTTAGGGGGCTTAAAGCAAAGGTTACGTTGCTAAGGTTTATTCAACCGTTACCGACTTGGCTAGGTTACGCGGCTGATCCACATCCGTACCTTTGAGTACCGCAACATGGTAGGAAAGCAGTTGTAGCGGCACAGTATAAACGATCGGTTCTAGCACCTCTGGGACTTCTGGCATCTCCAATACATGGATACCTTCACCCGGTTGTACCTCTTGAGAGCAACCTGCAAACACAAACAACTCTCCACCACGAGCGCTCACCTCTTGCAGGTTCGCTTTCAGCTTATCCAGCATCTCGTTACGCGGCGCCACCGTGACCACAGGCATATCTTTATCGACGAGAGCAAGAGGGCCATGCTTAAGCTCGCCCGCCGGATAGGCTTCAGCGTGGATGTACGAGATCTCTTTGAGCTTCAGCGCACCTTCCATCGCCACCGGATAGAGCGTTCCACGCCCTAAGAAGAGAGAGTGGTTTTTCTCGGCAAACGCTTGGGACATCTCTTCAATAGAGCCATCCATCTTAATAGCGTGCTCCATCAGCCCCGGCAATTGCGCAAGCAACGCAACGATCTCACGCTCCTTCTCTTGGCTCAGCTTGAAGCGGCGTCCCAATACCAGTGTAGTCAGCAACAAACCGACCAACTGCGTCGTAAACGCTTTGGTTGAGGCAACACCAATTTCTGGGCCCGCGTTTGTCATCAAGTTGAGATCCGATTCACGTACGAGGGAACTAGCAGGTACGTTACAGATCGTCAGGCTCGCCAGTATTTGGTCTTGCACATCGCGCAACGCAGCCAAGGTGTCAGCCGTTTCACCCGACTGAGAGATCGAGATGAACAGCGTACCTTCACTGATCACAACAGGGCGATAGCGGTATTCGCTGGCCACCTCAACATGACATGGGATGCCCGCTAAACCTTCCATCCAATATTTTGCGATCATACCGGCGTGGTAGCTGGTACCGCAGGCAATAATTTGTACCTGCTTAACCTGATCAAAGATCGCTGCAGCTTGTTCACCAAACGCACTTTCGTCAACCAAGCCATCTTTGATGCGATCTTCAAAGGCCGCGTGAGTTACCGCTGGCTGCTCGTAGATCTCTTTGAGCATGTAATGCTTGAAGCCTGCTTTATCGGCCGATGTCACGCTGTGCTCGTATTGTGATACTGCACGCTCGGCAGGTTCGCCCACTTTATCCCAAACGATGATTTCATCTTTTGTCAGCAGCGCAATATCGCCCTCTTCTAGGAACATAAAGCGATCCGTTACCGGCAGCAGCGCAAGCTGGTCAGACGCGATAAAGTTCTCGCCAATACCTACGCCAATTACCAGCGGGCTACCTTTACGTGCAGCCACCAGCTCACCCGGCTTATCACGGTGCATTACACCCAGCGCAAAAGCACCCTCCAATGAGGCAACGATCTGCTGCACAGCTTGTGTTAGATCCAAGCCTGTTTGCATAGCACGATCTAATAGGTGAGCGATAACCTCAGTATCCGTATCGGAGCTAAACGCATAGCCGCTCGACGTTAGATCGGCTTTCAGCGCTTCGAAGTTCTCAATAATGCCGTTGTGAACAACAGCGATAGCGCTACCCGACATGTGCGGATGAGCATTACGTTCTGATGGCTTACCATGGGTAGCCCAGCGCGTATGCGCAATACCAGTAGAGCCGGTGAGCGGCGTATCATCATGGGCATCAGCTAACGCCTGAACCTTACCTTCACGGCGTAGACGCTGAATCTCAGCACCACTCCACACAGCCATACCGGCAGAGTCATAGCCACGGTACTCAAGACGGCGTAGCCCCTCCAATAAAACACCAGATACCGAACGTTCTGCTGCAGCCCCAACAATTCCACACATAATTAACTCCTTACTTCTTTACCGGGCGCTGCCAGTTGGATAGGTTGACTTGCTTAGCGCGTGCGACGGCAAGCTCATCACCATCAATGTTTTTTGTGATCGTAGAACCGGCTCCCACTGTCGCTCCTGCTCCCACACTCACTGGGGCAACGAGTGACGTATTGGAGCCAATAAATGCTCCATCACCGATCTCGGTTTTAGATTTATTCACACCATCGTAGTTACACGTGATTGTGCCCGCACCTACGTTTACGTTGCTGCCGATTTCGGCATCGCCAATATAGGTAAGGTGATTCACTTTTGAGCCAGGGCCGATTTTCGCTTTCTTCGTCTCAACAAAGTTGCCAACTTTTGCACCGGTTGCCAGCTCAGTACCTGGACGGATACGGGCGAATGGACCAATATCACATGCCTCACCAATAACAGCGTCCTCGATGACAGTATTCGCTTTAACTACCGTACCTGCTGCGATTGACGCGTTCTTGATATAGCAGTTAGGGCCGATCTGTACGTCTTTACCAATCTCAACCGTACCCTCGAAAACAGCGTTTACATCAATGATCACGTCACCTGCAACGCTGACATGGCCTCGCACATCAACACGGCTCGGGTCTGCCAGTGTGGCACCATTCACCATTAACTGCTCAGCCTGCTGTGCTTGATACCAGCGCTCCAACTCAGCCAGCTGTACACGGTTATTGACGCCTTGTACCTCTTGCTCACAGGATGGGTGCTGGGTTTCGATCTCGATACTGCGCTCCGATGCCATAGCGATTACGTCAGTTAAGTAGTATTCGCCTTGCGCATTGTCAGAAGATAGCTGAGGCAACCAGTCAATCAACCAACGGTTCGGCAACGCCATGATGCCTGTGTTCACTTCATTGATGGCAAGTTGCTCTGCATTGGCATCTTTCTGCTCAACAATGGCAACCACGCGGCCGTTGTCTCGGACAATACGGCCATATCCTGTGGGGTTGTCCAGTTTCACAGTCAGTAATCCTAGCTTGTCATTCTGCGCAGAAGACACCAGCTCAGCCATCGTTTCTGAACGTGTAAGCGGTACATCACCATACAAAATTAGTGAGACACCTGCAGGATCTAGCGCCGGCAGTGCCTGCGCAACCGCATGGCCGGTGCCTAGTTGCTCAGTTTGCAGGGCGAAAGTGACCGCTGCATCGGCAAGCGTTTCACGTACTTTCTCCGCACCATGACCTATCACCACATGCGGCTGGACACTGCCAAGCTCTGCTGCGTTTTCAAGAACATGCTTCACCATCGGTTTACCACCAACACAGTGAAGTACTTTAGGAAGCGCCGACTTCATTCGGCTACCTTGGCCCGCAGCCAGAATCACAATATCCGTTGTCATGTTGTTCACTTTTGATTGAAGGGCATTTATTGACATTAATAGGGTCTTTACGGCTAATCTATATCAAACCGATATCTATACAATACTCATTGTCAGGAATATTTTGACAAATGCATTATCCAGCACTTGAAAACATTGGCCTGAGTCAACGCGAAGTCTCCATTTATCGAGCCTTGCTCGCACTGGGCCCGAGCCCAATAAGAGCCATCGCGGAAAAAGCAGACATAAATCGAGGCACAACTTACGACTGCCTAAAAGTCTTACTACAAAAAGGTTTAGTCAGTTACCTGCCCAAAGGCAAGCGGCGTTTATTCTCTCCGCAACCACCAGAGGTATTACTCCAACTGGCAGAACAGCGCCAACAGTCGCTAGACGACGCCATTACTAAGCTTAAAACCAGCATTATCCCTGAGCTAACGCACCTACAACCCGATTTTAGTGCCGCCAATGTCCAGTTCTATGAAGGCGATGATGGCATCGAGTTTGTTCTACGGGATATTCTGAACAGCGTCTCTACGCTGCCCGAGAGGCGCTACTGTGTTTTCTCTTCTAAGCCTATCAGGGATCACCTTTACCGCCCCTTTCCCAACTATACGGTTCAGCGTATTCAACGTGGGATCCAAGTTCAGGTGATTGCAATTGGAGACGGTGGTGAAGATGCTAAGTTATCAGAGCGAAAATGGATAAAAACTGAAGGAAAAGTCGATGCTGCCTATATTGCCATCTACCCACCGAAGTGTGCGGTGATCTCTTTGGCTTCAAATAACTACCCCACCGCAGTGGTCATCGACTCAAAGGAGGTTGCTGGCGCTCAACAGATCATATTCGATACACTGTGGCGCTTATTGTAACGATCGCGCCACAATAATCGTTATACTAAGAAAATATTAAGGACAATCTAGTATCACAGCGGATATAAATGGAATTTAAACGTACGCGACACGCGCAGCCATTCGTGCTGTTTTTCTTTGCTAACACTACTTTTCGACCTACCTGGTCAGATGAGTGTAGATGCTTTAGTGCGACTATATGAAGGCCAACAAGTCCGTTTTACCCACCAATAGTGTCTTCCCTTTTCTTTATGAGCTCAGCAATCCTGAAAATTAGCCCAGCAACACGCCGCTACGCCGAGACTGATTAAGCCAAACAAAAAAAGGCAGCCGAAGCTGCCTTTTTTGTGCGAGTCGTAACTCGACGACGTCAGTGTTACTTTCCAAGCTTTTTGCGAATCTCTTGAACCGTACGCAACTGAGCAGCTGCTTCGGCCAACTGAGATGCAGCGCGGCCATAATCTAGCTCGCTCTGCTTTTCGCCAATTGCCTGTTGTGCTTGTTTCTGAGCTTCTAGAGCCGCTGCTTCGTCAAGATCAGCAGCATGCAACGCAGAGTCTGCAAGTACTGTTACCTTGTTAGGCTGAACTTCTAGGAAGCCGCCAGAAACATAAAAAATATCCTGCTCGCCGCCCTGCTTGCGCAGTTCGACAGGGCCTGGTTTCAGTTCCGTGAGAAGCGGAGCGTGACCTGGGTATACACCCAAGTCACCCAGGCTACCTGTTACGGATACGAATTCGATCAAGCCCGAGAAGATCTCTTCTTGAGCACTTACGATATCGCAATGAACAGTCATAGCCATGTTTCTTACCTCTTTAGGTTGTCACCAGACGCTTACATGCTCTTGGCTTTTTCGATCGCTTCTTCGATACCACCAACCATGTAGAAAGCTTGCTCTGGTAGGCTGTCATATTCGCCTTCCAGAATGCCTTTAAAGCCACGGATAGTTTCTTTCAAAGGAACGTACTTACCAGGCGCACCTGTAAATACCTCAGCTACGAAGAATGGCTGAGATAGGAAACGCTGGATTTTACGAGCACGAGCAACGATCTGCTTGTCTTCTTCAGACAGCTCATCCATACCCAAGATCGCGATGATGTCTTTCAGCTCTTTGTAGCGCTGCAGAACACCTTGAACATTACGAGCGATGTCGTAGTGCTCTTGACCGATTACCAGTGGATCCAACTGACGAGATGTAGAATCCAGTGGATCTACCGCTGGGTAGATACCTAGCTCTGCGATTTGACGAGACAATACAACTGTTGCGTCAAGGTGAGAGAAGGTTGTTGCTGGAGATGGGTCAGTCAAGTCATCCGCTGGTACGTATACCGCTTGGATAGACGTGATAGAGCCCGTCTTAGTCGATGTGATACGCTCCTGAAGAACACCCATCTCTTCCGCTAGAGTAGGCTGGTAACCTACGGCAGAAGGCATACGACCTAGCAGCGCTGATACCTCAGTACCTGCTAGTGTGTAACGGTAGATGTTATCTACGAACAACAGTACGTCACGGCCTTCATCACGGAATTTCTCAGCCATTGTCAGGCCTGTCAGCGCTACACGCAGACGGTTACCTGGTGGCTCATTCATCTGACCGTAAACCAGAGATACTTTATCCAATACGTTGGATTCTTTCATCTCGTAGTAGAAATCGTTACCCTCACGAGTACGCTCACCTACACCTGCGAATACGGAGAAACCTGAGTGCTCGATCGCGATGTTACGGATCAGCTCCATCATGTTTACGGTTTTACCTACACCCGCACCACCGAACAGACCTACTTTACCACCCTTAGCGAATGGGCATACCAAGTCGATTACCTTGATACCAGTCTCTAGCAGCTCGTTAGAGGCCGCTTGCTCAGCGTAAGATGGCGCAGAGCGGTGGATAGGCATACGCTCTTCTTCACCGATTTCGCCACACTCATCAATAGGATTACCTAGTACGTCCATGATACGGCCCAGCGTCGCTGTACCGACAGGAACAGATACTGGAGCACCTGTGTTTTCTACGTCCCAACCACGGCTCACACCTTCGGTCTGACCCATAGCGATTGCGCGTACAACACCATCACCCAGCTGTTGCTGAACTTCAAGCGTTAGACCTGTTTTACCAACGGTCAGCGCATCGTATACCTTCGGTACACTGTCACGTGGGAATTCCACGTCGACTACCGCACCGATAATCTGAACAATTTGTCCGCTACTCATGTTCGGATCCTCTTAAATTCTTAACCCGTTAAACGCATTAAACCGCAGCCGCACCACCAACGATCTCAGAGATTTCCTGAGTGATCGCTGCTTGACGCGCTTTGTTGTAAACCATCTGCAACTCATCGATGAGGTTGCCTGCGTTATCTGTTGCGTTTTTCATCGCCAGCATTCGTGCTGCTTGTTCACAAGCATTGTTCTCAACAACCGCCTGGTAAACGACACATTCAACGTAACGCGTCAGCAAGCTATCTAGTAGCTCTTTTGCATCCGGCTCGTAAATGTAATCCCAGTGGTGGTTCAGCTCGTCGTCGTCCTTTGCCGGTAACGGCAGCACCTGCTCTACGGTAGGTTTCTGTGTCATCGTATTAACGAAGTCATTCGATACAATGAACAGACGATCGATATTGCCATTGCTAAAGGAGTCCAGCATCACTTTTACAGACCCAATTAGGTCTTCCATCTGCGGTGCATCACCTAGATGAGTTTTTGCTGCTACTACATTGCCGCCATAATTCTTAAAGAATGTGACCGCTTTAGACCCCAGTGCACAGATATCAATCTCTACACCCTTGTCGCTGTACTCTTTCATGCTAAGTACGGCTTGCTTAAACGCATTCACGTTCAAACCACCACACAAACCACGATCAGTTGCGACAACGATGAAACCAACACGCTTTACATCACGTTCTTCCATGTAAAGGTGCTTGTATTCAGGTTTGGATTTCGCCAAGTGCTGAACAACGCCACGGATACTGCGAGAATACGGGCGGGAAGACTGCATGCGATCTTGAGCCTTACGCATCTTACTTGCAGCAACCATTTCCATAGCGCTGGTAATCTTACGTGTGCTACCGATACTCGCAATTTGCGTCTTAATCTCTTTTCCGACTGCCATAGTTCCGCCTTTATTACCTTAACTTAGTAAGGCCTGCCTCATGTTAGTAGCAGGCCATCACGCAGTAGCGCTTACCAAGTTTGCGTTGACTTGAACTTCTCGATACCAGCTTTGAACTGCGCAGCGATTTCATCGCTGTAGTTACCGCTCTGGTTGATATCGCCCATCAGATCAGCGTATTCGCTGTTGAAGAAGGAGATAAGAGCCGCTTCAAAGTCTAGGATTTTGTTCAGTTCGACGTCTTTCAGGTAACCTTCGTTTGCAGCGTACAGGCTAAGGCCCATTTCAGCTACAGACATTGGTGAATACTGCTTCTGCTTCATCAGCTCAGTTACAGCTTGACCATGCTCGAGCTGGGCACGTGTTGCATCATCAAGATCTGATGCGAACTGCGCGAACGCAGCCAATTCACGGTACTGAGCAAGAGCTAGACGCACACCGCCACCCAACTTCTTGATGATCTTAGTCTGTGCTGCACCACCTACACGGGATACAGACAAACCAGCGTTGATCGCTGGACGTACACCTGAGTTAAACAGGCTAGATTCCAAGAAGATCTGACCATCAGTGATGGAGATAACGTTCGTTGGTACGAATGCAGATACGTCACCGCCTTGAGTTTCGATAACAGGCAGAGCTGTCAAAGAACCTGTTTGGCCTTTCACTTCACCGTTCGTGAATTTCTCAACGTAGTCAGCGTTAACGCGCGCAGCACGCTCCAGCAGACGAGAGTGAAGATAGAAAACGTCACCAGGGTAAGCTTCACGACCCGGTGGACGACGCAACAGCAAGGAGATCTGACGGTATGCCCATGCCTGTTTTGTCAGGTCATCGTATACGATCAGTGCATCTTCACCGCGGTCACGGAAGTATTCGCCCATTGTACAACCAGCGTATGGTGCCAAGAACTGCATTGCTGCAGGATCAGCCGCACCAGCAGCAACAACAATGGTGTGATCCATTGCGCCGTGCTCTTCAAGCTTGCGTACAACGTTTGCAATAGTCGACTGCTTTTGACCAACCGCTACGTAGATACAAGTAACACCCGTATCTTTCTGGTTGATAATAGCGTCGATAGCGATCGCAGATTTACCAATCTGACGGTCACCGATGATCAACTCACGCTGACCACGACCGATTGGAACCATTGCGTCGATTGATTTCAGACCTGTTTGTACAGGCTGGTCTACACCTTGACGCTCGATTACACCTGGTGCAACTTTTTCAACAGCATCAGTCAGATCAGTTTCGATCGGACCTTTACCATCGATTGGGTTACCCAACGCGTCAACAACGCGGCCACGAAGTTGTGGGCCAACAGGTACTTCCAAGATGCGACCAGTACAACGTGCAGTCATACCTTCGACTAGGCTTTGGTAATCGCCCAGTACTACAGCACCTACTGAGTCGCGCTCTAGGTTAAGCGCCATACCGTAGATACCATTAGGGAACTCGATCATTTCCCCGTACATTACGTCAGCTAGACCGTGGATCAGAATGATACCATCAGATACGCTGACGATAGTGCCCTCGTTTCGGGCTTCAGAAGACACATCCAGTTCTTCGATGCGCTTCTTGAGAATCTCGCTGATCTCAGATGGATTCAGTTGCTGCATGGTTATTCCTCATACTCAGGACTTCATAGCTTCGGCTAGTTTCGCTAAACGCGAGCGAACAGAGCCATCGATTACCAGGTCCTGTGAACGCACGATTACGCCACCAAGAATCGATTTATCGACCGCAGGTGTAATATTCACGTCACGACCCAGCTTCGCGCTGAGAGCCTGAGTTAATTTTTGTTGCTGCTGCTCATCCAGTTCATAAGCAGTCGTCAAATCGATATCGACTGACTTCTGCTGAATCGCTTTAAGCTGCTCAAACTGCGCACTAATTTCAGGTAACAAAGCTAAGCGCTTGTTATCGGCCAGCAAACGTACAAAGTTGCTGCCAGACTCATCTAGCACTTTTTCGCAAACAGCAACGATAACGTCGCTCTTTTGCTCAGTTGTTACTGCCGGGTTATTCAGCACCTGTGCCATAGCTTCATCAACTGAAACCGCAGCAACAGATGCCAACATAGTTGACCATTGATCAACCGCACCCTTTTCTAACGCAAATTCAAATGCAGCTTTCGTGTAGGGACGAGCGACTGTATTGAGTTCAGCCATCGTAAACCTCGCTTAAAGCTCCGCTGCCAGTTTATCAACCAGCTTAGCGTGGGCTGCCTGGTCAACCGATGCTTCAAGAATCTTCTCTGCGCCAGCAACAGCCAATACAGCTACTTGCTCACGTAAAGCTTCTTTAGCACGGTTAACTTCCTGTTCGATTTCAGCTTCAGCCGCGTGCTTGATGCGTTCTGCTTCTGCACGCGCTTGCTCTTTAGCTTCTTCGACCAATTGGTTTGCCCGCTTATTAGCCTGTTCGATGATGGCGGCTGCCTGCTCTTTGCTCTCACGCATGTTTGCAACAGCTTTTTCTTGAGCCAATTGCAGGTCACGCTCAGCACGTTCAGCAGCGTCCAAACCATCTGCAATCTTCTTCTTACGCTCTGCTAGGGCACCTGTGATAGGTGGCCATACATACTTCATGCAGAACATGACGAAGATAGCGAAGGAGATAGCTTGGCCGATGATGGTTAAATTAATATTCACGCCATTACCTCTCGCGGTTCGTTATTACGTAGTAACTCGATTTAGATTAAGAATTTTCTATCCGAGAGTTACGCAACAGCGAACATCAGGTACATGCCCAGACCAACACCGATCATTGGAACCGCATCTACCAGACCCATTACGATGAAGAAGTTAGAGCGTAGTAGTGGTACCAACTCAGGTTGACGCGCAGCGCCTTCCAAGAATTTACCACCTAGGTTACCGATACCAACAGCAGCACCAATTGCAGCAAGGCCCATCAGGACAGCAGCAGCCAGGAATACTAGAGCGTTAGCCATTTCCATCAGTTTTTCTCCACTTAAAGTTTTAAAGTTAAAGTTAAAGTTAAAATGTAAATCTTCAGTTATTAATCAAATGCCAGTTCACACTGGGATTTAGTGATCGTCGTGCGCCATAGCGAGGTAAACGATCGTCAGTACCATAAAGATAAATGCCTGCAGAGTGATTACCAGAATGTGGAAGATCGCCCATGGTACAGACAAGAACCATTGTGCCCAGAAAGGTAGCAATGCAATCAGGATGAAGATCATCTCACCTGCGTACATGTTACCGAATAGTCGCAATGCCAAGGAGATAGGCTTAGCAAGTAGACCTACAACCTCTAGGAACAAGTTGAATGGCAAGAACCATTTACCTAGCGGCATGAAAGACAGCTCTGCTAAGAAGCCGCCAACGCCTTTCTGTTTGATGCTGTAGTAAACGATCAGGAAGAAAACACTGAACGCCATACCTAGTGTCGCGTTAGGGTCAGTTGTTGGTACGATTTTCATGTAACCAACACCCATTTGCTGGGCAAGATAAGGTACCCAATCGATTGGCACAAGGTCCATCAAGTTCATGAGGAAGATCCACACGAAAATGGTCAAAGCAAGCGGTGCAATCACAGCATTTTTGTAATGGAAAATACTCTTAACGTTGTCATCTACGAAGTCGATGATCGTTTCGATGAAGTTTTGCAAACGCCCAGGGACGCCCGCTGTTGCTGTTTCAGCAACTTTTTTGAACAACCAAATGAAAAATAAACCCAGCCCAATAGACCAGAGCATAGTATCCACGTGAATCGCCCAAAAGCCGAAGTCACCAGGCATAACACCATTTGCAGTATCAACGAAGCGCCAGCTGTCTGTCTTTTCGTGATAGCCGAACGTGAGGTTCGTTAAGTGGTGGGATATATACTCTGAGGATGTTACTGTGTCACCGCTGCTAGCCATTCTCAGTTCTCTCGTTTCAAAGTTTAAGGAATCGGTCATCGACCTTCATTTGCAGGTACCAATTAAGTATCTGCAGCAGCACAAAGGTCAGAAATAAGGGAAATGGGCTCAACGGTTGAACCAAGATAAAGACAGCGGCAAAGCACGCTATCGTAATCACCATTTTCCATATTTCACCGATGTACATATCAGCCAATACACCTCGCGGCGTATCGCTGCTTCGGCTAAGAACCCGCCATGCAAAATAAGCATTAGGGACAAGGTAAGTAACGCCCCCTAACAAAGCAGAGTACCCGGCGGTCACACTGTGTAGTAACGAGATTAACGCAACGCACAACGTAAACACGGTTTGTATCTGGAAGATTCGCGTCACTTTCTTACGCGTTAGCCGCGTAAACTTCCCACCAGGGGATGAATTACTCATGACTTTCTCAGATAGCTCATCATCAGTCTTTGTATGTTATGCAAATTTTGGATACACAGATCCGAAATAGCGTGCCGATTATATGGACTTCGCACGCTATTCTCAACCGGCGTTTTCGGGTTTTGCACTAATGTATTAACGCAGATCACAACGTTTATGCGGGTGTTTCCTGATTAAACTTAACTAGTGTGTTTTATATTTCTTTTATTTCAACAAGTTAAGTATCGAATCACGCAGCTCTTCGGAATCGAAATTGATTGTTATCTTTCCTTTTCCCTTGGCGTTTTGATTGATTGCCACTTTGGTCGCTAAATGGCGAGATAGATCGCTGGCGATTTGCGACAGTGCAGGATGTTGTAGTGCAGGTTTCGCTTGCTGTGGCGGTTGCTCGCCGGCCTGAATACGTCTGACAAGCTCTTCGGCTTGACGCACCGACAGCGCTTTTCCTGTCACCTCTTGCGCAGCTTCAACCTGAAGCGCTCCATCCAGTGCCAATAATGCACGCGCATGACCCATCTCAATATCGCCATACTCCAGCATTTTGCGCACATCGGGAGTGAGTTTAATCAAGCGTAGCAGGTTCGCGATAGCTGAGCGTGACTTGCCAACCGCATCGGCGACCTGTTGCTGGGTTAGTTCAAACTCAGATTGTAAGCGCTGTAGAGCAATCGCCTCTTCCATTGGGTTGAGATTTTCGCGCTGAATATTTTCGATAAGCGCCATCGCAATCGCAGCTTCATCGGGTACATCTTTGACAACGGCGGGAATGACTTCCAGACCCGCCATCTGCGCTGCTCGCCAGCGCCGCTCACCGGCGATGATCTCATAACGTGCATCTTCGATGGGACGAACGACAATCGGCTGCATGACACCGTGAGCGCGAATAGACTCCGCTAACTCTTCCAACGCTTCAGGCTCTATATCTCGGCGCGGCTGATAACGACCCCGCTGGATTTTATGGACAGATAATTCAGGGTAAGCGTCGGCTGCCGCTTGCTCTAGGCCTTCTGATGCAGGTTCAGCTGCGTCCGTGGTAGGGTTATTCACTCCGCCAAGTAGCGCATCAAGACCGCGCCCAAGTCCTCGTTTTTTGGCCATGTTATATCCTGCTAGTCAGCCAGTTCAGCAGTTCGCTGATCCATTTCCGTTTTGCGCGATAGTTCACCCGCAAGCGCAAGGTAAGCGAGCGAGCCACGTGAGTTTTTATCATAGAGAAGAGCAGGAAGGCCGTGAGATGGCGCTTCTGCTAGACGAACGTTGCGCGGTATGACCGTACGGTAAACTTTATCGCCAAAGTAGTCTACTAGATGGCTTGAGACGTCTTTAGTGAGACTCATGCGCGGGTCAAACATGGTACGCAGAATCCCTTCGATTTTAAGCTCGGGGTTGAGGCGTTTATTGATCTTCTCAACCGTACCAATCAACGCACTAATCCCTTCCAATGCATAGTACTCACACTGCATGGGGATAATGACACCAGCCGAAGCAGCTAATGCATTCACTGTCAGCAGGTTCAGCGATGGCGGGTTATCTAACAAAATGAAGTCGTACTGATCGGCAATGTTTTGCAACGCCATTTTCAAACGGAACTCGCGTCGTGGCAGTTGCAGTAGTTCTACCTCGGCCGCCGTTAAATCTCCATTGGCACCGATCACATCATAGTGAACTGGCAAGCCTTTAATAACACACTCTTGAGCATCAGCTTGTCCGGTCAGCAATTCATACGCGGAGGTCTCAAGCTCGTGCTTATCAACCCCGCTGCCCATCGTAGCGTTACCTTGCGGGTCAAGATCGATCAGTAGTACACGTTTTTTAGTTGCAGCAAGTGATGCTGCCAAATTAACGCAGGTTGTCGTCTTGCCCACTCCACCCTTTTGGTTAGTGATGGTCAGAATTTTGGCCATGGTTATTCCCTTCCTAACACCAACAGGTGGCGCGTTCCATCGGTACCGGGTACGAGCAATGGATGGCTCTCTTTAAGCTCGAAACCGGCTGGTAGTGCTGCTAATTCTTCATCTGGGTACTGCCCTTTCATGGCTAAAAATACCCCATCATCCGCGCACAGTTGTTTTGTCCAAGTGATCATATCTTCCAGTGATGCGAAAGCGCGAGAGATCACCTCAGGGAACGCGGTTTCGTCGCACTCCTCTGCTCGCCCGTTGATAATTGCGAGATTGTCCAGTCCCAGCGTTACCTTGACGTGATTTTGAAAACGCGTCTTTTTACCGTTGGAGTCGAGCGTCACCACGCGAATATTGGGTAAACAGATCGCCAGCGGGATACCTGGCAGTCCCGGACCACTGCCCACATCGATGATGCGAGGGCCTTTAACAAAAGGCACAACGCTTAAGCTATCCACCAAGTGGCGCGACACCATTTCGGAAGGATCCCGCACAGCGGTCAAATTGTATGCTTTATTCCACTTGATAAGCAGCTCAAGGTAGTTGATCAGCTGATCAATTTGCTGATCCGTTAAGTTTAATGAGAGCGCGGTTGCTTGCTGCTCTAGTAGCGCCCGAAGCGACATCAAATCCATTAATTGGCTGCCTTACTCTGCTTTTTTAACATCTGTTGTTTTTTGATATGAACCAAGAGTAGCGAGATCGCCGCAGGTGTTATCCCTTGGATTCGCGAAGCTTGCGCGATACTGACCGGCTTTTGGGCAATTAGTTTAGTTTTCAATTCATTAGATAAGCCGCCCACAAGCTCGTAATCAAAGTCATCAGGCAGAGGGGTGTTTTCTTGTTGGCGCATACGCTCTATATCGTCAATTTGGCGATCGATATAGCCCGCGTACTTAAACTGGATCTCAACCTGTTCTGCGACACGGGGATCCTCAACCGCTTCGCCTTTTAAGGCTGCGACATCGCTGTAGGTTAGCTCAGGTCGTTTGATCAGATCGGCTAAGTTGTACTCGCGCGTCAGCGGTGACGATAGTTTAGTGTTAAGGACCTCTGCAGCTTGTGTGCCCGGCTGAACCCATGTGCTCTTTAAGCGTTGCTGTTCAAGCTCAATCGCCTCTTTTTTGCGACAAAATGAAGCCCAACGCTCATCACCGACAAGACCTAACTCGCGGCCTTTTTCCGTCAAACGTAAATCTGCGTTATCTTCACGCAAAATCAAACGATATTCAGCGCGGCTTGTGAACATACGATACGGCTCGGAGGTACCGAGGGTAATTAAGTCATCGACCAGCACCCCGATATAGGCTTCATCACGGCGTGGGTACCACTGCTCTTTATCAAGTGCACGTGCTGCCGCATTCGCACCAGCAAGCAACCCTTGTGCTCCCGCCTCTTCATAACCGGTGGTACCGTTGATCTGACCCGCAAAGTAGAGGCCGTCGATCACTTTGGTTTCCAAGGTGTGCTTAAGGTCCTGCGGATTGAAGTAATCGTATTCGATGGCATAGCCTGGACGCAGGATATGTGCGCTCTCAAAGCCACGAATTGAGCGCACTGCCGCTAGCTGAATATCAAATGGCAAGCTGGTTGAGATGCCATTTGGATATAGCTCATGTGTTGTTAACCCTTCTGGCTCCACAAAAACCTGATGCTGGTCTTTGTCCGCGAAGCGCATAATTTTATCCTCAACCGACGGGCAGTAGCGCGGGCCAACGCCATCGATTACCCCTGTGTATAACGGCGATCGATCAAGGCCACTGCGCAATATTTCGTGAGTACGCTCATTGGTGTGGGTGATATAACAACTTATCTGACGCGGATGATCTGCCGTTGATCCCATGAAAGACATCACAGGCGTTGGCGTATCGCCAGGTTGCTCCTGCATCAGTGAGAAATCAACGCTACGTGCGTCAATTCTGGGGGGGGTACCTGTTTTTAGGCGATCTACCCGCAGGGGCAGTGCACGTAGCCTCTCAGCTAGGGCCAGTGATGGAGGGTCGCCTGCTCGACCGCCTTGGTAGTTATCCATGCCAATATGGATCTTACCGCCCAAGAATGTTCCTGCAGTTAACACAACTGATTCAGCATAAAAGCGAATACCCGTTTGGGTGACAACACCCTTAACTTGATCCTGTTCAACGATCAGGTCATCAGCGCCTTGTTGGAATAGCTGAAGGTTGGGTTGGTTTTCTAAGGTCTCACGTATCGCTGCTTTATATAACACCCGGTCAGCTTGAGCACGCGTAGCACGAACAGCAGGGCCTTTTCGGGAGTTGAGTGTCCGAAATTGGATACCTGCCTTATCAGTAGCTTTTGCCATTGCGCCATCAAGCGCATCGATCTCCTTAACCAAATGGCTCTTACCGATACCACCTATCGCTGGATTACAGGACATCTGTCCTAATGTCTCAATATTATGGCTCAGCAGCAGTGTTGACGCTCCCATACGCGCTGCAGCCAGTGCTGCTTCTGTTCCAGCGTGTCCACCGCCGATCACAATGACATCAAAACGATCTGGATAATCCACTTAATCTATACCCCAATGAAACATGTACCTACCGATACGGCTGACCGGTGAAAGAAAAGAGCCGCATTATACAACTCTATTCAACGGGAAGAAATGTATAAAAATTGATCAGCTCTACCTGTCTAACCAAATTTCTTTATCCACCTGTATATAAATAAAGAAAAGAGAATATATATATTTAGAAGATTATTATGTTGATTGTTATTAAGCGCCGAATTTATGTTACCAAGTGATAAAAATCATTACATAACAACAAGATACTTGCTATCTAACCGTGTTGAGTAGTTGTCTCAGAGGTGAGCACACCCTTTTGGTAGCTTGTGAGTAAAAATGTGCTTTTTTCACAGCCTTGGTTACCCACTAAAATATGCACCGTTTTTTAAACAGGTTTCTTCACGGGTATTCGCAGTAACTTAATTATGTTGATTGCTTTGTGTATAAGTGTGTGAGAAGCGGGTATATCTATTTACATTCTGTTATCCACAAAAAGATTTTTAATAATTCCTGTTATTTTTCCTATATAAACAATGAGTTATTTCCTACTTCGTTGTTTCCAACAAAATGCCCACAGACTTGTTATTGAGGCTTAATATTCCTGTGTGGCTTGTGTTTAACTCTAAATGATCATTTTTATGTCAGCTTTTTAAATGTTATCCACAGTTCTTTGGGGGTATCGTGCTTAAAGACTGTGTATTGGGTGTGTAGCAGTTGAAGTTGAGGTAAAACAGCGTGCTGAGGCAAGGCCAGAAAAGTGATAGGCCCACATAAGGAATACGTGTTAAAATTGGCGTTTTTTCGCGAGCAGAACGCTAAAAGAACTCGGTATTCTTTCCGAGATTTTCCACTGTAGCTTTCGTATCTATTTGTTTACTAGGGATTTTCCAGCTTTTTCACGAAAGCGTATGGAGAGGGAGTTTGTTGCTACTGTGAACCTGTCTTTTTAGTCAGGTTCTTTAGATTCTGCCATCGTTTTTCAGAAAAGAGAACATATTTTTGACTCTTGAGTCAGGTTTTTTGAGAGCCAGGGCTGAACGGGTCAGAACGAGGACGATAATGACGACTTCTTTGGCAGGTGATACGCCAAACCAACCACCTAGGCTGGTAATGAAAAGTATCACCAAGCAGTATCCTGGCTGTCTCGCTAACGATGCGGTTGATCTAGAGATCGCCGGTGGTGAGATTCACGCGCTACTCGGTGAGAACGGTGCCGGTAAAAGCACCCTAATGAAAATCATCTATGGTGTCGTAAAGCCAGATAGCGGCGAAGTTTACTGGGAAGGCGAGCGGGTACAAATTAAAGATCCGGCCCACGCAAGACGACTCGGTGTTGGGATGGTGTTTCAGCACTTCTCCCTCTTTGAAACGCTGACCATCACAGAAAATATCGCATTGGCATTAGGTGATGAAGCTGGGGATCTGAAGGCTTTGGCTGATAAGATACGTACCGTTTCTGAGCGTTATGGTATGGCCTTGAATCCAGATCGCCACGTGCACTCCTTATCCGTCGGTGAGCGCCAACGCGTCGAGATTGTGCGCTGCTTGGTTCAGGATATTAAGCTACTGATTCTCGACGAGCCTACCTCGGTACTGACCCCTCAAGAGGTTGATACGCTCTTTATTACCCTGCGCCGCCTTGCTGAAGAGGGCTGCAGCATCTTGTTTATCAGCCACAAACTCAATGAAGTCAAAGCGCTTTGCCATCACGCCACGATTCTTCGAGGTGGCCGCCTATCGGGTGACTGCATCCCTGCACAAGAGAGCCCGGCTAGCATGGCGAGAATGATGGTGGGTGACGAAACACCGATCACGATGGACTATGAGAAGGTGCTAGGTAGTGATGTGTTCTTGCAAGTTCGCGGCTTAACGCGTATCAGCGAGGATCCATTTGGTGTGGACCTTAAAGGCATTGATTTGGATGTTCATGCGGGCGAAATCGTGGGTATCGCCGGTGTTGCGGGAAATGGCCAAGAGGAGCTACTCGCTGCTCTCAGTGGTGAAGATACCGTTGAAAACCATGATGCGATTCACTTTCCTTGTGGTCCTGTCGGGCACCTTTGCCCTGAAAAACGCCGCCGCAAAGGCTTGGCGTTTGTACCTGAAGAGCGCTTGGGTCGTGGTGCTGTGCCGGATATGAGCTTGAAGGAAAACGCGCTGTTAACGGGCTTTTTAACAGGGCTCGTAAGTAAACGTGGCATGATCGACCACCAGGGCACTGAAAGCTTTGCACAGAAGATCATCAACCAGTTTAAGGTCAAAACGCCGGGCAGTGAGACTCATGCGAAGAGCCTTTCTGGCGGTAATCTACAAAAGTTCATCATTGGTCGTGAGATCATGCAAAAACCGCAGCTGCTGATTGCTGCTCACCCCACTTGGGGTGTGGATATCGGCGCGGCAACAGCGATCCATCAGGCGCTCATTGAGCTGCGTAACCAAGGTGCTGCGATTCTGGTGGTATCTGAAGATATCGATGAACTATTTCTAATCTCTGATCGCTTGTGCGCCATCTGCGATGGTGAACTATCGCCACTGAAACCGACGCCGGAAACCTCTTTAGAGGAGGTCGGCCAGTGGATGACTGGTGTGTTTAATACCGCCACTCATGCGAACTCTACATCGTAAGGATATATCATGCTTGTTAAGCTCGAACCCCGTGGTCAGCACTCGCGTAAGATGGCATATCTATCGCCAGTACTGGCGGGTGTACTCACATTGATCACTAGCGGTATCTTCTTTTTCCTGCAAGGACTCGACCCGATACACGCCCTGAAAACCATGCTTTACACACCTATTTCAGACACCTATGGCCTGGCTGAATGGTGCGTAAAGGCAGCACCGATTCTGTTATGTGCGATTGGGCTTGCTGTGGTCTTTAAAGCACAAGTGTGGAATATCGGTGCTGAGGGCCAGTTATTGATGGGTGGACTACTGGCCAGTAGCGTTGCTGTGAATGTGATCGAAGCGGAGGGTATCTGGGTACTACCAGCGATTCTTCTGGCAGGTGTTATTGGTGGTGCGTTGTGGGCTTTGCTCGCGGCATGGCTAAAGACACACTTCAACGCCAACGAGATCCTCACGACCATCATGCTCAACTATATCGCCTTGAACCTATTAGTGTTCTCGGTGCACGGCCCTTTAAAAGATCCCAACGGTTTCAATTTCCCTGAATCTGCCATGTTTGGCGATGCATCGCTGATGCCTATCTTAATTGAGGATACACGGGTCCATGCAGGTATTTTATTTGCTCTATTCGCTGTTGCTGCAATATGGGTATTGCTCAGCCGCAGCTTTATGGGCTTCCAGATTAAAGTACTTGGACTGGATCACAGCGCCGCGCGTTTGGCGGGCTTTAAAAGTAAGCGTTTGGTGTGGGTAACCATGCTGATCAGCGGCGGCTTAGCCGGCCTTGCGGGTGCCGGCGAAGTGACAGGCCCACTTGGTCAGTTAGTACCGCAAATTTCACCGGGCTATGGCTATGCTGCGATTATCGTTGCGTTCCTTGGCCGTTTGCACCCGGTGGGCATTTTGTTGGCGAGCTTGCTGATGGCTTTGATCTACATGGGCGGTGAGATGGCCCAGATCGAGCTGAATATGCCGGTGGCCATCACCGGCTTGTTCCAAGGTTTACTGCTCTTCTATCTATTGGCATGTGATGTATTGATCAACTTCCGTGTCACCCTACCTTGGTTATCCTCGCAAAAGACGACAGCGGAGCAAGTAAACTAATGGATATCGATCTAATTACCAACGTGCTCTATGCGATGATCCGTACTGGAACACCGCTGCTGATTGTGGCATTGGGCGAAATGGTCTGCGAAAAAAGCGGCGTGTTAAACCTTGGTCAGGAAGGGATGATGCTGATGGGAGCGGTCATCGGCTTTATCGCTACCCTGCTCTCTGGCAACGTTTGGTTAGGCTTTATTTGTGCGATGCTGGCCGGTGTTTTGATGTCCCAGTTATTTGCTGTAATTGCTCTGGGTCTGAGCGCCAACCAAGTGGCTACCGGGCTTGCCTTGACAATTTTTGGTACGGGTTTATCTGCGTTTATCGGTTCTGACTATGTTGGCAAGCCGATCGGCGGTTTAGGTGTGATCGCTATTCCTGTACTGAGCGATATTCCCATTATCGGCAAGATGCTGTTTGCACAGGACCTGATCGTCTACTTCTCTTTTGGCTTATTTGCTGCCGTTTACTGGTTCTTCCGCTCTAGCCGCACGGGGTTAGTCGTTAAAGCCGTGGGCGAGAACCCACACGCCGCGAATGCGATCGGTTTACCGGTGATGCGTACGCGCTATCTTGCCGTTGCGTTTGGTGGCGCTATGGCAGGTTTAGCGGGTGGATATCTATCGCTGGCCTATACACCTTTGTGGGCAGAAAATATGACGGCAGGGCGTGGTTGGATCGCGTTAGCGCTGGTGGTATTTGCAACTTGGCGTGCTGAGCGGGTGCTTTTGGGAGCCTATCTGTTTGGTTTGGCGAGCATTCTCCATCTTGTGGCACAAGGTTTGGGCTTTGCGGTATCACCAAACCTGCTGGCAATGCTGCCCTACATCGCGACAATTCTGGTTTTGGTTATGCTGTCTCGCAACAGCGGGCGCAGTAAGTTGTACACACCAGCGTCGCTTGGTAAGCCATTCCATGCGAGTAGCTAATGCACAAGTGTTTGCTCGCTATCAAGGTTTGATAGGTAACGGCAATAAAACCTGACCTTTAGGTTATAATTCGCGATTAACATCGCCCCAAGGTAGAGATTGGGGCGCTCTATTTCGCTTTAAGAGGAAGACTCAATGGCTCAGCTGCCCTACAGCAAAGATTTCCCGGTTTCATGGGATGAATTACACCGAAACTCACGTGCGCTATCGTGGCGCCTACTGGAGCTTGGCCCCTGGAAAGGCATCATCGCAATTACACGTGGTGGTTTGGTACCGGCAGCGATCTTAGCGCGTGAGTTGGATATCCGCTTAATCGACACGATTTGCGTCACCAGCTATGGCACGGCCGATAATCAAGGCGAAGCGATGCAACAAGGCGAACTTAATGTACTCAAGTCTGTTGAAGGCGACGGTGAAGGCTATTTGCTGGTGGATGATCTCGTCGATACGGGTAAAACAGCTAAATTCGTCCGTGAGATGCTGCCCAAGGCGCACTTTGTGACGCTTTACGCCAAGCCTGCGGGCCGTCCGCTTGTGGACACCTATGTGATGGAAGTCAGCCAAGATACTTGGATTCGCTTCCCTTGGGATATGGAATATACCTTCTCGACCCCATTGGCAGACCGCCATTCGGGTTGAAACCTAACTACTCCAATTGAATGTGAAGTTTTAACGAGGAACGCGTAAATGAAAAAACCAGCGTTGAAGAAGCTCCTAACCGGTCTTGTTGCAGGTTTAGGTTTAGCTGCCACCCTTAGCGTACAAGCTGCTGATCAAATGAAAGTCGGCTTTGTTTATGTTGGCCCAATCGGTGACCACGGCTGGAGCTACCAGCACGACCAAGGCCGTTTAGCGGTTGAAAAGCACTTTGGTGACAAAGTGAAAACCACTTACGTTGAAAACGTGCCAGAGGGCGCTGACGCTGAGCGTGTGATTCGTAACCTAGCAAAGACTGGCCACAAACTGATCTTTACGACGTCATTTGGTTTTATGAACCCGACGTTGAAAGTTGCGAAGCAGTTCCCTCGTGTAACATTTGAGCACGCAACAGGTTACAAGCAAGCGAAAAACGTAGGTACTTATATCTCTAATACCTACGAAGGCCGTTATGTTGCAGGCTTTGTGGCGGCGAAAGTAACCAAGTCGAACAAGATTGGTTATATCGCATCGTTCCCGATTCCAGAGGTTATTCGTGATATCAATGCCGTTCAAATGGCTTTGAACAAGTACAACCCAGAGGCTGAGCTGAAGATCATATGGGTGAACAGCTGGTTCGATCCAGGTAAAGAAGCGGATGCGGCAAATGCGATGATCGACCAAGGTGTTGACGTGATTCTGCAGCACACGGATAGCCCAGCGGCGATGCAAGCAGCTAACCGTCGCGGTGTTTACGCAGTCGGCCAAGCATCAGATATGCAGCACTTTGGTCCAAAAGCGCATGTGATGTCTGTGGTTAACGAATGGGCTCCGTTCTACATCAACCGCGTTCAGCAGGTGATGGATGGTACGTGGAAGTCCGAGGATCACTGGGGCGGCATGGCAGAAGGTGAGATCGTTATTCCTGAGTTTACCAACGTTCCGGCAGACGTGGCTGAAGAAGCTCAGAGCCTGATCGATGCGATTAGTGCAGGCAAGCTACACCCATTCGCTGGCCCGATTAAAAACCAAAAGGGTGAGCTAAAAGTTGCTGAAGGTGAAATCCTAGAGCACGGTGAAATGGCTGGTATGAACTGGTTTATCGAAGGTGTTAGCAGCGAGATTCCAAAGTAATCTGCTCTGCTTAACCTAAAAAAAGCCCAGCATAGCTGGGCTTTTTTGTGGCTATCTATTTATTTAAAAAACTTGTTTTGTCACGCTGGGAAATATTCAAAAGTAAGTGCTTACTATCTTCTTATCCTCAATATAGAAAAGCTACTTTAATACAGACTTTTTGATAAATCGTGGCTCAACTCACTTATTTACCGATACAGAAGCTTGAGAATATGCGGCCTAACAGGTCATCGCTACTGAACTGTCCGGTAATCTCTCCTAACGCGTGCTGAGCTTGGCGTAAATCCTCTGCCAGTAGCTCGCCAGCCCCGTGAAGCTGCAACTGATCAAGACCTGTTTGCAAAGACTCCTGTGCCGTTTGTAGTGCCTCTAAGTGGCGGCGGCGCGCAAGGAATCCACCCTCTGTTGTTGCTTGATAACCCATGCATGTTTTTAAGTGCTCGCGCAGTTGCTCAATGCCCTGATCAGCCTTTGCCGAGAGATGTAAAACAGGGATCTCTCCTGCGCTCGTCATGCCAATGACCTCATTGCTAAGGTCGGCTTTGTTGCGAATAACGGTAATTTTGCTGTCGTCCCGAAGCTGATCAACGAACTCTGGCCAGATCTGGTGCGGATCGTCTGCTGCGGTTTTCGTACTATCAACCATTAGTAATACGCGGTCCGCCTTGTGGATCTCCTCCCATGCACGTTGAATGCCGATCCGCTCCACTTCATCAGGAGCGTCACGTAAGCCTGCTGTGTCGATGATATGAAGGGGCATCCCATCGATATGGATATGCTCGCGCAGGACATCGCGTGTGGTCCCTTCGATATCCGTCACAATCGCTGTTTCGCGCCCTGCCAGTGCGTTCAGCAGGCTCGATTTGCCTGCATTTGGGCGCCCAGCGATGACAACGCTCATCCCTTCGCGAATCAGGGAGCCCTGCCGCGCTTCCTGCTGAACGGCATTAAGGTTTGCCATAATCGCTTGTAGGTCGCTGAGCACTTTGCCATCGGCCAAGAAGTCGATCTCCTCCTCGGGGAAGTCGATCGCCGCTTCTACATAGATGCGCAACTGGATCAGCGATTCAAGCAGCACGTCAACGCGCTTGGAAAACTCCCCTTGTAGCGACCGCAGCGCACAGCGTGCAGCCTGTTGTGAGGCGCTGTCGATCAGGTCAGCAATCGCTTCGGCTTGAGTTAAGTCCATCTTATCGTTGAGGAACGCCCGTTCTGAGAACTCACCCGGGCGGGCTAATCGAGCGCCCAATGCTTGCACACGTTGCAGCAGGAAGTCGATCACGATGGGACCGCCGTGGCCTTGTAGCTCTAATACGTCTTCACCGGTAAACGAATTGGGGCCTGGGAAAAACAGTGCGATGCCCTCGTCTAACTCAGCGCCATTCGCATCGAGGAAGGCTCCATAGTGCGCGTGACGCGGCGCGGGAAGCATGCCAAGCACCTCTTGGGCAATCGCCTGCGCTTTCGGGCCCGAGACGCGCACGATACCCACACCTCCGCGTCCTGGCGCTGTTGCTTGTGCAGCGATGGTGTCTTGGTTGACAAAAGACATAGCAAACTCCTGAGTTTAGTAACAAAAAAGGCTCCCGTAGGAGCCTTTTTGAGGGATGACGCTATCTTAAGATGCGCTATCGCCTGCTTCAATCTGTTTGTTGATAACGTACTGCTGTGCGATCGACAAGATGTTGTTAACCACCCAGTACAGTGTCAGACCTGCTGGGAACCACAGGAAGAAGAAAGTGAAGAGAATCGGTAGCATTTTCATCACTTTTGCCTGCATTGGGTCCGGCGGTGTTGGGTTCAACAACTGCTGAATGAACATCGTCGCGCCCATCAAAATTGGCAGGATAAAGTAAGGATCTTTGACGGATAGGTCTGTCAGATATAGGAAATCTGCATGGCGCAGCTCCACAGACTCCATCAGCACCCAGTATAGCGCGATGAAGATCGGCATCTGAGCAAGAATAGGTAAACAGCCACCCAGTGGATTGATCTTCTCTTTCTGGTAGAGGGACATCATCTCTTGAGACATCTTCTGGCGATCATCACCATAGAGCTCTTTGAGACGCTGCATCTCTGGGCCGAATTTACGCATCTTCGCCATTGACTTGAACGCCTTAGCGTTCAGGTTAAAGAGCGCAGCTTTAACAACAATCGTGATACCAATGATTGCCAAGCCCCAGTTACCTACTAAGTCATGGATGGTGTCTAGCAACCAGTGCAGAGGTGATGCAACCCACCAGAGCCAGCCATAATCTAGCGTTAGCTCAAGGTTAGGTGCTGCCGCTTCCATCTGGTCAAGGTCTTTAGGGCCGACGTAGAAATTAGCAGAAACGGTTTTTTCTTGGCCAGGTGCCACTTCCAGAACAGGTGACACAAAACCAACAATATAGTTGCCGTTTAGCTTGCGTGAGCTGTAGGTGTAATCTGCACCCGGTGATGGAATCCATGCACTTGTAAAGTAGTGCTGAACCATCGCAACCCAACCATCTGCTGAGGTTTGTTTAAAGTTTGCATCATCGATATCGTCAAAGTCGTACTTGTTATAGTTGTTCTCTGCTGTCGAGAACACCGGCCCCAAGTATGACTGCATTCCCATGTCTGTTGATGCATTTGGATCTTCGCTGCGGTCACGCTTGATCTGACCGAACAGGCTGGCTTGGAATGTTTCTTGGGACTGGTTATCAACGATGTAAGAGACGTTGATGAGGTATGAGCCCTGCGTAAACGTGAAGCGTTTAATGTAGTTCACGCCTTGGCCATCAGTAAAGGTTAGATCGACATCTAGCGTGCCGCTCTCGCCCATCTCAAACGCCGTTTGGCTGACGCGATAAGTTGGGCGGCCATCTTTGCTTGCGTCTGGGCCATCTTTACCGATCAAGCCGCTCTGTGATACATACGTACGGTTGCCGGTTTGCTCGAGCATCACAAAGGAAAGCTCACTACCGACGCTCGCCGCATGTTTTGGCAAGGCTACCTGAATAATGTCGCCGCCTTTGCTATCGATCAGGACATCTAGCACGTCAGTTTTGGCAGAGATCAATTGTGCCTGTGCCTGAGTTTCTGAAGTGCCGGTGGATGGAATATCTCCCGCCGCTTTACTCTCTTCAGTCGGTAAATCGCCTGCAACAGGTGTACTACCGTATTGAGAAACAGAGGCTACCGGAGCTTGTGCCTGGGCTGGCTGGCCATAGTCTTCATTCCACTGCAACACCAGCATATAGGAGATGAGAGCTAAAGCTGCAACCAATATGACTCGCTGTACATCCATAAGATAAGGGACCGTTAACTTTGCTTGTTCGTTGGTTTTTTGGCTTTTTTATTCAACCGCGCCCAGCATTTTTTGGTCAGGCGATGAAGTTCATCCGCGCTGAGGTCTCCCAAACCGGAACGTGCCAATATCACCATATCGACGGGTGGAAGTTGCTGCTGGTTGAGGCGAAAAGACTCGCGAATGATACGCCGAACGTGATTTCGTTTCACTGCTCTGCGAACATTTTTTTTCGAGATGACGAACCCTAACCGAGGATGGTCGAGTCCATTTGGGCGGGCAAGAATAAGGATCCGCTGGTCTGGTACTTTCAGGGTGACGTCGTCAAAGACGGACTTGAAGTCCCCGGCCGTTAAAAGACGTAGCTGCCGGGGAAATCCGAACTCGGTCATTCAAAAGTAACCAGACCTCGGCTGCTACCTATATTAGGCAGACAGACGCTTGCGGCCTTTAGCACGACGACGGTTGATTACTGCGCGGCCGCTTTTAGTAGCCATGCGAGCACGGAAACCGTGAGTACGTGCACGTTTCAAAACGCTTGGTTGAAATGTTCTTTTCATCAGTCAGTCCTGTCTAACGCTCGTTGGTGCTCGTAATTGCGGGCGGGGCCGACATAAGAGCAAAATTAAAGACGCGAAATTCTAGTTAAATATTGATCGATTATCAAACCCTTTTTTGAAAAATAGGGCAGATATTTTACGATAGCGGCATTAAAAACAGAGTTTTGTTTTTATGTTATTAACTTAAATATTGTGTTTATAAACAAATATTTGTGCTGTTATTAAGTCTTTAGATAGTCTGTTGTTATCCCAGAAAACGATGCATTTAAGTATCGATTTGTCGTGAAATGGCGTGTATCTAATCTTTTTATCCAATTTAGTGCTTATTTATGCACTGGGTGTGGATAAGTGCTTTAAGTCAATGTAAAATGGCGGGATTATTAATTAGAAACGGATGTTAGTCGGGCATTACACCGCCCCTCATTACAAGCGTCTGTCATCTTACTGCTTATGTTTCGGAGCAACTATGTTGGTTGAATTATGGGAACGCTGCTTGCCTAGCTTGCAGAGCGAATTCCCAGCCCAACAATACAATATGTGGATTCGGCCACTGCGCGTTGAAGAGGGCAGTGGCTCCGTACTTGTGTTGGTTGCGCCTAATCGTTTTGTACGCGATTGGGTCAACGACAAGTTTCTATCCCGTATTCGCCAAGTGGTGTGTGATGTATCGGGTGATATCAGCGCCGATGTGCGGGTAGAGGCCAGTGCGGTATCGCCGCATATGATGAGCCGACGTATGCCTCCCGCTCCGCCGCGCCCTGTTGCTCCCCCGCCGCCCCCTGCTCCGCCAGCTTACGAGCCGCCTCCGCAGCCAGCACCGGTTGCCGCACCTGTGCAGCAGCCTGTCTATCGACCGGAGCCGGAAGTGGTTCAACCTGTGCCTGCGATGGCAGCTCCAGAGCCTGCATCAGAGATGTCGCTCTACACGCCACCTCCACAACTGGAGCTAGATGTAGGCCCAGCGGCTGAGCCAGAACGCCATGTTGATGTTGAGGGCGGCGTACGCCATCAATCGAACCTAAACCAAGCGTTTACGTTCCAGTCTTTTGTCCAGGGTAAGTCGAACCAGCTGGCATTAGCGGCAGCTCAGCAAGTAGCGGACAACCCCGGCGGTGCTTACAACCCACTCTTTATATATGGTGGTGTGGGTCTTGGTAAAACCCACTTGATGCACGCTGTCGGTATGGAGATGCTGCGTCAAAATCCAAACGCTCGGATCGTGTATTTACATTCAGAGCGCTTTGTTGCCGATATGGTTAAGGCTTTGCAGCTGAATGCTATCAATGATTTCAAGCGTTACTACCGTTCGGTTGATGCGCTCCTCATTGACGATATTCAGTTCTTCGCTGGCAAAGAACGCTCTCAAGAGGAGTTCTTCCACACCTTTAACGCATTGTTAGAGGGTGGCCAGCAGATGATCTTAACGAGTGACCGCTACCCTAAAGAGATTAATGGTGTTGAAGAGCGCCTAAAATCCCGTTTCGGTTGGGGTTTGACGGTTGCGATCGAGCCACCTGAGCTTGAGACCCGTGTCGCGATTGTTATGAAGAAGGCGCAAGAGGCAAAAATCAGCCTGCCAGATGATGCAGCGTTCTTCCTTGCACAAAAGATTCGTTCGAATGTTCGCGAGCTTGAGGGCGCGTTAAAACGCGTGATTGCCAACGCTCATTTCACGGGCAATGCGATCACCACGCCGTTCATTAAAGAGTCGCTGAAAGACCTGCTAGCATTACAGGACAAACAAGTTAGTATTGACAATATTCAGCGTGTGGTCGCCGAGTATTATAAAATTAAAGTCTCCGATCTATTATCGAAACGCAGAAGTCGTTCTGTCGCGCGGCCACGTCAGGTTGCGATGAGCATTGCAAAAGAACTCACCAACCATAGCTTGCCGGAGATCGGCAACGCCTTTGGTGGCCGAGATCACACGACGGTTCTACATGCGTGCCGCAAAATCAAAGAGTTGCGCGAAACCGATGTAGATATAAGAGAGGATTACCAGAACCTGCTGCGTCATTTGACGGCGTAGTGTCGGATCTAACTAAGGTAGATAACCATGAGATTCGTAATTTCACGTGAAGCACTAATCAAGCCACTGCAGTTGGTTGCAGGTGTCGTTGAGCGCCGTCAGACATTACCTGTGCTATCTAACATTTTGCTGGTGGCCGAGGGCGATCAGCTGTCGCTAACGGGTACCGACTTAGAGGTCGAGCTAGTGGGCCGCGTCACGTTGGACCAGCCTGCTGATGCTGGCTCCATTACGGTACCGGCGCGTAAGTTGATGGATATCTGTAAATCTCTATCGGATGATGCACAGATCGAATTCACGCTCGATGGCCAAAAGATGGTCATTAAAGCTGGCCGTAGCCGCTTTACGTTATCCACGTTACCGGCAACTGAGTTCCCGAACGTTGAAGATAGCCCACAAACCTTGGATCTAACGCTGTCGCAAGGTCAGCTGCGCCATCTTATTGAGCAAACTGGCTTCTCCATGGCTCAGCAGGATGTGCGCTATTACCTTAACGGTATGCTGCTAGAGATCGCAGACGGCTCGTTGCGCACCGTTGCAACAGATGGCCACCGGTTGGCAACCAGTGTTGCCCCTGTTGAGACAGATCAGACGTCGCAACATCAGATCATCGTGCCGCGCAAAGGTATTCTTGAGCTAGCGCGCCTGTTACAGCAAGGCGATGAGCCATTGAAGCTGGTGATCGGCGCCAACCATATCCGTGCTCACGTGGGCGATTTTATCTTCACGTCGAAGCTAGTTGACGGCAAATTCCCTGATTATCAGCGCGTGATCCCGCGTAATGGCGATAAAGCGGTACTGGGTGATCGCCAAGAACTGCGTAAAGTCTTTAGCCGTATCGCGATTCTCTCTAACGAAAAATATCGCGGTGTGCGTCTATCGCTGACGAGCGGCGCTTTACAGGTTATGGCGAACAACCCAGAGCAGGAAGAAGCGGAAGAAACGGTTGCGATCGATTATCAAGGCGATACGCTAGAGATCGGCTTCAACGTGAACTACCTGCTGGATGTGTTATCCATTCTGAACTCAGATGTGGTGCGCTTCACCCTGTCTGATTCCAACAGCAGTGCCCTAGTAGAGGGCTACGACGAGGACGGAAGTCTGTTCGTTGTTATGCCGATGCGTATGTAAGCGCGCCCGAAACGGTGTCAGGGGAGCATGGCTCCCCTGCTCTTTTTATATGCCTATTAGCTCCCTCTCGATCTCCCACATACGCAATATTCAACAGGCCGAACTGAGACCCTCATCGCGGATAAACGTTATCTATGGTGAAAATGGCAGTGGTAAAACCTCATTGTTGGAAGCGATCCACTTTTTGGGCCTGACGCGCTCCTTTCGTACCAGCCAGTTTAAATATCTCGTGACGCAAGATACCCCCCAAGCACTGGTTTTTGCGCAGCTAGCGCAGGGCGCACATGCAGCTAAACCACTGGGTGTGGAGCGCCAAACCAGCGGTGATGTGCGCATCCGCTATGATGCGAATACGATTGATCTTGCCGAGCTGGCTGGCTTACTACCGCTGCAAGTGATTAATACCGACACCTTCGATCTACTCGAGGGTAGCCCAGCCAATCGGCGCCAGTTTATCGACTGGGGTGCGTTTTACTTCGATCCTGCGTTTATTCAGGTGTGGAGAGGCTTTAAACGTGTACTTCAGCAGAGAAATTCCCTACTGAAATGTGGTAAAATCGACCCTGCCGTGCGGCAAGTTTGGGATCGCGAATTTATCCAGTATGCACAGCGTATTACGGAGCTGCGTTTTGCCTATATAGCGCAGCTTATTCCCGACTTTGAAGCCATTTTGGCGCATCTGTTCAGTGGCGCAGAGATACGTCTGAACTTCTCCCCTGGTTGGGATCAGAAGGTGCCACTCGATGAGCTATTGGGAGCGCAACTGGAGCGTGATATCCGGCAAGGTTATACCAGTGCTGGGCCGCAACGGGCAGATTTACGAGTAAAAGCCGATGGCATTAGCGCTGCTGAGCGTTTATCCCGTGGCCAAAAGAAACTGGTGGTCAGCGCATTAAAGCTGGCGCAGGGCACGTTGTATCACCGCTTGAGTGGTCGCCCATGTGTGTATCTGATCGACGATCTACCGTCAGAGCTTGATCAGCAGCATAGCCGCCTGTTTTGCGAATACTTAGAACAAACAACTAATCAATGTTTCATCACCTGTGTTGATCCTGCGAGTTTACGCACAGTATGGCGCCCAGAAACGGATGTCGCCTACTTCAAGATCAACGCCGGAGAGCTGGTGCAGACACACTGAGTCAGGAGATAGCCCATGAGCGGCGAAGAGCAGAATTACGATTCCAGTAGTATTAAAGTCCTGAAAGGGCTCGATGCCGTTCGCAAACGCCCTGGAATGTATATCGGTGACACGGACGACGGCACCGGCTTGCACCATATGGTATTTGAGATTGTCGATAACTCCATCGACGAAGCGCTCGCGGGCCACTGTAGCGAGATCAAGGTCGTGATCCACCCTGACGAGAGCGTCTCGGTATCGGATAACGGCCGAGGTATCCCAACGGATATTCACCCAGAGGAAGGCGTGTCTGCTGCTGAGGTTATCATGACGGTACTGCACGCCGGTGGTAAGTTTGATGACAACAGCTATAAAGTCTCTGGTGGTTTGCACGGTGTGGGTGTATCGGTTGTAAACGCCCTCTCTAGCGAGCTGAAAATGACGATCCGCCGCAACGGCCAAGTACACGAGCAAACCTACGTCCACGGTGTACCGCAAGCGCCATTGAAAGTGGTGGGTGAAACGGATCAGTCGGGCACTGAAGTGCGCTTCCGCGCCTCTGAAGAAACTTTCAGCAACGTTGAGTTCCAGTTCGATATCTTAGCTAAACGCTTGCGTGAGTTATCATTCTTGAACTCTGGTGTACGCATTGTGCTGCTTGATGAGCGCAGTGGTCGCGAAGAGGTGTTCGAATACGCAGGTGGTTTGAGCGCGTTTGTTGAGTTCCTCAACCAGAACAAATCGTCAGTGAATAAGATCTTCCACTTCACTGCGATACACGAAAATGGCGTGGGTGTTGAGGTTTCCCTACAGTGGAACGACTCCTACCAAGAGAGCATTCACTGTTTCACCAACAACATTCCGCAACGTGATGGTGGTACCCACCTATCTGGCTTCCGTTCGGCGCTAACGCGCTCGTTGAACAGCTACATTGAGAGTGAAGGCCTTAACAAAGGCGGTAAGATCGCAACCTCGGGTGATGATTGCCGCGAAGGCTTGTGTGCGATTATCTCCGTTAAAGTCCCTGACCCTAAGTTCTCTTCACAGACCAAAGACAAACTCGTCTCTTCTGAGGTAAAAACTGCCGTTGAGCAGCTGTTTGCACAAGAGTTTGTTGATTATCTGCAGGAAAACCCGCAGGAATCAAAAGCGGTTGTGAACAAGATGATCGATGCGGCGCGTGCCCGTGAAGCGGCACGTAAAGCGCGGGAAATGACACGTCGTAAAGGTGCGCTCGATATTGCGGGTTTGCCAGGTAAATTGGCAGACTGCCAAGAGAAAGACCCAGCGCTTTCAGAACTCTACCTCGTGGAGGGTGACTCTGCAGGCGGGTCGGCTAAACAGGGCCGTAACCGTAAAAACCAAGCCATTCTGCCGCTGAAAGGTAAAATCCTTAACGTAGAAAAAGCGCGCTTTGATAAAATGCTCACCTCTGCAGAAGTGGGCACGCTGATTACTGCACTTGGCTGCGGTATTGGCCGTGAAGAGTTCAATCCAGACAAGTTACGTTACCATCGCATCATTATCATGACCGATGCCGACGTGGATGGATCGCACATCCGTACCCTGCTGCTGACCTTCTTCTTCCGTCAAATGCCAGAGCTGATTGAGCGTGGCCATGTATATATTGCCCAGCCGCCGCTCTACAAAATCAAAAAAGGTAAGCAAGAGCAGTACTTAAAAGATGATGACGCGCTAGAAAACTACCTACTGCAAGGCGCGTTAGATGGCGCGAGCTTCCACGTGAGTGAAGACGCCCCAGCAGTCAAAGGCGAAGCACTTGAAGCGCTAGTTAACCAGTACCGCACAGTTGATCGTATTATCGAGCGCCTGAGCAAACTGTACCCTGCTCAAGCGTTAACGCAGATGATCTACCTGCCAACCTTGAGCCAAGAAGCCTTGCATAGTGAAGAACAAGTCAGTGAGTGGCTAGACCAACTGACTGACGCACTGCAAGACAATGCACTGGCTAGCGAGCAATTTGATGGCCGTATCACCTATGACAAAGAGCATAGCCTTTACATTCCAGAGATCACGTATATCCACCATGGTGTTGATTCGCACTATGTGTTTAAAGGTGATTTCTTTGCATCGAAAGAGTACACAGCGATTGCAAACCTCGCAAACACGCTAGATGGCATGTTAGAGGAAGGCGCTTATGTGCAACGTGGCGAACGCCGCTTAGAAATCAGCCGCTTCAAAGATGGCATCGAATGGCTGCTGGATCTCTCCCGCCGCGGCAACTCGGTACAGCGTTATAAGGGACTGGGTGAGATGAACCCAGAACAACTGTGGGAAACCACTATGGACCCAGAAGCACGCCGTATGTTGCAAGTCACGATTGAAGACGCGATCACGGCCGATCAGCTGTTCACTACACTGATGGGTGATGAAGTAGAACCGCGCCGCGACTTTATCGAAAGCAACGCACTGCATGCGACGAATATCGACGCTTAATTTTCGTTTGAAATGAAGTAAAAACTAAAAAGCAGCCATCTGGCTGCTTTTTAGTTTATTCGTTCTCTAGCCATATATAGTAAACACCGCTCCCTCGCTACAACCAACCTCTTCTAGTCTTATTTTCACTGTTTTGGGTAGGTCTTTACTCGAGTACCGATAGCTTTTAGTTGGTTCGCTAAACCGTCCTTAAGTCAGTGTCGATTTGGTGGCTATGTATCGCTATTAGCTGAACCGATTTTGTTATTACCTCAAGCGATAGTAGATATAAGATTTCTCGATCCTAATAGAGCTCCTCAAAAGATCAGAGCTAAATAGATGCTATGTAGTTATAAGTTAAAACTAAGCAGCTACATCGTAACTAAAATAAGCATAATGATTCTTAAGAGGTAAATCCGATGAGGAACTCTTCGAAACGATTTCTGAAGTTTGGTGCAATTGCCCTGACAACTGGGGTATTAACACTCTCCGCCGCTATTTCTCATGCAGCGACAAGTATTCGTCTATCCCACCCAGCTCCTCCGGGCTCTGAACAAGATGTGTGGTCTAATGAGTTTGCAAAGCGAGTTACTGCGCAAACGGAGGGCCGAGTTAACGTGAGGGTCTACCCTGCTAACCAGTTGGGTGATATCGAAGAAGTATATGAACTAGTAAGCCAGGGCGTTATTGATGCAGCTGTTCAGTCCTTTTCCACCAAGTATGACAAGCGTTTGAGTATTTCTTGGTTCCCTTACTCTGTTTCTACGTATGCTGAAGCCGAGAGCTCTTGGAATGATGGCGGCTTCATCTTCAATGAGGTGAATAAGCTACTGGCGCCACAGAACATTACTATGCTGGCCCCTTATGCCGTAGGGATGGGCGGTATGGCTGTTGGCTCGAGTGTGACAAACCCTGCAGATCCTGATGCCAAACATAGTGAATTGAAGATTCGCGTATGGCCCTCTGCGGTAGGTACCCAAGGCCCTGTACTAGAGCGTCTTGGATATAACATTACAACGATGCCATGGGCGGAACTTTACACTGGCGTGCAGACAGGTGTTATCGACGGCATGATCGGAGGAACGCCTGAGAATGCTGTTCGGGATTGGAACGGTATTGTTAAAACATGGCTCCAGATCAACAACTTCTTTGAAGTAAATTCTTTATTCGTTAACAGTCGTAAATTTAAACGTCTGGATGCGGAAGACCAGCAGATCATGCGCGACATTGCCGCTGAGATGGCGAGCGAGCGCTTTCAGCGCGTAGCTCAAGCTGATGAGGACTATCGTAAACAGCTGAGTGACAGTGGTGTGGAAGTCGTAACGTTCTCTGATGACGAGATAGCTGCTATTTCGAAAGCGATTCGAGCGGATGTTTGGCCGAAAATTAAAGATGAAATTGGTGACGAGTTGTATCAGAAGTTGAACGCACATTACAGCAACTGATAACAAAGCCATCTGGGTTACTCGTCTTTTTCAGTAACCCAGAGCTGAGAGCAGAAGGTTTGTACCTAACTTCTGCTCACAATTTTTCACTTATTAGGCCTGCGGCTATGAATACAACGACAATTAAAGCTACCAAAGTAACTACAACTTTATCCTCTATCTGGCAGTTCAAGCTTAGGTTGCAGAGGCTGGTAATGTTCATCGCTAGTATCGCTTTCACCTTACTTGTGTTTATTCAGGTGGTAAGCCGATATATCTTCAACTACTCCATATTTGGTATCGAAGAGAGCGCGAGCTATTTAGCTGCGATTATGTACTTCATTGGTGCTGCTTATGGTACTCAAGCTAAAGGTCATATATCGGCAAGTATAGTTGATACTCTCTGTCAGCCAGGCCTCTTTGTTGATGTCGCACACTTTATAACCCGTATTATCTCAACGCTTTTATGTGCTTACCTGTGCTGGGAAACCTGGCATCTAGTGCAATTTAATCTGGAAATGGAAACTCGCTCCGTAGAGCTACGAATTCCGATGGCTTGGGTATATAGCGGTATGCTTGTCGGTATGGCTCTAATGACTTTCTACTTTTTTATTGAAGTCATTGAAGCTATTTACGATTTTTTCCGGCATAGCCACTGATTGAGGACTCTGCCATGAGTGCCATTATTGTTTGGGACGTTGTCCTTCTTGTAACCCTTATGATTATAGGGGTTCCAGTTGCACTAACTTTTGTTGCAGCTGCACTATTTCTGATTGTTATGGGGGATTACGGAAGTACTTCATTCCTGATTACTTCTGGTTTTAGTAAAACCTCTTCAATGGTTCTGCTTGCGATCCCTCTATATATCCTTGCTGGCTCAGTGATGACAAACGGCGGGATCGCAAAACGGCTATTAGAATTGGCCGATAGCCTATTTGGCCATTATCGCGGCGGTCTTGGTATTGTCACTGTAGTTACAACCGCTGTCTTTGGGGCCATATCTGGTATGGCCTCATCTGCTGTGGCTGCAATTGGTTCGATTATGATTCCCCGTATGGTTGAAAAAGGCTATGACCGAGGCTACGCGACAGCATTAGTCTCTTGCTCAGCCGTATTAGCCCTCTTGATTCCGCCTAGCGCGACAATGATTTTATATGGCTGGGTAACAGGCACATCGATTACAGCTGCTTTTCTAGCACCAGTATTGCCTGCTTTCTTACTGGTCATTCTATTTTGCTTTTGGAACTTCGTTCTTACCCGGAATATGCCTCTGGTTGTAGATGACAAACCCGACTTTAAAACGGCAAGTCAAAACGTTTTCGTGAAAACGAAGAAAGCAGGTTTTGGTTTGGCCATGCCTTTGATCATTCTTGGTTTCATCTACGGAGGCGTAACCACTCCAACAGAAGCTGCTGCAGTGGCTGTCGTTTATGCTCTGCCTGTTGCCTTCTGGATCTATAAGGAGATGACTTGGAACTCCTTTTATGAAGCCGTATGGAAAGCCGCTCAAGTAACAGCAGTACTGATGCTTGTTATTTTCTGTGCAAGCATGCTTGCCCGTGTACTCACTTTTGAGGATGTGCCGCAGCAAATCTTAGAAGCAATGCTAGCTATCTCCGATAATAAAATTGTTCTGCTCTTGTTAGTGAATCTGTTTTTACTTTTGATTGGGATGTTTATGGAAGACGTTTCAGGGATTCTGCTGGCAGCCCCACTACTATTACCTGTGATGAATGAGATCGGGGTACATCCAGTTCACTTTGCGGCGATTATTGGAACCAACTTAGGCATGGGTCTAATAACTCCACCAACCGCTCCAATACTTTATTTCGGGACGCTTATTGGAGGTGTGAAATTACCTCAAGTTTTAAAGCCCACATTAGTGTTTGTATTTCTAACCTACCTTCCCGTTGTGATGCTTACAACGTTCGTACCTGAGTTGGCACTATGGCTGCCTCGCCTGATTACCGGGCTTTAATTTGAATATTCTTATGGAGGAATTATGACTAATTCAACCAAATTTCATCTGATAGCAACGGGTGGAACTATTGATTCTTATTATGATCCGGACCAGTGCACAGTCCTTTGTTATGACAAGAGCATATTACCAAGGTACCTAAATCAGCATGTTGGATTAACCCAGGAAGCCTACATGTTTTCACAGCTATGCATGAAAGATAGTCGTGAAATAAATGATCGAGATAGAGCTGGGATGGTTGCAGCCATCAGCAATAGTCCGATGCAGTCAGTCGTTCTGACACACGGGTCTTTTACTGTCTTTGAAACAGCACGGTTTCTAGTTGAGCATCAGGCTGAGCTTTTGGGAAAGACGGTTGTTCTTACAGGTGCTCTGCGGCCTATCGATGGCTTTACTCACAGTGATGGGCTTTTCAATCTTGGAGCGTCTGCATTGGCCGCTCAATTGGCTGCACCGGGTGTATATGTATGTATTGATGGGAAGGTTTATCTTCCCTACGAAAAAGATGTTTGGCACTGAGTTTGGAGATTGAAATATGCGTATTGAACATGATGCTCTAGGTGAGCGTAAGCTAGATAAAAGCCTAAGCTACGGCATTCAAACTCTGAGAGCTAAAGAAAATTTTGCAATCTCGGGTAAGACTATTGCCCATATTCCCGATTTTGTTGCCAGCATAGTGCAAATAAAGCATGCAGCCGCAATTGCTAATAATCGAGCTGGAGTTCTAGATCAATCTGTAAGCGACGCTATTGGTAAAGCTGCTAGCGACACACTAAAAGACCTCAGCCCAAGAGATTTTGTCGTAGATATATATCACGGCGGCGGCGGTACTTCAGCAAACATGAACGTAAACGAGGTCTTGGCGAATAGAGCGAATGAGATAGCTACAGGGCATAAAGGGTATGATTTTGTTCACCCGAACACGCATGTAAATATGGGACAATCGACTAACGATGTGATTCCTGCAGCGATGAAGATGACGGTCTATCAACGTCTTACAAAACTAGAAAATGCGTTAGGCGGATTTATTCATTCGTTGGATAAAAAAGAGTCGGAATTTAATGAGATCGTTAAACTAGGAAGAACCTGCCTTCAGGATGCACTTCCAATTACACTTGGGCAGCAGTTCAGCGGATACAAAAGCGCTTTTGAAAGGATGCTTGTCGATGTCCAAGACGTTAAGTCCGTATGTTTGGAGTTACCTCTATCAGCAACAGCTATCGGAACAGAGTTTGGTACCTTTCCTGGATATAAGGAAGGTCTATATAAAGCGCTCTGTGAGCTCACAGGTGTAGAGTGGGGTATTGAGCATAACCTCTTTGATGGTCTTCAGAATGCTGATTTATGGCTTAAGGTATCTGCTGTTACCAAAGCAGTAGCTCTGAACCTACATAAACTATCTGGTGATTTACGTTTAATGTCTTCAGGCCCTCGAGCTGGCTTAGAAGAGATTTCATTACCTGCGGTACAGCCTGGATCCTCAATTATGCCAGGTAAAGTAAACCCTGTTATGCCTGAAATGGCTATGCAGGTTTATTTCAGAGTACTTGGTAATGATGTTGCAATCAGTCGAGCGTGTGAGGGGGAGTTAGATCTTAACGTTTGGGAGTCGCTGATTCTGAATTGTGTAACAGAGTCTTGTGAGCTTTTGACAGAATGCATGCCACTGCTTGCAAAGAAGTGTATTGATGGAATTGTCGCGAATTCCGAGAAGTGCTTTAAGGATGCTGAGCAATCGCTCGCCCTTTCTACCGTTATAGCAACACTTTTTGATTATCAAACTGCGTCTAAGTTGGCTAAGCAAGCTGACCTTGAGAACAAAACCATCAAGCAGGTGGTCATCGAAAATAAAGTCATGAGTGAAGAGGACGCTGGTCGTTACTTGGACCCATTAATGATGACATCTCCGGACCGCTTTAACGAATTGTTTAATTCAAAACGTGGTAGTTGAGCATGAATACTAAGCTTCCAATTTTAGAGCAGGCAGCTCAATTTCTAAGCAATTTGGAATATGACCATGTTCCTAACGAAGTAGTAGAAACTTCCAAACGAGCTATTTTGGATTACATCGGGGTCGCTATACCCGGTAGCCGCCAGCCTGTATCTGAGAATCTATTTCGTTGGGCAGGTAAAAGGAGCTGGAGCTCTGATGCCACAGTTATTGGGCGAGAAGTGAGACTCGATCCAGAAAACGCAGCACTAGTTAATGCTGCTTCTGGGCATGCTCTAGACTTTGACGATACTAGTTGGGCAACCATTGGCCATCCAACAACAGTAATTTTGCCCGCTATCTTAGCTATTGCAGAAGAGCATAACTTTTCCGGTAAACGTGTTCTATTAGCTTACATCGCTGGTATTGAGGTGACGCATAAAATTGCTGACCTGATGATGCCGGAAGCATCTGAAAATGGATGGCATACTACCGGTATCTTTTATGCCCTAGGAACGGCTGCGGCTGTATGCCAGTTATTGCAGTTAGATGCGGAGCAGACCACGCAGTCCTTGGCTCTTTCGTTATCTAGATCCAGTGGAATAAGAAGTAACTTTGGTACTCAAGCTAAACCTTATCATGCAGGAATGTCTGCAAAAGCAGGTTTAGAAGCAGTCACTCTCACGTTTGATGGAGTAACGTCTTCTCCTTTTGCGCTGGAAGGTCAGGACGGCTTCATTCAGTGCTTCGCTAATGCGTGCTTGGCCAAAAAAGCTAGGAATATGGTTAGGCCAATCATGTTCGGTTCTGGATGGGATATCGCAAATAGAGGGTTCGCGTTTAAAAAGTATCCCAATTGTAGTGGTAACCACCCTGCTTGTGATGTCCTCTTGGAGTTACTCAGCTATAGAGAAATTCCTGTTGAGGAAATCGAATCAATTCACTGTGGTGTCAGCTTATTAGGCCCAAAAGAGTTAGTTTGCCATCAGCCTCAATCGCCTGTTGAAGCTCGTTTCTCGATTCAGTTTGCCTTGGCATCTGCTTTGATCTTCGGGCGTGTAACACTTGAAGAGTTTCGAGAGGAAGTGATTCTTGATCCGGTAGTTCAGTCTTTGATGTCTCGAATTACGATGGGTGTAGATGACGATCTTGCGAAGCTTGGGTTTATCGGCACGGCACCCATCAAAGTCTGGATCAATTTAGTGTCAGGAGAACAAATTTTCCTAGAGAACAACTTGGCGCGTGGTAATCACGAGAAACCGTTTTCAGATGAAGAGTTTACTAATAAATTCACTGAGAGCACAAAAGGGATTCTTTCAGAAGATCAAGCAGCGACGCTCATAAATGATTTACTTCAGTTAGACAAAGTAAGCAGCATTAGAACCGTCACTTCTCAACTCGGACGTTAGTAGTCAAGCGTGGTTACCCAGTGATGGTTTTGTAGCTGTCACTCTTTTGGAGGGGTTTAACACCCCTTTTTTTCATTTTCATAAAGCAATAAAGCGTGCTTATCGATGACAATATCATCGATAAGCCACGGAAAGTTTTCTTGTATCTCTGGAAGCAGTGTAGCTTTTAATTGATGAGCACATTCGGCAAGGATAATTTCAATTAGAGGCTGATACTCATTCTTTCGTGTCACGACATAGAGCTCGCGGCTATAGGAAGGCTGAGGAGCAGGCTGAAAGTGGATATCGTTAAGCATGTCAGGGCATTGCATTAGGCATAAAGGGGAAGAAAGACCCCAACCTAAACCGTCAGCGATCATAGAGAGCACTACCCTCGTCGTATCAGCTTCTATTTTACTGGGTACAGTCATTCGCATTCTGGAGAAATGAGTTTCTGCAATTCTCCCAGAGGCTGAGCGTCTAGAATATCTTACCATAGGTATTTCGCAGCTTATTAGTTGCTGCCAGGTGATAGTCTCCCCCACTAGGTGAGAGCTTTTAGGGAGTATTAAGAGATGTGGCTCTTGGCAGAGAAAGTAGCGACTTAGCCCGTCTACTCCATCTAGAGAGTCGCTAGTGATAATAATATCGACCTCTTTGTTGATCAGGTCGTTAGCAATATTGGGAGATATACCACTCAATACTGATATCTGCCTCGTCTGCTCTGTGAGTATTCTTATAAGTGCAGGGGCAATGTTAGATGAGAGAGAATCAACTACACCAATCTTAACGATGGGCTTTAGCTCATTTTTTTCGCGGATCAGGTCTACAGTTTCCTCGATGCCCGAAAACTGCTTCTCGAGCTGTTCCTTTAACATTATCGCTTCAGGCTTCAGCATGATGGGGCGTACTTCGCGATCGAATAAACTAACTCCCAAGCTCTCTTCTAGCTTGAGAATATTCTGCGAAACTGATGACTGGCTAAGGCCTAGTACTTTTGCCGCTTTTGTGAAGCTTCGATGCTGACAAACAGCTAGAAAGGTATCCAGTGTGGAGCTGTATAGAACTGAATGAATCTTGTGTCTTGTAGGCGATCTCATGGTGTCACTCCCACCCTCAAGTTCAGTAATATTCTAAGCTACGGCTATTAATAATCATATAAAATGATGCAAGCATCGTTAAAACTAATCATAACAATTAGATAACTCGATCCTGATGCCTTTTACTGCTTAAAGCTTAAGGGAGCTTTTAGGTAGTGAAGCTAAAAAAGAATTGATAGTGCTTCGCAGCTCCCTCTTGGGTAGAAAACGTTGGGCAGGCAATCGGTATCTGGCAGGGCTCGTGCTATGTGAGAGCTGAGCTCACATAACGCTGCATGGAGAATGAGAACCCTGGCCAGGTGTAATTTCTCATTTAGCTGGAGTAGTTAGAGCGGCTAGCTACTAAAATCAGCAGTTGCTTTTCGATACCTGCTCGACCGCTGCGCATCATCTGCTATAAACCGTAAGTTCCAACCGATCCAATTAGATTTTCTATATTGAGTGCTCAGCATAAAGTCTTCTCTGTGTGTAGCTACAAGAGATTAACACCCGGTGGGGGCTAGCTTACACTTGCTCTCTGTTCTGGTTTTGGCACGATCTAGTCACACCTCTCTTTATATAACATAGCATGCGACAAGCAGCATTTTTCAGCGCCTTTAGCATCCTAATTGCCACCTTTGCGCGCTCCAGTCTGCCACGTTGTAGATAGAAATCGATATCTTCGCTCGTTAAATTTTCTTTTCTAGGTTGCATCCTAACACCCTCTGGCTTACTGATTTGCAGGCTTATATTGCGGTGGTTTAGGTTTGGCGACAAACGAGTTATATTGACCTATCAATTAAAATATTTTTATTGAGAAGATATGCGACTCCCCCCATTAAATGCTATTCGGGCCTTTGAAGTGGCTTCTCGGCACTTGAGCTTTAAGAAAGCCGCTGAGGAGCTATTTGTGACGCCCGCGGCTATCAGCTATCAGATAAAACTGCTGGAGGAGCATCTGGGTATGACGCTCTTCGAGCGCCATAATCGGCAGGTTGTGTTGACTAAAGAAGCGCGGCAAGCCCTGCCGTTATTGAGCTTAGGCTTTGAGCAGATCGAAAAAGGCATTGGCTTATTAGAGCAGGTCTCCTCTCCTAATTTTGTTGTTAGTACCGGCCCTGCATTTGCTATCAAGTGGCTTGCTCCGCGGTTACACGAGTTCTCGGCGCTCTACCCTGATGTGAATGCGAGTATTTTGGCGAGCCTGCACATTACTAACTTTAGAGTGGAGCCCGTTGATGCTGCAGTAAGGTTTGGGCGCTTTGATGATACCCACCTGTTTGCGGAAAAGCTGGTGGATGAGTTTGTTGTGCCCCTCTGCCATCCGGGTTGGCTAGCGGCTCAAGGTAGCTTACGTCAGCCTGCGGACATATTTAATCACCCGCTTATTCATGACGATTCCATCTTCTTTGACCCCTCAGCGCCAAGCTGGGAAAGCTATGCCCAGCAGCAAGGGATTACCGGCGTCGATACCCACAGTGGTGTGCGTTTTAACCAAGCAGACCACGCCTTACAAGCGGCGATGGATGGTGCTGGTATTGTCCTTAGCCGCAGTTTATTGGCTGAGCCTGACGTTCGCGCTGGGCGTTTAGTTAAGCTCTTTCCAGAAACAGCAATGGATACGGGGATGGCACGCTATTATGCGTGCCCGCGTGAAAAAGCAGACCGGCGTGAGAACCAAGTCTTTTTGGCGTGGTTGAAGTCGCTTTTGGTTGGTGTTTGAGAATGTAAGATCGGTTTTTGCGTTGTCTCGAAGCAGAGTGTGTCGCTCAGACTGTTAGTCTACGAGAGTCTTATATCTCTATATGTACTAAAGAAATATATTATTTTTAACAAACTAAATGGACTTAGTGATGAAGCTTTTAAGCAAGTGTTGTTCAGCTCTTTTATTGATTTCTCTGTGTTCTGTTTCTCAGGCAAGCTTGATAAGACTTAAGATGGAGTGGAGCGGCGCCCTCTACGGTAACATGGTTCGAGCCTATGGTTTTCTAGCCTTCGATGACCAGATATTACCCGGCTATTATCCTGATATCTTCGCTCCCCCAGGAGGTAAATTCAAGAATTCTCATGTTGCTGCTTCCTCTCCATTGATAACCGAGCTTTCTCTCAGTGTCATTTACCCTTCAGGAGTAAAGCAGATATTTAATCGGGACGATTTTTCTAGAATTTCTTTTGGCACTCCTCATACGTACGCACCTGCTCCGTTGGACCTATCTAAAGAGATTGTTGGACAAAATGTGGGCATGGGATGCTTGTTTGCCATGACCTATTGGCAAGGCAGCTGTTATTCAGGAGTCCGTGCTGGCACATTTACCCTTTTAAGTAAGTCCGATGCTCCTTCTGAGTGGTCGCAGTTTTCCATCGTAACATCAGATGGTTATCGTTTGTGGTTGGAGTCACTGAGGCCTACTGGCATTTCAGAACCTACTTCTTGGTCGCTAATGCTTGTATGTCTTGTTTTTCTAGTTCATCTAAATCGTAGGCGTTCTAGATCGGCTAAGTAAATTAGGCCAGCTCGCCGCTTGTCATTATCTAGTCTCGTGAATTTAGTTGTCGAAGAGCCAGTGCTTCAGTAGGACGGTGACTCTCGGCATAATGACGTATGTCATCAGCAAAACCTGTAGGACGACAACGATCAATATGGTGATTGCGCTGGGGAGTGGTCCAAGGAAAGGTTTTAGCAGAAGGTTTAGGCCTAGCACCAAAGCGTAAACGATACCGATAAGCACGATAGCCATTTTATGCGGGCTAGGTGGTTTATGGGCCGGTAGCTCTGGTAATGTAAACCAAAACTCTAAGCCGGTGCCCTGCTGGGTTGATGCTTCGCCCTCAACTAAGCCTTCCAGATGCTTCAACAACTGAGCACGGACCTCCGACTGCTCCCATCCTTGGCAGTTGGTGTAGTTATCGAACCGATAGATAATGACGTACTCATCATTGGTGGCTGACTTGGCCGCAGAATAGTGGCGCCTTGGTGGCCCTTAAAATCAGCTGCGGCGCTCACAAGGTCAGATACACACTGCTCATACGCGGCTTCCGAGCCTGGCTTCACCTTGCGTGAAACACTAACAGTGACTGGCCCTTCGTCTCCGGGGTGGTTGCTCCAGTGCGTCTCTTTGTTTGTCACGCGCATGCTCCTGTGCTTCGGCTTGTATCAGCTATGAGCCAAAATTAACCGCTCTGGCCTAGTGAAAGCAAATAATCGTGCGGTGAAGGTAGAGTTTCTCTTGGCCTGTGCCTGCTTTGTATATAACAAGCACGGCACTCACCAAAACATGCTGATAGGTAGGTTTAACGGCGGGTTGTGCCACCCAGCTCGTGCATAATTTGGCTGGCGCTCTTTTTTAGCGCCGTCACCAAGCGCTCTTGGACACCGTCTTTATGCATCACCACATCTGGGCCAGAAATATTGATGGCCGCTACTACCTCACCTGTGAAGTTCCGCACCGGTACGGCAATCGCTGTTGAGTAGTCGGAATAGTGCATGCTCCAGCCTTGTGCACGCTCTTTTTCACACATCGCCAGTAGATCAGGTAACGTCTGTGGCGCAGGCTCTGGGTAGCCATCTAAGCGTTGCCCTTGATAAAGCTGCTCAAGCTCATCTGGTGATAAGCCGATCAACAGTGCGCGCCCCATGGCCGTGATATGGCAAGGAAATCGCGTGCCAACAGGAACGTTTACAGAAACCCGTTGTAACGCCAATGCGCGAAACACATAAAGGGTCTCGTTGCCCTCGCGGATGGCAAGGTGGCTGGATAAGGAAGTGCTGTCCCGAAGTTGAGTGATAAAAGGAGCAGCCACTTCAACAATTTCGCGGCTGGCTAGATAGCTAAAGCCGCGGCTGACAACCTGCGAACCCAATGAATAGGTATTGGTTCCTGTTTTCTTTAGGTAGCCCATGGAGGTCAGCGTTTGTACGATGCGGTACAGCGAGTTCGAGCTAACGCCTAAAGCGGCGGCCATCTCCGCTTGTGAAAGGTTACGGCGTTGGCTATCAAACATCTCAAGGATTTGAAGCCCCTTTTCGAGCGCCGGTACTATGTAGTTGTTTTTGTTTTCAGCCATCAATCCTTACCTGTATACGGTTCGCAAAAGAGCACCTTGAGGTGCTCTTTTTTCGCCAGCGTCCTGTGCGTTAGTTGGCGGCAACGTAGGGTTGCACGCGGCTCTGGCGGTAGTTACGCAGCAGTATCGCCACAACCACCGAACCGGCAAGCAGCACCAGCCAAGGTAGAGATCCAACCAGTGCCAATCCGGCAATAGTCAGCAGGGCTTTCTCGGCCTTTTGCAGCGGTGCGCAGAAGAAGCCGATATACGCAGCAGACAGTGCCAGGATGCAGAGGATACCGCTGATCATGGCCAAGGCAAACTCTTGTGCATCAAAATCGAGGAACAACAAGCTCGGCGCATAGATAAACATAAATGGCACCAGTGCTTTACCCATCGATAGACGGAACGCGGTTGTGCCGGTGCGCATGGGGTCAGACCCCGAGATGCCCGCGCCTGCATATGCCGCCAGCGCCACGGGTGGTGTCACATCAGCTAATACACCGTAGTAGAAGATGAAGAAGTGGCAGGCTAGCAGCGCAATGCCAAACTCATCCAGTGCCGGAGCAACGATCGATGCCAAGATAATGTATGTCGGTGTTGTTGGGATACCCGCGCCCATTAGGATACAGGCCAGTGATACCAAGATCAGTGCGACAAACAGCGTAGTGGAGGCTTGATCGAGCAAGCCAAAGGGGACGATCATCGTCAACCAGGTGCCGAAATCTGTGGCTAAGCCAACAATCGCGCCGGAGAACTTAAAGCCAAGACCGGTCAGCGTGGTTACGCCTAACAGGAAGCCGACGCAAGCGCAGGCTGCGGTGATCGCAATCGACTGCTTAGCGCCCTCCTCTAGGCTGAAAATCAGCCGTGAAGGTGTCAGCACGCTCTCGCTATCAAGTTTTGTGAAACCCATTGGTTTGAGCAGTAGCGGGATGTAGGAACACAACACCGTAAGGATAATGCCCCAGAATGCCGCAAGGAATGGCGTGAACTGCATCAAGAGTAGCGTAACCATCACGATGAGTGGAATGGTTTGGTGCCAATGGCGTGCCATAACATCACGAAAACGCGGGATATCTTCAGCGGGCATACCCTCAAGGCCCAAGCGGCGCGCCTCAAAGTGAACCATGCACAGTGTCGCAAGGTAGTGGAATGCGGCGGGAATAATGGCGATAAGAATCAGCTCGTTATAGGGCACCCCCAGCATTTCCGACATGACAAAGGCAGATGCACCCATAATCGGCGGTGTGATCTGTCCACCGCAGGATGCCGCGGCTTCTGTTGCCGCTGCGAAACGCCCGCTGAAACCGTAGCGCTGCATCATCGGGATGGTAAAAGCGCCTGTGGTTACCGTATTGGCAACCGGTGAACCGGAGATCATGCCAAAAAAGCCAGATGACACCACGGAAACTTTGGCTGGGCCTCCGGCATAGCGGCCAGCCAGCAGCGTTGCCAGCTCAATGAACAGCTGGCCAAGCCCGGAAGCCTGAGCCAAGACACCAAAGAGTACGAAATGGAACACGTAGGTTGCGACAACACCAATGGCGATGCCATAGATACCCTCGGTGCCTAAGTAGAGATGCTCAACAAGGCGGATGATATCGTAGCCACGGTGCGCTAAAACGCCCGGCAGCTGAGGGCCAAACATGGCGTACAGCAACGCCAAAACGCCAATAATAGACAGCGACTCGCCCATCGTACGGCGGGCACCCTCAATCACCATCAAAATGGCGACGCCACCCATCAGGTAGTCCATCGTTTGCGGGAAGCCCACGTTGATGATGAAGATCTCATCAAAGAAGTAGACCAGATAACCCGAGAAGCCCGCACCGAGTATCGCTAACGGCCAGTCCAACCAACCGGGCTTGTTGCCGCGCCCACCCAAGAACGACAAGGGCAACGCCGATAGCGCCATCATCCCCGCAAAGAGATAGATGCCAGCATTGATCACCCAAGACAGGTTGTTACCCAGTGCCGAGACCAGCTGGTGGGCGATCAACAGATAAAAGAGACCATACATCAGGCCTAACGCGATGCCCACTTTTGGGCGCTTTGCCGCTTTACGCGGGAAAACCAAGAATAGCAGCCCCATGATCATCGTCATGTGGACGGTGCGGTGAGAAACTTCGTTGAGTAGACCAAAGCCTGCTGTGTAGATGTGGAAGACACTCAGAGAGACACACACCAAGGTGACAAAGTGTTTCAGGCCGCCGCGAAGGTCGCGAAAGTTGCTCTCGTTGTCATACTCTTTGATCAGGTTGTCCAGATCTTCCTGATGCATCTGCGTCGTTCCATGCGTGGGCTGCTCGCCCTGGGTGCGCTCAGTGTTCATAGCTTTTGCTCAGTGTTGCAGTGGCTGACCGGACGAATACGTAAACCGTTATCGGACCACTGATTTAGATTTATTGTTGTGTTGTCGGTGTGCAACCGGTTTTTAAAACGTGCATCGGTACGCACGAGCAGATCGGGTATTGGCCGTTCCATGTGTAATACGAACTCACCCTCTTTATGCTCGAAAGCGATGGCATCTGGCTCCCCTAGCATGGATGGCAGCCCTTGTCCGTGGGCGATAAAGTGCTCTGCCGTTTGCACGATGCGATACCCTGCGGAATCCTGCTCGATACGATAACGATCGGTCACCGGTGTGAGTGAAACCGAATGGATAAACGATAACGAAAAAGTAGGTGTCGGCAGAGCAACACAGGTGAGTGATTGCGCTGCACGATAGTCCTCTATCTGCAGTGCAACCGCCCCACTCTGATGGCTGACAAGCATCGCGAACGAGCTTGCTAGCCAAGGGATAGCCTTACTTAATAAGGCCTTTTTCACGGTAGTAACGCTCAGCACCTGGGTGCAATGGAATTGATACAGACTCTAGTGCCGTTTGTACGCTGATCTCTTTACCCTTCACGTGTACTTTCGCCAATGTATCGGTGTTTTCGTACAGCGCTTTGGTCACCGCGTAAGCGATATCCTCTGGTAGGTCTGTGTGCGTTGCCCAGATAGCGCGCACAGCAATCGTTTCCACATCTTTATCCACACCCTTATACGTGCCAGCTGGCAGGATTGTCTGTGCATAATAGGGTTGTTTCTCTAACAGCTTTTTCACAGGTGCGCCGGTCAGTGGCACAATGCTGATATCGTGGCCATTGGATAACTCGACAATGGAGGCGGTCGGCGAGCCTGCCGTGATCAGCGATGCATCTAAGTTGCCATCCTTGATCTTTTCAGCAGATTGCGAGAACGAAGAGTAATCCTCTTTGATATCATCGCGGCTCATGTCATAAGCGCTGAGTAGGTCGCCCAGTAGTTGCCACTGGCCAGAACCTGGCGAGCCCGAGCTGATAGAACGGCCCTTCAAGTCAGCGAAGTTATTGATGCCCGGCTGAGCCACCAGTTGTACGGTCTCTGGGTACAGAGCGCCCAGCGCACGCAGGTTTTTGATCTCTTTACCTTTGAACTGGTTTTTACCGTTGTAAGCTGCATCAAGCACATCAGCGGCAACAAACGCTGATTCGATAGAACCACGGCCTAGTAAGCCTGCGTTAGCGACCGAGGCATTACCTGTCTCTGCCGTTGCCGAAATCTTCTTCCCTTGCAGCTCACTGTTGTTAGAGATGACCTGTGCCAGCATCCCTCCCAGTGGATAATAAGTACCGCCGGTGCCGCCCGTTGCGATACCGAAAAACACACGTTCCTGAGCCTGAGCGACACCCGCTGCTAGCCCTGTGGATAACGCAGCGGAGATCAGAAGTGTCTTTAGCTTTGTTTTCATTGTTTACTTCCTTTCGATTAGAGGCGTGAGATCACGCACGGGTTTTCCGGCAGATGCCGAGTCACTAAGCAGCGCGTTCGCCAATATCGCAGCGGTGCGTGCTGTTACCCCTTGCAAGTCGCAGGAGGGGTTTAATTCGGTTAGCTCCACCAAGGGCAACCCTAGGCGGCAGTGTTGAGCACTTTGCTTGATCTGAGCGATGACCGCCTCAATAACAGCAAGGCTAACCCCGCGGGAGGCCGGCGCGCTAACGCCCGGCGCTTGGTAGTGCGGTAATACATCCAGATCGATTGTCAGATACAGCGCATCGACAGATTGCGCAAAGGCGTCTATCTCGTCACAAATTGCTGGTAGGTGTGCGGCTGCCATCTCGTGATCAGCTCGATAGTGCACGCCCCACGCCGTCGCACGCTGGAATAGCGTTGCGGTGTTGGACTCTTGGGCGACGCCCAAACAGGTATAGAAGAAGTTATCGGCGCCGACGAACTCGCGAATCTGATAAAAAGGCGTACCGGAAGATGGCCCCAGTGCTTCGGGTTTACGTAGATCAAAGTGGGCATCTAAGTTGATGATGCCAATACGCACATCAGGGCCCAGTGCTTGATAGAGTCCGCAGAAGCTGCCCCAAGCGGTTTCATGGCCGCCACCGACCACCAACAAGCGCGAGATATCCGTGTGACTCAACACCTGTGCAACGCTGTTTGCCAGTGTTACCTGCGCCGCCTCAAGTTCATCCCCTTCCGCAATAACATCACCAAAATCACCCAAGCGTACCGCTGTGTCGTGGCATGCAAGGTTGGCAAGCTGGCGTCTAAGTGCAGCCGGACCTTCTGCGGCACCAGGACGACCGTGATTGCGGCGCACTCCCGCATCACAGCAGAAGCCGATCAGGCCGTGGGTCGCGTCGGTAGGCATGTGGGCGTCGGTTTGAATCTCAACCTGATGATGCCAGCGCTTGGCCTGCTCGGGCTGATCTTGGTCATTCCGTCCCTGCCAAGGTGCAGGAGGCAGAACTCGCTTCATATGGAAATCTCTCTTTTAATTTTATAGACATATAAACATACTTAAACGGCGCTTTAAACCGCTTTTATTATCAATAAATTTTTATATAAAAATTAAATTTCTATATGTATAAAAAATGCGTTTTTGCGGGATTTTATCGCATAGCGATAAGCCTTTGAGGCGAGCGCCATTTATAGTGGGCGCAATAAAAGGAGCACGAGAAGATGAACCGAGCGGATCCTGCCGTGATGCCAGATAGCGGCATCCAAACACTGGATCGCAGCATGTTGCTGGTGGAGCTAGTTACCCGCGCCGGACATCAGGGAATGACTGCGGCGCAGCTGGAGGCAGCGAGTGGTTTCTCTATTGCCACGGTATATCGGTTAGCGCAGGCGCTGAAGCGGCTGGGTTTACTGCGCCAGATTTGTGATCGGGGGCCTTACCTCCTTGGACATCAGTTGATTGTGTGGGGCAGTGCTGCGGGGCAAACCCAATGTATTAAGCGTGCGGCGCGTGGCCCGTTGCGTAGCTTAGCTGACCAGTTTGATAACAGCTTTTTTCTGTTCGTGCCCGATGGCTTCAATGTGCTGTGTTTGGATATTCAAGATGGTAGCCAACCGACGCGCAGCTATGTCAGTGATTTGGGTGATCGGATTCGCCATGGCTTAGGGCAAGCATCGATCGCCATCTTGAGTCATCTAAGTCGTAGCGAGTACGACCAGATACTGGCACGCAATGCCGCCACGTTGCAGCGTTCGTACGGTATTGAGCGGTTTGATGTCGACCAAGCGGTTGCGATGTGTCGGCGCTTAGGTGTGACAGGCGGTGTTGAAGGTACAGAGCCTCCTGAGTTTACAGGCATAGCCAGCCCGATTATGGATCCATCCGGTGCGCCAGTGGCCGCTCTGAGCTGCAGCGTACCGCGAAAGCAAATGAATGAAACGTATTACCACGCGTTGTGTGATCAGCTTCGGCAGCATGCTCAGGTGATTACGCAGCGGCTATATGGCGCTACTGAAGAGCGCTAATTGAGGAGCGCGTTATGTCGACAGCTTACCCCCACTATCAGCGTCCCTGTTGCTGGCCGGACCCTGCGTTTGATGGCGCAGTAAAGCCCGCACTAACGGGGCATCAACATTTTGATGCGATCATTATTGGTGCGGGTTATACAGGGCTTGCGATCGCGCGCCGCTTGGCAGAGCGCCAGCCAAATTACCGTATAGCAGTGTTGGAAGCGGAACAGGTGGGCAGTGGCTCCCCTGGGCGTAATTCAGGCTTTGCGCTGGAAGCCGCATTGAGTGCGCCTAGCACTGCGCAAGCACAGCAGCTGCATACCCTCTATCAGCGTGCTCACACGCAACTGATAACGGCAGCGGGGTTGAGCGATACGAACACGCAGCCGGTCTTTAAAGCGGCGGCAACCTCCCGAGGTGAGCGTTACATCAAACAGCTCGAGCGTTTTATGGTCGCCAGCGGTCAATCGGCGGAGTTGCTAGATGCCGCAGCACTGGCGCAAATCACCGGATCAACTTATTACTGCAGCGGCCTGCTGCTGCCGGGTAACCGCTTATTAAATCCGGTGCGCACGATTCGTGCCGTGGCACAGACGCTACCAGCGAACGTCACCTTATATGAGAACTCAGCGGCGCTTGAACTCGAACAGCACGCATCACGCTGGGTGGTACGCACTGCGTCGGCGATGGCTGAGGCGCCTCGCCTGTTTCTTGCGAACAACGCCTTTATTAAAGGCCTTGGCTATGGCGCGTCGCGCAGCGTCACCATCTACACCTATGCAGGGCTCACACCCATCCTCAGTGATACGGAGCGTGCCCAGATCAATCAGCGTGGTGAGTGGGGGCTACTACCCGCTCACCGTTTAGGGACAACTTTCCGCTCAACGCAAGATGGCCGGTTACTGGTGCGTGGCATGTACGGATACGAGCAAGAGGGAGGCGACGAGGTTGAGCAAATACTACTGCGCAGCCTGCACAGCCGTTATCCAGAACTGGAAGGCGCACAACAACTTGCCCATTGGTGGGGAGGCACAACTTCGCTGACAGCGAATGGTGCGCCGCTGTGGGGTGAGCTACGTCCCGGGCTATTCGCTTCGGTGGGTTGCAATGGTGTGGGTTTGGTCAAGGGCTGGATGCTGGGCGGTGCGCTTGCAGACTTGGCGACCGGCGCGGCGACGATACCCGTACACGAACTTTTTGGACAGCCTAGCTGGATGCCTCCAGAGCCGTTTCGTCAACTCGGCTTCTTGGCAGTCAGTACGCTCGAAAAACAACTTGCCGGTGGCGAAATCTAATCGACAGGACAGGAGAACAGCATGATCACAACCGTAAAAACCGACCTTTACGCTTCACCCTCCCCACTTGAATGGGCAACGGTGGGCAACGGCATTCTCTTTACCGCGCAAATACCGATTAACGCCGATGGTAACGTGGTTGAAGGGGGTATTGAGGCGCAAACGCGCCAAACCATGGATAACCTGAAACACACACTAGAGAAGGCCGGTGCAGGCCTTGACCGACTGACTCAGGTGCTGATCTATGTAACGGATCGTAGCTACTTACCTGTGGTGAATAAGGTTTACGCAGAGTACCTACAGGCCCCTTACCCAAATCGCGCGGCGATGGTGATCTCAGGTTTAGCGCGCGAAGAGATGCTAGTGGAGATGGTCGCTTACGCCGCGCTTGAGAGTTAGCCACACAACCGTTTTCTAAGATTTTACGTTCACTTAACTATCGCTGCTGAAAAGCTATGCGGTATTCGTAGCGACTGCTACAAGGGCGCCCTTTTTAGGTGCCCTATTTTTCATAACTTGGCGAATGCCTCTTTTATACCATGCTGGTTTCACACAGCAGGCGTTCTTTCTGGTTTGGCTCTCTTGCTTATAAGTCTCTTAAAGCGATGGTCGTTAAGATGCTTGACGCTTGGCATTAGGCTTTTGCTGCTTAAATCACGCTACCTCAAAATTTGAGCATAATTAGGTGCTCAGCATATTTTCTATAATTGCTTCGGTCGGTTTAAGTCGCTGTATCGGTTACGGGCTTTAGCATCAAGAAGTTTTTATTAGCGTGTTTCACGTGAAACAAAAAAGCCGGCTATCGCCGGCTTTTAACTTAGAGCAGAATGATCAGTTACTCAGAACAGAAATATCGGCTACCTGTAAGAACAGTGCACGTAGACGAGCGAGTAAACTAATGCGGTTTGCGCGCACTTTTTCGTCGTCTGCCATCACCATGACATTGTCGAAGAAGTTATCAACGCTTGCCTGCAATGCTGCTAACTCCGTCAGAGCTTCATCGTATTTACCGGCAGCAAACAGCGGCGCAACCACTGTTTCTTTTTGCGCCAATACATCAGCAAGCTCTTTTTCTGCCGCTTCTGATAGTAAAGATGGATCGAAGTCCGCTTGAGACTCCGTCGCATTTTTAGCCAGAATGTTAGACACCCGCTTGTTCGCAGCGGCCAAAGCGTCGGACGCTGCTAGCTCTTTAAAGCTGTTCACTGCACGCACGCGTTGGTCGAAGTCGAGTGGTCGTGTTGGGCGTACAGCGTTTACCGCAAGGTAGCTATCGATAGCGACGCCCTTGTCTTCATACCATGCGCGGAAGCGCTCCAGCATAAAGTCTGTGACTTGTGTAACAACCGTGTCTGCCGCAGGCAGGTCGCTGTGAAGGCTAGCCGCCTTTTCCACAAGCACTTCAAGGTCGAGACTAAGCTCTTTTTCAACCAAGATACGCAAGATACCTAACGCCGCGCGGCGCAGTGCGAACGGGTCTTTGGATCCCGTTGGCGGTTGGTTGATACCGAAAAGGCCGGTTAATGTGTCGAGCCTATCAGCCAGCGCAACGGCAATACCAGCGTTGGTTTCAGGAAGGTCGTCACCTGCATATTTAGGCAAGTACTGCTCGTAAATTGCCTTCGCAACTTCGGCATCCTCGCCATCTGCCAGTGCGTAGTGGTAACCCATCAAACCTTGGAGGTCAGTGAATTCATAAACCATATCGCTAAGCAGGTCAGCTTTAGATAGCAAGCCAGCACGGCTTGCTTTAGCGCTATCTTGCTCTAGGGCTTCTGCAATAAAGCCAGCCAATGCGGAGATGCGAGCGGCTTTGTCGTACACGGTGCCTAGCTGGTTTTGGAATACGATGGTTTTGAGCTTCTCTACGCGGGATTCAAGCGTAACTTTTTTGTCGGTCTCGAAGAAGAACTTCGCATCCGCTAAGCGTGGGCGAATAACCTTCTCGTTCCCTTTGATCACCTGCTGTGGGTCGTTGGAAGCGATGTTCGCGATTGTGATGAAGAATGGCATCAAGTTGCCCTTTTCATCATTCACGTGGAAGTACTTTTGGTGTTCCTTCATCGACGAGATCAGGGCTTCAGCTGGCACTGCCAAGAAAGCTTCTTCGAAGCCGCCTGTCAGCGCAACAGGCCATTCGTTCAGTGCGGTAACTTCATCTAGCAGGTCGTCATCGACCTGGGCGATACCGCCGATACGCTGCCCTTCTGATTCAACTTGGCTGCGGATCTGCTCACGTCGGGTCGCGAAGTCTGCAACAACTTTACCGATGTTTAATAGCTTCTCTTCGTACTCGGCAGGCGTTGTAATCTCGATTGCCGCGTTATGGTGGAAGCGATGTCCCTGTGTTGTGCGTCCGGCTGGTAAGCCAAGGATCTCACACTCGATCACCTGATCGCCCATCAGCATCATGACCCATTTAACGGGGCGCACGAACTCGGTACGTGTTGCACCCCAGCGCATACGCTTAGGGATCGGTAATTTGCTCAAGGCGTGTGTCACGATGTCAGGTAAGGCACCAGCAACAGGCTTAGCTGGTACCTCTTGGCGCATGCACATTTTGCCATCGATATCTTCTAGCTGCTCTACCGTCGCGCCACATTTCTTCGCGAAGCCTTCCAGTGCTTTGGTTGGGTTGCCATCCGCATCAAAAGCGATACGTGCTGGCGGGCCTTGCATCAAAAAAGTGGAGCTAGGCACTTGTTCTGCAAGATCTGAGATGCGCACAGCTAAACGGCGTGGTGATGCAAAAGAGTCAACACGCATGCTTTCTAGCGCTGTTGCTGAGTCCTTATCAAACAGGTGCTTGATGCCTAAGACGACTTCGTTCTCGAGAGCCTTAGATAGGCCTTTCAGAGCTTTGGGTGGTAGCTCTTCTGTGCCAAGTTCAAACAGAAAATCTTGTGTAGCCATTATTTGCTCTCCTCTTCACACGCGGCTAGCACCTCTTGGCGGATTCCCTCTTCTGCAAGTGGGAAGCCCAGCGCGCGGCGTGATTCAAAGTATGCTGATGCAACATCACGAGCCAGTGTGCGTACACGCAGGATGTAGCGCTGACGCTCGGTGACGGATATCGCGTGGCGAGCATCGAGCATGTTGAACGTGTGTGATGCTTTCAGTACTTGCTCATACGCTGGCAATGGTAGCGGCGTTTCTAGCGTAAGTAGTTTTTGGCACTCAGCTTCATGGTGATCGAAGTTAGCAAACAGCTGTGGGACATCGGCATGCTCGAAGTTGTACGTTGATTGCTCAACTTCATTCTGGTGAAACACATCGCCATAGGTCACAACGCTGCCATCTGGATTCTTCGCCCAAATAAGGTCATAAACGCTGTCTACGTTTTGCAGATACATCGCAATACGCTCAAGACCATAGGTGATTTCGCCGGTTACCGGATAGCACTCTAGACCGCCAGCCTGCTGGAAGTAAGTAAACTGTGTGACTTCCATACCGTTTAGCCACACTTCCCAACCCAGACCCCATGCGCCAAGGGTGGGTGATTCCCAGTTGTCCTCTACGAAACGTACATCGTGAACCGATAGGTCAAGCCCCATCGCCTCTAGGGAGCCTAAGTACAGCTCTTGGATGTTGTCTGGAGAAGGCTTTAACACCACTTGGAACTGGTAGTAATGTTGTAAGCGGTTTGGGTTTTCACCATAGCGGCCATCAGTAGGACGGCGGCTAGGTTGTACGTATGCGGAGCGCCATGTCTCTGGCCCGATAGCTCGTAGGAATGTAGCTGGGTGGAATGTTCCGGCCCCAACTTCCATGTCTAACGGTTGAACAATAACGCAGCCTTGTTCGGCCCAAAACGACTGTAGCGCCAGGATAAGTCCCTGGAAGGTGCTGACGTCTGGAGTTGTAGAGTTAGTCACGATAACCACCCATTTATCACGGAATAAAATAAGCGCTAAATTATACACGAATGGTGTTTGAATGCGCCTGATAGAGGCCCTTTGCGCCACGATAGCGGCAAAAAATCTGTTCCAGTGACACATCTTAGGTGCGCGGCTGGTGCCGTTAGTAAACCGTATTTACCTAAAGGCGTAATCTTCCCCTTTAAGAAATCGACTGCGTTGCATGGTAATATTTGCTTATTCTTAATTTTGGAGTGGTTATGAAGCAGCTCAAAGCTATTGTTGCCGTGCTCTTTTTGGGCTTGTTAGCCTTGTTGCCTTTGCGTTGGGCTCAGCGTTTGGGTGGCCGGATCGGGAAGTACTTTGCTGCCCGGCCAGAGAGCAGCTTAATGCGCGTAACTCGCACCAACATCGATATTGCATTTCCGGAACAGGCAGAAGCCGAGCGTGTGGCGTTGGCTGAGCTAAGTATGATCGAGACAGGCCGCTCATTCTCAGAGATGGGGATGGCGTGGCTGTGGTCCCCAGCGCGCTCGCTGAAGAAGGTAAAAGCCGTTCATCATGAGCACCTAATCGACGAGGCGCTAGCGCAGGGGCATGGTGTTATTTTGATCGCTCCGCATCTGGGTAATTGGGAAATACTGAACCTCTATCTATCGAAGCGTTACCCGTTTACAGCCATGTACCGCCCGCCGAAACTTAAGCTCTTAGACACGCTAATTAAACGTATGCGCGCACGCCTTGGTACGCGGATGGCTCCTGCGGATGCCTCCGGTGTGCGGATGGTTATGAGCGCGCTTAAACGTACCGAGATGGTGGGTATACTACCTGATCAGGAGCCGGTGACTGGCGGTGAGTGGGCGCCCTTTTTTGGCCACCCTGCTTATACGATGAAGTTGTTGCCGCAGCTCGTGCGCAAAACCAAAGCGCGTGTTATCTGTGGGTTTGCCGAACGCCTTCCTGGTGGAGAGGGGTTTGAAATTCACTTTAAGGCGGCCGATGAACTGATCTATAGCGCGGATTTGAACGAGGCATTATTGGGGCTGAATCGATCAGTGGAGCAGTGTGTGAAAGCGTTGCCGGCTCAATACCAGTGGGAGTACAAGCGCTTCAACCACCAACCTGATGGCGTTGTCAGCCCCTACAGTCGGTAGGGGCTCAATGCTGAGTTAGCGCTTCCAGAATGCGGGTGTAAAGAGCACCAGCAACGTAAACACCTCAAGACGCCCTAGCAGCATCGCAAAGCATAAGATCCACTTCGCCGTATCGTTCAAGCCGCCATAATGGGCAGATACATCCCCAAGCCCCGGTCCTAAGTTATTGAGCGTCGCGCCGACCGCCGACCAAGCCGTTACTTGGTCAAGGCCGGTTCCTAGTAATGCGATCAGCATCACGACAAACACCAGCAAATACACGGAGAAAAACCCCCAGACGGCCTGTAGTACGCGATCCGAGATGGGCTTGTTGCCCAGCTTCACAGGTATAACGGCATTAGGGTGTACAAGACGCTGGATCTCTCGATAGCCCTGTTTCAAGATCAACAGAATACGGATGACCTTCATGCCGCCCCCAGTTGAGCCTGCACAGCCGCCAGCGAACGCTGCGACAAACAGCAAGAAAGGCAGCATCACCGGCCAGTGGGCGAAGTCGGCAGTACCGAAACCGGTCGTAGTGGCGACGGATACCACCATAAACACCGCTTTACGCAGTGCTTCGATAGGCGGGTAAGTCGCTGTGATGACCAGCACAAATAGCGCGAAAAGGATGGTGACAAACAAAATGCCAAGGTAGAACTTCACTTCCGGGTCTTCGAAATAGTGGCGAAAGGTGCGCTGGCGCCAAGCAAAGAAGTGTAATCCAAAGTTGATCGCAGAGACGGTCATAAAGAAGGTGCAGATCATCTCGATAGCTGGGCTATCGAAGTAGCCGATGCTGGCATCGTGTGTAGAGAATCCACCAATCGCAACCGTGGAGAAGCTATGCCCTATCGCATCAAACGGTGTCATTCCCGCGAGCCAATAGCCGACTGCACAAGCGATTGTGAGAGACAGATAGATGTACCATAGCGCCTTTGCGGTTTCAGTGATGCGGGGTGTCAGCTTGCTATCTTTGACCGGGCCGGGTGTCTCAGCACGATAGAGCTGCATTCCCCCGATACCGAGCATGGGCAGGATGGCAACCGCCAGCACGATAATCCCCATGCCGCCAAACCATTGCAGCTGTTGGCGGTAATAGAGAATGGATTCAGGCAGTGTGTCGATACCTGTCATCACAGTAGCGCCGGTGGTTGTGAGACCCGACAGTGACTCAAACACCGCATCGACAATGGAAAGATGGGGGCTTTCGGACAGCACAAGGGGTATGGCTCCGAACAGGCCGAGTACGGTCCAAAACAAGACGGTAACAAGGAAGCCGTCCCGCGTTCGTAAATCCTCTCTTACGCGATACACCGGCAGCCAGATAAGAAAGCCTGTCGCGAGTGTGATAACAAAAGCAGCAACGAAGATAAAGCTATGGCCATCTTCATAGAACATCGAAACGCCCACCGGGGGTAGCATCGACAAGCTGAAGACCATCAGCAGGATACCGAGAATGCGAAGGATGACGCGATAGTGCATAGTTGCCTAGCCTTTTTTGAAACCTAGAAGAAGGTCAAACCTACTTGGAAGAGCCGCTCGACATCGCCGATGCGGCGCTTATCGACCAAGAAGAGAATCACGTGATCGCCATTCTCGACAACCACATCATCGTGGGCAATGAGTACTTCATCGTTCCGTACGATCGCGCCAATGGTTGTGCCCGGTGGTAGGTCGATATCCTCAAGCGCACGTCCTACGACTTTTGAGCTGCGTTTATCACCATGTGCCACCGCTTCGAGCGCCTCTGCGGCCCCGCGGCGTAATGAGTGAACCGCCGCCACATCGCCACGACGCACGTGGGTTAATAGCGCGCCAATCGTAGTTTGCTGAGGTGAAATGGCGATATCGATCACGCCGCCTTGGACAAGATCGACGTATGCGGGGTTATTAATTAATGTCATCACGGTGCGTGCACCGAGGCGCTTGGCGAGCATCGAGGCCATGATATTGGCCTCGTCATCGTTGGTTAGCGCACAGAATACATCGGTATCTTCGATGTTCTCTTCGAGTAATAGATCTTTTGCTGAGGCACTACCGTGCAGCACAATTGTGTTGTTCAGCTGGCGGGCCAACTGATTGCAACGGTTGATGCTGCGCTCGATGATTTTAACTTGGAAGTCGTTCTCAATCTCGCCGGCAAGGCGTGCTCCGATGTTACCGCCACCGGCAATAATAATGCGCTTATAGGGCTTATCAAGGCGGCGAAGTTCGCTCATCACTGCACGAATATCTTTGCGTGCGGCGATAAAGAACACCTCGTCATCGGCTTCGATAACAGTGTTGCCTTGGGGGATGATCGGTTTACCTTGGCGGAAAATCGCTGCCACACGGGTATCGACTGCGGGCATATGCGTGCGCAAATAGGCGATCTCGCGGCCAACGAGAGGGCCGCCGTAGTAAGCGCGGACCGCCACTAATTGAGCTTTGCCCTCGGCGAAGTCGAGCACCTGCAAGGCACCTGGCTGTTGTATCAAACGTTTTATGTGTTTTGTGACGAGTTGCTCAGGGCTGATCAGTACATTGATCGGCATCTCTTCACGAGCGAACAGCATGCGGTCACGTTGCAAATAGTCTTGCTCTCGCACGCGGGCAATTTTGGTGGGGATGTTATACATCGTCTGCCCTACCTGGCAGGCCACCATGTTGACCTCATCACTGTTGGTAACCGCGATGAGCATATCGGCATCCCGTGCACCGGCCTGTTCGAGCGCGCTGGGGTGGGATGCCTTGCCTTCAACGGTTCGGATATCCAACCGGTCTTGTAATTCACGTAGACGGCTATGATCCGTATCCACGACGGTAATGTCGTTTGCTTCGCTTGCGAGGTTCTCTGCGAGCGTACCGCCCACCTGCCCTGCGCCGAGTATGATTATCTTCATCGGTTAACCAAGAACTGCTTTTTCCTTAACCAGCTTTGCGTAGTAGAAGCCATCGTGGCCGTTCTCTTGCGGGAAGAGTTGGCGGCCAAATGGTCTAGCAACACCCCAAGGTGCGTCGACTGGAATTTCAGATGCGTCGTCATGTTCAGTCACGAAGCGCTCGATAATGCGCTCGTTCTCTTGGGAGAAGATCGAACAGGTCGCATAAACCAGAGTGCCTCCAGGTTTCAGCATCGTCCAGAGATTCTCTAGGATGCGCATCTGTAACTTCGCCTGTGTATGGATATCTTCGCCTTGACGCAGCATTTTAATATCAGGGTTGCGGCGGATAACGCCGGTTGCGCTGCAGGGTGCATCCAACAAAATTTTGTCGTAGAGCGACCCATCCCACCAGCCCTGTTCGGCGGCATCGCCTACCTCGAGGGCGGCATCCAGTTTTAGCCGTGTTAGATTCTCAGTTATGCGCGCTGCGCGTCGCTGATCTAACTCAAGGGCTTGAATGATAGCCTTCGGTTGGTGTTCCAATAGGTGGCATAGCTTCCCTCCGGGTGCAGCGCATGCATCGAGAATTCGCTCTTCGGGCTGAGGGTCAACAAGCTGGCAAGATAGTTGCGCAGCTTCGTCTTGAACGCTAAAGAGACCCTCTGCAAAACCCGGAAGGTGGGTTATGGGTACTGCCTCGGCCAAATAGATGGCTACATCTGAAAACGTTCCCGGTAGTGCGTTGATGTTTTCAGACGCAAGCATCCCGATATATGTTTCACGTGAAACATGCTGGGTGTTCACGCGTATGCACATTGGCGGCTGCAGGTTGTTTTGCGCCAGTATCGATTCCCAATGGTCGGGCCAGTTGTGCTTGAGCTTCCCGATAAACCACTCAGGGTGGTTGAACAGGAAGCTTGGCTGCGCTTCTAAGGCATCCAGCACATGCTCCTGTTCGCGGGTAAACCGGCGTAGTACGGCGTTCACTAGGCCCGAGGCACGACGCAGACCTAAATCATGTGCTGCATCCACCGTTTCACTAATAGCTGCGTGGTCTGGGATACGGGTTTCTGAAAGCTGATACAGGCCTACCATAATCAATGCCAGTACGTCTGGATCTAGTTTGCGAATGGGTCGATCAAGCAACGCGTCTGCCAGTGTATAGAGCTTTGGGAAGTTACGTGCGGTACCGTAGCAAAGCTGTTGCAAGAGTGCGCGCTCGTTATCTTCCACCTGCATTTGGGCATTAGTCATTAAGCTGCGTAGCGAGCCCTGATTGTTGATCAGAGAGGCAATGACTTCGGTTGCGACTAAACGAGTACTCATGCGCCCAGCACCGTACCGACAGCGAAGTCATCGCGGCGCGAGTTAAGCAGGTCTCGTGCTGTTAGAACTTTGCCACCTGGCAGTTGTAAGCGCGTTAAACCGATACAGCGCCCATCGCCACACGCAACAACAATCGCGTCTTTTTCAAGCTCGGTGATCGTGCCGGCGGCAGCTTCACTGCTGTGTGTGCTTGGTGTCGAACCATGGATACGCAGTGTGGCATCGCCTAGTTGTGTAAAAGCGATCGGCCACGGTGACAGTCCGCGGATCTGGCGGTCTACTTGCTCGGCTGGTTGTGACCAGTCGATATTACCCTCTTGCTTCTCGAGCTTGTGTGCGTAAGTTGCCAAGCTATCGTCTTGCTTTTCGGGTGCGAGCTTTCCTTCACATAACTGGGCCAATGTTGTGAGCATAGCTTGTGCGCCTATCGCAGCGAGTCGATCATGCAGTTGGCCGCTGGTTTCAGTGGCTGCAATCGGCGTGGTTACGGTGTGTAACATGTCACCGGTATCCAGACCCTCGTCCATCTGCATGATAGTCACACCTGTTTCGGTGTCACCAGCGAGTAGTGAACGATGTATGGGGGCAGCGCCACGCCAGCGCGGTAAGATCGAGGCGTGTACATTCATGCAACCAAAGCGTGGTGCTTCAAGGACCTCTTGGGGGAGGATTAATCCGTAAGCAACCACGATCATAAGATCTGCATCGAGTGCAGCAAGCTCTGCCTGAGCTTCGCTGCTGCGCAAACTCTTTGGTTGATACACTGGAATATCATGTTGTTGGGCCAGCTCTTTCACTGGGCTGGCCTTTAGTTTCTTGCCGCGCCCTGCTGGTCGGTCTGGCTGGGTATATGCAGCGATGATGTTGTGCTCAGTATTGACCAGTGCGGCGAGTGTCGCTGCGGCAAAATCTGGCGTGCCTGCAAAAATGATATTCAGTGGTTGGTTGCTCATCATGGGCCCTAAAAACAAAACAGGCTTGCATGAGCAAACCTGTGGATGTTGTCGATGGAAAGGTGCAGTTACCCTACTCGTTCCTGTTTGTGCTTTTTCTCAAGCTTGCTACGAATACGATTACGTTTTAGCGGTGAGATATAATCAACAAACAGCTTGCCTTCTAGGTGGTCGATTTCGTGTTGCACACACACCGCTAGCAAACCTTCCGCCTCGAATGTACGTTCATCGCCATTTTCATCTTTGGCCGTGACGCGAATATGGTTCGGGCGTGTTACGTCTTCGTAATACCCTGGTACGGACAAGCAACCTTCCTGCATGCTTTCAAGTTCCTCTTCCAGCACTTCAAAGGTTGGATTGATCAGAACAAGCGGCTCGTCGCCCTCTTCAGAGACATCGATCGTGATAATACGACGATGGATGTTCACCTGCGTTGCAGCCAGTCCAATACCCGGCGCGTCGTACATGGTCTCGAACATGTCGGCGATGGTCTGCTTGAGTTCAGCGTCGAACACTTCAACAGGGGCGGCCACAGTGCGAAGACGTGGGTCGGGAAATTCAAGAATTGGTAATAACGCCATAGTTAAGTCACAGTTTCTTTAGAAAATTATAAAGATCGCCCTAGTTTAGGCGCAAAAGAGTATTCCTACTATTATACTGACTCTGGTGCAACGATGCATTTGTCGTTTAACATGCAGTGTTAGATATTGGCTTATAGATAAGCGGTGGCAAGGGAACTGGAGATGAAAAAACTGTTGGGAGTGTGTCTGGCGTCGTGGTTGACTGTTGTAACGCCGGCGATGGCTGAAGTAAGAGCAGATCAGCTTCAGCTGCGAGAGGGATATCCGCAAGAGTATGTCGTCGTCAAAGGCGATACGCTTTGGGACATATCTGGCCACTTTCTGCAGGAGCCTTGGCGCTGGCCGCAATTGTGGGATGTGAACCCGCAGATTGATAATCCGCACCTGATCTATCCCGGTGATATTCTTTACCTGACGTGGGTAAACGGACAGCCTCGCTTGAGTAAAAGCCGCGATGACCGCCTGATGCCCCGCGCTCGTGTCTCCAAGATTGAGCGGGCGATCCCTGCTATTCCTCTTAAAGATATCTACGCATTCATGAACGAAAACGTTGTGCTGGATAGCGAGATGATGGAGGCAACGCCCTACATCTTAGGTGGTCGTGATAAACGTATCATTGCCGGAGCCGGTGACCGTGTATATGCGCGTGGCCAACTACGCAGTAATAGTGATGCTCAGAACATCTATAGACCTGCCAAAGAGTATCGTGACCCTGTGACGGATGAGTTGCTCGGCTATGAGCTGACAAAAGTAGCGGATGCAACGGTTACGGCACGCAATGACGATGTTTCAACACTGGATGTTGATAAGTCTCGTTATGAGGTCCGTATCCTTGACCGCGTTCTCCCCACCCCGTCTAGCCGTTTGCAGTCGCATTTTTATCCTGATGCAGCACCTGCCGGTAAAAATGGCTTAATTATCTCGGTACCTAAGGGTGTGAATAACATTGGCCGTTTTGATGCTGTCACAATCAACCTAGGGAAACGTGAACAAGTGAAAGCCGGTGACGTCTTCAAGATTTTCACCCGTGGGGAGACCGTGGCTGATCCAGTGACTAACGAAGTCGTCCAACTACCGATGGAGGAAGCGGGCTCTCTGATGGTGTTTAAGGCCTATGAGAAAGTTAGCTATGGCCTAGTGATGACAGCTACAAATGTATTGGCTGTTGGAGACATAATAAAATCACCTTTTGATAAGTAGCGAATTCTATGAGCGATCCAATGGACTGGATCGCTATCAGCTTGCTGCCGGGGGTCGGACCTGCGACTCTCAAAAAACTGCACGATGGCGGCTGGACGCCCCAGCGGTTACTCGCTTCTGATAGTGACCCCTCCTCTCCTAATCTGTCGACGGCGCAAACTGATGCGCTGAACCGCTATAACACGCGCCAAGGTGCGATTTACGATGAAGTGAAGCGCATTGAGCAATACCTTGAAAGTAGCGGTACCCAGCTAATCTTTGCCGGTGATGCTGATTATCCAGCGCTGTTGCACAGTAGCCCACAGGCGCCAGCTTTTCTGTTTGTTAAAGGGAGTGTCGATGCGCTGCATCTGCCCTCAGTGGCGATTGTCGGTAGTCGCAAAGCGTCAGCGGCGGGTTTGCGCCATGCGTATCAATTTGGCAAAGCGCTGTGTGCCGGTGGTTTTGTTGTGAGTAGCGGGCTGGCACTGGGCATTGATGGTGCGGCGCATCAAGCGGCTGTGGATCTTAGCAAACCAACGGTTGCCGTGATGGGGACGGGGCCAAACCGCTGCTATCCGGCGCGCCACAAACGTTTGGCCCAAGATATCCTCGATAATGGCGGAGCGTTAGTCACGGAACTATTGCCCGACAAAGGGCCACTAGCCGCGCACTTTCCACGCCGTAATCGCATTATTACAGGCCTTGCTACGGGAGTGCTTGTGGTTGAGGCGGCGATAAAGAGTGGTTCCCTGATTACCGCTCGACTGGCGCTTGAAGAGGGGCGGGAGGTTTTTGCGATTCCCGGTCCTATTGATGCGCCGGGCAGCCGTGGCTGCCATCAGCTTATCCGAGAAGGCGCCACGCTCACTGAGTCGGTGACAGATATTCTGGCTGAACTGCCTGCTATGCTTGCTAGCTATCAAGAACCGGACGCCTTGGCAGAGGCCACCGTGTTACCCGAGGATGATCAGCAAGCGGCCTTGCTCGAACAGATCGAATATGCGACCACCTACCTTGAGCAGCTTCAGATTGCGCTAGGGTGGGACGTTGGTCAGTTGCAGCAACATTTGATGCAGCTTGAATTAGCGGGCTGGGTGGAGGCTGCAGAAGGCGGCTATCGCCGCATTCGCTAAGTTGCATAAGCAGGTAGAAACCGGTAGCGTTCAGGCTTTATTTTAAGAGCGGTGCCCATGTCTGAATTAATTTACCAAGATGCTGCGCAAGCGCTACGCAATGGCGAGGTGATCGCCTACCCTACGGAAGCCGTTTGGGGTGTGGGGTGTGATCCTTTTAATGAACAAGCCGTGCAAAAGTTACTGGATCTTAAAAACCGTCCGGTTGAAAAAGGCGTGATTTTGGCAGCCGGCTCAGTTGAGCAGGTAGCCTTTTTACTTGATGAGTTAAGCGTACAGCAGCGTGAAACCGTGCTTGCCACTTGGCCAGGCCCTTACACATGGATTTTGCCAGACCCTAAGAATCAAATTCCTCAATGGATAAAAGGCGATAATTCAGGTGTTGCAGTAAGAGTAAGTGCTCACTCTTCGGTGAAATTGATCTGCCAAGCGTATGGCCACCCTATCGTTTCTACATCAGCAAACCCTGCCGGTGAGCAACCTGCCAGAACACAGGGTGAAGTGAGTCGTTACTTCGCCTCAACGTCCTTATTTATCGTGCCTGGTGAGCTTGGAGGGCAGCAAAAGCCAACCGAGATTCGTGATTTGACCTCGGGTGGTTTGGTTCGTGAGTCCTAAGTGACTTTTGCTGATAATTTTTAGTTAAACACGGAGTTTCTGTTATGTCCGCACCAAACGTTGATGCTGTAAAAGCGTATTTGCTGGATCTTCAAGATCGGATTTGCCATGCGTTAGAGCAGCTGGATGGCGAACAAACTTTTGTTGAAGATGCGTGGGAGCGCCCTCAAGGTGGCGGAGGCAGAACGCGTGTCATTAGCGATGGAGCCGTGTTTGAAAAAGGCGGTGTGAACTTTTCGCACGTGCATGGTGATTCGCTACCTGCATCGGCAACCGCGCACCGCCCTGAGTTAGCTGGCCGCAGTTTTATCGCGATGGGTGTGTCACTGGTGATGCATCCAAAAAACCCATATGTGCCCACATCTCATGCGAATGTACGATTCTTTTACGCTGAAAAGGAAGGCGCTGAGCCGGTATGGTGGTTTGGCGGCGGCTTTGACCTAACGCCCTACTACGGTAATCCAGATGACTGCCGCCATTGGCATCAAACCGCCAAGCAGGCGTGCGATCCCTTCGGTGAAGAGGTTTATCCGCGCTATAAGCAGTGGTGTGATGACTATTTCTATCTCAAGCACCGTGATGAGCCTCGGGGTGTGGGTGGCCTCTTCTTTGATGATCTTAACGAATTGGGCTTTGAGCAGAGCTTTGCGTTTATGCGCTCGGTGGGTGATGCGTATGTGCCAGCCTATGCCCCAATTGTTGAGCGCCGCAAAGATATGGCCTTCGGCGAGCGTCAGCGTGACTTCCAGCTGCATCGTCGTGGCCGCTACGTCGAGTTCAATCTGGTCTTCGACCGAGGCACGCTCTTTGGTTTGCAATCGGGCGGGCGTACGGAATCGATCCTAATGTCGTTGCCACCTGAGGTGCGCTGGAGCTATGACTGGCAGCCCGAAGCCGGCTCGGAAGAGGCGCAGCTATACGACATCTACCTCAAGCCACAGAACTGGCTGGAGGACGCTTAATGGATCGCTACGCTGTCTTTGGGAACCCGATTGGGCATTCGAAATCGCCGTTGATCCATCAGATGTTTGCCCAGCAAACCGGTGAAACACTGAGCTATGAGGCGATCTGCGCGCCGCTAGATGGGTTTGCCGCTAGCGTTGCAACGTTTTTTTCGGCGGGCTTAGGTGCCAATGTCACGGTGCCATTTAAAGAGCAAGCGTGGGAATTAACGGTGCAGCGCAGTGAACGGGCTGAGATGGCCGGTGCGGTGAATACCTTACTGCTCAACGAGCATGGCGAAATCTGCGGTGATAACACGGATGGCGTCGGACTCGTAACCGACCTTGTATCGAATCACCATGTGCAATTGCAAGGCAAGCGAGTGCTTGTCTTGGGTGCCGGTGGTGCGGTGCGCGGTATTCTTGGGCCGCTGCTAGCGCAGCAGCCATTGCAGGTCGTGGTGGCAAACCGCACGGTGGAAAAAGCAGAAGCGCTAGCTACGCTTTTTGCTCAGCAAGGCGCGATCAGCGCTTGTGGGTTTGCGGATATTACCGGCGAGTTTGACGTGATCATTAATGGGACGGCGGCTAGCTTGCAGGGTGAAATGCCTCCGCTACCGGCAGGTCTCGTCGTGGCTCACACGGTGTGCTACGACATGATGTATAGCGCTAAACCTACCGTCTTTAACCAGTGGGCGCAGAGCCAAGGTGCGGCACGCCAGATTGATGGTTTAGGCATGTTGGTTGAGCAAGCGGCAGAGGCGTTTTTTGTCTGGCGTGGTAAACGTCCTGATACTGGGCCGGTATTGCAGCAATTGCGCGCCGATCTGTAGCTTTTTGTACTTTAAGTTATTGAATAATCAAGCGCATTAACAACAACTCGCCTTGCATCCGGCGCACGGGAGGGTTATATATTTTATAACCTCACGCGGCTCAGGACTCTGTCATGGATAACAACAAGGCACTTCCCGTTGATGCGCTTTATAAGGTCTGCGAGACCGACTCCCTCCCCTTCCATACAACGGAAACGTTGGAAAACTACAGCGGCTTTTTTGGCCAAGAGCGCGCGCTTGAAGCGATAGGCTTTGGCGTTGGAATGCGCCGCCCCGGCTACAACCTGTTTGTAATGGGCAACCCGCACACAGGCCGTTTCTCTTTTGCCATGGAGAACCTCAAAGGCGTGGCTAAGAAAGAGAAGAAACCCAGCGATTGGTGTTATCTCAATAATTTGACGGACTCCCGTTATCCGCTCGCTATTAAGCTCCAAGCAGGTAAGGCAGAACAGTTACGGCGCGATCATAAGCGGCTAATGGAGACGATAAAAACCGAGCTTCCAGCAGCATTTGAAAACCCCTCTTATCAGCGTAAAAAGAGCCGCATCGAGCGTGATTTCAACCGCCACTATGATCAAGCGATTGACGGCGTTGAAAAGCGTGCGCGCGAGCATAGCATCGCCCTCTACCGTGATGCGGGGGCAGTTGGTTTTACGCCGGTTGCTGATGGGCAAGCGATGGATGAGGCGGTGTTTTCTCAGTTGCCGGAGGAGATTCGCGATGCGTTTCAAAAAAATATCTCCGAGCTTGAGGACTTTCTCAATGAGTCGCTGACGGGTATGCCCCAGTGGCGTCGAGAAGCGGCAGAACGGCTGAAAGTGCTGGATCGAGATACCGCGCGGCAAACCGCATCTCCGCTGATTCAAGCGGTCAAAGAGAAGTACAAAAATGTTGCGGGCTTGCCTGAGTACTTCAACGAGCTTGAAAGTCATATCGTTAAAAACAGCGCTGAGCTGTTAGAGGATGAGAAGCTAAACCTTGCTGAAGCGTTTGGTGTGAACCTCTTTGTGGACAACAGCAAGACCAAAGGCGCGCCGGTGGTGTTCGAGGCACACCCAAGCTACGAGAACTTATTTGGTCGGGTGGAGTACAACAGTGATATGGGCGCGATGGTCACCAACTATCGGATGATTCGCCCCGGTGCGCTACACAAAGCTAATGGCGGTTATCTCGTTCTTGAAGCAGAAAAGCTTTTAGAGCAGCCGTTTGTTTACGGGGCGCTCAAACGTGCGTTGAAAGCGCATGAAGTTCGCATCGAGAACCCCATGAGCGAGTTTTCGGGCATCAGTACCATTACCTTAAGCCCTTCGCCGATTGCGTTGAGCGTCAAAGTGGTGCTGATTGGTGGCCGCAACACCTATTACCTGCTGCAAGAGCTTGATCAGGACTTTGAGAAGATGTTCCGCGTGGTGGTCGACTTCGATGAAGAGGTCGAGCGCTCCCCTGCTACCATTCGCTCCTATGCACGCTTAATGAAAACCCTTGCCAGCGAAGAGGGTCTAGCGCCTCTAACGCGGGGCGCGGTGGCGCGTCTCGTGGAGCAAAGCTCGCGTCTGGCGGGTGATCAAACCCAGCTATCGACTCATATCGGTGAGCTGGTGGATCTGCTTTGTGAAGCGGACTACAAGCGCATTCACGCCAATGATGAGCTGATCAACGCCAAGCATGTTGAGCTGGCGCTGGAGGCGAAAGAGAAACGCACGGGGCGTTTATCACAGAAGATCCTAGAGGGCATTCTGAACGAGACGGTGTTGATCGACACCGCTGGCGAAGCGGTGGGTAAATGCAACGGCTTAACGGTGCTACAGGTGGGTGATGTGGCGTTTGGTACACCCGCTCGTATTACCGCAACGGTGCACCCCGGGAGTAGCGGTATCGTTGATATCGAGCGTGAGGTGCAACTGGGACAATCGATTCACTCCAAGGGTGTGTTGATCCTCTCTGGCTTTTTAGGCCATCAATACGCGCAAACTTTCCCACTCACATTGGCGGCGAGTATCGCGCTGGAGCAATCTTACGGCTATGTGGATGGCGATAGCGCTTCATTGGCAGAGATCTGTACGTTGATCTCCGCACTCACCCATATCCCGATCCAGCAAAGTTATGCGATCACCGGTTCCATCAACCAGTATGGCGAAGTGCAGGCTATCGGCGGCGTAAACGAGAAGATCGAGGGCTTTTTTAAACTGTGCCAAACACGCGGCTTAACGGGCCATCAGGGGGTCATCATCCCGCAAGCAAACGCGCGTAATCTGATGCTTAAAAAAGAGGTTGTCGAGGCGGTAGCTGCGGGTGATTTTAATATCTATGCCGTCGCAACAGTTGATGAGTGCCTAGAGGTGTTGATGCAGAAGAAAGCTGGTGTGCGCAAGAAAGATGGCACCTTCCCACAGCGCAGTATCAATTATTCTGTCGTGAAAAGACTGCAAGAACTACACGAAACGGTACACGCAAGAAAATAAACCATAGTAAGGCGGAATCCACCGGTAAAACGCCTGTCGTTTTGCGCCACAAACTATAGAAATTGCGCCACTGGTGTAATTATTTGCGGAAATCTTTCGTTAAGTCGACTAAAGTATCATCTGCACTGGAATGGTGCAATTCTTAGTATTTTAGTCAGGTATTAAGCGCTATCAGGTCGGCCCTGTTGTTTCACCGCTTTTTTCCCAACTCCCACTATACTCAGAGTTGGAAATTGCTGTTTTTAAGCCAGATAGCGCAGCTAAACCGATAGTCAAAACTCTAATGTCAAATGCGAAAAGCGGAGTACAGCCAGATGGACAGCGAGATAGCCGGTAAGAATAAGAATAAAGTGCTGAGCAAGCTAAGGGATACGTTTAAACGCCGCCTTGGTGACGAACAAGCGGCGGGTGTTTCTGGGTTTGCCGATCTTTTATTATCCCTAGCACCAGAAGATGAGATAGCTCAGCGCCCAGTCGAAGCGTTATATGGCGCGACCCTCTCTACATGGACCTTTATTCAACAATTTGCCTGTCAGCAGTCCAAAATTCAGGTATTTAACCCCGATCTCGAGCAGCATGGTTGGCATAGTAACCACACCGTGATTCAGATCTTGTCGGTGGACTCCCCTTTCATTGTTGACTCTGTACGTATGGAGCTGAACCGCCAAGGTATCGGTATCCACGTGGTCCATAATGTTGTGATCAAAGCTGAGCGTGATGGTGAAAACCTGACCTCGCTGCAAAGCGAAGCGGGATCGCCTGAATCCATTGTGTATCTGGAAGTGGATCGTCATACGGAAGCCGACTTACTGAAGCGCCTGCATGGTGAACTAACGGCTGCAATGAATGCAGTATCTGTCTCAGTACGTGACTTCCCGGCAATGAAAACGCGCGCAGGTGCGTGTGCTGACTATCTCAACGAGATAGGTCACCCTGAGTACAGCTCTTTTGTTACTTGGTTGATGGATGATCATTTCACCTTCTTAGCTAGCGATGAGGTCACTTTCGCTGATGGTGAAGTTACCGTTGTTGGCGAGAGTGAACTAGGCCAGCTGACTGCCAGTGGCTTGATCAATCTCACTGAGTTCACACCGGTATGTGATGCGTTGACCATCACGCGCCACAACGAGCGCTCCCGAGTGCACCGTTTGGCGTACCTAAACCTGATTGTGGTTGGCCGCTTTAATGATGCGGGTGAGTGTGTTGGTGCCACGCGCTTCCTAGGTTTGTATACGTCGCCTGTTTATACCGAGCGCCCACAGCGTATCCCACTGATTCGCAGCAAAGTTGAGCGCGTACTGGCCCGCTCTGGCTTTGATCGCCATGGCCATGCGGGTAAATCGCTAACGCAGGTTCTTAACGATCTGCCTCGCGATGAGCTGCTGCTCGCTACAGACGATGAGCTGTACGGTATGGCGATGAAGGTGTTCTACCTGCAAGAACGCCGCCGTGCATGTCTAGTGGTGCGTGAGGATAAGAGCGGCCAGTTCTATACCTGCCTCTACTACGTTCCGCGTGACCTGTTTACAACCGCACTACGTTTAAACGTACAGCACCTGTTAGGTGATGTGTTTAACGCAGAAGATATCGAGTTTACCAACTGGTTTAGCGAGTCGGTGATGGCGCGTACGCACTTTGTTGTGCGTGTAAAACCGGGCCAAGAAGCACCTGATCTTGAGCAGGTTGAAGCGGATGTACAGGAGCTGTCGCGCTCTTGGAATGATGATTTATCGGCTGCCTTGATCGAAGGCTACGGTGAAGAGCTCGGTACGATCCGTGGTAACCACTACCGTGAAGCCTTCCCTGCTGCGTACCGCGAGCACTTCACCGCGCTACATGCTGTGCATGACATCGGCAAGATGGAAGCGCTAGCAGACTCCCCGTTAACCATGAGCTTCTACCGCTTGCTCGAACAGAGCCAAACGGTCCTGCGCTTTAAACTCTTTACGGCGGAAGTGCCACTGGTGCTGTCGGACGTCATTCCTGTGCTTGAGAACCTTGGCTTGCGTGTGGTTGGTGAGCACCCGTATACGATTCGTCGCACGGATGGTTCGGTGTTCTGGATTCATGACTTCTCGCTCTCCCATGCCGGTGCTGGTGATGAGCCGCTTGATCTGGATGAAGTGAAAGAGATCTTCCAGCAAGCGTTCGCCAAAATTTGGTCTAACGAAGCTGATAACGATGAGTTCAACCGCCTCGTGCTGAGTGCAGGCCTTAGCTGGCGTGAAGTGGTTATGCTGCGTGCATACGCGCGTTACAACCAGCAGTTGCGCTTTGGTTTTAGTCAGGCCTACATTGCCGAGACGCTTGCGCGCCATGTACAGGTGACGCGTTTGCTGGTGGCGTTGTTCCGGGCGCGTTTTGAGCCTGGTCGCCAAGGGCGTACCAAGCTGCAAGCGGTTATGGGTCGAATCGAGAGCTCGATTTTGGATGCGCTCGATAAAGTGGATAATCTTAACGAAGATAAAATTATTCGCCGTTATCTGGAACTGATGAAAGCTACGCTGCGCACGAACTTCTTCCAAGTGAACAGTGCAGGCGAGCCGAAGTCTTATGTTTCTTTCAAGCTGAACCCACACGCGATTGCAGAGATTCCGCGCCCGCGCCCTATGTTCGAAATTTTTGTGTACTCCTCTCGTATTGAAGGTGTGCACCTACGTGGTGGCAAAGTGGCTCGTGGTGGTCTGCGCTGGTCTGACCGACTCGAAGATTACCGCACCGAAGTGCTGGGCTTGGTAAAAGCGCAGCAGGTGAAGAACGCCGTTATCGTGCCAGTTGGCGCAAAAGGTGGCTTCGTTGCGAAATGCCTGCCAACCGAAGGTGGTCGAGATGCCTTTATGGCAGAAGGCATTGCAAGCTACAAAACCTTTATCCGCGGTCTACTGGATCTGGCTGATAACTTGCAAGGTGGTGAAGTGGTGCCGCCAGAAAACGTTGTGCGCCATGACGAAGACGATCCATACATGGTGGTGGCAGCGGATAAGGGCACGGCAACGTTCTCTGATATCGCTAACGAGATTGCCGATGAATATGGCTTCTGGCTGGGTGATGCGTTTGCCTCTGGGGGTTCGCAAGGCTACGACCACAAAGGTATGGGTATTACCGCACGTGGTGCTTGGGAGTCGGTGAAACTGCACTTCCGCGAAATGGGCATCAACACCCAAGCTGATCCATTTACCGTGGTGGGTGTGGGTGACATGGCTGGTGACGTATTCGGTAACGGTATGTTGTTATCGGATAAGATTCGTCTGGTCGCAGCCTTCAACCATATGCATATCTTTATCGACCCAACGCCAGATGAGGCGAAGAGCTTTGTCGAACGTCAACGCATGTTCGAGCTGCCACGCTCAACATGGGAAGACTACGATAAGTCGCTGATCTCTGCCGGTGGTGGTGTCTTCTCACGAGCTGCGAAGTCGATTGATATCACACCTGAGATGAAAAAAGCGTTTGATATCAAAGCCGATAAACTATCGCCAAACGAGCTGATTACTGCGTTGTTGAAAGCGCCAGTGGATCTGTTCTGGAACGGTGGTATCGGTACTTACGTGAAAGCCAGCCACGAAAGCCATGCGGACGTGGGCGACAAAGCGACCGACGCGCTGCGTATTAATGGTAGCGAGCTGCGCTGTAAAGTCGTTGGCGAGGGCGGTAACTTGGGTCTGACTCAGCTCGGACGGATCGAGTACAGCCAGCACGGCGGCAAATGTAATACCGACTTTATCGATAATGCCGGTGGTGTGGACTGCTCCGACCACGAGGTCAACATCAAAATTCTGCTCAACGAGCGCGTGGCTGAAGGTGACCTAACCGTTAAGCAGCGTAACATCTTACTGCGCGATATGACGGACACCGTTGCAGAGCAAGTACTCAAGAGTAACGACCGTCAAGCCCGCGCCCTGAGCTTGGCGCATGAGCACGCGAAGAAGTCTCAGGACGAATATGTGCGCCTGATGAACCGCCTTGAAGATGAAGGCCGTTTGGATCGTGCGCTTGAGTTTTTGCCTGAAGATGATGCTCTGCAAGAGCGTTTACAGCGTGGCCAGAGCCTGACACGTCCTGAGTTATCTGTCTTGATCTCCTACACCAAGGCGGAGCTGAAAGAGGTGTTGACGCACGCGTGGATCACTGACGATCCGTATGTACGCAAAGAGATTGCCGAGGCCTTCCCTGAGCAACTTGTGGAGCGTTTCCCTGCCGCGGTTGAAGATCACCAGCTCAAGCGCGAGATTATCGCGACGCAGGTGGCTAACGCGATGGTCAACCACATGGGGATCACCTTCACAAACCGTATGATGGAGACTGCGGGCCAGTCAGCGGATCAGGTTGCGGTGGCGTATCTGGTGGCACGTGATGTGTTCCAGCTGCGTGAAATCTGGGCTGAAATTGAAGCGCTAGACAACATCGTACCGGCTGAGCAGCAAAATCGTATGCTGGTGGATCTACTGCGCTTGATGCGCCGTGCGAGCTACTGGTTCCTGCGCAACGTGTGCAGCCGTGGCTGCTTCTCGGTGCAAGAGGTGATCGATCGCTTTAAGCCTGCGGTAACACAGATTCGCGAATCTATCTCTGATCTGCTGACAGGCGAGATCAAAACGGCATGGCTGGGCCAACAGCAGAGCCTTATCGATGAGGGCATCCCTGCTGAGCTTGCTTCGCGTATCGCGTGTGCTGAGCGTCTCTACGCTGCGCTAGCGATCAGTGAAGTTGCGATGGAGCAAGAGGAGTCACTGATTCAGACAGCTGAAGTGTTCTTCGTGTTGGGTGAGCGCTTACAGTTGGATTGGGTGAGTGAGCAGATCCGTGCGATTGAGCCAGAGAACCACTGGCAGCTACTGGCTCGTGAAGGGTTTAACGAAGACCTTAATAACCAGCAGCAGGCGCTAACGCGTTCGGTGTTGGCTTCACAAAGCGAGCAGAGCGGTCTGGCACGCGCCGAGGAGTGGTTAGGCCAGAAGGAAGCGGGTCTCGAGCGTTGGGAGAGTATGCTGACCGAGCTGCGCTCTGCAACCGCCTCCGACAGCGCAACCTTTACCGTGGTTATGCGTGAGCTGAACGAGCTTTCGAAATCGCTGTAAGTTGCCCTTTAGTATGCAAAAGGCGCTCTGATTAGAGCGCCTTTTTTGTATCTTTTTCACCGGTGCAGCGTGCAGTTGCGTGCCGCATGTGCAAGCTTACAGGTCGTCAAACATATTGCGTAAGCTATTCAGTGTTGCGCGGCCACGTGCTTGATTCACCCGCTCGTTTTTCTCGCCGTGGCCTTCCGTTTCTAGATCCTCTGGGGGAAGCTCGTCTAAGAAGCGGCTCGGGGTGCAGTCGATCAGTTCTCCAAACTGCTTACGTTGGCGCGCAAGCGTCATGGTAAGGGTTTTCTTGGCTCGCGTAATACCTACGTACGCGAGACGGCGCTCCTCCTCAATATCGCCGTTCTCGATGCTGTTGCGGTGCGGCAGTAGCTCCTCCTCCATGCCCATGAGATAGACATGGGGAAACTCCAGTCCTTTCGAGGCGTGCAGGGTCATGAGTTGCACGCGGTTGGAGTCGTCCTCCTCCTCTTGGCGATCCATGAGATCGAGCAAAATTAAGCGAGCAATCGCCTCCTCAATACCCGCTTCTGGATCATCCTCTTGCAGACGTTCTAAGGTGTTACGTAATGAGTCGACCAAAAAGTAGACGTTCTGCATACGCTTCTCCGCCACCGATTCGCTGGAAGCGTTTTGGAACAGCCACCCTTCATAGTCGATATCTTGGATCAGCTCTTTGATCGCCTGAATCGGATCATCTTCGTAGCATTGGCGATATTTTTGGTGCAGCCAGTGGGTGAAGCGACGTAGCTTTTCAACGGCACTCTTCGAGAGATGTTGCTCAAGCCCCATCTCTTCACAGGCGTCGAATAAGCTCACATCGCGCTCTGATGCATATTCACCCAGCTTTTGCAGCGTGGTGGGGCCTATCTCCCGCCTTGGCAAGTTGATGATGCGCAGGAATGCGTTGTCATCGTCCCGGTTGACCAACACTTTGAGGTAACCCATGAGGTCTTTGATCTCGGCGCGCGAGAAGAACGATGTGCCCCCGGAGAGTTTATAGGGCACTTGATACGACTGCAGTTTGACCTCTAACAAGCGGGCCTGATGGTTGCCGCGATAGAGCACTGCAAAGTCTTTAAATGGGATATGGTTGCGCAGGTGCAGATCGAGGATTTCGGTGGCAACCCGCTCACACTCAGCATCTTCATTTCGGGTATGGACAACCCGTAGCGCATCGCCAAGGCCCATCTCACTCCAGAGCGTTTTATCAAACACGTGCGGGTTGTTTGCGATCAGGGTGTTGGCGGCTTTAAGGATCCGGCTGGTGGAGCGGTAATTCTGCTCTAGCTTGACCACCTTGAGGCTAGGAAAATCGACCTGTAGCTGCTCAAGGTTCTCTGGTCGGGCGCCACGCCACGCGTAGATCGATTGGTCATCATCCCCTACTACGGTGAGTGCGCCGCGGTGCCCAACGAGTTGGCGCACCAGCTTGTATTGGCTGAGGTTGGTGTCTTGATATTCGTCCACCAGTAGATAGCGAATGCGGCGCTGCCAGCGCTCTAACACGTCTGGATGATCCTCAAAAAGGCGTACCGGCGTCCAGATGAGATCATCAAAGTCGACCGCGTTGTAAGCCTTGAGGTGAGTGTTATACGCCTCGTAGGCACGTGCGGCGAGGATCTCTTGCGGGCCTACGGCGCTGGCCTCCGCTTGAGCGGGCAACATCATCTCGTTTTTCCAGTTAGAGATCATGTTACGCACGTAATCGACATGCTCGCTATCTTCGTCATTGTGCAGCAAAAGGTCTTTGATGAGGGTGCGGCTGTCCTGATCGTCGAAGATCGAAAACCCCGCCTTGAGCCCGAGTTGCTTATGCTCGCGGCGAATAATGTTCATGCCAAGGTTATGAAATGTGGAGACAGTTAAGCCCTTGGTTTTACCGGGTAGTAGCTGTGTAACACGCTCTTTCATCTCCCGGGCCGCTTTATTTGTAAAGGTAACTGCGGCGATATGGCGCGCTTCTATGCCGCAGGTTTCCACCAAGTACGCGATCTTGCGTGTGATAACACTGGTTTTACCTGAACCTGCTCCGGCAAGGACGAGGAGTGGGCCACTGATGTAGTGTACCGCTTCGCGTTGGCGTGGGTTAAGTTTGCTCATTAAGGTATATCACCAAGTTGTTGAAATAGGTGGAAAATCAGATACAAAAAAGTTCACGAAGAGCTAGTAAAACTGTCGCTGTTTCATGTTACAGTGGAACAAATTACATGGAGCGGCCCATTATATTACAGATCAACTCGGCATGGTGGCGAGGGTTGGTCACAATTGTCTGTCTTAGATAACGAAGTCGTTTAATTAATGCGATACTCAAAAACGCGCCCGATCAAAATACTCGTGCTAGCCGAAAGCTTGCCATCACAGCTTGCACTACAGCCGCTGCTTAATCACCCAGATCTGCAGGTCAATTTCTATCCTGAACTCTCGGCGTTGACCTCAGCTGCCACCGATATCCGACCGCATCTCATTCTGCTGCAGCAACCTCCCCATCAAGTTTTACATCATTTAGCGCGTTATCAAGGGGTTTTTGAACTGCCTTATACGCCGCTGATTGTGATCGATCACCAAATTGATAACCAGCAGGGTGAGCGGCTCTTAGAGGCGGGCTTTGCCGATTTTATCTCCTTGCAGGACCTGACCGAAGAGTCCCTGCTGCGTAGCTTCCGTTTGCTGACTCAAGCGCAAATCAAAGAGTCTGAAGTTGCTTACCTGCGTGAATCAGACCAACTGACCAAAGTGTGGAACCGTGGGGTGTTTAACCAAGCGTTAGGGCAAGGCTGCTCCTCAGGGGAAGCAGTTGCGCTACTGACCATAGATGTTGACCGTTTGCGTGAGTTTAACCGCCGGTTGGGCTACTGCGCAGGCGATGCCATTATCCGTGAGCTATGTAATCGCCTGCTCGTGTGTACGCCACGCCACCCACTGTATCGCATCGGTAGCGATGAGTTTGCGATTGTTCTAAGAGCAGAAAACGCTGAGAAAGTTCGCCGCAAGGCTGACCGTATGCTCGAAGAGATGGTGGGGATGCTGCATCAAGACTTCGATATCTTAGGTGAGGTGGATGTGGTGAGTACCAGTATCGGGGTCGCCATTGGCACTGCCTGCCAACCGGATGAGCTGATTACTCAGGCGGCCCTCGCCAGTGAGAAGGCTAAACAGCTGCCCGGCTGCAGCTACACCTTTTATGAAGAGAAGCTGCCCCCTAACGAACCCCCTGCTCCCTCAGTGTTAGCGGCGGATATCTGGACTGCGTTGAAGCTGTCTCAGTTTGAGCTCTATTACCAGCCCCGTATCGATCTCGCCAGTGGTCAGATTGTGGGGGCTGAGGCGTTGATGCGCTGGAATCATCCAGAACGTGGCCTGATAATGCCTGACGATTTTATCCCTGTTTCTGAGCATACCGGCCAGATCGTACCCATGGGTTTTTGGGCCATTATGCAAGCGGGACGTGACCTAAAAACCCTACACAGCAACGGCTTACGTTTGGAGAAGCTCGGAATTAACTTATCGTTTCGACAGTTTCAGAACGATACGCTGGCTGAAACCATCAAACGTATTGTGTCGTTGGAAAACATCGACACCAATATCCTTGAGTTTGAACTGACCGAATCATCGTTATTTAGTGACGACCTACACGTCAAACATAGCGTCGATCAACTTTGCAGTACCGGTATCGACTTTTCACTCGATGACTTTGGCACGGGTTACTCGTCGTTTTCGTTATTGCAAAAGCTCCCCGTTAGCACCCTCAAGATTGACCGCTCCTTTGTGGCGGGGCTACCCGATAACAGCGGGGATGCCGAAATCGTTCGTGCGATTATCAGCCTTGCTCGCAATATGAAAAAGCGCGTTATTGCTGAAGGGGTGGAAACCGAGCAGCAATTAGCCTTTTTACGCGAGCACCAATGCGACCAAGCACAGGGTTTTTTATACAGTAAACCGGTGCCACTACCTGCCTTTATGAAGATGCTCCGGGCGAGCGCGTCAGCCCATCTTTAAAGCCCAAGGCTTCCAGCAGGTGTTGATCGGTAACCGCTTCAGACCCTGCTAAATCCGCCAGCGTGCGAGCAACTTTTAGAATACGATGGCACGCCCGTGCCGAGAGCCCAAACTTATTTGCCGCGGTGGCTAGCAGTTGGCGCGTTTCATCGGTGAGCGCACAGATGGTATCGAGCTGCTGGGCTTGTAGGTGCGCATTACGGCATCCCTGACGTTGGTGCTGGCGTTGCAGCGCTGCCGTAACGCGCTCAGCCACCGTAGCACTGGCCTCGTTCTCGCTCTGATCGAGCTGCAAGAGCGTATCGGGTGGGAGTGCAACCACGTTAACGAAAAGGTCGATACGATCCAGCAGCGGCCCCGATAGTTTATCTTGATAGCGGCGTATCTGATCTGGCGTACAGCGGCATTTGCCCGACCGGTCACCATGGTAGCCGCAGGGGCATGGATTCATGGCGGCGATCAGCTGAAAGCGCGCGGGATACTCGGTCTGGCGTGCCGCGCGTGAGATTAAAATCTCTCCGGTTTCTAGGGGCTCACGCAGCACCTCGAGCACTTTGCGAGAAAACTCGGGCAGCTCATCTAGAAATAACACGCCCTGATGAGCGAGTGAAATTTCGCCAGGTTTGGGATGGCTACCACCGCCCACCAAGGCTGCCGCAGAGGCTGTATGGTGCGGTGCTCTAAACGGACGAATTCCGGCGCAGATGGCCTCTACCGCCATACCTGCCACCGAATAGATCGCCGCAGTTTCGAGCCGCTCATCTTCGCTTAGGGTCGGTAGTAGCGTTGGCAAGCGTGCTGCCAGCATACTCTTGCCGCTGCCGGGCACGCCGCTCATTAGCAGATTATGGCCACCGGCCGCTGCGATTTCGAGGGCTCGCTTAGCATTAAGCTGGCCCTTCACATCCGCAAGATCATGGTGATGACTCCCGCGTGTGGTGGGCTGGCAAACCTGAGCGTGCACTTCCGGAAGTGGCTGCTCCCCTTTTAACGCGGCGCAAATGTCGAGCAGATGCGAGCCCTTACGGATCTCCAAGCCTTGTACCAGTGCTGCTTCTGTCTCGTTGTCGGCGGGGATCCACAAGGCACGGGATTCACGCTTACAGGCCACTGCGGCTGGCAGCACGCCGGTGACACCACGTAACTCCCCGGAAAGTGCCAGCTCGCCGATGAGCTCCAGTTGATCGAGCTGCTCCGCCGGTAGCTGCTTCGAAGCAACGAGAATGCCGACCGCAATGGCCAAGTCATAGCGGCCCCCCTCTTTGGGGAGATCGGCGGGTGCTAAATTAATGGTGATACGGCGCTGGGGGAACTCGAATCCCGAGTTGATAATAGCGCTACGCACGCGCTCTTTGCTTTCGCGTACTGCGGCTTCTGGCAGCCCCACCAAAGCTAATGCAGGTAAGCCTGCGGAGAGATGCACTTCAACGGTGACGAGTGGGCTCACAACGCCAATCTGGGCACGTGAGCGAACGATCGCTAGAGACATAATCCTTCCCTGGATATGTTGTGACTAGGAGCAACGTCATACATGGCAGGCACGTATGAAGCCGCTAATGTATTGTTAACTATCTGTATTTAATATGAATTTGGTTGTTTAGAGCTTCTCCAAGATCAGCTGCTCGATCAGCAGGTCGTTAGTGAGCAGCCCACCAAAGTAGTCGCCTTGCATCAACGAGACGCCCTGCTGTGCTAGCTGCAGCCGCTGGCCGGCCGACTGCACGCCATCTGCTGTTAGCGGAATATCAAGATCGTGAGCCATATCGGTTATGTTTTCTAATAGGGCTCGTGTTTGCGGGTGGCTCTCCATCTGCTGCACGAGATTCTCTTCCAGTTTTAGCATCTCAGGCTCCAGCTCTTTGATCTGCTGCAGACTCGGCTGGAACTCACTAAAACCGTTAATCACGATACGAAAACCCAAGGCTTCTAAGTCAAAGAGCAGACCTTCGAACTCTTGAATCTCGACGGCATCAACCTCGAAAAACAGCAAGTTTTTAGCCGCTTCGGGCCACTGCGTGTGGGCACGCAGGTGATTAATAAACTCCGGTGCTTCCAAAATCATGGCAGGAATACGCACGATAATGCCGTTAAAGCCCTTCTGGTGAGTAAGGTCGGTTAGCGGCTCTTGCAACGCATTGAGCATGTGCGCGAGGTACTGCTGGCAGAGGCTGTCAGAGCTGAGTAAATTTTGTAGCTGAGACTCGTCTTTACCGGTACAAGGAGTGTCACGTAGCATCGGTATCAGTTGAGCTGCTTCCATCCGGTGAGAGCGCACCCCATATAGGGGCCTAAACCGGAAACTCAGGTGCTCAAAGCTCGGCTGAAGTAGCTCGGAAAGATCGCTGAGGTGCAGCGCCTTGCGTTGTCTTGCCGGGTCGTACAAACGTACGCCGCTTTGGTTGCTACGCTTCACCGCTTGCAGTGCTTGTTTGGCTGCGCCAGTTAGCTCACCTGCATCGCTCGCTTGGGATGGCGCCAGCGCGACACCTACGGCCACATTGAGATGCAGTGCTTGGCGCTCTAGGCGGATGCCATAGAAAAGTTTCTCGAGCAGCCGGTTGGCAACTGCAACGGCGGCGGCCGCATCGCTGATATTGTTGAGTTGTATGACGAAGGTTTCTTCATCGACACGATACAGGCCATCCCCCTCACGCAGCGAGCTAGAAAGGCGCTCACATACCTCGCTCAGTACCGTGGCGCTGGCTTGTGCACCATACGATGCTTCGACCCAACCCAGCTTCATGATCTCTAAACTAAGTAGCGCGACCTGCTTGCCTCGGCGTTTGGCAAGTGTGATCTGCTCATCAAGGGCGGCTTTAAAGAGCGGTGTAGTGCGGCCAAGCTGCTGTTGGCGCTCGCCAGCAGTTTGGGGCGACGGGCTTACAGCGATCACGAAGTGCTCGAGTGGAGCCACCCAATGAATCTTGCAGCGATACAGCGTGTCGTGTTGGAAGAGCGCCAGTGTCGTTTCGCTTTCGCCAGTGTCACGTGCGCGCGCTAATTGCTGCTGCAACTGTGCAGCGCACGCAGGCGTGTGAATATCACTGAGATGTTGGTGGTGTAGCGCGTCAGCACTGCGTGACAGGAGCGCTAAAAAACTGGGAGATGCGGTGATATAACGTGCTTGATGGTCGATCCAAGCTAGGGTGCTAGGCATTCGGCAGACCTCATTAACGGGGGCCTGCCGGTGCAGGTCAGGCCCGCTACCTAAAGCGCTTTATGATGCGCTGTTGTCCATTTTCTTTTCGAGTTCAGCAACGACTTTTTCGAGTGCCTCGACTTTTTCACGGGTGCGCATCAGTACAGCGGCTTGAGCATCAAACTCATCGCGGGTGACGAGGTCCATCTTGCCTAATGCTGATTGGATAACCGCTTTTACCTGCTGTTGTCCTGGTAGCTCGGTGCCACCATTGTTGAGGGTGTTCAACATTTGGGAAAACTGCTGGCTGATCCCGTCAATAATTTTGTCATTCATGATTTGCTGCCTTGGTCACACTGAATTTACTTTAGTTTACTGCATCCGTTGCAGACTGTCGTTGTTCTGCAGGTATACGTTCAAACTGTTGCTTTAGAGTGCCACTGTACACAACTCAAGTCAGGGTGACGGAAAAGCACTTGCACAAAAATCCATTTGTTAAGATGATAGGTGTTTTCCCGTAATGCGGTGCAGCATTTTATACTAATGTCTGTGGGTGATCTGCGTGCTGGCAGGTTACCTTACAGGTGTACAGCGAGGCGTAATTGGTTTTCGGTATATCTGCGCCTTGGGGAGAGTATCGGGCAGCGAATGTCGGTTCAACCGGATAGATCCATCGTCTGAGCGTATACGTTGCTGAAGCGAATTAGCGCACTTTTTTGCGCTGCAAAATAGAGGTTATCTGAATGAGTATTTCTACAGTAGGTGTCATCGGCGCAGGCCAAATGGGCAATGGTATTGCACAGAGCATGGCGATGGCAGGACTTGAGGTTATTCTGAACGATATTGACGGCGCATCCATTGAGCGTGCACTGGCAACGATCCAAAAGAGCCTGACGCGCATGGAAAGCAAAGGCAAACTGAGCGAGCCGGCAGAGCAAGTTATGGGCCGTATCAAGACCTCTACTGAGTTGAGCGCGCTGGCGCAGACGCAGTTGGTTGTTGAAGCTGTTAGTGAAAATGAAGCGCTGAAGAAAAGTTTGTTCAAGCAACTGGATGAGCTCTGCCCTGCCGAGACTATTCTTGCCAGCAACACCTCCTCTATCTCTATTACGCGCATTGCCGCAGCGACTAACCGCCCTGATCAGGTGATCGGGATGCATTTTATGAACCCTGTGCCGGTCATGAAGCTGGTGGAGGTGATCCGTGGCTTACAAACCTCTGATGAAGTGAATGAAAAGATCGTCGCGCTGGTTGAGCAACTGGGCAAAGTCGCGGTGGGTTCGGAAGATCGTCCTGGTTTTATCGTGAACCGTATTTTGCTGCCAATGATCAACGAAGCAGTCTTCGCACTTTATGAGGGCGTTGGCGAGGCAAAAGCGATCGATGATGCGATGAAGCTCGGCACAGCGCATCCAATGGGGCCGCTTGAGCTGGCAGATATGATCGGCTTGGATACGTGCCTAAGCATTATGGAAGTGCTATATGAAGGTTTCCGCGACTCGAAATACCGCCCATGTCCACTGTTGCGCTCCATGGTTGACGCTGGCTACCTAGGCCGTAAATCAGGCCAAGGCTTCTACAGCTACGAGTAAAGGAGCAGATCATGACAACTGAACAACCCGTACTGCTTGAGTCGTTAGGTGAGGGTGTTGTACTGCTCACCTTGAGCCGCCCAAAAGCGCTGAATGCGTTAGATATGGGGCTGTTAACAGCATTGGATCAAGCGATCACCGAGATCTCGGCACAAGAAGATACCCGTGCTATCCTGATGACAGGAGCCGGTGATAAAGCGTTTGTTGCCGGTGCTGATATCCGCGCGATGAGCCAAATGAGCGCCGTAGAAGCTGAAGCGTTTGCGCGTAAAGGGCAGCAAGTTTTTCGCCGTTTAGAGGACTTGCCGATTCCGGTGATCGCGTTGGTGAACGGTTTTGCTTTAGGTGGTGGCTGCGAGCTTGCGTTGAGCTGTGACTTTATTTTGGCGGCAGAAAACGCGGTTTTTGGTCAGCCAGAGGTGTGTCTAGGGGTGACTGCAGGCTTCGGTGGCAGCCAGCGCTTACCACGTCAGATTGGTCCTGGTATGGCGATGGAGTTGTTGCTAACTGGCCGTAACGTCAAAGCGGAAGAGGCGAAGCAGATCGGCTTGGCGAACCATATCTACCCGCAAGATCAATTGCGTGATGAGGGTATCAAGTTGGCGCAGAAGATTGTGGCGTGTGGACCAAACGCTGTGCGTCTGACCAAGCAACTGGTGATGCGTGGTATGAGCTTAGATCTTGAGAACGCATGTGTACTCGAGAGCCAAGGCTTTGGCCTGTGTTTCTCGACGGACGAGCAAACAGAAGGGATGCAGGCGTTCTTAGAAAAACGCCCCGCTAAGTTTAACTAACGGCCCTCTGTATTTGGTTAACGCCTCCTTCGGGAGGCGTTTTTTATGGCGGATTCGCATGGTATTGCTGGCTTATAAAAGATGTCAGAACGGGTTAACATACGGCTTTTATTGAAAGCAGGATTGAGTAATGGGCCGAGCCTATCAAAACCGTAAAGAGTCGATGGCGAAAACCTCCGATGCAAATGCCAAGCTCTACAGTAAATACAGCCGAGAGATCTATGTTGTTGCTAAGTCAGGTGGTGTCGAGCCTGACGGAAACCTAGCACTACGTGGCTTGATTGAACGTGCGAAAAAAGATCAGGTGCCGGGACACGTGATCGACAAAGCACTGGATAAAGCCAAAGGTGGTTCTGGTGAGGATTTTTCCACCGCGCGTTATGAAGGTATTGGCCCTGGTGGCTGCATGGTGATTGTGGAGTGCCTAACTGACAATCCAAACCGTACCTTTGGTGATGTACGCAACTGCTTTACCAAGAGTAAATCAAAGCTGGGTACGCCAGGTTGTGCGGCACATATGTTTGATCACTGCGCTATCTTTGCGTTCGCGGGTGATGATGAAGAAGCGGTACTCGATGCGCTGATGATGGCAGATGTTGATGTGACGGACATCGAATGTGAAGAGGGTAAAGTTACTGTTTTCGCACCGCACACTGAATATGCCAATGCAAAACGTGCGCTGATGGACGCATTTGGAGAGATCGACTTTGATGTTGATGAAATCCAATTCCTGCCGCAGACCACTTCGCCGCTAGCTGAGGACGATCGTCCGATGTTCGATAAGCTGATGGAGATGCTTAACTTCCTAGATGACGTGCAAAACGTTTATCACAACGCGGAAGCTTAATGCGACGAGCAGCACTACCCAAGCCTTGGCGGTAGTGCTGTTAAATCACGAAATACAGATTAACACTGGCCAACATAGCAAAAACTCAAGCTCTAGACTCGTAACAGCGCTGTGGAGCTTTGCAGGCCCGCTAGTAGTTCAAGAACCACCGACTCCCCCCGCCTGTGTCATGCCTATCGGCTTGTTTAAAGGGTGTTAGGCCTGCTGCCGTCATGAGCATATCAACGGTTGCCGTACACCTCGCGTGCTCCTCTAAAGATCGAACGATTCCCCTCTCTTCTGTAAAAAATCGCCAACCATAGTTTTGATAAGCGCTGGGTCTGATGACATCACATTTGGTGAAGCGAAGAGCCTGCGATGAGCCATATCAGCGCCCGAATTTTTGCTGCAAAAGTGTGCGCAAAAAGTGTGCATTTCTGAAAACTGTGCACCACGAGCACTCTTTAGGCGCGATATACGTGCTGGGTTTTCATGTTGTAGAGCACCTTATAATTTTCCTATCTATTTAATAAATATGGTTTTTTCTTAGTTGGCACGAAGATCGCTAAATACCTGTTGACGATTGATGGTGCATTTGCGGATGCAGATGCCACAAAACATAGCGGGAGAACACCCATGAAGCTGATTTCGGCCATTATCAAACCGTTCAAACTGGATGACGTACGTGAAGCACTTTCAGAGATCGGTGTACAAGGTATCACCGTCACCGAAGTGAAAGGCTTTGGTAGACAAAAAGGACATACAGAACTCTACCGCGGTGCGGAATATGTGGTGGATTTCTTACCGAAAGTTCGCGTAGACGTCGCTGTGGATGATGCTATTGCAGAGCAGGTTGTGGACGCGGTGCAAAGCGTCGCCCAAACCGGAAAGATTGGCGACGGTAAAATTTTCGTGATGCCAATTGAGCAAGCAATCCGCATTCGTACCGGTGAATCCGGCAACGACGCACTCTAAGCCCCGACTAACAAACTCTCGATAGAGGACTTAGCAATGGAAGAGTTACTCAAGACAACTGCCGGCGATCTGACACAGCTCAAGTACGCCGTAGATACGTTCTATTTTCTAATGTGTGGTGCGCTCGTCATGTGGATGGCAGCAGGCTTTGCAATGCTCGAAGCCGGTTTAGTACGCGCTAAGAACACCACCGAAATTTTGACCAAAAACATCGCACTGTATGCCATCGCTTGTACCATGTACCTGCTGTGCGGTTACTTTATTATGTACAGCTCGGATGCGGGCGGCGTGATGCCAAACTTTGGCGCATTGATCGGCGATGAAAACGCTGTTGATGCTGTGCTGGCTGGTGGCGATGATGCGCCTTACTACTCAGCGCGTTCCGATTTCTTCTTCCAGGTTGTATTCGTAGCAACAGCCATGTCAATTGTATCGGGTGCTGTAGCTGAACGTATGAAACTCTGGGCTTTCCTAACCTTTGCTGTTGTGATGACGGGCTTCATCTATCCGGTATCTGGCTACTGGACATGGGGCGGCGGCTTCTTGAGCGAAGCGGGCTTCTCTGATTTCGCAGGCTCAGGCATCGTACACATGGCAGGCGCGGCTGCAGCTCTCGCGGGTGTGTTAGTACTGGGTGCACGTAAAGGCAAGTATGGTAAAGATGGTTCGATCAACGCGATCCCTGGCGCTAACCTACCGTTAGCCACACTGGGTACATTTATCCTGTGGATGGGCTGGTTTGGTTTCAACGGTGGTTCGGAGCTGAAGCTATCCGATGTGGGTGAAGCAAATGCTGTTGCACAGGTCTTTGTTAATACCAATGCGGCTGCGGCAGGTGGTGTGATTGCCGCGCTCATTACGGCACGACTACTTTTCAAGAAAGCCGACCTTACCATGGCTCTGAACGGCGCGTTGGCAGGTTTAGTGGCGATCACAGCGGATCCTCTTTCACCAACAGCCTTGGCTTCTACGCTCGTCGGTGCTGTGGGCGGTACGCTGGTTGTCTTCGCAATCATTTCGCTCGATAAACTGCGCATCGATGATCCTGTAGGTGCGATCTCAGTGCACGGTGTTGTGGGTATCTGGGGTTTGTTAGCGGTGCCTTTGGCGAATACAGACGCTACCTTCGGGGCTCAGCTGCTTGGTATCGTCTCAATCTTTGGCTGGGTATTCTGTGCCAGCATGGTGGTGTGGGTGATCCTCAAAGCGGTGATGGGTATCCGTATCAGCGAAGAGGAAGAGTACGAAGGTGCTGACCTTGCCGAGTGTGGTATGGAAGCTTACCCAGAGTTCAAGGTAGGTAACTAAGCTCAGATAGCGCGACACTGCAAATAAAAATAAGAAATAACAATAACAACGTTGTTGGGGTGCCTTAGGCACCCCTTTATACTTTTGGGTCGGAGCAATGCGTGCTATGCCGATTCACGGTATAATCCGACCCACAATCTATGAGAAGAGCTGGTACACACAGCCGTGATATCAGCCGTAAAGGAGTGAACGATGAAGCTTGTTAGTGCGGTGATCAAACCCTTTAAACTGGATGATGTACGTGAGGCGCTGTCTGACATCGGTATTCAAGGGGTGACGGTAACGGAAGTTAAGGGCTTTGGACGCCAGAAAGGTCACACCGAGCTTTATCGCGGCGCTGAGTACGTTGTAGATTTCTTGCCGAAAGTAAAAATTGAAGTGGCTATTGATGATGAACTGTTGGATCAAGTGATCGAAGCGATCAGCAAAACCGCGAATACAGGCAAGATCGGCGATGGTAAAATTTTCGTGATGCCGCTTGAGCAAGTGATCCGAATCCGTACCGGTGAGAGCGGCCCTGACGCGCTATAAGCCACACTCCAATGCTTGACTTAGCAGGGAAATACGGTGTATTTCTCTGCTTGTATTGTCACTGTTTGCAGACCTTTTGAATAATTGATTTAGATCATCATTCTTGCACAGTCGGTGCGAGTATATTCGTGTGTCCGCATTTCAATGGATTTGAGTTGTTGCATTTGAAAACGTCATGGGATAGCCAACACGCTCTCGACATTGAGCATATCCAGCAGTTTTTTGCCCCTTTCCGCCATGCAAAGCTGGGTGTTGCCTGTGTGCGCCATGATGGATCATTTATCGTGGTGAATGACCAGTTCGCACGCGATGTTGCCTGTGATCTCGAAGATCTCGCTGGACAGAGTCTGCTGCCGGCGCCAGATGATATCGACTATAAACCGGCATTGGCACGCCGTGACGCGCTCTTCAATGGGCAGATAGAGTCCTATCAAGTACAGCGCGAAATTCGCTGCGTCGGAAAACTCCCCCTCTTGGCGTCCCTCGCCGTATCGGCTATCGAAAAAGATCAGCGTGTTTTGGGTGCAGTTGTTGTCTTGACTGATATAAAGCGGGACGAGAAGCAACGTTTAGAACTGAAAAAGCTCTCTTATGCTGTCGAGAATAGCGGCAGCGCAGTGTTGATCACGGACCCCGCTGGGCGCATTGAGTATTTAAACCCGCGCTTTTCGGAGATGACCGGCTACAGTCAAGCGGAACTACTGGGTAAAACCCCGAGTGTCTTGCGTTCCGAGATGACGGCGGACGAGGTATACCGCGATCTGTGGAAGTCTGTCCTGAGCAACAAGTCGTGGCGCGGTGCGCTGATCAACCGTAAGAAGGATGGCAGCTTGTACTGGGCGTATCAGTCGATTGCGCCGATCACTGATGAGAAAGGGGCGCTCGTCAATATCGTTTCGGTTAGCGACGATATTTCGCGGATTAAAGAGAAAGAGCAGCAGATGGAAGCGCTGGCGTATTTCGACCCGCTCACTTCGCTGGGTAATCGCCGAAGCTTTCGGGATCGCTTGGAACGACTGATCCATACGCCCGCTGTGGAGGGCCTCAGTGCGCTATTGCTGCTCGATCTTGACCATTTCAAGAAAGTGAACGATACCATCGGCCATGATGCGGGCGATGAGCTGCTGATCGCCATTGCGAATCGGCTCGTCTTTTGCACCAATGATCAGTGCTCGGTTTATCGCTTAGGTGGTGATGAGTTCACGGTATTGGTGGAGAGTGCGCCAAACCGACAAGCGCTGGAGAAACTCGCGCAAGATGTAATTAGCCTGCTAGCTCAGCCCGTTACGATCGGTCCTCAGGAGGTGATGGTTACGGTCAGTCTGGGAATCACGCTGATCCACTCCGACGGTGATGATGCTAGTGGTTTGTTAAAAAATGCGGACCTTGCGATGTATGACGCCAAGCACTTAGGCCGCAACACCTATTCGTTTTTCCGCCCCCAGATGGATATCGAGGCGAAGCGTGCTATCTCGTTGGAGTTGGATCTGCGCCATGCGATCGACCACCAAGAGCTTGAGCTCGTATTCCAGCCGCTCGTCGACCTGAAAAGTGGTGAGATCAAGGGTATCGAAGCGCTGTGCCGTTGGGAGCATCCTATTGAAGGCGCCATCAGCCCTGAAGAGTTTATCCCTAAAGCTGAAGATACCGGCCTGATCTATAGCCTAGAGCGCTGGGTGATTCATGAGGCCTGCGCGCAGCTGCGCATATTGCATGCCGCGGGATTCCCTAACGTTCAGGTATTTATCAATATCTCTAAGCGCCATTTTGAGGGGGACGCGCTGTTAGAAACACTCGACAGTGCACTGAGCGAAACGCAACTCAACGCGCAGCTAGTCTCCCTAGAAGTGACAGAGGGCCTAATGCTGCGCAATGCAGACGCTGTGCTCGCTACCATGAAAAAAGTGAAACAACGCGGCGTGCGTTTAGCCATCGATGACTTTGGGACAGGCTTCTCATCGTTAAGCTACTTGCGCCAGATGCCTGTGGATATCGTTAAAATTGACCGCTCCTTCATCCAAGACCTGCCCAACGATGCTGAGAACATGGTGATCACCAGTACCGTGATTGCTATGGCTGAGAAACTTGGCTTAATACCTTTGGCTGAGGGCATTGAATTGCCAGAGCAGCAGAGCTTTCTGCAAGATAACCGCTGCTACATGGGACAGGGTTATCTCTACAGTCACCCTTTACCGATGCCTGAGCTGGTGCGTTTACTGTGCCGCAACAACGGCCAATTTATTTCGCAAACGGCGGCAGGTTGATCGTAACCGCCAGACCTTTTGCAGTATTTTCTGCACTGATAGCACCGCCTAAGCGAGTTACCGCGCGTTTCGCGATACTCAACCCTAATCCATAGCCATTGTTACGTTGATCTTGGCGATAGAACGGCTCGAATAGATGGGCTAACGCATCGGGTGCGACGCCGCCGCCTGCATCTGAGATCGTAATCGCTGTGCTCTTACCCACCGGTTTCACATGGATCTCAACACCCGAGTCACTTGGCGTATGTTTGAGGATATTCCCCAAAATATTGCTCAATGCACGGCTCATCAGCTCGCTATTACCCGCGAAGCGGTCATCAGCGCCAGCATCCAGAGTGAGTTGGGTCTCTCGGTTAGGTGCAGTGAAGCGGAAGTCTTCCAGGACTTGCTCAAGGATGGCACTCAAAACAAACGACTCACTTTGGCTATCAAGATGCTCAATACGCGCCAGCGATAACATCTCTTCAATGAGCCGGTCGAGGCGCTCAAACTCGGTGTGCATCCGCTGCACGAGCTTGTCATCGCTACCCAAGCGCTGCTCGAGGAGGCCAGAGACCGCTTGCAGACGTGCAAGTGGTGCCCGCAGCTCATGCGAGACATCTTGCAGCAAACGCTGCTGCCCTTGCAGTGTGTTTTCGACATAGGAGGCCATGTAGTCGAACTCACGGGCGAGTGCACCGATCTCATCACCACGACCCAGCAGGCGTGGCTCTAGCCGGGTACTCAGGTCGCCGCTGTGCAGCTGTTGTACGTGGTCGCGTAACCGATTGATGGGGCGCACGATCATCCAACTGAGCAGTAAGCTGGCGAGTGTGGCGGTGATGATAACCAGCACCGCCTGCATCGATAACAGCAGCGCTTTGAGGCGCGCTATATGGCTTTTAACCGGCGAGATTGGCAGGCTGACCAGATAGTTTTGTCCCGCTTCTGATGTATAGGTGAAGCGGATCTCGTCGCCACTGTAACGGGCTGGGCGGCCAAACAGTAATGCTCCATCTGAAGTGTAGATATTCAGCAGTAGAGCGGGTTTTCTTTTATAGCGATCACGATGGCTACGATGGTCATCATCCCAATCGCGATGTTCCCAATGGTCGTCATCGTAGCGGTCATGGCGGTTCTTTTGTTGGCGGTAAACCAAACGGCGTGCTTTTTCCGGGTCGCGCTCGTAGAGCTCGATGGTTTTCTCAGCTTGCCGGTGTGCACGAATCTCGAGAATCTCGCGTACTGAGCTGCGCTCGGTGAGTTCGCCGATCACGATAATTGTTACCAAAATGACGCTGATGCTCGCTAGCCATGAAACGGCAAAGATCTTCCAAAACAAACGGTTGAAACGGTGCATGACTACTCCTCGCCGATAAACAGGTAACCTTCCCCGCGGATGGTTTTGATCAGCTCTTGCTCGGGCAATACCTTGCTGAGTTTCTGCCTCACTCGGCTAACATGGACGTCGATGGCGCGATCATAGGCGGTCAGCTCACGATGTAATACGCGTTCGGTGAGCTTGGCTTTACTCAACACCACGCCGGGGTTTTGCATAAACTGAGTGATCACGTTGAACTCCGCGCTGGTTAGCTCCAGCGGTGTGTCACGAAATAGCAGGGTCCGTTTTGCCAGCTGTAACGCTAGCCCCCAGTGTTGGATAACTCGCGTATCGGGCGCACTTGGAGGTGTCTGCACACGACGCAGGACCGCGCGTATCCTCGCGAGTAGCTCCCGCGGGTTGCAGGGTTTGGATAGGTAATCATCGGCACCCATCTCCAGTCCTAAGATACGATCAATATCCCCTCCTTTGCCAGTCAGCATGATAACGGGTATCGGGTTGCTGGGGCGTACCTGTTGCAGCAGCTCTAAACCTGACATACCGGGCATCATGATGTCGAACACAGCGAGATCGAAGCGTGCTGGCGGTGCGAGCTGCGCGAGTGCTTGCTCGGCGCTATTTGCGACGCTGATCTCTAGCCCTTCGGTGGTGAGGTAGTCGGCGAGTAGCTCGGTGAGTTCTACATCATCATCAACAAGCAATATATGGGAAGCGGTCATGGGGATATCTCGTTCATCTAATAGCCCTAGTTTAACGCGCTTTCGGTATCGGCTTGGCAGGTTTACTTTTCTTTACACACTGTTTACCCAACTTCGCAGTTTGCTCGCGCACAATGAGCATAACGAAATCGAGAACAGGAGAACGACGATGAAAAAGTTAACACTAGCTGCGCTAATGATTCCGGCACTGATGGTTGGCAATATGGCCGTTGCTGACCGCGGTGATTACGAGCGTTGTGAAGGTAAGCGCGGTGAGTACAGCGAGCATAAGAAGCATCGCGGTGAGAAGATGGCTAAACGTATCGCCAAACGCTTGGATTTGAGCGATCAGCAAGCGGAGTCGCTGCAGGCGCTATTCGCCCAAAAACGTGATGATCGCCAAGAGCGTCGCGATCAAATGCAGCAGATGCATCAAGCAGTACGTGACTTAGATCCAAACGCTGCTGACTATAAAAAGCAGCTTGAGCTAGCGAAACGTAATGCCGCAGATTTCGCGATGGCGCGTGTTGAAGAGAAGGCGCAGGTGCGTGTTGAGATTGCCAAGATTCTTACTGACACCCAATTAGCTGAGTTTGATCAGATGATGGAAAAGCGTAAGGGCCGTCATCACTAAGCGATTGCTTTAAAGTAAGTTCCTTAAATCACATCAGTTTGGCCATAGTTCTGCTATGGCCTTTTTTTGTTTATAGCCTGCTTCAACCGAACGGCACCGCGAGGATTGTGCTAAAAAAGTGTCGCCTGATGCCGATAATCTGACTATTAAATGATCACATTTCCACCTGCTGCAAAGCAGGGGCACGGAGGCGCTATGAAAATTGCTGCATCGCAGCTGGGTTTTGCCAGCCAGCATGATAAGTACGTGACGCAAGCACAGCTGGGTATATCGAAAGAGGTGGGCGCAGGCCCAAATAGCGGTGTCGGCCGTCAACTAGACTACGATGCGAGGATGAGCGCTGCGAAAACAACGGCCGTTAACGCAACGAGCGATGTCGTCACGCAGGGTAAGCTAGACCGGCATCAGCAAGCCGTGAACACCGCTTCGCTTGTCTCCACGGTGATTGGCCGTGACGTGACTATCAATACAGAGCAACCTAACGGCTTCCTCCCTTTACAGGAAAACGCACGGCCGTTGGTCGGTGCGCAAACCTATGAAAACCTCCAAGCGCTTGAACTGAATGTGGATGAATCCGGTACCTTAACCGAGCTACAGCGCTGGGAGCGAGGTCAAACTCAGCCCGCACGAGTACAGGTAGAAGATATCCACATCTATCATGAACATGAGTACTTAAATGTTGCTGCACAGGGCCAAATCACCACCGCAGATGGACGGGAAATTACTTTCGCGCTCGATTTAGAGATGGAGCGTAGCTTCGACCTTGAAGAGCGCTTGGTGGAAACGCGGGATGCTCGTCGGCTGATCGACCCTCTGGTGATTAATTTGCAAGGCGGCGTGGCTGGATTAACGCATAGTAGTTTTGCGTTTGATCTGGATGCTGATGGTGTTGAGGAGGAGATCTCTTTTGTCGGATCAGGCAGTGGCTTCCTTGCCCTGGATAGCAATCAAGATGGTCAAATCAACGATGGATCCGAGCTTTTTGGTACACAGGGAACTGATGGCTTTTCAGACCTTGCGCGGTTTGATAGCGACAACAATCGTTGGATCGATGAAAACGACCCTATTTTCGCAGAGTTAAAGATTTGGACGCGCGACGCAGAGGGTAACGATCAGTTGGTGGGGTTAAAAGAGGCGGGCGTTGGCGCGATCTATCTTGGCTCAACCGCATCCACTTTTGATCTGACGGATGATCAGAACAACCTGCTGGGCCAAGTTAAACGCAGTGGCGTTTTCCTCATGGAGGATGGTGCGGTTGGCAGCATCCAAGAGCTGGATTTAGCCATCCATGAAGCGCAAGCGGCCCCTAAAAATGCAGCGCTAAACCGAGAACTTGATCAGCGTATTGAGGGGCCTGCCCCCGCAGAAGCTGATCGGCTACCGAGCTTTATTGAACTCATGTTACCTGCAGATGATCGTTTGCCACCGGCACGGCGCGAAATACGTGAGCAGCGCACTGAAGTCACTGAACGGATAACATCAAATAGTGTGCAACGTAGCGAGTCCGGTAATGAAGAGGCGGAGGAGGAGCGCTTTTTCTTTATCGATTCTGAGCGTTTAGATGTGTTAACAAGATTACGTGAACAAACAGAGAGCGAATTTAATCCACAAGCAGATCAAGACAGTTATAGTTTCTTGAGAGCAATCATTGAAACACTGAAAACTCAGCGCGAGCAGTTGGAGGCAGAGACCGATCAGGCATTGGACAGATTATAAGCAGTTTAGTGATGGGTTCTTAGCTGTAAGTTATCCTGAGTTTTACCAAGTATATTAAAATATAAATTATTGTTTATAAATGGCTTTAATATTTTATAAACAGTTGTGTGTAACTTTTTTGGTCTTGTTTATAACTGTGGATGGGAGTTAACCTTGTAGGTATCACAAAGATATCAACAGAATATGTGAATATCTTTATCAACACGACTGTCTTATATGGTTGGTGTGTACAAATAATTGGCCTTAACGCACGCGTACTGAATATTTCTATCCAATAAGTTATGCACAGAAGAATCATACAGATTTGAGTGAAAAGGGATGTGAGAGGCGGAGCTTAGGGTTGGTCGTGGCGGAATAAAAAACGGCTGGTCAATGCCAGCCGTTGTTCAATTAACTATTGGGTGCGTTCGAACATTAAGTCCCAAACTCCGTGTCCGAGCTTTTCGCCACGGCGCTGGAATTTCGTCACTGGGCGCCATTGCGGCTGTGGTGAAAAAGCCCCCTCTCCCGCTACGTTCTTATAGCCAGGTGCTGCGCTCATCACTTCCATCATGTGCTCAGCATAGTTTTCCCAATCGGTTGCCATATGGAAAACACCACCAACCTTTAGCTTTTTGCGTAAGCTCTCTGCCAGTTCTGGCTGCACAATACGGCGCTTGTGATGGCGTTTCTTATGCCATGGATCGGGGAAAAAGAGCTGAATGCAATCGAGGCTGCCATCTGGAATCGATTGCGCGAGTACCTCGATAGCGTCTTCACAGAACACGCGGATGTTATCCAAACCCTCTTTATCGGCGTTACTCAGCAACCGGCCTACACCGGGGCGGTGTACTTCAATGCCGATGTAGTTTTTTTCGGGCTGGTTTTTCGCCATTTCGATAAGCGAGTCACCCATGCCAAAGCCGATCTCCAGAACGACAGGTGCCTCACGACCAAACACGTCGTTTAGGTCGAGCAGGCCGTGTTCGAGAGTGAGCCCCATACGCGGCCAAACCTCGTCCATCGCCTTCTGTTGGCCTTCGGTCATACGGCCAGCACGCAGCACAAAGCTGCGCACCTTACGCATATATTTTTGATCTTCGGTGTTTTCTTCGGTCATGCAGATATCTTATTCGGTTGGTTAACCAATAACGCCTTCTAATGGTGAAGAGGCGCTGGCGTATTTCTTACGTGGCATACGGCCGGCTAGATGAGCTTCGCGGCCTGCTTCGATCGCTTTACGCATCGCTGATGCCATCAAAACAGGATTCTGTGCAGCAGCAATAGCAGTATTCATCAACACGCCTTCGCAGCCCATCTCCATCGCAACAGCAGCATCTGACGCGGTACCCACGCCGGCATCGACAATGATAGGTACGTTAGCCGCTTCCATGATGATCTGGATGTTGTGGGGGTTGAGGATGCCAAGCCCTGAGCCAATCAAGGAGCCTAGCGGCATGACGGCAACACAGCCCATCTCTTCGAGCTGCTTCGCAACGATAGGGTCATCGTTGGTGTAAACCATCACCTTAAAGCCATCTTTAACCAGAGTTTCAGCCGCTTGTAGGGTTTCAACGATGTTTGGGTATAGTGTTTTTTGATCGCCCAGTACTTCCAGTTTCACGAGGTCGTGGCCATCGAGTAGTTCACGTGCCAGTCGGCAGGTGCGTACTGCGTCAGCCGCAGTGTAGCAGCCTGCTGTGTTTGGCAAGATGGTGTACTTGTCTGGCGAGATGACATCCAGCAAGTTAGGCTCATCGGCATTTTGGCCGATGTTGGTGCGGCGAACCGCCACTGTCACGATTTCGGCGCCGCTCGCTTCAATGGCTTCACGGGTCTCATCAAGATCCTTGTATTTTCCTGTCCCTACCAGAAGGCGAGATTGGAATGTTTGGCCAGCAATTACTAATGCGTCATCTTTACTCATTCTGGGTATCCTTTTGATAGAAATTTGTAACGCGAAACAGCGTGCGGCTTAGCCGCCGCCGATGGCATGAACGACTTCAACTTTATCGCCAGCGGTGAGCATGTAGCTCGTATGCTGGCTACGAGGAATGATCTCCTCATTCACCTCGATAGCGATACGCTTACCGGCAAGGTCCATTTGGTTGATTAAGTCGGTCAGGGACGCGTTATCAGGCAGCTCAGTGGGTGCCCCGTTTAGTTCAACTTGCATCTGTATTACCTTTGTTTTGCCAACAATGAGTCGCAACCATGAACCAGCCAATAATAAAAGCTACGCCGCCAATCGGTGTGATAACACCAAGCCCGCGTATACCGGTCAAGGCGAGCAGGTAGAGGCTTCCCGAAAAGCAGAGAGTACCTACAAGAAAGGCAGCAGCGCTGAGTTTAAGGAGACGCGCAGGACGTTGTTGATGCATCCAAGCGACCACTAACAAAGCGAGTGCATGATAAAACTGGTACTGGACCCCGGTATCGATAATATCGAGCTGGTAAGCCGATAGGATTGACTTCAGTCCGTGGGCGGCGAAGGCACCCATCGATACGGCGATTGCAGCGGAGATAGCAGCACAGGCGGCATAGATATTGGCTGGCATATAGCGACTCTCAATACACAGGGCCGCAGTATATCATCGAATACCGGCAGATTTGAGGCAGGCAAAAAAAAACCGCCGAAGTCGGCGGTTTTTTCAAAATCGTGCATTTACACCGGGACGAGCTCGGTACCGATAGCTTGCTTGAGCTTCTTCATGGCGTTTTTTTCAAGTTGGCGAATGCGTTCAGCTGAGACGCTATATTTTGCAGCGAGCTCATGCAGTGTTGCTTTCTCTTCCATCAACCAACGCTGTGCCAAGATATCGCGGCTACGATCATCCAGCGACTCCATGGCGCCCATCAAGCGCGCTTGGGAGTCAGCTTCCCAGTTAGCTTCTTCAAGTTGTGCTGCTGGGTCCGCTGAATGATCTTCTAAAAATTGTGATGGCGCTAGATAGCTGCTGGATTCGTCATCATCGCTGGCCGTTGCATCAAAGGCGGTATCGACGGAAGCCATACGGCCTTCCATCTGGCGAACGACTTTCTCTTCAACGCCTAAGTCTTCGGCAATGGCCGCAACTTCGTCGTTATTCATCCAGCCGAGCGCTTTCTTTTGTGAGCGCAGGTTAAAGAACAGCTTACGTTGCGCTTTTGTGGTAGCGACCTTAACGATACGCCAGTTACGCAGAATAAACTCGTGCATCTCAGCTTTGATCCAGTGCACCGCGAACGAGACCAAGCGGACACCCATCGTTGGGTCGAAGCGTTTAACCGCTTTCATCAGGCCCACATTGCCTTCTTGGACAAGATCGCCAAGTGGCAAACCGTATCCTGAGTAGCTGCGAGCGATGTGCACAACAAAGCGCAGATGCGACAAGACTAGCTGACGCGCAGCTTCCAGATCATTTTGATAAAACAGACGCTCAGCCAGAGAACGCTCCTCTTCGGCGCTCAGTACCGGAATCGTACTGATCGTCTGCACATATGCTTCCAGATTTTGACCTGGAGAGATGTGTTCGATGAGTTGCAAGCTTTTGCCCATTAAATCTAAACCTCTTGGTGTTATTCAGTGATGCTTGTGACATCGACACGCCTCAAAAGTTCCCTGTTTTAGGGGCTTGTGGCGTGTAAATCCAAAAAACGGACGCTAAAAGATAGCGTTGCCGTTATCAAATATCAAGATGTCTCGCGCATCAGAGTGTTGCGCTCAAAGGCACAGTCTACTGAGGCTCTATGTCACGTAGATGACGGTGCACGGCCAGTCCTGCGCCCGCCCAACCTAGTAATACGCTGCAGACAAATAGCCATAAGCTACCCATTAACCCCAAGCCCTGTAACTGATAATGGCTGCGATACAGCTGTGCTAGCTGCTCAACGGGTTGCTCCAACATAAGCCAAGCGGCTTGTATGCTAACCCAAGCCACCAGAGCCGCGATAAGCCCATACCAGAAGCCAGTGTAAAGAAATGGACGGCGTACCCACGCATCGGTCGCCCCCACCAGTTTACTAACAACAATCTCGTCGCGGCGGCTCTCAATCGCGACGCGAATGGTGTTGCCAATGACCAGTAATACCGTCAAACCGAGCAGAACTCCGAGTACGTAAACGGCACGCGATGCCAGCCCCATAATCGCTTGTAAGCGTTGCAGCCATTCCATGTCGAGTACCGCTTCGTCCACTTCGGGCAATGCTTCAAAGGAGGCCCGCAAAAGGCCGAGATCTTTGGTGCTGGTTGCGGTGGGCATCAATACCACCACGGCAGGCAGTGGGTTGTCACTGAGGGTGTCGAGCACATCGCTAAACCCCGAGATACGTGCAAACTCACGTAAGCCTTGCTCACGGCTGATCATATCAATGGCGGCGATATCATCGCGCAGCATGAGTTGGCGCCCGAAGCGATCGGCGTCGGCATCGCTAAGGCTTGGTTGTAGATAGAGTGAAATGCGGGTTTCCCCTTCCCAGCCGGTGGCGATGGTACGCATATTATCGAGTGCAGAGAACAAAAAGCCCGGCAGCGTCAATGCGATCGCGAGTACGGCGATGGTCATTGCGGATGCCACCGGTGTTGTCAGTAATTTTCGCAGTGCGCCTTTGCATACATCCACATGGTGGCGTCGCCAGTTATCGCTATGTCCTTTTCGGTCGATATGATGGTGTTCTGCACCGCGTGGACCTTTTGGCTCCACCACCGGTTTTGGGGTAGGTTGGACGCGTACCGCGCCACGTTTTTTATCCATCGCTGAGAAGCCTGCCTGATTGAAGGGTGAGAACACGTCGGCCCATGCTACGAATCAGTGCAATATCATGGCTGGCGATCAGTACGGTGGTGCCGACGCGATTAAACTGGGTAAATAGCTGCATGATCTCTGCGGATAACTGGGGATCGAGGTTACCGGTTGGCTCATCGGCGAGCAAAATCTTCGGCTTGTGGACAATCGCCCGTGCGATACCAATGCGTTGCTGCTCACCACTCGAGAGCGCCAGCGGGCTCATCTTTTCTTTGTTTAGCAGCCCAACTTTATCAAGCGCTGCCCGCACCCGCCGTGCAGCATCGTCGGGCGCAAAGCCACTGATTTGAAGCGGTAGCAAAATGTTGTCGAAGACCGACCGGTCAAAGAGTAGCTGGTGATTTTGGAAGACCACGCCGATTGAGCGGCGCAGATACGGTATATCACGGCGGCCCAAGGCGTTGAGCTGTTGCTCTCCCACCTGAATTTGGCCTGCAGAAGGGCGTTCCATCAGCATGATCAGCTTTAGCAAGGTACTTTTGCCCGCACCCGAGTGACCCGTTAAAAAGGCCATCTCCCCCGTGGCGAGTGTGAAGTTCACATCTTTCAAGGCATCATGCCCTTGAGCATAACGCTTGCTCACATGATTAAACTGAATCATGGTCGGTCGACTCTATCTTCGAATGTGCGCGATATCTTATCATAGCGTTATCAATCTGCGATCCTTGGTGCCTTATGGAGTCAGAATATAAGCCGTTGTTTAACCGAACCTATCTAAAGATCTTGTTGTGGCTTGTTGCGGTCGCCATTGTGCTGCTTTCGGCGCTCAATCAGCAGAACCGCATCGCAAGTCCTGAGCCGTTTCAGGAGCAGCCATGGCTAGCGAGTTTAGAGGATGAGCAAGCGACCCAGGCGCGGATATATCTGACCTATGCACTGCCTCCTGCCTATAATCCCACGGCACAGCTGCGTCAGCGTGCCCTGCGTGATGCATTGACGCAGGTATTGCAACGCGCTGACCAGTTTCAAGGCCAGTTATTTGCGGATCGTCTGCAGCTCTCGATAGCTGTGCAGGATATCGATCAATTGGATACGCAGCTGCAACGCCTCGCTGAGAGTGTCACGCGGGCCCTGCCTGATGCACTGAGCAGAGCGCAAGCGTCTCAATACCTAGAAACACAGGCCAGTGAGGCATTTGCGCTTTATAACCTGAAGCTACAACTCGCGAATAGTGGCCCCGCGATCACCGATAGCGTTCAGTTGTTCAACTATCGCCCTACCGTTCTCGTTGTGGCTCAGCAGCAAGACCAGACACTTCTAAAAAGGTTACAGCAACGTTTTGATAGCTCACCTATCTATGGTGAATCACGCCACGCTGCAACGGCTGCTACCCAAGTCGTGTTGCAACACCGCGACCGCAAAGCGCTGACGCTATTAGCCGCCGATATTCACAGCGCCACTGCCCCGCCACTGGTATGGCCGCTGGCGCTACGCTATCTGCAGCAAGAACTGCCCACACTCTTTTCGGGAGCGGTAACATATCGTCTGGTGTTAACACCGGGCGCGCCGGGGTTTGCCGCTCTGGTGTTAAGCGCAGAGAGTTCTCTGAGCCGGGAGCAACAGCGTAAGCTCTGGGAGCATTTCGAGGCCTTAAGTACATCACAGTTAGAGGTGGGTAAAGCCCAGCTTGCGAAGCTCAATGATCGCCAGCTCAGCGAGCTGGAAGGGCGTGTCGCCCGCTTCGCTGCCACGCAGTTTTATGGGCAGCCGCTTAACCTACCGGTTGCGTTTCGTGATACGCTAGCGGCCATCGATACGGCTCAAGTGCAGCAAGCCTTGCAACGGTTACTTGATCCTAACCAGAACATCCGCATCCTTGTTGAACCTCAGTAAAGTAGTGTCTATGCCTCGTAAAAACAGTGTGAAACGCAGCTCTCCACGTAGTCAGTCCGCCGCGCAACTTCGCATTATTGGTGGACAGTGGCGCAGCCGCCGTGTGCCTTTTCCTGATGTTGAGGGGCTGCGGCCTACGCCAGATCGAGTCCGTGAAACGCTTTTCAATTGGCTACAGGTGGCCGTGCCCGGCGCGCGTTGTTTAGATCTCTTCACCGGCAGTGGTGCACTCGGGTTAGAGGCCCTCTCGCGCGGTGCAACGGCGGTTACGTTTATCGATCAGTCACCGGCTGTTATTAAGCAGCTTAAAGCCAATTTGCAGCTATTGAAGGCTCCGCAGCATGAGGTTGTTCAGGCGTCTGCGCTAGATTGGCTACGCCAACAGCCCGAGGATTTGGGCGTGCGTTATGATGTGGTGTTTTTGGATCCGCCTTTTCATAAAGGGCTGGTGAGCGAAGCGGTTGCGTTGTTGGAGTCGAAAGCATTGTTGGCAGACAACGCCTTGATCTATATAGAGACAGAGTCTGAGCTGCGCGTATTAGAGCTGCCGGCACACTGGCATGAACACCGAGCAAAAACAGCAGGCCAAGTGACATATCGTCTGTTCACCCGCGCGTCCGCTCATTAGTGCTTTAACCCATCCAGTGCTCGCTGTACGCTTTGCCGTATCAATGTTTTGCGATCAGCAGGCTTAGGCTGGTAATGGCTGCTGTCTAGCAAGCCGAATATTAAACACAATAGCAGCTCAGCATAGGGTTGCTCTTTCGTGCTTTTACTCAGCTGCTTTTGCTTGCGTGCTTGTTTCAAGAATTTATTGATGTAATCAGTCCAAGTATGCCAGTCTTGCTGAAGTAGCGGCTCTAAGTGTGGTACTTGGCTCAGTTCGCATGAGCGCTTGTGAAAAAGTGTGTAGATCTGATGATAGTGCGTGTTAGCTTCGATCTGGGTAACGATATCGATCAGCAAGTTTTTAAGCGCTTTGAGGGCGTTTTGGTCAATTGCTTGAAGATGCTCGAAGTAATGCTCGGCGAACGGGAGGGTGTAGTGCTCTTTTAAACTGAGCACAAGATCATCGCGGCTTTTGAAATGCCAGTAGACAGCGCCGTGCGTGACGCCGGATTCTGCGGCAATACGCTTCAGGCTCACGCTATAAATTCCGTGTTCTGCGTATAATGCTAAAGCTGTTTCGAGCAGTGTTTTCCGAGTTTGCTCCGCTTCTTCAGGTGTTCGCCTGGCCATGATCTCCTCCGTGTCATGAATGGCTCAGCGAACATTCTACCCTAATAACGTTTTTGTCGCTTTACAGCTTGGCATCATCTAAATAGTAGCGAAGCTGCATGTGACGCAGATCAGCAACTTTATGATTTTTAAGCGTGAAAGTGCCGGAAAACGGCTGGCCTGGCCGGATGTTACCTTTAATGTGCGTGATCAGTCTTGAAACATTCCCTTTGGTATCTTTGAGTAGTACACCCATAATGACATTCTTTAAGGTATGTTTATTTCGATTCTGCCATGTCACGCGCCACGAGCGTTGATTGATCACCTTCTCTTGGCGTACCACAAGCTGCTTCTCTAGCAATCTCAGCATTTGCATCTGCTGGCTTTGACGCTGGGCCTCTTGCTTTGCTGCATGGTGTTGCCCATAGGCGTTCAATGCCGTTGATAGTAAGGCTGCAAACCCGCCTCCTTGCCCTGCTGCCGTTTCTGATTGTTGTTTCCGCCACAAACTGTTGCTGTTGAGTAGTTGTGCAAATTGTGGGTTTTGACGCCCGCGCTGATAATAGCGATTTACCTTATCGGCAACGCTGCGTGTGAGAGCTGCCCTTTCTGAGTTAACCGGATGGTCGTGGAAAAAGAGGCTACGTGCGGCGCCCTCTTTTCTATATTGGCGTGCCCAGATACGGCTTGCTGCGTAAGGGTCATAGCCGGCGAGTGCGGCGTAAAGAATGCCTACTTTGTCTGCTTCGATCTCGCTTTCATGGGTAAACGCGGCTTGATAGCTGTTCTGACGGGCGGTTGAGGAGCCGCTTAAAACCGCAGCGGTTTGGTGGGTCTGGCGCTCAAATACATGGTTGGCGACCGTGTGAGCGATCTCATGGCCGATAACGGCTGCTAGCTCTGCATCTTCAGACAGCTGATCCATAAGGCCGGTGTGAACCACGATATAGGTGCCACCGGTGGTAAAGGCGTTGAACGAATCACGTTTAATCAGAACGGGTTGCCAACGTTCATGGCGCAAGTGGCTGATTTGGTGAATGCGATCGAAAACGCGTACCAAGCGTTGGTAAGCTTTACGGTCGAGTTTTGCGTTAATTGGCCGCCCTGCTTGGCGCTCTTTTTTCAGAATTTGGTCGATATAGGCGTTGCCTTGGGCGATCTGTTGTTGGCGTGATGCCATACTTAAAGAACGGCGGCCTGTTACGCGGTCTTTTTCGCTGATGGCGTCGGCGACGGTATACAGTCCTTTATCGACATTTGCTAATGTTTGACAGCCGTTTAGAATGAAAAAAGCGGCTAAAATCGTAAAAAATTGCGTGATCTTCTTTAAAGTGATCGGTATCATAGCCTATAACCTTATATTCTATAATGAAATATAGAATAATTTTTTTATAACTGATCGAAATCAATACATTCCTTTAATGTATTTGTGCGGACTAAGCAATTTAGATAATATGCCGCACTTGCATTAGTGCTAATATGCACAGCAAAACAAGGCTAGAGTGAATCTCTTATGAACATTGCCATCTACCCCGGAACGTTTGACCCAATCACTAACGGGCATTCGGATTTGGTGCATCGAGGAGCATGTCTCTTCGATAAAGTTGTGGTTGCTGTTGCGGCTAGCCCCAAAAAGAAACCTCTACTTCCTTTAGATGTCAGAACAGGACTTGCCCGTGAAGTTCTGGCTGACTTAGATAATGTCGAGGTGGTGGGTTTCGATTGCTTGCTGGCTGATCTAGTGCAAGAGCAGAATGCGAATATTATTTTGCGTGGCTTACGAGCAGTGTCGGACTTTGAATATGAGTTCCAGCTTGCCAATATGAACCGCCAACTGGCGCCGCAAGCGGAAAGCTTGTTCCTGACACCAGCAGAAAAACTCTCTTTTATCTCCTCAACACTGATAAGAGAGATCGCAGTGCTGGGTGGTGACGTAAGTAAGTTCGTTCACCCATCCGTCGCCGCTGCGATGAAAAACTATACATAATAACGATATACGACAAAAGAACCGTTAAACCTTGTGAGTAAGTGAGGTAGCCAAAATGGCATTAATTATTACCGACGAATGCATCAACTGTGATGTATGCGAACCAGAATGCCCGAACGAGGCGATTGCTCCGGGTGAAGAGATCTATGAGATCGATCCAGGTAAGTGCACCGAGTGTGTAGGTCACTACGATACACCGCAGTGTGTTGAGGTGTGTCCGGTCGACTGTATCCCTAAAGATCCTGACCACGAAGAGACACAAGACCAGCTGATGGCTAAGTATCAGCGTCTAACTGGCCAGTAATCTGGCTTGCAGCGTGGGTGCTCGCCTACGCTGCTCCTTCCTCTCCTTTACATCCTTCCCTGCTGCTTGATAACAAACGTTTGTTGATCAGCACGTCCGCCAAACAGTGTGACGAGTTGTTGCTGTAGCGTTGCGTCTTGAGTTTTGAGCTGCGCGTCTAGCTGGTAAGCGCCTTGTGCAGACAGCGTAGCGCTGCCGGTAAGGGATATCGGCGCATTCGCGTTACGAAACTCAACATAGTAGCGGTTACCTTGGCAGTTGATATCGCCCGAGACCGTCCCGAAAGGCAGCTCAAACACTAGGGTGCGCGCCAGTATAACCTCCCCTTGCGTTGCCTCGCAGTTGCCAGCTGTCAGGTTTTGCAGCTGCATATCCAGTTGGGTAGCAACGCCTGCTAAAACAGGAAATTGACGCTGAATAGGTTGGCTATCTGCCGTGAGCTCAACGCTGGATAGGCGAGGCAACTGCCAAAGTTTGGCTGCAATCAGTGCGTTCGCACCTAACTGCGGCAGGGTTATCTGCCAGCCTGTTTCTAACCTGATCAGGCGCGGTACGGCAAAGTGCCACGTGACTGGCCCGACTTCGAAGCGCTCCACTCTCAGCTGCGCGTTGCCGCGCCATAGCGTGCCATTTAGCTGAGTAACTTGAGTACCTTTGGGCAGCATGGGGGCCACAAATGGATACAGGTAGCTGACTGGTAAATGCGCCACTAAGGAGATTATGAGTACGCCTATAAATAGCCCGAGCGAGCGTTTCATTGTGAGCCTCCAACAAAGGTTAGTCGTGCACTCACGATCCCCGGCTCAGTCGTCTGGTTGATCTGCGCCTTTTCAATACGCAGTCCTTCCCTAACCGCTTGTTGCATGGCGCTCAGGAGCTGATTGAATGAGGCTCTCTCTGCCCAGACATTAACGCTATCGTCGTTACCCTGCTCGATACGGCTCAATGTGACGCCATACTGGCCCAAGGCTCGCGTGACGCGTTGGCGTATCGAGCCGCTATTGACAGGCTGTTGGCCAGAGACGCTTGGCCGAATCTTGGTTGCCGCTTCTTTCATCCAAGCAATATCCGTTTGCTGACGTGTGATTCGATCTTGTAGTTGGCTACGCGAGTCGAGCAATGGCCGAAAGACGGCCAGCCAGAGTACCAAGATAGCGACAACCGGTAGGGCGATCAGTAAAGTGTGCTGCTCGCGTTGGGATAAATTACTAAACCTATCTTTGAGCACTTTGACCTCCTGAGATGGTTACCAGACCGGAGACGCCGCTGCCGTTCTTCACGAGCGTACCCAGTTGTATTTCGAGGCCAGCCGCCGTTAGCTCTTCGCTAAGTTGCTCGACACGGCGATAGTCAGGGGCTTGAATCTGTATGCGCAAGGCATTGGCGGTATAGCGAAAGTTAAGCAGTTCTATATCCGCTTGCCCCAGTGCTTTTGCGCCTTGATTGAGCCACTGTAACAGTTGGTTTTCACCCTCATTGCTCGTCACCTGCTTTAGCTGCGCCCGCATCTGGCTAACCGGATTAACAATTCGTCGTGCATTGGGGAATGTTGCGCGGTAGATCTCCTTTTGTGCTTGGGCTAGGGCTTCGGATTGGCGTTTGAGCATCATGTTGTCGACGATCAGTCCACCGAGTACAACCATAACCAGCGCAATAGCAGCCACCGTAGGCCAGCGCAGTCCGCTCCATAGGTTATCTAGCGCACCCTGTTGTTTATACCTTCCTTGTAGCAGGTTTGTTAGTGTGGACTTAGGTGGCCACTGCTTAGCGGCTAACTCCAGCAACGAGGCTGTTTGTGCAGTTGCTTCAACGTTGGGTATAGCCACTGGTGCGCGATCGGGAGCGTGATAGTAAACGAGCTCTTTGGCGCCAGTACGCGCTAGTACCAGTGGAAGCGCTGCCTCCGAGACGGCGCATTGGGTTTGATCATCTGCATAAAGAACATGCTCGCCCTGCTGCCAGATTATAGCGGGCTCTTGTTGGATCGCCGCGAGTAGTTGGTAATCGGCAATGACCCATTGCGGCTCGATCGCTGCGTGTGCCAATGGTTCCAGCCAGCGCTGCATTGAGGTATTGAGCACCGCGTAGCAGTGGGCATGCTGCTGAGTGGGTGCGCTGCACGCAATATGGTATTGCTCAAGTGGCTGGCTGAGCTGCTCTTCGATCATGAAGGGTGCTGCTGCCAGTAAGGCGCGTTTATTGCCGGGTATATCGATCAGGGCATGCCGTACATCACAGCCAGGCAGCACCATAATGATATGGCATCCCGTGACATCCAGTTCAGACAGGGCCTGTGCGCTGGTCTGTCCCTGCTCGGTTTGGCCAGTGGCGTCGCTGCGTAGCCACTGCCATTGGATCGCATCCCGATCAGGATAGAGAAAAATTCGTTTACTCAAGAGTTAACTCCGTAGCGTCTTCCCAGTACGCGGGTTTTCTTGTTCTCGTCCACATGCAGTAACGAGATCAGACGAAAGCGTGCAACGCCAAATTGTACTTCTGTTATCAGTGAAAAATAGTGCCGCTTCATGACAATCGCTGCTTTGCTGGCCTCGCTAACCGATAGGTCTTTTAAGACCGGTTGCTGCCAAAACTCAGCGGCATTGCTCCAGCCCTCGCGGGGGCGATCTTCGATAATACTCAACGCGGTGCGTGCGTCGATGGCTTCGCCCATCAGCGCTTGCAATAGCGGTGCATCCTGCGGTTGGAGATCATTTGGGTTGATGGCGATAGCCAAATCGTTAGGCCGCGCGCAAATGAGCGGCAGTATTTGCTGCCGTGGCTCGGCGGCTAAGGCCTCTAGGTAGCGAATCTCGCTGGTTAGCAAGAAGGTGCGATTAGCGGGTCGCTGCGCAGGTGTCTGGCTGGCATAAAAACTCGATTCAGCTCCGTAAACGCCGGTGGGCAGCTCGTCTGGATCGGTCCAGTCATGGGCGCGCTGGATAAGCTGATCGGCACTCACCGTGTCGGCTTGGGCGTGCTCGGTGATGAGATAGCGCCAAACCGCTTCGGTATAGCTTTGCTGTGCCTTTTGTTGCTCTCGCTCGGCTTCGTTCTCTTTGGGCTCAGGCAACTGTAACGAGTTGAGATTGAGACAACGATGCAGCGAGGTCAGCTCGTAGCGGATAAAGCCCTCTTCGATAGGAAACTGGACTTCGCGGTCTTTAAGCCCCAGTTGTTTTTTGTCGATATAGTCGCCAAGTTTGCTGGTGGCGTAAAACTCGCCCGCCCGAGCGTACCAGCGGGCCTGTTGCAGATCTCGCTGGGCTTTGAATGCCTGTGTGCTCTGGCGGCTGGTCTCAATGATTTGGGTAGCGAGGATACTGATCACTGCCATCACACCTAACACGAGGATTAACGCAGCACCACGCTGTTGTTTGCTGCGTCTGTTCATAGCCGCGCTCCCGTCATGCTGACCACCTCAAAGGTTTGCCAGCGCTCGGTATCGAAAGCGAGCCGCAGTGCCGCCAGTGGGGTGTTATCGGTTGCCGTTAGCTGTTCTGACCATCGCTGGGCCAGAAAGTAGGGCGTCACACGGTTAACGCTATCCAGCAATTGATGGCGATACCAGCCATCCTCTTGGGCGGGTTGGGCGACGGGTAAACTGTAGCGCACGAGGGTGTCTGTCTCGATGACGTATCTAACGCGCTCGAGTAGATCCGTTGTTGCACCAGCGGCCGGAGTGGCACGAAAACGGGTAAATTCCAAGATTAGCCCCGGAATATTGGTGCGCTCGGCGGTGGTGATATCTGCGCTCACTTGGCGACCCGATAGCGCGATCTGGTCAAGATCTGACTGGATGATGGTCAGCGCACGCTGCAACTTGGCTAGCTCCGCTGTGTGCGTTTCTAGCTGTTGGTTGTTGGTGATCATACCGCTGAGCATTTGGCTTGCAATCACACCGACCAATGCTGTGATTGCAATCGCGATGACCAACTCAATCAGCGTCATACCCCGTTGTCTAGTCACGATGGCGGTACCCCGTGAGGCTAGTCAGGATATAGCCGCGCTGCTCCGCTGTACTGACATCGACGGTGATGCGCTGAAAGTCTGCCAGTTCTGTGGCGGCTTTCGAGGCTTTCCAGTAGAAGTCGAAGCCAGCAAAGGTCACTTCGCCGTCAAGCTGTTGCTCCGTTTCGAGCAACACGAGCGCGAGCTGATTCTGCGCGACCCATGTTGCATGCTGGCGTATCTCAAGCGCAGCCACCGTTTGAGTGGACTGGCCTGCAGCGCGGCTTAAAGCCGCCGCCGCTACCGCGAGTATAAAGATCGCGACCATCACTTCGAGCAGCGTAAACCCGCGTTGGCTATTCGATGGCGCCATAAGGATCACTAAGCGAGAAGCGTTGATTATCTTGTGATAGCTCAAGCCGAAAGGGCGTGAAGAGGCCATCGGGGGATAATTGGATCTGTGGTGCTTTCGCCTCCTGCTGCTCGCTGGTAGCGGAGGTTAACTGGATAAAAATGGTATCGGCCAGCGTCGTTGCACTGGCGGCAGCGTTCGGCTGCCATTGGCCTGCACTAAATTGCATAACGCGGTAACGCTGCTCATCGAAGCGTATCCCAAACCAGCGCTGCTCCTGCGTCGCGCGTAGGCTCACGGCCTGCAACTGAACCTTAAGCTGTTGCAGGGCTGCCAGTGCTGAGCTCTCGGGGCGGCTGCTGGGCAAGGTGACAACAACCGTGGCAGAGATGAGTCCGACCAAGGCGACCACAACCATCAGCTCCAGCAACGTGAAGCCGGCTTGATTACCAGTTACCGATGTCTGCGGCTTGGCCTTCACCACCGTTCTCACCATCAGAGCCTAAAGAGTAAAGATCGAATGCGCCGTTTTCCCCCGGCTGTAAGTACTGATATTCATTGCCCCACGGGTCGTTTGGTAAGCGCTTAATGTAGCCATCGGGGCGGTAGTTTTTGGGCTCTGGGCTAATGGAAGGGCGCTCAACCAAGGCTTCTAAGCCTTGGTCGGTGGTGGGGTGCTGGTGGTTATCCAGCTTGTACATATCCAGCGCTTGCTCCAGAGCCGCGATGTCTGCTTTCGCTTTTTCCACCATCGCTTTGTCTTGGTTATCCAAAACATTTGGGGCTACAACCGCCACTAACAGGCCAAGAATCACCACAACAACCATGATCTCAAGTAGGGTGAAGCCGCGCTGGCGATGATTGCGGTCTTTCATAGGACGCTCCTGCAATTAAAACTGGGTCAAATTATTAAGTTGTAAAATCGGTAGCAAAATCGCTAACACGATGGTGAGCACAAGCGCACCAAAAATGATGATAAGCAGTGGCTCAATTAAGCGGGTCGCGATATTGATCACACCGGTCAGAAGGCTCTCTTGCTGCTGCGCAGCTTGGCCCAGCGCATCCCCTAATTCCCCGCTGTGCTCGCCATTGGCAATCATGTAGACGGCGATCGGTGGGAAGATCTTCGCATCAGTCATCGCTTTGCTGAGCAACTGGCCTTCACGTACGCGCTCACTTGCCTCAGCGATAGCTTGTTGGACAACAAGGTTGTTCAGGGTGTCTTTGCTAATACGTAGCGAATCCAATAACGGCGAGCCGCTCTGCGTCATGATGCTGAGGGTATTGAGCAGCCGCGCAGTTTCTAAGTTGATGACCAGTGAGCCGATCGCGGGCATTTTTAGCAGTGACTTATGCACCTTAAAGCGAAACGCAGGGTAGGTGAGTAGCTTTTTCCACAGCACCGTAGCAACAACGATCATCAGCAACACCAGCCAGCCGGAGTTCACGATAAAGTCAGACACGGTGATCATGATGCGCGTTAAGAAGGGAAGCTGCTGGCCCATATCCGCAAACTGTTCCACAACTTTGGGCACAACATAAGCCATCAGCATGGTGATGACGCCGATCGAAACCAGCGTCAGTACCGCCGGGTAGATTGCCGCCTGCGTGACGGTGCCCTTGAGCGCCTGAGCACGTGTTGTGTAGTCGGCAAGGCGCATCAGAACTTTGCCAAGATCACCGGAGTGCTCGCCCGCGGCAACCAGCGCGCGGTATACCGCTGGGAACACTTTGGGATGCTCTTTGAGCCCATCGGCAAGCGAGTGGCCCTCTAGAATTTTGCTGCGTACGGCTTGCAGTGTGCGGCGTAGTGCTTTGTTGCGGGTTTGCTCCGCCGCCACCCGTAACGCTTCTTCGAGCGGGATAGCGGACTGAACCAGCGCTGCAAATTGTTGTGTGAACAACGCGATATCGCGCGCGGGTACGCGGCCAAAGTGGCTACGTTGGCTCTGTGTTTTGGGGGCATTCGCGCTGAGGGAGATCGGTATCAGCTGTTGATCGCGCAGTAATTGGCGCGCATGGCGCTCGGAGTCTGCATCGATATAGCCCTTACGCTTTTTACCGTTGGGCGCTGCCGCTTGGTACTCAAAGGATGGCATTGTCCGCAGACTCCTTCACCATTCTGAGAACTTCGGAAGGTGATGTCTGACCCTCCAGTACCATTGTGCGGCCTTGATCGAGCATGGTGATCAGATGTTTATTCACATGCTGAGCCATCGCGTGTTCGCTGGTTTTATCGTGGATAAGTCGAGCTAAACTTTTATCCACAACCAAGAGTTCATAAAGCCCTTTACGGCCACTATAACCGGTGTTTTGGCAGGCCTCGCAACCTTGGCTCTCTTTGACCGTTGTGCCCGCTAAACTGATATCACCCAGTGCTTTAGCATCTTCACTATTGAGCTGGTAATCCTGTTTGCAGTGGCTACAAAGGGTACGTACTAAGCGTTGTGCTAACACGCCTTTTAACGAAGAGGCAATGAGATAGGGCTCAACGCCGATATCCATTAATCGTGTCACAGCACCTAGCGCATCGTTGGTGTGCAGGGTGGATAGCACCAAGTGGCCTGTTAAGCTGGCCTGTACGGCAATTTGTGCGGTTTCTGGGTCACGTATTTCACCCACCATCACCACATCGGGGTCTTGTCGCAAAATGGCGCGCAACCCTTTGGCGAAGGTCATTCCGCTCTTGGCGTTAACCGGGGTTTGACCCACGCCCTCAAGCGCATACTCGACCGGATCTTCCACCGTGAGAATGTTGCGGCTGCGGCTATTGATCAGCGTTAAGCCCGCGTAGAGCGTGGTGGTTTTACCCGATCCTGTGGGGCCGGTTACCAAAATAATGCCGTTGGGTTGATGCAGTAGCTCGCTAAACTGAGCCAAGGTAGCCGCGGGCATACCAAGATCTGCAAGGTCCATACGAGAGGCTTGTTTATCGAGCAAACGCATAACTACGCGCTCACCATGAATAGAGGGCATAGTCGAGACCCGCACATCCAGCGCTTTGCCAGCCATCTTCAGCGAGACACGCCCGTCTTGAGGTACTCGGCGCTCGGCAATATCGAGCTTGGCCATGACCTTAATACGCGAGATCAACAGCGGCGCTAGCGGGCGGCTAGGACGCAGAATCTCTTGGAGTACGCCATCTACGCGCAGGCGCACCGACATGGTTTGCTCGAAGGTTTCAAGGTGGATATCCGATGCTTGCTTTTTCAACGCTTCGGCAAAGAGGGCGTTGATCAAGCGAATCACCGGAGCGTCGTCTTGAGCGTCCAATAGATCTTCGGATTCGGGAATGCTCTGCGCTAATGCATCGAGATCGATGACATCGTTGATCTCGGAGATGCTCTCAAGGGCGTTGTCTGCTGCTTGATAAGCGAGGCTGATGGCATCGTCCAGTGCGTTCTCTTCAATCTCGATAAACTGCGCTTGGCCTAAACAAAGACGATCAGCCTCCAGAATGCCATCCAAGCTGGTGGCTGCGGTAAAGCGCACCTGTGCAGGCTGACCCTCTTGGCCAGTTGCAAGGATCTTGTGCTTACGGGCAAACGCAAAAGGGAAGAGTGGCTGGGCAATCATCGCCTTAGTCGTCCCCGTCCAGCATTTTGAAGATTAGGTCTTCATCGGATTGCGATGTGGCCTCTTCAACACGCAGTGGGTTATTGCGCGTCTTTGGCCAGGCTGGCAGCGTTGAAGGCTGACTTTTCATACCGGTTTTGCTGTTGCCAAGTAGTACTTGGCGCGCGTGAATATAGTTATATTTTTGGCGGCTAACAGAGGTGGCAACTGTAGAATCGCGGATGATGGTCGGGCGGATAAATACCATCAAATTACGCTTTTTCGTTGTGTTGCTATCGGTTCTGAAAGCGCGGCCAACGTAAGGGATATCGCCCAACAAAGGCACTTTCGAGGTGCTGGCCTGCTCATCCTCTTGAATCAAACCACCAAGCGCCAGCGTGGAGCCATCATCGATCAAGACCGTGGTTGATATCACGCGCTTGTTGGTCACGATATCAGAGGCTTCAATGCCCGTTAACGAGGAGACCTCTTGCTCAATGGTTAGGCGAACCGCATCGCCTTCGTTGATCTGTGGGGTCACTTTGAGCTTAACGCCGATATCTTTACGCTCAATTGTTTGGAACGGGTTGCTGTTGCTATCGCTCGCGGTTGACCCTGTGATAATCGGTACTTCTTGGCCGACTTGGATGTAGGCTTCTTCATTATCCATGGTGACCAGACTCGGCGTTGAGAGCACGTTGGAGTCCTGATCATCGTCGAGTGCGGTGATAAAGGCCGCAAAACTGAAGCCATCTTCGTTGAAACGCCCAAAGCCCAGCGAGATGCCGTTACCAATCACGCCGGGAGTGATGTTGTCGGATGCTGCCGCCGCGGCAATATCGACGATACCTGGGCGTGTTTCTGAACCGAAGTCGATCGCACCTGCCGGCACCGTGCCATCGCCGCTGCCGTCAAAGAGGAGCCACTGAACACCGAGCTCTTTAGCTTTGTTGTCGGAGACTTCTGCGATGACTGCTTCAACCATCACTTGGGCGCGGCGAATATCGAGCTTCTCGATAATACCCTCCAGCGTTTTGATAATGTGAGGGCTACCCGAAATGACCACGGTGTTGGTTTGCTCATGTGCATCGATGTTGAGGTTGCTTCCCTGAGCTGCGGCGCCTTTTGTCGTGCCCTGTTGGCCTTTTTCCTCTTTGATAATGGTATCGCTAACGCCCTTCAGAACGGGTACCAAATCTTTTGCTTTGGCGTACTTGAGATAGACCACACGGGTATTTGAGGTGGTTTGTACCTCGCCATCGAGGTCTTTAACGATGCGGCGAATACGGCTGCGTGTGGTGGCGTCTGCGCGCACGATGAGCGTATTGGTGCGCTGATCGGAGGTAATAAGTGGCGAAGGCCCGGTTTGCTCTTTGCGCGAGTCCTTCAGCACGCTACTAAGAATACGCTCAAGCTCGCTGGCTGAGGCGTTAGTAAGCGGCATCATCTCTAGTGATTGGGAGTCGGCTTGGTCGACTTCGGCGATGATCTTCGCGATGCGGCGCACATTAGCGGCGCGATCGGTAACCAGAATGACGTTCGATGTTTCATAAGCTGCAATAATGCCTAAGCGGTTATCGATCAATGGGCGCAACGTTGCGGCTAGCTGATTGGCGTTGACGTTCTGCACTGCGACAACGCGAGTGACAACCTCTTCACTTGCACGCGCCGGTGTGCCGATCTGTACATCCGTGCCCTCTAGCTTAGCGCCCTGTGCCGGAATAACCTTCAGAATGTTATTGCCGGTATCGACAACGGCGTAGCCTCGAATGCCCAGTTGTACAAGGAACACCTCGTATAGCTCATCGGCGGTGAGCATGCTCGGGCTTTGAATATCAACCTTGCCGCGCACCTTATCGTCGACGACGATTGTTTTGCCCGTCATCTTCGAGATGGTGTTGATGAATTCGCGAATATCCACACCGCGCATATCGAGTGTGTAGTCCTCAGCGATAGCCGCTGAAGAGAGCGAGAGAAGTACAGCAAGGGAGAGGGATTTAAGGTTAATCATTACAACCGGATGTCCATTGTCACAGGCTTGCCGTTGCGCTGTAGCGTCAGCGAGACGGCCGCTGTGTTGCTAATTATCTGGTATAGCTGCGGGATATCGAGATTCGCAGCCGGAATATTGTTGATGTGGGTAATGAGATCGCCGCTGTTGAGGCCTGCACGTTCCAGCAAGCGGGTATCACGCCCTGCTTGAATACGATAGCCCGCTAAGCGATTGCCATTGCGCTGGGGCGCAAGTGACATAAACCGAGTCAATGCTAATGGGTTTGAGGTGAGGGTGCGCTTGGGGTTTTGCCCCAGTAGTTCAGTAAACGCGGGGTCACTCAAACTAACCTCTCTGGGTGTTGAGCTGACACTTGCGATCGCTGCTGAGCGTGCGGCTTTCTTCGGTAGCAGCAACTTTTCTGCCACGTCGTTGTTATAAATAATCACGTGATCTTGGGCGATAGCGGCCAGCGTGACGCGGCGGCTGCGCTTATCGGAGATAACTTCATCGATCCGATAGGCGCCCTGTTTACCTTCAAAGTTAATAACGGCAACGCCGTTCTGGCCCGATACCAGACCGAGCAATTTGATATTGAGGCGTGTCTGTTTCACCTCTTGTGTCGCTGTAATGACTGCCGCGGGTTTATTCTGCGCGGGGCGCGCTGCTTGGCCAAACAGATGGTGTGCTTGAATCTCAGCAACCAGCGATGCGGTATCAGTATTGGGTGCGCTAATAGCTGCGCTTGAGGTAACACTGGCAGGAGAGAATTGCGGCGTTGGGGCGTCTTTGAAGAGTGCGGCGATCTGCCAAATCAGCGGTGCCAATAACCATGCTGTAAGTACCACAAGCACGCCGGTGACGAGCTTGCTGAGTTGAAGAAAACCCATTGATAAATCCAATTTAAAGTGACGTCCGCTTGAACAGAGCAAGCACGCTATTTTTGCCAGTGTCTGTTACAAAAACATGACACAAGCAAAGCATCCATAATACAAGGGGTTTTCGCGAATTGAAAAGAGCCTTGTTCACCAATGTACCACGGCCGCTCGATTGGCGTAAGTGCGCGTCAAACTGGCGCGTATCCGGTACGCAGTGCATGAGCCCAGTCCGCTCGGTTACGTGCTAGCGCTGCCTGCGCGGCAGGTTCAAAATCATAGGCAATCGCGCGCTGCTCGCAGTGCCACTGCTGGTTAGCAAAACTGATGATCGCATATTGCGCGCAGTTTGATCTGGTCTCCATGCGATGAGGGGCGGGTTCGTCATCGGCATAAGCCGGTAGGCCGACACTACCGGGGTTTACGATAGTGAGGGTTGTATTAAGCTCGACTTGGCGCGGCAGGTGCGTATGCCCACACAACAGCAGCCGAGTAGCAGGTGGTAATTTACCCACTAACCCCTCGATCTCAGATGTTGAGCGCAGCGTAGTGCGCATATTTTGGATTGTCTCAAGCAGGTAGATTAAATCGCTCTGAGGTGTCCCGTGGCACAGCTGTAAACCGTTTGGTAAATGCGCGTCGAAGGGGAGGCTGCTTAACCATGCTAAGGCATCGGCGCCAAGCTCTGTGTGGATAAAGCGCAGCGTAGGGTTGGCTGCCAATGCTGCCTCCGTTGCAGCAACAATATCCCGATCCTGATTGCCGCTGATGGTGGTGACAGCATAGTGCTTTTCCAGATCGGCCAAGCGCTGATACGTGGCGTGTGGAGCTAACGGCCCGTAAAGGATATCGCCTAAATTGATAAATTGGGTAATGCCGCTGTTCAGTGCATCCTCAAGGACGGCGTTGAGCGCCCAGATATTGCTGTGAATATCCGAGAGCACCGCGTAGCGGCTCACTGGGAGTACTCCTGTTGCTGCAGGCCGAACTCCTCATCAAGTAACGCGCCGATAACGTTACCCTCTGCAAGGTGATGCGCATATTGCATGTGTAGGCAGCGCACCTTGTCCCATTGGGAGATGCCGCCGATGCCATAGCGCTCGAACATCTCGGTAAAGCCGAGCGCTTCGATACGTGCTTTATCTTCGGGTTGCATCAGCTCCCAGCGGCGGGCTACGTAGTCGCGCTGATTTTGCAGATAGGCTTCACGCAGGGCCTCATCCGTTTGCAGGCGGGCCTCGATCTCCTTAACCCACCCCTGTGTCTCGATGCTACCAATCGCTTTGCAGAGCGCTTTTGATGTGAGCCAATAGAGCGTTGGAAACGGGATGTCATCCACTAACGAGCGCATCTGAACAACCAAGGGGACCCCTTTTGGTGTTGCGACGGTGACCGCCACTAACCCTTTGGGCTCTCGGCCAATCTGCTGGCCGACCAGCGCTATCTGTTCTGCTGTTAAACTCATATTTCTTACCTTGGCTGGTTAAACGTGGCCGTACTCTTCACCCTGTGCTAACCAGCGACGAGTAATCGCGCTGGTGAGAGTTGGCTCTTGGGTTAGTTGGGTGGCGGCATCTCGCACGGCATCTAAAAGATCAGAGTCGCGCTGAAGGTCGGCGATACGAAACTGCATATCGCCGGTTTGGCGTGTGCCGAGCACCTCACCGGGGCCGCGCAGCTCTAGATCTTTCTCGGCGATCCGGAAACCATCGGTGGTTTGGCGCATCACTGCTAAACGCTCTTTACCCTGTTTGGAAAGGGGCGCATGGTACATCAGAACGCAGTGGCTCGCGACCGACCCTCGCCCGACGCGGCCGCGCAACTGGTGGAGCTGCGATAAACCGAGCCGCTCTGGATTTTCGATGATCATCACGCTGGCGTTGGGTACATCCACACCCACTTCGATAACGGTGGTTGCAACCAAGAGATCAAGCTCAGCTTGTTTGAAGCGCTGCATCACCTCGGCTTTTTCCGCAGCTTTCATACGGCCATGAACCAAACCAATGCGTAACTCCGCAAGCTGCTCTTTCAGCTGTTCGGCGGTGACTTCTGCTGCTTGGCATTGCAGCGCCTCGGACTCTTCAATTAAGGTGCAGACCCAGTACACCTGCTTACCCTCTTGGCAAGCGGCGCGCACGCGGCTGATCACTTGGTCGCGGCGCGAGTCATCAATCACCACTGTATTAACCGGGGTGCGTCCCGGTGGCAGCTCATCGATGATGGAGCAATCCAGATCCGCATAGGCGCTCATGGTCAGTGTGCGTGGGATCGGCGTGGCGGTCATGATCAGCTGGTGCGGCGTTTGAATGCCATCACGGCCTTTTTCGCGCAGACTCAAGCGCTGATGAACGCCGAAGCGGTGTTGCTCATCGATAATGGCAAGCCCTAGGTTGTAAAAACGCACCTCATCCTGAAAGAGTGCATGGGTACCAACCACCACCTGTGCGCTACCATCTGCGATGCTCGTGAGCTGTTGCTCACGGCGTTTGCCCTTGAGCTTACCCACGAGCCACGCCACCTGAATACCCAGCGTCTCCAGCCACGCCTGAAAGTTGTTGAAGTGCTGCTCAGCCAAGATTTCGGTGGGTGCCATGATCGCAGCTTGAAAACCGTTCTCCACCGCTTGCAGGGCCGCCAGTGCAGCAATCATCGTTTTACCTGAGCCAACATCGCCCTGAATCAAGCGTAGCATGGGGCGCGGTTGGGCAAGGTCTACTGCCACCTCTTGGCAAACACGTTGTTGAGCGTTAGTGAGCGAAAAGGGCAATTGGGCAAGAAAGGGCTGCGAGAAGTGACCCGTGGCCGCCATGGCAGGGGCTCCATCTTGTTGGATCTGCTGGCGCAGTTTCAGCAACGTTAAATGATGTGCTAGCAGCTCTTCAAAGGCGAGGCGGCGCTGCGCAGGGTGTCGGCCTGCCAACAGTAGATGCTGGTCGGCATCCACCGGGGGTGTGTGCAGGTAGCGCAGTGCGGCTTTTAACTCAGGCAGTTTCCAGTAGCTACGCACACTGGCGGGCAGGAGTTCCTCGATATGGCCGGTATCTAGCCAGCTGAGTGCTTGCTCCATAAGTTTGCGCAGTTTGTTTTGCTGCAAGCCCTCGGTCATCGGGTAGACGGGCGTTAGGTGTGTATCGGTGGGCTGTAGTCCATCGTTGCCGCTGGCGCGATACTCAGGGTGCACCATCTCGAGTCCGTTGGGGCCTGGGCGTGCTTCGCCAAAGCAGCGCACCCGCTTGCCAGGTGCCAGACCGTTTTTTTGTGCGGCGCTAAAGTGAAAAAAGCGCAGTGTTAATGTCCCTGTGCCATCTTGAATACGACACAGTAGTGCGCGGCGGCGTCCCATCTGAATATCACTGATGCGTACTTCGCCCTCCACGACCACTTCATCGCCGGGCTGCAATGAGCCTATGGGTACGATGCGCGTGCGGTCTTGATAGCGTAGTGGCAGGTGGAACAGCAGGTCTTGAATCTGCGTAATGCCCAAGCGCTCCAGTTTAAGCGCCATCGCTGCACCCACCCCTTTGAGCTGGGTGATATCGTTTGCCGATGCCATGATCTTACGGTGTCCTTAGTGGGGCGTCACGTTGCACAAGCTGACGGCGTTGATCAGCACATCGATCGCCTGTGGACGTGGGAAGCTTGCACGCCATGCCACGGCCACGGTGCGGGTGGGCTGCGGCTGCTTGAACGGCTTGGTGATGACCAGATCAGACTGGTAGTGCCCATCGGTCGCAGAGATCGGTAATACACTTGCGCCAAGGCCTGTGGCCACCATCATGCGGATCGTTTCTAGCGAGCTGCCTTCGGTCACGCGATGCTGCTGCTGAATCGCTTGTGTGAGCGTTGGGCAGGACTCAAGCACTTGATCGCGGAAACAGTGGCCCTCGCCGAGTAATAGTAATTCGGTGCTGCTGAGGCTGGCTGCATCGATCTGGCGCTGATCTTTCCACGGGTGCTGCTTGGGCAGCAGCATCACGAAAGGCTCGTCATACAGAGGCCGAGTGACGACATCAGGTTCCTCGAAGGGTAGGGCGATGATAATCGCGTCTAGCTCCCCTTGGCGCAGCTTTTCACGTAGGCGGGCGGTAAAGTTCTCTTCGATATAGAGCGGCATATTGGGCGCTAGTTGGCGTACCTGAGGTACCAAGTGTGGAAACAGGTAGGGGCCGATGGTGTAGATGGCACCGACCCGCAGCGGTGCCAGCAGTTGGTCTTTACCGTTTTGCGCCACATCTTTTATAGCATCCGCTTGTTGCAGCACCTTTTGTGCTTGCTCCACTACTTGAGCGCCGACATCTGTTAAGTGCACGGAGTTCTTAGTCCGCTCAAACAGCGCCACGCCCAACTCCTCCTCCAGCTTTTTAACGGCAATCGAGAGCGTGGGTTGGCTGACAAAGCACTGCTCAGCGGCACGTCCAAAGTGCTGCTCTTTTGCTAGCGTCACGATGTAGCGCAGCTCAGTAAGTGTCATAGTCGGTCCTCTGTTATGATGCAGCTGCAAACCAAAAGGAGAACGAGATGCCGCAACGTGTTTTGATTGCTGGATGTGGTGATGTTGGCAGCGCTCTAGGTGTGTTGCTGGCCGAACAAGGGCTAACGGTTTGGGGGATACGCCGTGATATCACCAAACTACCGGCCGCTATCCAAGGGATATCAGCCGACCTTGGTGATAAAGATACACTATCAAACCTGCCTGAGATAGATGTTTTGATCTATTGTGCCGCCGCATCTGGCCGCACTGAAGAGGCCTACCAACGTGCGTATGTTGATGGCGTTAAACACGTGGTTGCAGCACTGCCTAAGCCGCCCAAAACGCTGCTCTTTACATCCAGTACGAGCGTTTACGGCCAAGCCGACAGTACAACGGTTGATGAGCAGTCTCCCGCTGAACCGCGCACGGCGACCGGCAAAATTATGCGTACAGCTGAGCAACAGGTTCAGGCGCTAGGCGGCACTGCGGTGCGCTTTAGCGGTATCTATGGTCCTGGCCGTGGTTTCCTGCTTGAGCGGGTGAAGCAGGGCATCTCTGCCCCTCTGGAGCCCGTGAGCTTTACTAACCGTATCCACCGCGATGACTGCGCGGGTGTTTTAGCGCATCTAGTGAAGTTGGCGGCTCAAGGGGAGCGGTTAGCGCCCGTTTATCTTGCCTCTGACGATCAACCTGCACCCCTTGCTGAGGTGATGGACTGGTTAGCGGCTGAGTTAAACGTGACGATTAAAGAGCGTTCGATGAGCCGCGGTACGGGGAGTAAGCGCTGTAATAACGCCTTTTTGAAAGCGAGCGGTTATCAGTTTATCTATCCAAGCTACCGCGAAGGCTATCGCGCGCTATTAGCCGCTGCGCTCTCTGCTTAATGCTTTGGAGCCTTATAATAAAAAACCGCTCAATAGAGCGGCTTTTTATTTACTGCTTTTCAACACCGAGTGGGTCGATAGGCGGTTTGTAATACTGGTAGCGGTTAAAGTGACTTTCCATCATGCGGAACAGCCCGATAACCACAGCCGCCATCACGAGGTAGATAACACCGGCGGCGGTAAATAGCTCCACTGGCGTGTAGGTTCTCGATTGGATGGTGCGCGCCATACCGGTGAGATCAAGCAGGGTGATGGTGGATGCCAGCGCACTACTTTTCAGCATCAGTACCACTTCATTGCCGTAGCCTGGTAGAGCAATACCAAAGGCACGTGGCAACACGATGCGGCGAGTTTTCTTAAACCAACTCATACCGAACGCGTCAGCGGCTTCCAACTCTCCGCGAGGTATCGCCTGAATCGCACCGCGGAAAAGCTCGGCGCTATAGGCTGCGGTATTGAGTGAAAACGCGATAATGGCGCACCAATATGGCTCTTTTAAGATCGGCCACAGGCTCGACTCTCGGATCGCCTCGAATTGCGAAGCACCGTAATAGATCAAGAAGATCTGAATCAGCAGTGGCGTGCCGCGGAAGAAGTAGATAAAGCAAAATGGCAGCGTGCTGATCAAACGGTTAGGCGAGACGCGGGCCAGTGCGGTAGGTACAGCAAGCGCCACCCCGATAAAACCTGAGATCAGCACCAGCTCTAGTGTTAGTAATGCACCATCAAGGAGTTTTGGATAATACTTGATGATTACTTCCCAATCCCAGCTCATCCTTTGTACCTCGCTTGTGGGTTGCTCAAACGCTCAAACCAGTGTGTTGTACCTGTGGCTATGGCCGTAAGAATCAAGTAGATACAGGCTGCGGCTAGGTAGAAGGTGAACGGCTCTTTTGTGGCTGCGACCGCTGTAGAGGCTTGGCGGATAATATCCTGAAGACCCACAACCGACACCAGCGCCGTGTCTTTGAGTAGCACTTGGAACAGGTTGCCAAGGCCCGGCAGTGCAACACGCCAAACCTGCGGTAAGATGATGCGGAAAAAGGTTTTTGAGGGCGTCATTCCCATCGCTTGCGCAGATTCCCATTGTCCTTTAGGGATCGATAGAATCGCCATGCGGAACACTTCGGTTGCATAGGCACCGAAAGCGATAGATAGCGCAGTGACACCGGCCATAAATGGGTTGATTTCGATATACTCGTCATACCCAAACCAACTGGCGATTGCCATAACGACCGCTGAGCCACCAAAGTAGATCGCAAATACGATCAGTAGCTCTGGAATACCACGCACCAGCGTTGTATAAGCGGTGCCGATACCACGCAAAATTTTGTAGTCAGATAGCTTTGCCGCTGCGCCCAATAGGCCAAACATCAAGCCAACAATAAGACTGACAACAGCCAGTTTTACTGTGACCCATGTGCCGGCTAGCAAAAGATGCCCGAAACCATGAAGATCAATCACGTTAAAATACTCATGCGTGGAAAAGTGGGAGAATCCACTTGTGTTTACGGTACGCTAAGCACCGTAAATGATGCTTAGCGTATGTGTTGCTTTGCGTTACGCGTAACGGCTTAGTAGATCGAGAATGGGAAGTACTTAGCGTTGATTTTCGCGTATGTACCGTCTTGTACAATCGCTTTCAGCGCCTTGTTGAACTTCTCTTTCAGCTCGTTATCGCCTTTACGGATGCCGATACCAATTTTATCGACCGTCGCTGTTTTGATTTCATCGCCTTTGAACTCGTAGCTTTTACCGGCGTCTGTACGCATCCAGTCGTATGCTGGGAATTTGTCAGATACCAAACCATCGAGACGGCCTGATGCAAGATCAAGATAAGCGTTGTCTTGGGTGTCGTATAGCTTCACATCAACGATATCGCCCAGCTCATCTTCCAAGTACTGACCCGCGATAGTGGCACGCTGTGCACCCAGCGTTTTGCCCTTCAAAGAGGCTTTGTCTGTTTGCAGATCAGCGCCTTTTGCTGCAACGAATGCGAGTGCGTTGGTGTAGTAAGGGTCGGTGAAGTCGATCGCGCGTAGACGTTCTTCAGTGATCGACATAGATGCGATGATAGCGTCGAACTTTTTACCACGCAGCGCGGGAATCATACCGTCCCAATCCTGCTCGACGATTGTGCAGTCGGCTTTCATGGCAACGCACAACGCTTTCGCGATCTCTACGTCAAAGCCGATCAGCTCGCCCTGTTCGTTTTTCATATTGAAAGGTGCGTATGCGCCTTCTGTTGCGATGCGAATTTTATCGCCTGCCAGTGCTTGTGTGCCTACCAGTGCGGTTGCTGCCAGCGTTGCCGCTGCGATAATTTTACGTACACTCATCAGGTTTCTCTCTATATTGTGAAATTATTATGTCTATAGATGGATTGAGATCATACGTGGCTCGACATGAAGTCGCGTACACGTTGTGATTTCGGATTATCGAATACCTGTTCTGGCGGGCCTATTTCTTCAATTTGCCCTTGATGCAGGAAAACGACCTGGCTTGAAACTTCGCGGGCAAACCGCATCTCGTGAGTCACGATCAGCATGGTACGCCCCTCTTCTGCCAGTTCTCGCATTACGCTCAGCACCTCATTTACTAGCTCAGGATCCAGCGCCGACGTTGGTTCGTCGAATAGCAAGACTTGTGGATCCATCGCCAGTGCCCGCGCGATGGCGATGCGTTGCTGCTGACCACCGGAAAGGTTTCCGGGATAGGCATCTTTCTTCTCATACAGCCCTACTTTCTTCAACAAGGTCTCAGCACGATTAACGGCTTGTTCTCGGGAGTGGCCCAAGACCTGCATCGGCGCTTCGATAATGTTGTTAAGAATAGTTTTGTGAGGCCATAAGTTAAAGTTTTGGAATACAAAGCCAATACGTGAGCGCATTGACTCGAGTTGTTTACGGTTGGCTGCGTCTAGTTCGTCGTTTTTGCCAGGTTTTAGCAAAAGCTCCTCACCGCTGATCACAACGCGGCCGCTGGCCGGTTTTTCCAAAAGGTTGATGCAGCGTAACAATGTGCTCTTTCCTGAACCGCTCGAGCCCAGAATCGAGATGACGTCCCCGTCTTTCGCCTGAAGGGAAACACCTTTCAGAACTTCTAGATTTCCATATGACTTGTGAATGTCGACCAGTTCTAGCGCGATCGAGGAATCGGACATAGTGTTTTCCATTATTGGGCGAATGAGATAAGCCTTTAGTACAGGACTAAAGGCTAATGATACGCCAACTTTTTTCTTATATGAAATTCTTGACCACAGAGTCTACTCTGTTGATGGTCTGGTCGTCATCATGTCAAAACAGATAAAAAGTGGTCAAATGGGCGCGTCGCTGGAGTAGATGTTTTCTAAAGAGCAGGTCGCTATAACTGAAAATGGGCATCGAAAGATGCCCGTTTTGGTCGATTTTGCTGCTTAAGTCGCAAAATCTTGTAGTAATTGTTGTTGTGCACTGAAAGGTTCTGCACCCTCTTCGGGTAGATTCAGGGTATAGCGGCCATCTGCCTGCAGCTCCCAGCTTTGCGTGTTGTCTTGCAGGTAGTAATCCAGCTCGCGTTTGACGCGATCAGCCAGTTTACCGGTGAGCGGGAAGCCGGTTTCAACACGGTTGAGCATGTTGCGCTCCATCCAGTCGGCGCTCGCACAGAACACTTCATGCTTGCCGTTGTTACCGAAATAGTACACACGCGTGTGTTCTAAGAAGCGGCCGATCACCGAGCGTACGGTGATGTTTTCTGATATACCTTTTAGGCCCGGACGTAGGCGGCACATGCCACGGATAATCAGCTCAATTTTTACCCCAGCCTGTGATGCCTCATACAGTGCACGAATCATTTTTGGCTCAGTGAGGCCGTTGACCTTCACAATGATGTGCCCCGGCTTACCAGACTTCGCGAGTTTCGCTTCGTGCTGAATGAGCTCGATCATTTTTGCGTGCAGTGTGAACGGCGCGTTATAGAGCTTTTTCAGGCGCTGGATTTTGCCCATGCCCGTGAGCTGCTGAAATACTTTGTGGACATCTTCGCCGATATCGTTATCAGCGGTCATGTAGCTGTAGTCGGTGTACAGGCGTGCTGTGCCTGAGTGGTAGTTCCCCGTGCCTAAGTGGCAGTACCGCACGAGTTTGTTCCCCTCTTGGCGTACCACTAACACGGCTTTTGCGTGGGTTTTGTAGCCTACAACCCCGTATACGACCAAGCAGCCTGCCTCTTGGAGACGGCTTGCAAGGTGCAGGTTGCTCTCTTCGTCAAAACGGGCGCGCAGTTCGATAACCACGGTCACCTCTTTACCGTTACGCGCAGCTTCAACCAGTGCATTAACGATGTCAGACTTGTCGCCGGTGCGGTAGAGCGTTTGCTTGATCGCTACCACATCTGGATCTTTTGCGGCTTGGCGAAGCAGATCAATAACCGGCGTGAAGGACTGAAACGGGTGCATCAACAACATGTCACCGGTTTTCAGTGCTTGAAACATGTCCTTCTCTTTCTCTTTTTTTATCTTGCCGGGTAACCCAGGCGAGAAAGGTGGCCAACGCAGGTCTTTACGCTCGATAAGATCTCTTACCGCCATCAGACGTGTGAGGTTGACAGGACCATCCACGCGATAGACTTGATCATCGGATAAGTTGCATTCGCGCATCAGAAAGTCGATCAACTCTTGTGGTGTGCGGTTATCCACCTCAAGGCGCACGGCATCGCCATATTTACGTGAGTGCAACTCGCCACGCAGTGTGCGTGCAAGATCGTCGACCTCTTCGTAGTCAAAGGTGAGGTCGGCGTTACGGGTAATACGGAACTGATAGCAGCCCTCTACCGTCATACCCGGGAATAACTCATCTGCAAACTCGTGGATGATCGATGAGAGGAAGATCAGGTTATCGCCCTCTTCGCAGAGTTCGTCTGGTAGGCGAATCAAGCGTGGTAGCGAGCGTGGCGCGGGGATAATCGCCATACCTGTTTCACGGCCAAAGGCGTCCTTACCCTCCAGTTCCACAATGAAGTTGAGGCTTTTATTGACCAGCCGTGGGAATGGGTGGGCCGGGTCTAACCCGATGGGGCTAATGACGGGGAGAATCTTCTCTTCGAAATAGGTGCGTATCCACGCTTTTTGCTCATCAGACCAATCACGGCGACGCAAGAAACGTATCCCTTGCGCGGCCATCTCAGGGAACATGATCTCATTTAAAATGCGGTACTGACGATCCACATTGGCGTGGCAAATTTCGGAGATCTTCTCCAATACTTTGCCCGGATACATGGCATCTGGGCCGACGGCCTCACGGCCATATTTCAATTGGCTGAGCTGATCGGCAACACGAATTTCAAAGAACTCATCCAAGTTACTGGAGAAGATCAGCAGGAACATCAGCCGTTCTAAAAGCGGATGGCGCTCATCAAGGGTTTGCTCCAACACGCGAACGTTGAACTGCAGGTGGCTCAGTTCGCGGTTGATGTAGAGCTCGGCGGCTTTGAGATCAACCGGTTCGACTTCGTCGGGATGGTCGACCGTCGGGAGTATCTCCCGGCTATCAACCAATGCTTGTGCGGCTTGATTTTGCATCTCTTCTGTCATCTGCTGTTCCTGCTCCGTCAGTGAATCCACCTGCCCTGTCATCTTCGTCTCCAGTAATGCTTGAGACCGATCCTACTCGTTTAGCAGTTGGGCAGCACGTTTCGCAAAGTAGGTCAGAATACCGTCGCAGCCGGCACGCTTGAATGCCAGCAATGATTCCATCATTACACTGCGTTCATCGAGCCAACCGTTCTGAAATGCTGCCATATGCATGGCGTACTCACCGCTTACCTGATAAGCAAAAGTCGGTACTTTAAATTCGTCTTTCACCCGACGCACGATGTCGAGATAGGGCATGCCTGGTTTAACCATGACCATATCTGCACCTTCAGCAAGATCGAGAGCCACTTCATGCAGCGCTTCGTTGCTGTTAGCCGGATCCATTTGATAATTAAACTTGTTACCTTTGCCTAGGTTTGCGGCGGAGCCTACGGCATCTCGGAACGGCCCGTAGTAGGCACTCGCGTATTTAGCAGCGTAGGACATAATCCGCGTATTGCAGTGGCCCTCTTCCTCTAAGATGTCGCGGATCGCGCCGATACGGCCGTCCATCATGTCGCTCGGTGCCACGACATCTGCGCCCGCTTCGGCGTGTGACAGCGCTTGCTTCATCAATGTCTCAACGGTGCGATCGTTCAGCACGTAACCTTGGTCATTCAAGATGCCATCTTGGCCATGAGTCGTGAACGGATCGAGCGCAACATCGGTGATGATCCCCATCTCTGGGCACGCTTCTTTAATCGCTTTCACGGCGCGCTGAGCTAACCCGTCTGGATTATAAGCTTCTTCGGCAAATTCAGACTTTGCGGTCAGCGGTGTAACCGGGAAGAGCGCCATCGCGGGTACGCCAAGCTGATCCAGTGCCTTCGCTTCCTTAACCAGTAGATCGATGCTCATTCTCTCAACACCCGGCATCGAAGCGACCTGCTCGGTTTGGTTCTCACCTTCGAGTACAAACACAGGGTAGATCAAATCGTTTGGCGTCAGCACATGCTCTTGCATCAAGCGGCGTGAAAAGCTATCAGCACGCATACGGCGCATACGGGTATCTGGGAAGTAGCGTTGGGAGTCGTTAAAAGCCACAGCGTTATCCTTTCAAAGGTAAGTGAATTGGACTCAAAAAATATGACAAAAATATGACGAATGCCGATTAGATAAGCAAACGCTTACTACATAGGACATTATCAGGCGTGTAAAAGTGGGGCAAATGGGGGGCTAAGCCCCCAGCGAGTTAACCAGCAGGATGCGAAGGTACAGAGCCTGGCTTAGCCCGGCTGATTGCGCGGGCCAGCAATGCAGCGATGAGCGCTTTGATCAGATCGCCCGGGATGAACACCAAAATCGCTTTTGCCGCCGCACCAAAGGTTAAGGAGGTCATCAAGGCCATACCCGGCACCCCGAAGAGGTAGAGCACTATAATGCCGCCGCAGACGGAAGCGATTAAAGCGGCAATAAACAGCTGATTTTGACGTAACTGCTGCATCAGCCACCCTGTCACGAATGCAGCCACAGGGAAACCAATCAAAAAGCCGACAGTGGGGCCTGCAAACACGCCGAGACCACCACGGCCACCGGCAAGCAGAGGTGCACCAAGCGCAACCACAAACAGGAACAACAGCACCGATAACGCGCCACGTACTGGACCCAACATAATACCTGCCAACATCAATCCAAGCGTTTGTGCAGTGATGGGCACACCACCTGCCAATGGGATGTTGAATTTCGGTAGCAAACCGAGTGCGGCGATAATGGCGGCATAGAGGGCGATTTGTACTAATGAACGATCTCTATTCATGGTGCGTCGTTTCCTTTTAAATTAAATGCGCTTATTGAGCCCGGCACTGCCGCCACGAGCGGCGAGGGCATCGGCTACATGCTCAGATAGGGTAATCCCTTGAATAATTAGCGGCACCAGTAGGCGCCACTTTTGTTTGCCGCCGCCGCGTGCGCGCCAAGCCTCATCGAGACTCTCCAGTACTTTGGCCAGTACAGGAGCAAAGCGGATCATCAGTGCAATTGCCAAGGCCAGTGAGCGCGGCTGAATACCAAACAGCTGCAACGGTTTAAAGCATGGTTGCAGGGTGTTGATCATATCACTCATTCGTGTGGTTAACGTAACCAGGTTTGCGATCAAAAACAGTGTGAGTAGCCGTCCCAGTGAAACGCTACCCTCGACGAGGGTGTCGGTGAAGTAGTGGATCACTAAAATCGCAAGCAGGAACGGAATCAGTGGCCGTGCGGCGCTGAGATGGCGCCAACCTTGCGGTGCCAGAGAGAGGTAAATCAGTATCGTACCCAGCAGCGCAGCTAGCATGATCCATGGGCTGGCTACCGTCAGCAGCGCAACACTTGAGAGCGCTAAGGCGATCAACTTAGCGCTGGTGGGCAAGCGATGTAGCCAGCTTTGTTGCTCCAAGTACAGACTAATCATGCCCGTTCCTGTGTTACCGCGTTGCGATAGACCTCGATTACATCGGCGGGTTGGCCATCGGCACGAATTTGGCCTGCATCTAGCCAGATGAGACGGTCAAACTGCTCGTACACACTGAAGTCGTGACTGATCAGCAAGAGGTGGCAATCGCTCTGCTCGAGCAGTGCCATCAGCTGTAGGCGTGTGGGTAGGTCCAGTGCAGAGAAAGGCTCATCCAAGACGAGCAGCTTAGGCTCCATAATCAGGATGGCGAGGATACACACTTTTTGCTTTTGCCCTTCGGATAGCTCACTCACCGGACGGTTTGCCCAGTCCTGCATCGAATACTGGGATAACAGATTGAGCGCTTTTTCGCGCGCAGTGTGTGGTGAATCTCCTAGCTGCTCGCAACCAAAGGCGAGCTCTTCAGCAACCGTTGGAAAAATGAGCTGGTGGTCTGGGTTTTGAAAAATAAAACCAACCAAAGAGGGTAGTACTTCCGGCTGCTGCTGGGTGTTGTAGCCAAATACCTCAACCTGCCCTTGATCGGGCAGCAGTAAGCCGTTTAGCAGACGAATGAGCGAGCTTTTACCTGAGCCGTTATTGCCGATCAAGCCTACTTTTTTCTCGTGCCAATGCAAACTTAGGCCTTTGAGCACGTCGTGTTGTCCACGGCGTAAATGCACACCTGAGAGCGTGATATGATCGCTCTGTTGTGTGGATGTAGGCGGTGTCTGTTGCCACGCTTTTGTGTGTTGGGTTTTCCTAAACCAAGCCACCGATCGCCCTTGCATCACTGTCCAAAAAGGGAGCTAAGTATAAAAGGCCGATAAGCGATTGGGAATCTTGCGAAAAGGCTATTAAAAACGGCACCTTAGTCGGTGGTGCTTTTACATCTGGAAAAAGTCTGTTTAGATCAACTAGAGGGAACAGGAGAGTCGAATGAAAAATATCGCGGTAATTTTATCAGGCTGTGGTGTGTTTGATGGTGCGGAGATCTATGAGTCAGTACTGACGCTATTACGTATTGAGCAGCAGGGAGCGAAGTATCACTGCATGGCACCGAATAAATTGCAGATGCATGTTATAGATCATCGAACGGGAGACGCTGTTGAGGGAGAATCTCGCAACGTTTTGACGGAAGCTGCGCGCATCGCCCGTGGCGAGATTATCGATCTTGCCCAAGCGAATCCTGATGATTACGACGCGCTCATTATTCCTGGCGGATTTGGCGCGGCAAAAAACCTCTCTGATTTTGCAGTAACAGGGGCCGACTGTGCGTTAGACCCTGAACTGATGCGATTTACACAAGCGATCCATCAGCAGGGTAAACCCGTCGGTATGATCTGTATTGCACCGGCGATGGCACCACGCCTGTTCGGTGAAGGGGTGGCATGTACGATTGGCTCTGACGAAGGTGCTGCAGGTGCCATTAATACCATGGGTGGCGCACATCAGACCTGTTCGGTGAGTGATATCGTGGTAGATGAACAGCGCAAACTGGTGACAACCCCTGCCTACATGCTGGCTGGGTCGATCACAGAAGCGGCCAGTGGAATCAATAAGTTAGTCGATAAAGTACTCGCGATGAGCTAAACGCTTATGGTGCCAGCACGCTGTTGATAGCGCCCGAGATGCTGCCGGTTTCTCTTTATTTAGGAAGTTGAAGATGCGAACAGGTTTTTTTAGAGCCACATTGTTATTGATGATTGTTGGGTGGCTCGGCTTTTCCCAAGCATATGCGCGGCCTATCGTGCTGGCACAGGTCAGTGATCGCCCTAAAAAGGACTTCAAACAGCTGCGCCCGATGGCAGCGGAAGTCGCAAAACGATTAAGCCAATACGGCATTACAGAAGGGCAAGTTCAGCTATACCCTAGTTTAAAAGAGCTGACCCTCGCCATGCAGCGAGGTGAGGTAGATTGGGTTACAGAGACCCTCTACTCCGCCGCTGTTTTAGTTGCGGAAGCCAACGCCAAGCCGCTGGTGCAAAAGTGGAAGGGCGGAGATCACGAATACCGCAGTTTCCTTTTCACCCGCCGTGATAGTGCACTGAATAACCTGAATGATCTTGTGGGCCGCTCGGTTGCCTTTGAGCATCCGGCATCATTCAGTAGTTATTATCTGCCACGTCATCTTTTCGATAGCCAAGGTCTTGTTACTCACTATCTTGAGAACATCCGGGCGCACCGAAAACCGGATGTGGTCAATTTTCTTTTCAGCCGCAATGAGAAAAACAATGTGCTTTGGGTTGAGAAAGGGCTTGTTGATGCAGGGGTCATCAGCGAAGCGGATTGGAAGGATGAAGCGCGCGTCTCTGCGCAGCAGCGCCAAATGTTCAAAGTGATCCACCGCTCAGAGTTTTACCCCAGAGCACTGGAGCTTGTTAGCCCTCATTTAGATGCGCAGGTTGCCGAGGGTTTACGATCGGTATTGCTAGAGATGTCACCGGTCGCTGATAGCGACGTGATGGCGCGTTATGAAGGGACAACGGGCTTCAGCAAAATCTCCAACCACCTTTACCGGCAGTTGGAAGAGATCTATCAGCACCAAAAGGCGTGGGGCGTGAATTGAAAGTTTCACTCGCGACTCGCTACGGTGTGATCTTTGCGCTACTCGCAGCGCTAATCGGTAGCGCCGTTATGCTTGTTAATTTCTATTACCTCGAACGCTACTCTCAAGAATCAACCAGCTTTGCCCAGCAACAGCTGACCGCGGTGATGGAGAAACAGCTCATCAATGATGCTGAGATTGTCACGGAAACGATCGCAAACAATATTGATGTGTCGGTATATAACTTGGACTTTAGCGAGATGTACCGCCAGCTCAGTTTTTTAAACCAAGAGGGCGATGTCCTCTATGCGTTTATATACGACAGCGACTACCGCATCATCCATGACAATACCGCGGAGGCAGTGCGCTTTGGCCAACCGGTAAGGCCTTGGCTACCTGACACCGTACCGCGTGATTTTAGCGAGTACACGCAAAAACGTGGCCGTTTTGTGCATGTTGGGCGCTATATCACCGCAGGTGGTGAACGTATCGGGATGCTGAATGTTGCGATCAGTTATACCGGAGCGGAGGAGGATATTCGCCAGTTTACCGCGGGGTTGGCGAGTAAAAGCCTGACGTTACAAAAGCAGATCACAACGTGGCTGCTGGTATTGATCTCGGTTGGGCTGTTAGTTGCGGGTATCGCTGTTTTTATCTTCTCTCGGCGGTTGTTGTCACCGTTGCGCGCATTAGCAGAGTACTGCCGCCGTTACGCTGATGGCGATAAAAACATGGTGTTCTTATTAAAGCGTGACGATGAGATAGGCCAACTTGCCGAAGCGTTAGAAGAGATGCGCACAGCCATTGCGTTGTCACAATCTAAGATTGAGGCACTCGCTTATCAAGACCCGCTGACCCTACTGCCGAATCGGCGCCACTTTAATCGTGCCATCGAAGATATGATTAGCACATCACGCGAACGCCGCCGCTCGGCTGCGGTGGTGTTTATCGACTTAGATCGCTTTAAAGAGGTGAACGACACCGTTGGACACGTGCTTGGCGATCAGCTTCTCAAAGATGCAGCGCAACGCTTGATGCACTGTTTGCGGGATCTTGAAGGGCACTATCTCAACAAGCCTGAGTTCTACCTTGCCCGCTTAGGGGGCGATGAGTTTGTACTGTTGGTACAAAACTATAGTGATAAAGCCTATTTACGCACGATAGCTGAGCGTATTTTGGCAAACTTTAAGGCGCCGTTTACCATGGATGAGCACCGCTTTTCCCTATCGGCCAGCGTAGGTATCACCCTATATCCTGACAACGCAAACAACGCCATTGATCTGCTTAAGCAAGCGGACATAGCGATGTATGACGTGAAAAGCTCTGGCCGTCATGGTTATCGTTTTTACGACGAGCGTATGGATGTGGATGTGGCCCATGACTTGATGATCCGCACCGATATTCTCGAAGCGCTCACAACCGGCCAGCTTGTCTTGGTGTATCAGCCCATCGTGAATCTAAAGACAGGAGGTACCGAAGGGGCTGAAGCGCTGATTCGCTGGAACCATCCCAAAAAAGGTCTTATGAATCCCGCCAGCTTTATACCGCTCTTGGAGAAAAGCGAACTCATTGTGCCCTTGACGCTGTGGGTTTTGCGGCAAGCCTGCTACGACCTGAAACACGCGTTATTGCCGCTCAAACCCGATTTTAAACTGTCGGTTAATGTCTCGGGTAAAGCAACCGAAGACGAGATGGTTCGTCACGAAGTGACCGAGTTGATGCAGCGCTATGAGATTCCACTCAACTGCTTACATGTCGAGCTAACCGAAACGAGTTTGATGGAAAACTTAGGCACCTGTACGCGTACGTTACAGGCGTGGAACGATGCGGGCGCTGATATCTGGGTGGATGATTTTGGGACAGGGTATTCGTCGTTGAATTATCTGCATCAATTACCCATCAATGGCCTCAAGATCGACCGTAGTTTTGTGGAAGGTATGGATGATCCCGCTTCGTTACGGATCGTTGAAACCATTATCAATTTAGCGTCGGCACTGCATCTAGAGATCGTCGCTGAGGGGATCGAAACAGCCGAACAGCACAAAACCTTGAAGCGGCTCGGAAGCCACTGTGGGCAGGGCTATCTGTTTAGCCGACCCATTCCTTTGGATGAGTTTAAAGCGTGTTTAGTCGCCGAAGTAGAGAGAACGAATGAAACGAGCTAATACAGCCACCGCTGCAACGCTCATGGTGTGTTCGCATCTTGCGGTTGCCGGAGAGTGGGAGCTAAAAACAGATGCCACCTATCGTGATGGTGCCCGGCTGGATCAGACCACATACGAGGCTGATGGCAGCTTCGATAAGCGTAAAATCAAAGAGAAGCACAGTAAGGAGTTTGAAACCCAGCTAGCCCACTACTGGCTCTATCAGGATGATTTGAAGTGGGGTGTGCGGGCGGGACATCGCTATAAAACACAGCGCGACCGAGAGCTGCAGCTTAAAAAAAGTGGCAAGGTCAAAAAAGACAAAAGCCGCACTGAGATTGATCGCACGACCTACTTGGGATTAACCGGTGAGGCCAGGGTGTATCAACAGTTGGGTGCTGATGTATGGATCGCATCGTTCTACTACGATCATTATCTGCAGCGTGAATACAGCGCACATCGTCTTGGTAAAGACGCCAACGACCGTCGGGGAAGCGTATCAGGCTATGAGTGGCAAGCTCGCCTGTACGCTGAGTATTCGACTCCGTGGCCAAGCATCTTTGTACTGCCTTACGTACAGTTTAAGGAGGAGCGTTTAGGGCTATGGTACAACAGTGCCCGCGACAAAGTTGAAGAGGCCGAGCGAGAACTCCAATACGAGGCGGGTATGTCGCTGAGTTGGGTGATGCCAACGCCGGGTTGGGAGCTCAATATCGGTGGGTACTGGCAGCGTGAGCGTGATGCCGAGCGGCGTGAAAATGAATCACGTTGGACATGGCAAGATGACGAAAACGGCGTGGCACGGATCGTTTTAGAGTATGAAGCACCGATGCCAGGGTTCGAGTTTGAGGCGCGTCTTGAAGAGACGCTGCGCGGCCCAGAAGAGGGCAAGCAGCGCTTCAATGTAGAGTTAAGTTACGAGTTTTAATTAGGGGCGTGATCGAATCTATCGCGCCGCTACAGGTTTAATAGGACTCTGTAAAAGTTTTTTGAAAAAGCGCCCGCCTGGGCGCTCAACATATCGAGTCAATACACTGGCCAGCAGAATTGAGCAGATAACCGCAATCAAAATGGCTAAGTCGGGCGCCATGCCTTGTGCTTCGAGCAAGTAAATCACCTTAAAGCCCAGCATCTGGTGGGTGAGATATAGCGTGTACGAAATGGCACCCATGTACAGCAGCGCTGGGTGCTTGAGAAGCGTTAGCTGCCCGCGAATCGCGAGTAAAAACAGCGCGAAAAACGCGGTAAAAAAGATAAAACTGGTGACGCTTACACAGATGAGCTCTAGCACCAAGCACGCGATTAGCGTTGCTATGCGCAGCACGCTAAATCCATGATGATAGATCTGATAAAACACAATCCCCGCCATAAACGCGTTGGTGTACTTTAGAACGCCCAGCAGTTGCAAACGCCATGGAATCTCGAAGCCTGTATAGGGCAGCAAAAAGTTGGCTAACATTGCGCTGAGCCACACTATGATCAGATACTCCATCGCGTGTAACTGCCTTGATAGAAAGATCATGAGCATTACAAAATAAAAGCTCAACTCAAATGCCAAGCTCCAATAGACTCCGTCGACGGATGGAATGTAGAAAAAGGCTTGCAGCATCGACAAGTTTACCAGTAGCTGTGTCATGGTTAGCTCCTGATTAGGCAGCGGTGCAAAGTAGCCCACAGAGAAGGTGATTAACACAGCGACCCAGTATGCTGGAAAGAGCCGACAAAAACGCGACACGAGAAAATCTCGTGATGAAGTGCATTTTTCGAGGGTCATAAAGATGACAAACCCCGAAATCATGAAGAAAAACTGCACACCATAGTCGCCATAAGGAAGCGAGAAAAAAGGTATCTCGTTATGGTGATAAACATGCTCATACCGCAGCGTAAAGTGATATAGCACGACAGCGAGTGCTGCGAGCCCCCGAAAGCTATCAAGTTCTTCAAATCGTTGGCTATTGGTCAGCATTTAACCTCTCCATTACGGCCTGCTTAAGTACTGCATAGCCTTGTGCATTCAAATGAATGCCGTCTGGTTCATAAAGGGAAATGTCGGTTTTACCTCGCTTGTGAAAATGTGAGGCAATATCGAGCGGCTTGCAGTGTTGGTAACGAGCGCACACTGAAAATGAGTCTTTATTTAACTGCTTGATGGCCTGGTTACTTATGTCAGTTTCCTCGGACGTTGGTAATACCGAGATCAGGTGAATCGGGACACTTGGAGGAATGCGTTTAATCACTTCCTCAATATGACGAGCGGTACCCGTTACTTGTCGCATCAGGTCATTGATGCCAACTAGCAGAAACACGTGTGATGCAGCATCGAGTGAGTGCATTCGCTTTGTGCGCTGCGCCAAGAATTCGGAGGTATCGCCTCCTATACCGAAATTTTCAGCCGGTTGAGGGAGGTCAGCAACAGACATTCCCTGTGTAATGCTATCACCAATAAAGAGAATGGCCCCAGCGGGTGTATTATCATCGCGGCGCCGTAAATGACCTGCCATTTCATGCTGGAAATTCGTTACAGCGGGAGGCTTATAAAGCCCTATATTTTTCTGAATAAGCTCAATAAAGTTACTTTTAGCTAACACCGCGCCCATCGCCAGTGTTAGCAGGATGCAATAGAGCCATAAGCCCCAGTGAATTGGTGTCTTCTTCTGCATTCTCTTGGCCTGCTGGCTAAATAATCTCGATGTTCGACCTTCGCCTAGTTCCCGAATTTTATTGATCTATATCTGCATAAGTAGATACCCCTAAATCGTAGACTCGAACCACTGCTGCTTATTTGCAAAGCGCGGCACCTAGGTCGAAAGGGGGTCAGAACGATGTCAGCTCAAGAACAAAATCTTATTAATCAGGCCTGTTTTGTCTCAGGTAATGAAGCGGTTGCGCTCGCAGCCCGGGATGCTGGCTGCCGAGTTGCTGCGGCATATCCGGGCACACCTTCGACCGAAATTCTTGAGTACATATCCCATTATACGGATGTGTACAGTGAGTGGTCTATTAATGAGAAAGTCTCGCTGGAGGTCGCGATTGGTGCTTCGTTAGCTGGTAGTAGAGCCCTCTGTGCAATGAAGCATGTGGGCATGAACGTCGCTTCTGATGCGTTGATGACGCAAACACTGATCGGTGCGGTTGGGGGTCTTGTGATAGTGGTGGCAGATGATGTGGGCCTATCTTCATCTCAGAACGAGCAGGATTCACGCTATTGGGGCCGCTTTGCCCACCTGCCGGTACTTGAGCCGAGTGATGCTCAAGAGGCGTATCAGATGGTCCGGGAAGGCTTTGCGCTTTCTGAGGAGTACCAAGTTCCGTTTATCGTCCGCTTAACGACGCGAATTTGCCATGTTAAAGGGCTGGTGCGCTGTTATCCCGCTGAGCTCGCCGCGCAACAGGGGGCTTTTGAGAAAGATGCATCGCGGTACGTGATGGTACCGGGCAATGCTAAGCAGCGCTTGCCGTTAATGTTAGAGCGTGACGCAAAGCTGCGTGCTCTGGCGGAACAAACTACCCTAAACGCAGTGCAGCAGGGATCTGATAAGCGCGTCGGTTTTGTTACCTCTGGTGCGGCATATTGCCATGTGAAAGAGGCGTTTCCAGAGGCTCCTGTGTTGAAGCTGGGCTTAAGTCATCCTGCGCCGCTCGACAAAATCGCGGAGTTTGCTAACAGCGTAGCGCAGTTAGTGGTGGTTGAAGAGGTGGAGCCGCTGCTTGAAACAGAGCTACGGGCAGCGGGGGTTGAGGTTATCGGTAAAGAACATTTGCCGCGCATCGGCGAGCTCACGCCAAGCGTGTTGTTACCTGCGGTGAAGCCGCTGCTCGGCGAAACCTATAGCAGTCCGAATCTGCAGTCGTCAGTTTTTCCGCGCCCGCCTACGATGTGTGTGGCGTGCCCGCACTTGGGTATCTATTACTGCCTATCTCATGTGAAGAACACGATTATCTCAGGGGATATCGGTTGTTACACGCTTGGCGCAGGACACCCATGGAACGCACTGGATACCTGTATCAGTATGGGGGCTTCACTCAGTGTTGCTCAAGGGTTGGATAAAGGGCGTACTGCAGCCGACGAGAAGAAGCGTGTCCTAGCGGTTATAGGCGATTCCACCTTCTTGCACATGGGGATGCAAGGCTTGCTCGATATCACCTATAACCGTGGCAACGTGACGGTGTTGCTGCTCGATAACCGAGCTGTTGGTATGACCGGAGGGCAAAACGCACCCTCCTCTGGTTTGAACTTGCAGGGCGATGAAACGATTCGAGTCGACTTCCGCAAGTTGTGCGAAGCGTTAGGTGTTCGTCCGGAGCGTATCCGTGAAGTTAACCCTTATGAGCTGCCGACTTTATTTAAGGCGTTACGTGAGGAGGTGAAGGTTGAAGCGCCATCGGTCATCATCACCAATCAGCCTTGTGTGCTCACTGAGCGTTACGCGAAACAGCCGCCACTGGCGGTCAACGCGGATGATTGCACCGGCTGCGGGAATTGCCTTGATGCGGGATGCCCCGCTATTCATGTTAGCCACCGCGAACAGGTGATCAAACCGAACGGGCGCGAAAAGACGCTTGCGTTCGTGAAGATCGACAGTGCCGCCTGTACTGGATGTAACCTGTGCTTAGAAACCTGTGCGCCAGATGCCATCGTTCCACTTGGAAATGTTAATCGAATCAACGCAGTGGAGGTGTGAGATGTCTGGTGTTTTCAATATTCTTGTAGTTGGGATAGGCGGGCAGGGGGTCATGACCGCCGCAGATATCATCGCTCATGCGGCCATTGCAGAGGGTTTAGATGTCAAAAAAACTGAGGTTGCTGGCATGGCGCAACGTGGCGGTGTGGTGACATCCCATGTGCGGATTGGCAAACAGGTGCTGTCACCTGCCATCACTCCCGGAGAAGCCGACATTATGTTGGCCTTTGAGCCAGCAGAAGCGCTGCGTTGGGTGAGCCATATGCGTCCGGGGGCGACGGTCATGGTAAACAGCTATCCGCAAAGCCCACCGGTCGTATCGATTGGACTATTCGATTATCCCGAGGCGCCGGAACAGCAGCTGCGTGACTCGCCTGTGAATGTGATCAGCTTTGATGCTGGACAAATGGCGATCGAGTTGGGTGACCGTCGTTTGGTGAATTCCATCATGCTCGGCGCGATTGCACCGCATTTGCGCTTGAATGAAACCAGCTTAAAACAGGCATTGTTGGGGCGCTTCCAATCGAAAGGTGAGCGTTTACTTGCGCTCAATGACCAAGCGTATCAGGCAGGGCATAGCGCGGCAGAAGTGGCGGCTTAGCATTGAATTCCGCTTAGTCCCGTTATAGTGTTGGCTTATTGACACATTGCGCAACTGCCAGTTATTGGCTGGATGTCCAATCGATAAGGAGTTCGCTTGACCAATCAGCCTTTGTCACGCCCTAGCGGGCTTCGCGAGCTGGGCCGGCTCAAAGAGTATGTGGTACCAGCTATCTTCAGTCTGACGATGACTTTTATCATCGGCGCCGCTTTTCTTTTTGATCAAATCAAAGAGAGCAAAGCTGAGCGTTTGCACGGCTTGCAATCACGCGCTGAAGTCACCGCCCAATGGATCGACCAAAACTTTAGTGAGATTAATCAGCAACTGATTGGTTTGGAGCGCTTTGCTGGCCGCTGTGATGATGAGGTCTTGTTTCAAATGCGCTCGACCCTCTTTTCGTTATCGCAAGTGGTCGAGCTAGGCTTTGTTAACCCGACAGGGGAGCTTGATTGCACCAGTTGGGAGCAGTTGGATCAGCCGCTCAAGGTATCGAAAGCGCCGCAGCAGTATGGCCTGCGCTTTCTCGGCCCGTTGGTGGTTGAGTTTATGCGCCAGCCCGCGTTTGTATTAGCCCGCACCATCCGCGATCAAGGCGAGATCAACGCGCTGTTGCGGGTCAGTTGGTTACGCGAGCAGATTCGTAACCGCACTAGTAATCTTGGGTTTATCGCGCTAATCGATAGTGATACCGGTGTGCCCATCGTGCTAAATGGCGATTACACCTTACCGCTCAACTCCAAAGAGAAGCTGTTTCCCGTCGATGGGATCCATACATTCGAGGGTATATTTGATAACGGCCGAGAGCAGGTTATCCACTTTGCGCCGTTGCTGACATTACCGCATCTCAGTGTGGTTGTGAGCGATGAATCGAATGTGTTGTACACCAATTTAGTGACAGTACAGCCGATGTGGTTCTTGGCGGGTAGTGGTGTCTTCCTGTTTTTCCTCGCGCTTTCGATACTACTACAGCGTTATATTCTGAATCCCGCTCATCAGCTAAAACATGCCATTCAACAGCGTGAGTTCTTTAACCTTTATCAGCCTTTACGATGCTCTGAGACAGGTCAGTTAGTTGGTGTGGAGGTGTTGGTGAGGTGGCTCCATCCAAGTGAGGGCCTAAAAAGTCCGGTTACCTTTATACCGGAGGCTGAAAGTACCGGGCTTGTTAAACAGATGACGGCCTTGCAGCTAGAGCAGTGTGCAGAGGAGTTGGCACCCGTGTTAGCCGAGCTCCCTGAGCTTTGGGTGCACGTTAATATCAGCGCGCAGCACCTGATCGATCGCCGCTCCATCGAGCGCTTCATTGCGTATAAGCAGAAGATACCGGGGCTGGTGCTGGAGATTACCGAAGGTCATATGTTGGCGCTCTCATCGGACCTGATTCGTCAGTCCCTACAGCAGTTGAAAGCGGCTGGCGTGCGGATTGCCATCGACGACTTCGGCACCGGTTATTGCGGCTTAAGCTACTTGCGTGAGCTTCCTGTGGATATCCTAAAAGCGGATAAGAGCTTTATCGCCGCGATGGGAACGGATGCCGTCAATGCTGATGTTCTCAAAACGATTCTCACCTTAGCGCGTCAGCTTAACCTGACCACCGTCGCCGAAGGAGTGGAGACGGCAGAGCAGGATCAACAGCTCCGCACCATGGGTGTTGATCTTCAGCAAGGCTGGCATCACGGTTACCCCATGACCGCGGAGGCGCTGCTCAATACCCATCTTCGCGCTGACACATCAAGCGGTTGATGCTTGGTACACCAGATACGCTGCAGCAAGATCGGATAGTGCACTACCGACCGATTTAAACAGCGTGATATCGTTGTGCTCGGTGCGGCCCTCGATTTTACCGCGGCACAGGTCGGCCAGTTCGCCCAGTACATGGGCCTCGGTAATCTCTCCCTCCTGCAGCGGAATTAACAGCTCTCCGGCTTCATTTAGTACGTTCAGGCGGCTATCAACAAAAACCTGTGCCGTAGCAACCGTGGCTGAGTCGCACTCACGGCGATCACGATGATGGTTGCCCACCAGATCGATATGTACACCTGCGCGGATATCCGCATAGCTAAACAGGGGTGTCGGCGAGCCTGTGGCGCAGCTGATAAGATCAACTTCCGGCACTATCTGTGCTGGATTCTCGATGCTGATGACATCGCAATGGGGCAGGTGCGCCTTTATATCAGCAACGGTTTTGGCGGTTTTATCTTCACTACGGCCCGCGACATAGATGACTTCGATACTAGGGCGCACCGCCGCGTGCGCGCGTGCCATAAAGGGGGCGAGGCGCCCCGTGCCAAACAGCAACAGGCTGCGGCAGTGAGCGCGGGCAAGGTAGTCCGCAGCTAGCGCAGAGGTGGCTGCTGTGCGCCACAAAGTCAGCTCGGTACCATCGACCACCGCTAATGGCGCGCCAGTATCGCGTGAAAACAGCAGCACTTTAGAGGCTAAAATGTCATGTCCAAGCGCCGCGTTATTTGGAAAATGGGTGAACGCTTTGACGCCGATGACGGCATCATTCCAAGCAGGTAACAGGGCAAAGGAGTCTGCTTGATCGGTGCCATTTGGTAAATGGAAGAGGCTGCGCTGGGGCATCCCGAATTCACTCTCAAAGGCATGACGCAAGGCTGGAATCAGGGTGTCAAACGTCAGTGTTGCGTTGATGTGTGGTGCGTCAATCACGCGCATCGATACTCTCCTCTACGACACGATAAGTACTTAAAAGCGCAAGCTCCCTTCAGCAGACAGCGCGAGAGCGCATTTGCTCCGCGCGGCTATACCATTGGTACGCTTTTCTTATGTTTTCGGCTCATAAACAGTCGATAGAGCAGCGGAACAACAAAGAGCGTCAGCAGTGTAGAAAACGCCAATCCACAAACGATAGAGGTGGCAACCGGCCCCCAGATCAACGACTTACCGCCCAACCCCGTCGCGAGAGAGAAAAGGCCAGCAATCGTGGTTAGCGAGGTGATCAAAATAGGGATAACACGGCGCCGAGCAGCATAAAGCGTTGCATGTAAGACACTCATACCAGCCGCCAAGCGCTGATTGGCGGCAGAGATCAGCACGATAGCGGCATTGACGGCGATACCCGCAAGCGCCACAACACCGTAAAGTGTGTAAAGGCTCAAAGGGTTACCTGTGAGCCATAAACCCAGTACGACGCCGGTAAAGGCCATCGGCACCGTTGCAATGATCATAAAGGGCTGCCAGTAGCTGGAAAATTGCGTGCCCAAAATCAGATACATCAAGCCCAATCCAAATAGAAACAGCACGGCAATCGAGTCCATGCTTTCTTGGATATCATCCAGCTCGCCAGAGAAATCGAGGTTAATGTTAGGGTAACTGGCTTGCAGCTTTTCTTCCCACTGTGCCACTAGCCACGCGTTTGCTTGTACAGTATCCATACCGCCCTCGACGAGATCCGCCTCCACGGTGATAGCGCGGCGGAAGTTATAGTGGCGAATATTTCCTAAACTCTTCGCGTAGCTGGCATCGACTAGCGCTGATAGCGGGATCAAAGCACCTTGGTTATCAGGAATACGGAACTTCAATAGATCATCGATATTGGCATAATCTCGAGAGTTAGCGCGCACACGAATCTCGAGCTTTTTGCCCTGCGATTGCATATCCGCAACCACTTCGCCATCCACCAACAGCTGCACAGTGCGCATTACATCACTGGGCTGTAAACCTGCGGTCGTGATAGCGCTGTAATTGGGTTTGACCGTTAACGTCATACGACCGGCGCCGGCATCATCGCCTATATCCCGTATATCGGGCTGTGTGGCGAGGATGGCTTGGAGGTCGTTTGCGGCGCGTCGAATCTCAGCATAGTTGTCGCCGCGCACCTTGACGCTAATTGGCTTAGAAACGGGTGGCCCGCCTGCCATACGCAAAAATGAGATGCGCAGTGGCCCAGCCACTTGCTGTACCGCATCTCGCATACTATCCATCACGGCATCCACATCACGGCTTTCGGGCGTTTTCGGGTTTAAGCCGACTAAAATTTGCCCGTATTGGTTGCCGAAGAAGGGCTCTGTCTCGGTGAACATCTGGCCGGCATAAGTGGCCACGGCACGAGCTTCATCGGGCGCTAGGTGGCGCTTAACAATCGCCTCTACTTCGATCACTTTGGCTTGGGTTTTTTCCAGCGGATAGTCGGGTGGCATCTCCACGTTGACATAAAATAGACGCAGCGGGTCTGAGGCAAAGAAGTCCATCTTGATCTGCCCTGAGGCGATCAATCCTCCGGTGCTGACGACTAACACCCCTATTCCCATGAGCGTGAGCACAGGACGGCGCAAGCTGCGCAGCAGCAGACGTAGGTAGGTACGTTGAATTTTTGCTGTCATCCGCTCACGCAGCTGTTGGGAGCGTTTGGGTTGGGTGACATTGACGTTGGCGACGACAACGTGGGCCGGCAGCATCCAGAACGCTTCGAGCAGCGAGATCGCCAACGCCAGTGTGACAACCATGGGAATGACGCGCATAAAGTCGCCAAGAATACCCGGTAATAACATCAACGGTAGAAATGCTGCCATCGTTGTTAAGACCGCGCTCAAAACAGGCTGAGCAACTTCATGTAGGGCATTCACTGCTGCGGCTAGCGGTGCTTCGCCATGTTGCAAGCGATAGTAGATCGCCTCAACAACCACGACAGCATCATCTACCAGCATCCCTAGCACTATGACGACACCCAATAGCACCACAACATTGAGGGTTTCACCCATCATCCAGAGTACCCAGAAGGTGCCTGCCAAAATAAAGGGGATCCCGATGGCTGTGAGTAGGGCGATGCGAAAACCTAAGAACAGCCACGCGACCAGCAACACCAACAGTAGCCCGATGGCGGCATTGTTCTGCATAAGATTGATCGCTTCTCGGGTCGGCACGGTTTGATCGTCCACCAAGGAGAGGTGCACTCCCGTCTCTGCAGTGAGCGCATTGCGGTCTGCTACGTAGGTTTCAACCCGCTCCACAAGTGAAAGCGTATTTGCGCTGTCTTTCTTCATTACAGCCATCAGCACGGCGGGTTGGCCATTCACCGTGGCGAGTTGCGCCGCTTGCTCTCTGGCGCGCACGACATCGGCAATACGCTCAAGTCGAATCTCACCCACTTGGGTGGTGAGTGGCAAAGCTTTGATGGTATCGGGCTGTTCACTGCGGCCAACCAGGCGCACGAGCCAGCTTTGGTCGCCAACATTGACGCTACCGGCAGAGATATCCCTAAACCATTGCGCCACGGCATCCGACACCTGTGCTGGATTGATGCCGAGGCGTTCCAGCTGCGGCAGATCCAAGTTGATGTGAATTTCCGGGTCATCTAATGCGATGGCATCGACGCGATCGACCCCTTTGATGCGCTCAAGATCGTTTTCGATATTCACCGCTTGGCGGCGTAGATTCTCATCCCGAGCCGGGCCTGTTACGGCCACCATGACGCTTGGGAAGGCGTTGGCTGAGGTGATCTCTAAGATAAATGGATCACTGGCTTGTTCGGGGAGTTCATCTTCGGCGTTTTGTATCTCGCGGCGGATTGCACTCAAGTGTTTGTCGAAGGTGCGCTCGTCAATATCGTTAAAGCGGATAAGCAGGCTTGAGATGCCTTCGCGGCTGTTGGATGAGACGAAACGAATGTCGGAAATCCCCTGAACCGCCTGCTCTAGTGGATCAGTTACGCGGCGTTCGACATCGCTGGCACTAGCACCCGGTAGCGCCGTAACGATACTGATCCAGTTAAAGTTAATCGTGGGGTCTTGTTGGCGTGGCAGCATTTGATACGCGATGATGCCAATGGCAAGCACCAATACAAAGGTCAAGTTCGCCAACACATGGTTGGTCAGTAGGCGTGACCACATTAGCGTGACTCCAGCTGCTTAACAGTGATGGCAGCGCCATCCTCCAGACCATGTTGCCCCGCGACAATAACGTATGTGTCTGCGGGTAAATCGATGATCGTGCGCTGGCCTTCGCGGGCATTTGGCAAAGGCAGAAACTCAGCTCGGTCGTTGTTTGCGATCATGACACCGAGCTGTTTGCTGCGGCTAACCAGCAAATGCGCGGGTAAGGCGCGCGTTGTTAGCTGCCAAACTAATTCGCCTGTTGCTCCGCTGGTGGCCGGTTGCTGGGTAAAGGTTAAGCGTATCTCTTGGGTGCGCGCGCTGCGCTGGATCAGCGGCACGGTTTGGCGAATCTTGACGGGATATTGGGTATCACCAAGTTGGAAGAAAACCGCCTCTGCATCTTGCAAGGTGGCAAGTTGCTCGCGGCTTAGTGCTGCGCTTAACTCGGCTTTGGTGGGGTCGAGTACTTCCAACAGTGGCGTTCCCGCGACGACATAACCGCCTAGTTGGTTCATTACGCGGGTGATAACCCCGTTAAAGGGCGCCGTTACTGCACAGCGGCTGAGATCAAATTCGGCTTGGGCAATACGCGCTTGTTGCTCGCTGACTTGTGCACTCAACGATTGGAAACGCGCCTCACGTTCATTCAATTGCTCTTGCGAGGTGCTGCCACTGCGTTTTAGCTGTTTGGTTCTGTTGAGCTGTTGCTGAGCCAAGCGGCGCTCACTTTGCAGGCTCCGTAAACGCTGCTGATATTCCGTTAGGCGCAGTTTTGCCGGCGTGCACTCTATCTGGGTGAGTTCGTCTGCTTTTGCAACGATATCGCCCACTTGCGGTAGGGCTGCCGTTAAACGCCCGTTGCGCTCGGCTCTGATGGTGATGAGATAGTCATTTACCACCTCCGCTGGAGCACTATCGCTCACTGGTTCAGCAACGGCGTGCCATGCTTCTATCTCGACAAGGCTTGCCGCGTGCAACGACTGACTCATCAATAATCCCAATAGCGCGGCAATGGTAAAGCGGCTCATCACGGTAGTCCTTTCTCTGATGTGAAAGAGGATGATACTAAAGTTTAGTGACACTTCCAGTAACCATGCGGATAAATGTTGAACAATAAAAAAGGAGAGCTAAGCTCTCCTTTTTTATTGCTTGGTAACGACTTACAGGCGAACTTCGATACCGCGCTCTTGCATGTAGCGTTTGGCTTCAGGAATGCTGTATTCGTTGAAGTGAAAAATGGATGCCGCTAGCACGGCATCGGCTTTCCCTTCGATGCAGCCTTCAACCAGATGGTCTAAATTTCCCACCCCGCCCGATGCGATGACCGGAACGTTAACTGCCTCAGAGATCGCACGCGTCAGGCCGATGTCGTAGCCGTTCTTCACACCGTCTTGATCCATGGATGTCAGCAAAATTTCGCCCGCGCCAAGGTCTACCATCTTGCGTGCCCATTCAATCGCGTCAATCCCCGTTGGCTTACGGCCACCATGGGTAAAGATCTCCCAGCGTCCGGGCTCTTCTTTTGCGGAGACGCGCTTGGCATCAATCGCCACGACGATACACTGGGAGCCAAAGCGCTCAGCGGCTTCGCGTACGAAATCAGGATTGAAGACCGCTGCGCTGTTGATCGATACTTTATCGGCGCCAGCATTCAGCATGGTACGGATATCGTCACAGGTGCGGATACCGCCACCGACGGTAAGCGGAATAAACACTTGCGATGCCATGCGCTCCACCGTCTGTACCATGGTGTCGCGCCCTTCGTGCGTGGCCGTGATATCTAAGAAGGTGATCTCGTCTGCGCCTTGCTCGTCGTAGCGCTTGGCAACCTCTACAGGGTCACCAGCATCGCGTATATCAACAAATTGCACCCCTTTCACAACGCGGCCGTTCTCCACGTCCAAGCATGGGATGATGCGTTTTGCTAATGCCATCTAAATTCTCCGTTATAGCGTTGCAGAACAATTAAGGACTAGAACTGTCCATCCCAATTGAGGAAGTTTTTCAGCAGCTGTAAGCCCACTGTATGGCTTTTCTCCGGGTGGAACTGCACGCCAAAGACATTTTTATGTGCCAGCGCGACGTCAAAGTCCACGCCGTAGTGGCAGCGGCCAGCGACTTGTGCTGCTTGCGCCAACTTTACGTAGTAGCTGTGGACAAAGTAGAAGCGGCTACCCTCATCGAGGTTGTGCCAAAGTGGGTGATCGATGCTTTGTTGTACTTCATTCCAACCCATGTGAGGGACTTTCAAGCGCTCCCCTGCTTCTTGCAGGTCGTTGCCGAAGAATTTCACTTGGCCATCAAACTCATTGAGGCAATCAACCCCACCGTTCTCTTGCGAGTGGCTCATCAACGCTTGAAAGCCAACACAGATGCCTAAAAAGGGGCGGCCAGAGCGGATCGCTTCAGCGACCTCTTTGTCCACATCTTGGCGGTAGATTTCAGCCATGCAGTCGCGAATCGCGCCAACGCCTGGTAGCAGAACACGGTCGGCCTCGGCAACGACTTTAGGGTCGTTGGTAACTTGTACTCGGACATTAGGTTCAACGTGTTCTAGGGCTTTAGCAACGGAGTGTAAGTTGCCCATGCCATAATCGATAACAGCGATGCTGCTCATTTACAGCACTCCTTTTGTGGATGGCATCATGCCAGCCGCGCGCTCGTCATGTTCGAGTGCCATGCGCAGTGCACGGCCAAAGGCTTTGAAAATCGTCTCGGCCTGGTGGTGCGCGTTGAAGCCTTTGATGTTATCGATATGCAGCGTCACGCCTGCGTGGTTCACGAAGCCTTGGAAAAACTCCCAAAATAGTTGTGTATCCAAGCGGCCAATCGTGGCGCGCGTGAAGTCGCACTTAAAGTCCAGCCCTGGGCGGCCCGAGAAATCGATCACAACACGCGAGAGTGCTTCATCTAGTGGCACATAAGCGTGGCCATAACGACGAATACCTTTTTTATCGCCCACGGCTTTGTGGAACGCTTGGCCGAGCGTGATGCCGATATCTTCAACGGTATGGTGGTCATCAATATAGATGTCGCCATTGGCTTCGATATCGAGGTCGATTAGGCCATGTCGAGCGATCTGGTCCATCATATGCTCTAGAAATGGCACGCCAGTATCGGCACTGAATTGGCCGGTGCCGTCGAGATTAATTTTAATCTTAATCTGCGTTTCCAGAGTTTCGCGATACACTTCTGCGATGCGCTCAGACATGCTGTTCTCCACTGATACTGAGGTAAAAAAGCTATTATATAGCGAGCCGCTTAAGGATGCACCGCACAACAGCGCTGTGCGATGTAGAACTTAAGCACGGGCTGGTGCGTGCCTTAACCTGTGGTTCACATCCCTTGGGCACCCTAATACACTACGAAGCATCGTCATAGGATGATCGAATAAAGGAGTTTGGTATGGGAAAACTGCTCAAAGGGTTGGTTGGTATTGTTGCTGTTTTGGTTGTGCTCGTGGTCGCTGCAGGTGTAGCACTTGGCTTATTAGTAGACCCAAATGATTACAAGCAAGAGATTCAACAGGCAGCACGTGATCAAGCGGGTGTTGAACTAGAGATTTTGGGCGATATCGGTTGGTCGGTTTTCCCGCGTTTGGGTTTGTCGGTGAGTGATATAAAAGCCGGTTTCGCTGAACGTGATACCTTGGCGCAGTTAGTGAGCGCCAATGTTGCCGTGCAACTGCAGCCGCTGCTCTCTGGCAAAGTTCAGATGAGCGCCGTGTCGATTGATGGTTTGCAGCTGTATCTGAATCGCGATAAAGCGGGGCAGGTTAACTGGCAGGGGAAAAACCTTCCAGCGCAAGCTAAAACGCCTGAAACAGAAAAAACACCTAAAACTGAATCAGCAGAGCCACAAACTGCTGCGTTGCCTGCTGAGATCGACATCGAGAGTGTGACCGTCTCAAATGGCGTAGTGGTCTACCAAGATGCCCAGTCTGGCCAACGTTTTGAAGCTAAGCAGATCAACCTAACAACAGGGCGTATCCAAAATAACCAGTTTATCCCCGTCACGCTAGCGATGCAGGTGGCGCAACAGGGCGCGGAGCAACCGCTCAATATCGGACTGGAGACGCAAGGTGAGTTGCGTTTTGATTTGGCAGCTCAGAGCTATCAACTACGCGGTTTTAATGCCGTAACTGAGTTGTCAGGCGCACAAAACCTTACCGCTGAAACGGCGTTTGATCTGAGTGCCGATATGGCCAAAGGCGCAGTGAGTGTTAACCCTCTCAAGCTTTCGGTGGGTGATCTCAACGTGACTGGCCAAGTGGCGGTAACCGACCTTGAAAAGATGGCGCTGACAGGAGAGCTCGCTGTAGCACCCTTTGCGTTAAATCCGCTGCTGAAAAGCTTAGGGCAAGCTGAGCTTGAAACGGCGGGGGATGTACTGCAAAAGATTAGTTTATCCACACGCTTAGAAGGCGATATTGCGCGCATCAATGCTAAAGATCTACAAATTGTTGTGGATAACACCACGCTTAAAGGTACCGCGGGTTTTGCCACGGAATCAGGGCGTATCTTTGCCGATCTTAAGGGTGATGCGATTAATCTGACAGATTACTTGCCGCCTCAAGCGGCCAGCGACTCTCCCGCTGACGCACAAGCAAACAGCCAGCAAAAGAGTGGCGAACGTTACTCAAAAGCCGAGGTTATTCCCCTTGCGCCGCTGCAGGCACTGAACATGGATGTGCAACTGAAGTTTGCCAAGGTTCAACACGATAAGTTACAGCTGAGCAATGTGGATGTGGCGATCGACGCTGCTAACGGGTTAGTGAAAGCGCCACGTATCAATGCTGCTGTGTTTGGTGGACAAGTGAGCAATCGGATTACGCTGGATGCGCGTAAGAAACCGCTGACGATTCATAGTGTTAAATCGGTCAAAGGCCTAGATCTGGAGCAGATGCTAACTACCTTGACGGGCGATGCGCCCATTACCGGGACGCTGGAAACACGCTCTGATGTGCGCATGAGTGGCCAATCAGTGCATAGCTTTGTTAACACCCTCAATGGTACGGCCAATGTCGCGCTGAGCAACGGCGTGGTGAAAGGGATCGATATGGCGCAGCAGATGTGCCAAACAATGAATAATCTGACGGCGCTGGGTTCACTGCAAGCGGCGGGGCAGGTGGACCAATCAACGCCCTTTGCGAAGATGGGTGGCCAGTTCAATATCCGCAACGGCGTGGTGAGTAACAAAGACCTCAAAGTCAGTTTAGATGCGATCGAAGCAACGGGGCGCGGCTCTGTGAATCTGCCCAGCGCGCTTATTGATTATCGCTTAGGGCTGCTAATTCAAGAGAATCTCTTCAAGAAGAGTTGCTCGGTGAACAACAAAATTCAAGGGATTGAGTGGCCAGTAGATTGTAAAGGCGCGTTTGATACGCCCCCTGCACAGCTATGTAAACCCGATCTTTCAGTGATCAAAGATATCGTGCGTAACTCAGTTAAAGAGAAAGCGGAAGATAAGCTTAAAGAGAAGCTGGAAGAGAAACTTAAAGACAACGAGAAGGTAAAAGGGCTGTTAAAAGGCCTATTTAAGTAGTTAATGACACCCTCACAATTCCATGACGCCGTGTTGGAGTGGTTTGACCAACACGGCCGCCACAATCTTCCTTGGCAGCAGCGTAAAACAGCCTACAACACGTGGATTTCCGAAATTATGCTGCAGCAAACGCAGGTAAAGACAGTTATCCCTTATTATGAGCGCTTTATGGCGCGCTTTCCCACCGTGGAAAGCCTAGCCGATGCCGATACCGATGAGGTCTTACACCTCTGGACGGGGCTTGGATACTACGCACGTGCGCGCAATCTGCATAAAGCGGCTCAACAGGTGGCTTATGAGCTGGGCGGCGTGTTTCCAGATACCGTTGACGGCCTTGAGGCCTTGCCCGGCATTGGCCGCTCGACTGCAGGGGCCGTGCTATCTATCTCTACCGGTAAACGCGCCGCAATACTAGACGGAAACGTCAAGCGTGTTTTAGCCCGTTTCTATGCGCTGGAAGGTTGGCCGGGTACCACGGCAAATCAGAAAGCGTTATGGCACTATGCCGAGCAAAATACACCGCATAAGCGTGTGGGTGATTACACGCAAGCGATGATGGACCTTGGTGCAACGCTATGCACGCGCTCTAAACCTAGCTGTCTGTTATGCCCGCTGCAAAGCGACTGTGAGGCATTAAAACAGGGTGATCCTGCGCATTACCCTCATCCCAAACCACGCAAAGCGATACCCGAGCGCAAAACCTACATGCTGTTGCTGCAAAACGCCCAAGGCCACACATTATTGCAACAGCGGCCGCCAACGGGTTTATGGGGTGGATTGTGGTGTTTACCGCAGGTGGATGACCTGCGCGACAGCGATGCGGCGCTCGGTTTGCCGCTTGATCTAGATGCAGTTGAGGTGCTTGAGCCATTGCGCCACACCTTTAGCCATTTCCATTTAGATATCACCCCAGTGAGGGTTGTGCTAAATACCCCTACAGATCGTGTCATGGAAGCTGCGCCATCACTCTGGTATAACATACAGCAACCGCAGAATGTTGGGTTGGCGGCGCCTGTAAAGCGCTTGCTGGAAACATATGCCCGCAGCAATGATTAATCTGGAGAAGAACACCATGAGCCGTACAGTGATGTGCCGTAAATACCAAACTGAGCTGGAAGGGTTGGACAAACCGCCGTACCCAGGTCCGAAAGGTCAGGAGATCTTCGAAACGGTCTCTAAAAAAGCATGGCAAGCGTGGTTGGACCACCAAACGATGATCATCAATGAAAAACACATGAGCCTGATGGATCCCGCGACGCGCACCTTCTTGCAGGAGGAGATGGAGAAATTCATGGATGGTGGCGAACTCACTCAGGTTGAAGGTTACGTACCGCCGAAAAATTAATTGCGAAAAGGTGCTTGACCTCATTCGTAGGATGGGGTTTAATACGCGCCTCTTGAGTTGCCCAGATAGCTCAGTCGGTAGAGCAGGGGATTGAAAATCCCCGTGTCGGTGGTTCGATTCCGCCTCTGGGCACCATTCAAGAACTCTTTTTAGAAGCCTCGCTAATCGCGGGGCTTTCTTGTTTTTAGCGTTAAGCTACTGTTGTCCGTGAATCCTTCTCAAGTTGCAATGCTTGCAATCTGCCATTCCCGAGTAATGCTTAAAGAACCCAATCGCTCCACTTAATATGAGGCACGTATGCTCGTTCGCTATTGCTGCATACTACTTTTATTGGTTTCTACGGCGGCTGCAGGCGTTGTAGGAAATGCCGATGCGCGCCCGCTGCACCTGTTGACGCTAATGGACTTTAGGCCCTTTAGCTGGTGTGAAGATGGTGAAGTAAAAGGTGCTGACCAAGCGATCATTAAGCGCCTATTTGCCCGTATCGGACGGCCCGTAACGCTGGAGTGCTTACCTTGGAAGCGCGCGCTGTCGATGGTTGAGAGTGGCAGCGCAGATGGCCTTTTTGCGGGCTATCGTACACCCGAGCGTGAACGGTTTGCTGATTTTCTGGCCAAGCCGCTGCACTACAGCAAATTTAAGGTATTCGTGTGTAAGAGCGCTCCCTTTCCCTTCGAGCAGCTAACTGACCTTCATGGGCGTCGTATCGGCTTGCAGTTGGGCTATTCAGTTAATCCTCAATTTGATGCCGCGCGCGTAAGTGGCAAGGTTGATGTGCAGGAAGCTTCGGATACCTATAGCGGTCTTGGTATGTTGATGAATGGCCGTGTGGAAGCCTTTATCGGAGGCGAAGAGGCGATCTGGTATGCAGCGCATAAGATGCGCCGCCAAGATGAGTTGCTTATGCTTGAGCAACCCTTGCATCCTGCCCGCCCCGCGTATCTGATGTTATCGAAAGCCGCGCCGATTGATGATCGTGAGCAGTTGATCGATGCGCTGAATCAGGCGCTTGAACAGATGTGGCAGAGCGGTGAGGTGGAGGCTATTATCGACCGCTATGTCGCGGCTGATTAAATCCTGTTATTGATACGCGAAGCACTGCACGCGGTTCCTGCCGTTCTGTTTGGCGAAATACAGCGCTTTATCTGCGTTGCGATATAGCGCTTCGCCATCATCCCCTTCATGCAGTTGGGCGCATCCATAGCTGGCCGTCACATGCATAGCGATGGGGGACTGGGGGTGTAGGATATTCGCACCATTCACAGCACTGCGAATCTGCTCTGCTAACTGTGCAGCTCGCTCGATATCGCTGCCCGGTAGTACGAGAGCAAACTCCTCTCCGCCGAGTCGGGCGGTAACATCAATAGCGCGCTTGGTTGCGTTTTGTAGCAGGCTGGCAACCTGAGTGAGGCATTTGTCTCCGGCGGGGTGGCCAAGTGCGTCGTTATAGTGTTTGAAGAAATCGATGTCGATAATGACCAAGCTTAGGGGCTCACCAAAACGCTCAACGTGGTTGAGCGCGTTGCCCAGCGCCTCATTAAATCCTTTACGGTTTAACAGACCGGTCAACTCATCCGTGCGTGTGATGGCCTCGAGCTGGCGTACAAGGCGCAGATTTTCCACGTAACGTCGTTCACCAATAACAAGTCGCTTACGTATGGTAACGAGAAAGAATGCCAGCAACACCGGAAAGACGGATAGCGAGATCAACATGGCAAGTAGTGGTGCGTCGGTACCATGGACCATCAAAAATGCATAGGTTGCGAAGAGCGCTGTCAGGGTTGTTAGTAATAGCCCGATGCGTGAATAGAACCCCAGCATGAAAACAAAAAATCCCACCAGTAGCAGTTTCTGAGCCGTGTTTTCATTGTTCGTGCAGTAGTAAACCGATAGCGCAGCACAGGCCCAGGCACCCGCTAACGCAAGGGCGCTAAGGTCCCATGTATCTAAGTGAAGCGTTAGGGACCGCGGGTAACGAAATAGCGCAGCCGCTAATATGCACAGGGTGACCGCCGCATAAGAAAAATGGTACGCAGGCGCTGCAATTTGGGGCGTGCGCAGAAAAAAGAACGCCACAATGAGTAAGCTGATCAGCGTCGTAAGACTGACCCACTGAAAACCTGTACGCAGGATACGTCGTGCGACGAGATCAGCAGTGCGACGAGCGGTAACAGGCATGGACTAGCGTCTCCTTCTGAGCAGACTAGGCGGCTTCTATATTTTACAAGTGATCATCTTTTGATCACTTTCAGTGTAATACAGAGTCCCTAAATACGCTGGTTTGCGTGCGATTAGTTTTATTAAACCCAATCGCTTGCTTTAGAATGGCGTTTTTTGTGCAGGTAGATGCCATCGAAATGTCGAAGTCGAGCCGCTTTGTTCCACTCTTGCTTGTTGTTGTTATGCTCTCGTTGGCGGGCACATGGCAGCTAGGGCAATACGCGCGCGACTGGTCGATGCGGCAGCTGAAAACAGAGGGTGAAGATCGCCTGTTAGATACTGTCAGTGAGATTCGCCTGTTGCTGGCGCGTTTTAGGTACCTGCCGTTTTTGATCTCCCAGAATAAAGATGTACATACACTCCTCAAGGCTCAGACACCTAACCAGGTTGAAACGGTCAGTCGTTTTCTGGAGCAAACGAATCTTGTTGCTGGCTCAACCGCTCAGTTTGTATTGAATCGTGAAGGGTGGCCGGTGGCGTTCAGTAACTGGCGCGAGCAGCAAGACTTCTACCAAGTTTCCCATAGTGCCAGCCCCTACTTTCAGCAGGCACTAAAGGGAGATCAGGGCCTCTATATTGCGATTCCAGAAGGGCCCTTTCGGGGGGCGTTTTATCTCTCAGCTCCGGTCTATGCTGCGGGGAACTTTGCTGGAGCTGCTACGGTGCGGGTTGATCTGAGCCAGCTACGCCCTGATCTGCCTCAAGTACGTGACTACTTGTTGAGCTTGCAGGATAAAATTCTGCTCGCCAGCCAAACCAAATGGCAGCAACGCCCGATGGCTGAGGTATTGAAAGCGGCTCAGGTGCAACAACTCAGTGATGGCAGTACCGTTGAGTTACGCTATCTACCCGATGGCCAGCGAGTATTGAGCCAAAGCGTATTGCTGGACGATTTAGGCTGGCGAGTCACGGTGCTGAGCGATATTTCCACCGCGCAGCGGGTGGGGCGCACCGCGGTGCTCTATGGCTTGGGTGGTTCAGTGGCGCTGCTTTTACTATTGCTGTATCTGCGTGAACGCCACCTAAAAAACCTTTCCCGACAAGAAACCCGTCAAGCGCTGGAGCGCAACGCCCGCCAGCAAAGACGTATTATCAATACCACTCAAGTGGGCATGATCACGCTGGATGCGCAAGGACGTATCACCTTTATCAACCCGATGGCGCGCCAGCAATTTGGTGCGGAGATGTCGCAGCTGTTGCAGCAGCCGATTACCGCGCTCATCGCAGATCAGCCTGAGCAGCAGAGCCTACGTGCAGCGTTAGTCTCCCTCCCGAGCGCCAGCTTTACACCGATCACGGCCCTGGAATCAGTCGCGTTGCGCCAAGATGGCCGTACCTTTCCGATGCTGTTTTCCTTAAAGCCGATGGAGCAAGGGGTGAACGCTACGTATTTGGTAACGGTGATCGATATTACACCGCGAAAGCGAGCTGAAAAGGCACTGCAGCGCGCCAATGATCAGCTCGAGCATAAGGTAAAAGAGCGTACCCGTGCACTCGAAGAAGCCCAATCTGAGTTGGTGCAAGCTGAGAAAATGGCTGCGCTGGGGCGTATGTCATCGGCGCTAGTGCATGAGTTAAATCAGCCGCTGACTGCGCTGCGCACCTACATCGCTATCAGCCGTGCATTAATCGCCCGAGAAGAGACGGTGCAACTGGGGCAGAACCTAGATCTTATCGATGATCTGACTGGGCGTATGGCGCAGATGACTCGTCAACTAAAAACCTTTGCGTTCAAAAAACCTGAGCAACTGATTACGCTCGATCTGGTGACCGCACTCGATCCGGTGCTGCAACTCTTTGCTGAAACATTTCGCCAGCAGCAGATCGACGTGGTGTACGAGCGGCCAACGGAGCCGATCTATGTTGCCGCCGATAATGCTCGTATCGAGCAGGTCCTGACAAACTTGATCACCAATGCCTGTGATGCGGTTGCTGAGGTGGCAGCACCGCGCCTTGTGCTCACGCTAACCGCTGATAGCGATATGGGCCGCTTTAGCCTGCAAGATAATGGCTGCGGCCTTGCGGACCCCAGCCAACTGTTTGAACCCTTTTACACCACGAAAAAGATGGGTGAAGGCCTCGGCCTTGGGTTATCGATTGTGCGCACGATCGTGCGGGATTTAGATGGCACCATTCAGGCGAGCAATCGTCCTGAGGGCGGTGCCTGTTTTACCTTGTTACTGCCACTGATTAAGGAGCGTCCAGAGTGATTCGAGGCGAAGTGTTATTAGTTGATGATGACCCACTCATTCGTCAATCCACCGAGCAGTGGCTAACCATGAGCGGCTTTGCTGTCACCTGCTGTAGCACTGCTCATGAGGCGCTTAGCCATTTAAGCACGGAGTTTGGCGGTATCCTTGTCTCTGATGTGATGATGCCCGATATCGATGGTTTGGAGCTGATGGCACAAGCACAGGCGCGGATACCCAATCTGCCCGTGATCTTGATCACCGGCCACGGTGATGTGGATATGGCGATCAAGGCTGTACGCGATGGCGCTTATGATTTTATCGAGAAACCCTTTGTGCCTGAGCGGCTGGCTGAGGCGGTGCACCGTGCCTGTGAAAAGCGCCAATTGATGTTAGAGAATGTGCGTTTGCAACAGAATTTAGCCACACAGAGTGGGCTGGACACGCGCCTGATCGGTATTTCGCCGTCGCTGCAAAAGCTGCGCTCTGATCTACTCAAGTGCGCTGAGCTGGATACGAATGTCATCATCTATGGTGAAACGGGCACCGGCAAAGAGCTGGTGGCGCAGTGCCTGCATGAGTTCAGCAAGCGCCAAAAGAAGCCGTTTGTGGCGTTAAATTGCGGTGCGATTCCCGAATCTTTGATTGAGAGTGAGCTGTTTGGTCATGAGTCGGGCGCATTTACAGGTGCAACGGCAAAGCGGATTGGCAAGTTTGAATATGCTGATGGCGGCACTTTGCTGCTTGATGAGATCGAAAGTATGCCGCACCACCTACAGATCAAGCTACTACGTACCTTGCAAGAGGGTGTTATCGAGCGCTTAGGGTCAAACCAGCAGATCCCTGTTGATCTGCGTATCGTGGCCGCATCGAAGGCTGACCTGAGCATCGACGATAATTTCCGCCAAGACCTTTTCTATCGCTTGAACGTTTCAACGCTGTATCTGCCGCCGCTGCGCGAGCGTACCGAAGATATTCCGCTGCTGTTTGAGCACTATGCGCGCCTAGCCGCAACGCAACACAGCCGTGAACCGCGCCGTATCAGCGGCCAAGATGTGCGGACTATCCAACAGTATCGCTGGCCGGGCAACGTGCGTGAGCTGAAAAATATCGCGGTACGTTATGCGTTAGATGGCGAGCAAAGTGCGGCTCAACTGCTATATCCGCAGCAGGGAGAACTGACCCACGAACGCTTTGTAGACACCTCGCTGCCATTAGCTGTGCAAGTAGCTAATTTTGAGAGTGCGGTGATTCAACATGCTTTGATGACACATCAGGGCAACATCAAAGCGGTGATGGATATGCTTGATTTACCGCGGCGTACCCTGAACCAAAAGATGGCGAAGTATGACCTTAACCGTAGCGATTTCCTGAGTGACGCTGAACGTGAAACGCAGAGTGATTAGCCGGTCGGCAAAAAACGGCCTATAGCGGCTGAGCGATGATTTTTACCCCGTGGTGAGCGCATTACCGGCTTTTCTTATACGACAAAAGTTGCATCTTGGCAGTTGTGCGAGCGGCGTGACAGGGGTGATGTGCTGAACTTGACCCGGTAATCGGCAATTTTTTGCTTATCCAAAGCGATAGTTATCAGCAAAAAAGTGCCGACCGTGCTGGCAATGGTTGTTTTTATAAAATTTTAAGCAAATAAAAACAAAGAGTTACGGTTTTTTCTAGGTTGGCATTTCGTTTGCTATACCCACGTAGGTAAAACAATAACAATGTCTGCACGATAGGAATGCATCTATGAAAATCAGCAAACGTAACCTGTTAAAGAAAGCCGGTATTGCAGCGGCAGTCGCGTCCGCAATGAGCCTAACAACACTGGCACACGCCGAAGATAAGCGCTCTTACATCATGGCAACGGCCACAACAGGTGGCACTTATTACCCCGTTGGTGTTGCGCTAGCGACGCTTACCAAAGTGAAGCTAGAGCCTAAATACAAGATGTCGTTGTCGGCGATCAACTCTGCAGGTTCAGGCGAAAACGTTAAGCTACTGCGTGAAAACGAAGCGCAGTTTGCGATCTTGATGGGTGTTTACGGCGCATGGGCATGGAGCGGTGAAGGTAAAATTGCTCAATCTGGCCCGCAAAAACACCTCCGTTCAGTGACGATGCTGTGGCAGAACGTTGAACAGTTCATCGTGAAAAGTGATCTGGCTAAGAGCGGCACGGTAAAAGACTTAGCTGACTTCGGTGATGAGAAGTTCTCTATCGGTAAGAAAAACTCCGGTACGGAAGGGGCTACGCAAACGATTTTGGGTAACCTTGGCATTGATACCAGCAAGATGTCACTGGCGCATCTTGGCTATGGCCCATCGGCTGATGCACTACAAAACGGCACGATCTCCGGTATGAACATTCCATCGGGTATCCCGACATCGGCTGTCACGCGCGCTTACGCCGCGATGGGCAATGACATCACGATGTTGAGCTTCACGGATGAACAGATCAAAGAAGCGAACGGTGAATATGATCTATGGACGCGTTATGTGATCCCAGCGAACAGCTATCCTGGGCAGACCAAGGCGATCAACACCATGGCGCAGCCAAACTTCCTTGCGGTGCGTGATGATGTGTCTGAAGATGACGTATATCGCCTGACGAAGGTGGTGTACGAGAACCTCCCATTCCTGAATGGTATCCACAAAGCGACCAAAGCGATGTCTATTGAAAAGGCGATCGCCGGTTTGCCAGTACCGCTGCACCCAGGTGCTGCACGCTACTACCAAGAGCAAGGTATCGAAATTCCTGCTCATCTGATTGCGGATAAGTAATACGCCGCACCTCAGAGGCGCTTATTTAGGCGCCTCTGACCTCTTGGTTGCCCTAGCTGGCAATATCGATTGAGACCACAACTGACGGAATGATTTTGCTATGAGTGCGAGTGCATCAGTTGCAGATAAGTCGCTGGATCCTGATCAGGAAACGGCGGATAAATTAAAGAACCTTGAGCTGATCCAGCGCCCTGAGCAGTCTTTTGTGGGGCGGAGCATCTATTGGGCCGGCGTCCTGTTTGCGCTGGCGCATATCTATTTTAATACGCTGGGAACACTACCAGAGCTGTGGGTTTCGGCGATCCACTTTGGCGGCTTTGCACTCTTGTGTGCACTGATGGTGCCAGCCTTTGACAGCCAAAGTGTTGCAGGCCGGCGCGTAGCGCTGCTTTTGGATGTATTGCTCGGCGTGGCAGCGATCATCTGCACGCTCTATTTGATTGGCTTCGAAGATGCGCTCTATGACCGTGGTGTGAAATATATACCTACCGATTGGGTCGCCTCGATTGCGGCAATCTTTATTTCACTCGAGATGGCCCGCCGCACCACCGGTTGGTTTATCCCCTTGATGATTCTTACGGCGCTAACTTACGTATTTTGGTGGGGGCAGTATCTGGGCGGAATCTTCAACTTCCCGGGCCTCAGCTTAGAGACCGTGCTGTACCGCAGCTATTTCTCGTCTGAAGGTATGTTTGGCTCAATTGCGCGCATTTCGTGGACCTACGTGTTCATGTTTATTCTGTTCGGTGCCTTTTTGGTGAAGTCCGGCGCCGGTGATTTCATTATCGAGCTTTCACGCTGTGCGGCAGGCCGCTTCGTTGGCGGGCCGGGCTTTGTGGCGGTACTGGGCTCTGGCTTGATGGGTTCGGTATCAGGCTCTTCGGTGGCCAATACGGTATCGACAGGCGTTATCACCATTCCATTGATGCGCCGTGCAGGCTTTCCCGCGCGTTTCTCAGCCGGTGTTGAAGCGGCTGCATCCACCGGTGGGCAGTTGATGCCTCCCGTGATGGGCGCTGGTGCGTTTATTATGGCGTCTTACACACAGGTACCTTACGTGGATGTGATCGCAGTGGCGGCGCTCCCTGCGTTGTTGTACTTCTTATCAGTGGGTTTCTTTGTCCGTGTGGAGGCGATGCGCAGCCATGCCGAAGCGGTGGAACTGGATACACGACCGATTGGCGAAGTATTGAAAGACGGCTGGCACTACCTGTTGCCGTTGGTGGTGTTGGTGGCGTTGCTTATTTACGGCTTTACGCCTACGTATGCTGCGGGTATCGCGATTATTTCAGTGGTGGCGGCATCTTGGCTCTCTAAGCACCCGATGGGCGTGCGCGATATCTTGGATGCCCTAGCCCAAGGCTCAAAAAACATGGCGACCACGGCGATGCTGTTGATAGCCGTGGGGCTGGTGATCAATGTGGTCGCGATGACCGGTATTGGTAACACCTTCTCGCTGATGGTGGCTGAATGGGCCAATGGAAGCTTGCTGATTACGCTTGTACTGGTCGCGCTCGCGTCGCTGATTTTAGGCATGGGGCTACCGGTGACCGCCGCCTACATCGTGTTGGCAACACTGTCTGCTCCGGCGCTTTACAACTTGATCGCCGAAATGCAAGTGATCGAGATGATGGTGAATGGCACGCTGCCCGAGGTGGCACGGACGATTTTCCTCCTCGTCGATGCCGAGAAAGCCGCTCTGTTAGCAGCGCCGATGAGCGAGGTGGACGCGCAGCAACTGTTGGCATTGGTGCCGGGTGACTTTAAGGGCCAACTTTTAGAGCAAGCCATTGCACCTGAACAGTTGGCTATGATTCTGCTAGCAGCCCACATGATCATCTTTTGGTTATCTCAAGATAGTAATGTCACCCCACCGGTGTGCTTAACGGCATTTGCTGCCGCTGCCATTGCGAAAACACCGCCCATGGCGACAGGTTTTACGGCGTGGAAGGTGGCGAAAGGCTTGTATATCGTACCGCTACTGTTTGCCTACACAAACTTTATCGGCGGTAGCACTGAAGAGGTGTTACGTATCTTCTTCTTTGCGGTCTTTGGTATCTATGCACTGGTTGGCTTTATGGAAGGCTACCTAGAGAGCGAATTAAATATCGCTTTGCGTCTGTTATCTGGTGCTGCCGGTGTGGCGATGCTGTGGCCCCACGCTATGTTGTGGCTTGATTTTGCAGGCCTTGCGGTGTTCATTGCGCTGTTTATCTACAGCCGTAAACAAGGCCCTGCTGCAGCGACCGCGTAAGCACTTTAGATTGGCCAAAACCCGCCTTAGGCGGGTTTTTTTGTGTCGATGAAAACCGAAACGTAGCGGGGTACGTAAAGGCAACGCTAACTAGGAGATCACATGATGCACAATGCCGCTGACCAGTCGCGTATTATCGAGATGGCTTGGGAGGATCGAACCCCTTTCGAGGCCATTGAAACTCAGTTTGGCTTGTCGGAACCTGAGGTTATCCGGCTGATGCAGCGTAGCTTAAAGCCGAGTAGCTTCCGTTTGTGGCGCCGCCGCGTTTCTGGGCGCGCAACCAAGCATCAGCAGCGCAGACCGGCGGCCGTCATTCGCGGCTATGCACCGGGCCAATATAAGCAGCGCTAACCCAATTGTTCTAAGGTTTTTATCGCCGGCGCTGTGGTGCATATGCGGCTTTTTGTTGCCGCCTGCCAGCACCTCTCGTAAACTCAACAGCCTAATATTGAGGGCTGTCTGATGTTTGAGAATTTTGCTTGGCTTCCTTTCTTGGTGGCGATTACGGCGCTAACGATGGTGCCCGGTGTGGATACGCTGGTGGTCATGCGCAACGCCGCACGCGGCGGAGTACGCGACGGGCTGCTAACAAACTTAGGTATCTGCTCAGGACTGTTCTTTCATGCATTGATCTCGGCGGCGGGGTTATCTGTCATTCTGTTGGGCTCTGCCGAGCTATTTATGCTGCTAAAAGTGGCCGGTGCCTGCTATCTGATCTGGTTGGGTGTGCAAAGCTTGCGAGCCGCTTACCGTGCGAAGCCTCTGCCAATCGACGCAGTAAGTACCCCGATGTCGCAGGTGTCGGGCTGGGTGTCGTTGCGTGAAGGGCTGCTCTCAAACGTGCTTAACCCCAAAACAATCATCTTCTATATGGCGTTTTTGCCCCAGTTTATTGACCCGAACCACCCCGCGATGCCACAAGCGATGTTGATGGCAGGCATCCACTTTGTGATCGGTTTATGCTGGCAAGGCTCGCTGGTGTTGATGGTGCATAAGGCACGTATCTGGTTGCAGCGCCCCCGCGTTGCGAAAACCATGGAAGCGATTACCGGCTCCCTACTGGTGATCTTTGGCCTTAAACTGATCACCAGTCGTTAACCTGTTAGCGCTGTGCTTGGTCTTTGCGATAGATCGCAAGTATCACTCCCGCAAGGATTAAGCTCGCGCTGAGTAGATGAATACTGCCCAGCGTCTCACCTAAGAATAGATACGCGGCCAAGCCGCTGAAAATTGGTAAGCTGTAATAGATAATGGCGGGTGTCGTTGGCCCCAGTAATGCGATTGCATGGCCCCAAAGCACGAATGCCAGCAGTGATGCGGCGACTCCCACATAAGCAATAGCGGCGAGTATGGAAAGGTCGGCTTCGTGGATCTGAAAGTGGGTGTTGCTGGCCTCCCATAGATAAAAAGGCAGCAGTAAAACCCAGCCAATGATAAAAGTAATGAGCTGAAAGGCCCATGCCCCAAGTGCTGCGGGTTTGCGCTTTACCATCACACTGTAGAGCGCAAAACAGATCGCCGCTGCCAGCATCCAAATATCGCCCTGAGCAAACTCGACACTCAGTAGTTGAGAGGGCTTTCCCTGTGTGACCAAATTGATCACCCCAATAATCACTAAGCCAACCCCGATCGCTTTGGGCCGAGTAATACGCTCATGCCAGTAAAAGCGGGCGAGCAAGATAACGAAGATCGGAAAGGTGATGGCGATTAACGAGAGGTTGATCGCGCTGGTGCTATGGCTGGCGATATAGATAAGGGTATTGAAGAGCGTTACACCGCACAGGGCGGTCAAGGTTAAGTAGCCAAGGTGTACGCGGATAGGCTGCCATGCGTGCAGCATTGGCTTAAGTGCAAAGGGCAGAAACACCAGAATAGCCAGCGTCCAGCGCCAGAATGCCAAGCTAATGGGCGGTACGCTATCGACTGAGCCGCGGGCGATAACGAAATTGCCAGACCAGATAATGGTGGCGGCCAGTGCACAGAAGCCACCGATAAAAGCTGAGGAGCGCAGAGAAAAATTCATAGGGCAACTATAGACCAGCACGATAAATAAGCCCCTACCGACGGACGGGTCGGCAGAGGCTAGTATGCACTTTTAATTATGCAGCGAGGTGCTGCGCATGAAACCGCAGATGGTCTTCAATGAAGCTCGCTATAAAGTAGTAGCTATGGTCATAGCCTGCTTGGCGGCGCACTTCTAGCGGGTAGCCCGTCTGTGCCACCACGCTTTCGAGCACATCAGTATTTAGCTGAGTGGCCAAAAAACTGTCGGCTTCACCCTGATCTACCAAGCCGACAACCGGTTGCTGTGCGTTGGGCAGTAGCACTGTGGTGTCGTATGGCGCCCATGTATCAAGGTCATCACCGAGGTAAGCCGTGAACGCTTTTTCACCCCAGAGGCAGTTAATCGGGTTACAGATCGGGCTGAATGCTGACATGGAGCGGTAACGCTCGGGGTTACGCAGGGCGATCATCATCGCGCCATGCCCACCCATCGAGTGGCCAGCAATGGCGCGTTGCTGATTAACCGGGAAGTGGGTTTCAATTAGCCCAGGTAGCTCATCCACGATGTAGTCATACATACGATAGTGTGAGTTCCATGGCGCTTGCGTTGCATTTACGTAGAAACCTGCCCCTTGGCCTAAGTCGTAGGCTTCATCGTTGGCGATATCCTCTCCTCGAGGGCTGGTGTCAGGCGCGACAATGGCGATGCCCAACTCGGCCGCAATACGCTGTGCACCCGCTTTCTGCATAAAGTTTTCATCCGTGCAGGTCAGGCCTGAGAGCCAGTAGAGTACTGGCACTTTTTGGCCACTCGCCACTTGCGGCGGGAGGAAAATCGCAAAGCGCATGGCACAGTTCAACACCCCGGAATGGTGCTGATACTGCTTGTGCCAGCCGCCAAAGCAGCGGTTTTCGCTGAGGTTTTCAAGGTTCATATCAGCGCTCCCAATTAGGCCGGATCGTAGTGGATAACGCTACGAATACTCTTGCCCTCATGCATGAGGTCAAAGGCCTCGTTAATGCCCTCAAGGCCCATGGTATGCGTGATGAAGTCGTTGAGTTTAAACTCGCCAGCGAGGTAGCGCTCGACGATCTCTGGTAACTCGGAGCGGCCCTTCACACCACCAAATGCGGTGCCGCGCCAAACGCGTCCAGTCACTAGTTGGAATGGGCGGGTAGAGATCTCTTGTCCAGCTCCCGCAACACCGATGATGACGGATTCCCCCCAACCTTTGTGGCAACACTCCAGCGCTGAACGCATGACATCGACATTACCGATACATTCGAAACTGTAATCAACGCCGCCATCTGTTAGCTCAACAATCACCTCTTGGATTGGCTTGTCATAGTGTTTCGGGTTGATGCAGTCGGTGGCGCCCAGCTGCTTGGCTAGCTCAAACTTACTTTCATTGATATCGATAGCGATGATGCGGCTTGCTTGTGCCATCGTCGCGCCGATAATGGCCGATAGACCGATGCCACCTAAACCGAAAATAGCGACCGTTGCGCCGGGCTCCACTTTGGCGGTGTTCAGGACCGCCCCCATCCCTGTTGTGACACCACACCCTAAAAGGCAAACCTCTTCAAGCGGGGCAGTTGGATTCACTTTGGCAAGGGAGATCTCAGGTAAGACGGTGTACTCAGAGAAGGTTGAGCAGCCCATATAGTGATAGATCGGCTGGCCATCTTTTGAGAAACGGGTCGTGCCGTCTGGCATCAAGCCTTTGCCCTGTGTTTCACGAATCTTTTGGCACAGGTTGGTTTTACCTGATTTACAGAACTTACACTCGCCACACTCTGGCGTGTAGAGTGGGATGACGTGATCGCCGACTTTTACGCTAGTGACACCCTCGCCCACGGACTCCACGACACCGCCGCCTTCGTGACCTAAGATCGCTGGGAAAATACCCTCAGGATCTTCACCAGAGAGTGTAAATGCGTCGGTATGGCAAACGCCGCTGGCAACAATACGTACCCGTACTTCGCCTTTTTGCGGCGGCATGACATCGACCTCTTCGATAGATAGCGGTTGATTTGGGCCCCAAGCGATTGCTGCGCGCGATTTAATGACCTCAGCCATGATGATGCTCCTATGGTTTGTCTTGGTAGATGCTCTAACGGCATGTTCAGTAGTGCTAGTGTAATTGCTCCGCTTCAGTTAATAATCAGGGATATGTAAAATCACTTTTACTGTATGGTAATAGTTGGGCGTATTGCAGGGGGCGTATCGATGTATAACTGGGAAGGAATCTCAGAGTTTGTTGCGGTAGCCGACACCGGCAGCTTTACAGCGGCAGCTGACAAACTGGGTGTGTCTACGGCCCATGTCAGCCGCCAAGTTAGTAAACTTGAGCAGCGTTTAGCGGTGAAGCTGCTGTACCGCACCACGCGTAAGGTTTCGTTGAGTGAAGATGGCCGCAGCTTTTTTCAGCAGTGCCGCACCTTATTGGAAGGGCTGGAAGATGCCGAGCGGGCGCTCTCCGAACGCCAAGGAATGCTGCGCGGTAAGCTGCGTCTAACAGCCCCAGTCACCCTCGGTGAGCGAGCCATCGCACCGCTGGTGAATCAGTTTCTTGCCGAGCATCCAGAACTTGAGATCACGCTGCGCTTAACCAACCAGCCCCTCGACTTAGTTGAGGGAGGTTATGATCTTGCGATTCGCTTGGGTAAGCTCGAAAGCTCATCGATGATGGCCCGAAAGCTGGCACCGCGTATTCCCTATGTGTGTGCTTCTCCAGATTATTTGGCGCGTTGTGGTGTGCCGAATACGCTGGCCGAGCTTGAGCAGCATAACTGCCTACTGGGTACGCTGGATTATTGGCGCTTCCAAGTGGAGGGGCGCGAACGGGTGGTGCGCGTGCGCGGCAATTTAAGCTGCAATAGTGGCCATGCCTTGCTGGATGCGGCGCTGCAGGGGCTGGGCATCGTGCAACTACCCGACTACTACGTTGAAAACGCGCTCGCCCAAGGGCGGTTGGTCTCGCTGTTGGCGCAGTATCGTATCCCCGATGAGGGGGTCTGGGCGCTTTATCCCAATAACCGGCAGCTCTCGCCAAAGGTACGGCAGTTGCTTGATCACTTTGCCAAGGCGTTTGAGAACAAGTTGATTTAAATAGACCCTTTGGTGCGCGATACAGATGACGGCGTGGCCGTTTTCCCGCAAGATGGGCACTCTTTTGTGGGGCGTTAACGAAGAGATTCACAATGCAGTTAGAGACAATCGATAAAGCACGCTATAACAAACACGTCAAAATCACCTTTTTCGCCATCTGCGGATTTATGCTGGTGGTGGCTTTGGGTACCTCGGCGGTGTTGATTCACTTTTGGGGTGGGCCGGAGGGCGACAACTTCTGGCTAAACGCCTTGGGTGTGGTTATCGCTGCGTTGGCATTAGCGCAGATTCTTTCGATGCTGCGCCATCATCCATTTTTATACGAAGTGGCGTACGTGCGGCGCGTTAAAGGGGAACTCAACCGCATCTACCGTAAGCAGCAAAAGATAAAAGCGGCAGCCGAGAAGGGTGACCCAGTGGCGATGACCATCCTTGATTTTAGCTACCGTGCCTCGCGACAAGTCTATGAGCTGGATAACAACACGCTTACGCTGGAAGAGCTTGAGCGGGCAAAACGTACCCTAGATGAGCAGCGTGAAGCATTTGGTGTTGCATCTTTGATGGACTACTCAGGCGATTTGCTGGAGCGTTTCTGAGGTCGGCTTCGCTGCTTAAAGAGGCTCGCATTCCATTGGCGCATCGCCATAACCAGCGTGGTGCCATGGCGCTCTTCAACCGGTAGCGCCATATCTTCACGCATAAGTTGGTTAAACTCTTCGGCCAAGCGCTGCATTTTCCGCTGCAGTAGCGCGTTATTGGCTGCACTTAACAGCGCATTGGAGACCAGCAATTTTTCGGTGCTACGATCAAAGCGCGAGCTAAAGAAGTCTTGCTCGATTTTGTCATGGAAAAAGCGCTGAATCGGTCCATCGGGACGCCAGTGAAAGTTAGGTGCGATGCGTAACTTAACGCGATTGCCTGGCAATAGATCGATGATCTTTAGACGATCAAGCTTCGCCAGCTTACTAATGCAGTCAACTTCACTGAGGTCGTAGTAGCGCAAGATATCCTCAAAACGCATCCCATTGATCACGTTGATCGCCACTAAGAGCAACTCAACATCATCGGCAATCTCTTGCTCCTGCTCTCGGGTGAGTTGGCTCAGTTGCGCGTGGTGATAGGTCATACGCTGAACTAAATCCGATAACTCAATCCCTAGTAAGGTGCACACCGCTTCGAGGCGTTGCAGGGTAAAGCTGCGCTCGGCAAACAGGCGCTTGACGGAGGCTTCGCTCAGATTGAGATGTGTAGCGACATCCGCGTAGGTTTTGCCGTGGGCTTTTAACTCGCGTTTTAGCGTATCGATAAGGGCGGTAACCTGAGCCATATCTCATCCTTGTGGAAACTGAGTGTGCGAGTATAAGGGATCTGAGCCAGTTTCGCTGGCTTTGAAACTGTCGCTGATTGTCCTCATCTTGCTTTTGATAGATGCGCACGCTGTAATTGCCCACTCAATCGCATAGGAGGCACACAGTGGCAGATCAAGAGTGGGACCCGCGTTTTGCAGCGGTAAAAGAGTGGGAACTGTTGCAAACTCAGGTGGAAGGTTATGAGAAGCATGGGCTCTATATCAAGCTTGTTGCGACTGCGCTCGTCGCGACAGCACTATTGACTGCAGCGGGCAGCAGTATTTTGATGGCTGCTATGATTGCACTGCTATGGCTGCAAGAGGGTATCTGGAAAACTTTCCAGAGCCGTTTGGAAGCACGCTTGCTGGAACTTGAGGACATGATCGCAGGGGATAAGCCTGTGGCACCGTGTCAGTTACATAACCAGTGGCAAGCAACGCGTCCGGGTCTTGTGGGTTTGGTGCAAGAGTATGTTAAACAGTCGTTGCGTCCAACGGTGGCGTATCCATATGTGGCGCTGATTGCTTTATTAGCACTGCGCTGCTGGTGGTAATATCGATTGATCAGCAGCAGGGCTATGCCTGCCGCTGATCATTATGACCGCTAGCACTGATCTATAGCGGTTTCCATCTCGGTTACGATCTCATCTGATAACTCGCAAACGCGCTGATAACTGCGTTCTGCTCGTTGCAGATCCCCTTGTTCTTTGGCGCTTACGATCTCGCCTATTAAGCGGTGTAGCTCTTCGTGTGGCTTTTCGATAGCGCGTAGCGGAGAGAGTTGGCTACAGATGCTGTGCCCATCGCCATAGTACCAACGCCCAAAATCACACTCTTTATGGGAGACGGCCTGCTCTTTGGACAGGGTGCTCTTGCCATCTAAGAAGGCGCGTAAGCGCATCTTCCACGCTTGGTGTGCACTGAGCGCAACGGCAAGCTCAATTTTGGGGTCTTTGGTGACTTTAAAGCGGCGTACCACGCCCATCAGGCTGGTCAACTCCAAGCCGACGTTCGCTGAGGCGTCTAGTATTTGGTCGGCTCCGCTTGCCACATTGTGGGCACGGTCTGCGATCTCAACCACATTGCGATTGATCTCTTCCGATACTTGGCTTTGCTCTTCAGCCGCAGCTGCAATTTGCAGCACCGCATTATTCACCTCGGCCATTGTGGCTCGAATTTGCTCCAGTACGCGGCCCGATTCGCTAGAAACATCGACGGTTGCCAGCGCCTGAGACTGGCTCTCGTTGATAACGTTTACGGTTTGTTGGGTACCCGATTGCAGATGTGAAATCATCGCGTCGATTTCTGAGGTAGAGGCTTGTGTGCGTGAGGCTAGTGAGCGCACTTCATCGGCTACTACGGCGAAGCCACGGCCATGCTCACCCGCGCGAGCGGCCTCGATCGCTGCGTTGAGTGCTAACAGGTTGGTTTGCTCAGCGATGCTTTGAATCACATCCAGAATAGTGTGAATGCGGTTGCTTTGGTCGCCCACATCACGCATCAGCTCGACTGTTGACGCGACATTGGTGGCTAAACGGTTGATATTCTCGATCGACTTTTCAACAGATTGATAGCCTTGGTCTGATTGCGTCTGGGACTCGGTGGTGAGCGTGGTCGCACGCTCCGCATTGTGGGCAACTTCATGGGCGCTAGCGTTCATTTCGTTAACCGCTGTTGCGATTTCGTCGGTTTTCGCCTGCTGCTCGCGTACTGAGTTAATGGTGCGCTCGGTAATGCTGAATAGCTCAGAACCGTTGCGGGAAACGCCGGAAATCGAGCGCATCAGCAGTTTAATCAACTCCTCGGTATTACCAACAAAGTGGTTGAACGCCGTCGCGATATCTGCCAGTTCATGCTTGCCGCTATCATCCAAGCGTTGTGTCAGATCGCCATCGCCACTGGCAACATTCTCCATCGCATCGCGCATCTCCTTGAGTGGCTTGACGATACTGCGGGTAATGAGCATGGCTATGAGGCCACCCAAAACAAGGAAAACAACGCCGATAATCACGGTGTGGATAAACGAACGATCCAATATTTCGAGGTAGTCGGTACGAGGTATGGCCACGGTGATAACGCCAATACCGCGTCCGGAAAAGTCTTGTAGCTGATCGGCGTAGAAGGCGTACTCTGTTTTACCGATCGCACCGTTGACGATCTGTGGCTGGCCATCTGCAGCTTGATTCAAGACCTGAGCAGAGAGTACAGCGGGTGCTTTAAAGGTGCTGCCAAAGGGCTCGAGGGAGCGCTGCTCCTGTATGTGGATCGCCACTTCGGTGCCCTGTTCTCCTTTAAACTGGTCGAGCATCGCTTGGCCAAGAGAGAAACCAAACTCCAATGACCCCCAGTGCTCGCCGGCGATTATCACGGGCACCACGCCGCGGATACCGAGGCCAGCAACGCCTTTCTCAACTCCTTTTACGGGCTGGCGCTGTTGGTTGGTCTGTACCACTGTACGGCGGAAGCTGGACAGGTCATCTCCAAACTTGGCCGGTTTATGAACACGCAGGAATGAGGTGGCTGGTGGTTTATGGAACTGTAGTTGGCGCAAACCGTATTGGCTTTTCAGCTTGGCAAAGCTGCGCTCTAGTGTTTGCAGTAGCGCTTGGCGATCACCCGATTTGAGTTGTGCTTGTACTACGGGCATCTCTGCGATGAAAGACGCTAAAGCAGTCGCGACACGCTCCTCTTGGTGTAGTTTTTCGTTGAACTTCAGGTAGATTCTCGACAATTCACGCTTTTCCGCTTCGCTGATAATTTGCTTCATATCACTGAGCATAAAAGGCATGACAACGGCACAAACTAACGCGATTAATAGTGTGAAGCCCACTAATAGGCGCGTTCTTATCCGCAACTGAGACAACATCGACGATATCCTTGCAGGTGTTAGGGAAGTTACATAAGTGTATTCTAATTAAGTCGGCCGCGGATTAATAAAAATTACTTTTTTTCACAGAATGAACGTGGTGACTGACAAAGCGAATGTGGGTTTTGGTCGCGCGGCGCGCTGCAACAGGATCGCGTTGCACAATGGCTTCATACATCTGTTGCTGCTGTGACCTCACTTGGTTTTGCACCTCAGCGTCTTGTATGAGCAGCGGCAGGCAGGTTTGGATGGCCTTACAGAGCAAGGCTTTTATCTGGCACAGTGTTTGGACCAATATAGGGTTATGGGAGCAGAGGATGACCATATGATGGAAGTTAAAGTAGGTATCCATCGTTAGCTCTGTGTCAGGGGAAATCAGCCTTTCGTAAGCTTGGGTCAATTGATACAGGTCGGTTTGTGTTGCGCGCTGTGCCGCCAGAAACGCCGCGTGGCTCTCGAGTTGCTCTCTGACATCAAGGAGATCGAATAAGGTCCGTTCATGGCTATCGAACAGGTGGACAAGAGGGTCGATAAGCTCCTCTTCTATGCTGTGAAATACCTCAACAACATAAGAGCCGATACCTTGATGTGTGATAATGAGCCCCTTCGCCTGCAATTGGCGTAGGGCCTCTCGAATCACGGTGCGGGAGTATCCAAAACGCTGCGCGAGTCTGCGCTCGGAGGGCAGTTTATGGTTGGGCCGCCAGACGCCTTCAAGGATCATCTCCTCTAATTGATAAACCAGTTTACCGGTGGCAGAGGTGTTGCTGTTGGTCATCGGGCACTCCGTCCTATCACGCCACGTACTACTGTCTTAGAAAACATGCATTAACTATATAGTTTATAGGGGAATTCACCACCTCTGAGCAATCCGGATAGTGGTTTGGATATTAAATTACTGGTCATACCAGTGTTTTAAACCATGATTTAGATCGCTAGGATGAGCCTCCACGTGCAATGCACCACATTTTTATGCTGTTTTGTCAGATGTTGCCATCCATTTGTTCAATCCCGTTACGAGCGGTGATGGTGACATCTGACCCCTTTGTCCCTACCCATGCTGTTGTGAATATGGTAACTCTAACGTCACGATAAACCTCTCGGCGATAGAGCCAAGGAGGCAGTGTGCAAGATGCAAGGTCTGCGCTGCGGCGTGAGTTAGCTGCGGCGTTTGCGGATTTTATTGATCCTGGATATGTTATTGCCGATCGCGAAACGCAGAAGCCATATGAGTGCGATGGCCTTTCGATGTACTGCGAGATGCCGTTGCTGGTTGTTTTACCAGAGACGCTCGCGCAAGTGCAGCAGGTGATGACACTTTGCCATCAACAGGGTGTTCCTGTTATCGCACGAGGCGCGGGAACTGGACTGTGTGCGGGTGCCATGCCCCATCCCGACGGCGTTGTCTTATCGCTGGCCAAGTTTAACCGTATCCTCGCTATCGACCCATTAGCGCGTACCGCGCGTATTGAGCCCGGCGTTCGCAACCTTGCGATCAGTGAAGCGGCGGCTCAGCATGGCCTCTATTATGGGCCAGATCCTTCCTCACAAATCGCCTGCTCAATAGGTGGCAACGTCGCTGAGAACTCTGGCGGCGTGCACTGCCTCAAATATGGTCTTACCTCGCATAACGTGTTGAGTGTGCAACTAGTAACCGTGAGTGGCGAGCTGGTGACATTGGGAAGTGAGGGTTTGGATAGCTCCGGTCTTGATCTAATGGCACTGATTAATGGCTCTGAAGGCCTACTTGGTGTGGTGACCGAGGTGACAGTTCGTCTCCTGCCGATGCCCGAAAAAGCACAAGTGGTGTTAGCTGGTTTCCCCACCGTTCAAGCGGCGGGAGATGCGGTGGGAGCGGTGATTGCCGCTGGCATTATTCCAGCAGGCCTTGAGATGATGGATCATCATGCGATTGTGGCTGCCGAAGCCTTTGCGCAAGCGGGATATCCGCTCGATGCTCAGGCCTTGCTGCTATGTGAGCTTGATGGCACTGCTGCTGAGGTAGATCAGTATATTGCGGCAGTTGCCGAGATCTTCACCGCACAAGGTGCCTCCTCTATTCGTGTATCCCAGAGTGAAACGGAGCGTGCGGCGCTCTGGAAAGGCCGTAAGTCGGCGTTTCCTGCGGTTGGGCGTATCTCGCCAGATTACTACTGCATGGATGGCACGATCCCGCGTAGCCAGTTGGCCTATGTCCTGACCCAGATGCAACAGATGTCGCAGACGTTTGGTCTGCGCGTGGCAAACGTCTTCCATGCAGGCGATGGCAATTTACACCCACTTATCCTGTTTGATGCAAACAAGCCGGGCGAATTTGCACGTACGGAGGCATTTGGTGCCCGTATTCTGGCGCTATGCGTTGAGGTCGGGGGCTGCATCACAGGTGAGCATGGTGTGGGCTTAGAGAAGATTCGCCAGATGGCTGTGCAGTTTAATGATGCCGAAATTGCGCAATTTCATCGTTTGAAGTCCGCTTTTGACCCCCGCGGTACGCTTAACCCAGGAAAAGGCATCCCGGTGCTTGGCCGCTGCCAAGAGTACCGGGCGTTGGCGAAAGGAGAGGCCTCCTAATGGATAAAACCACCCAACTCGTTGCTCAGGTTGAGCATGCTATTGCCACGGGCCAGCCACTCTCCGTTCGTGGCAATGGTACCAAGGACCATTTGGGACGCACCACGAGCGGACTAACGTGTTTAGATCTATCTGAACATACCGGTATTATCAGTTATCAACCGGTTGAACTCGTTATGACCGCACGTGCTGGAACGCGCCTTGATGAGATTATCGCCCACCTCGACGAGCATAATCAGATGTTGCCCTGTGAGTCTCCGCTGTTTGGTGGCGCAGCAACCATTGGCGGAACCTTAGCTAGTAACGTATCTGGGCCTGCAAGACCGTGGGGTGGGTCCATTCGTGATCTGGTGCTAGGGACGCAGCTGATCAATGGGCAAGGTGAACTCCTGCGCTTCGGCGGCCAAGTGATGAAAAACGTAGCAGGCTACGACGTATCGCGGTTACAAGCGGGAGCGCTGGGTACGTTAGGAGTGATCACCGAAGTCAGCTTTAAAGTGTTACCCAAGCCCGAGACAACCGCCTATCTCGGGCTAGCGCTTACGGCAGAGGATGCCGTGATCCTGATGAATCAGCTCGCCGGAACCTCCGCGCCAATCAGCGGTGCTTGTTGGTATGTGGGCCAACTTCACATGCGTTTATCGGGGGCTGAAGCTGCAGTAACGCAGACGATGGCGCAGTGGCAGCGTGATTACACTATGACAGAGGAAAACGGTAGCCATTGCTGGCGCTCGTTACGCGAGCAAAACTTATTGCTAGGTGCTGATCCTCTTTGGCGATTCAGTGTGCGCAGCAGTGCCGTGCTGCCCCATGATGCCGACAGTGTGATTGATTGGTGTGGCTCACAGCGTTGGCTACGCGGCGAGTATGAGCTTGAGGCGTTGTCGCTTATCGCTCAGGAGGCCGGCGGCAGTGTAGCGAAGTGGCAAGGCGGTGATCGTCAAGCCGAGGTGTTTTCTCAGCCCAATGCGGTTCTGAAACATTTACAGCGTGAGGTAAAACACGCGCTGGACCCACATGGCATCTTCAACCCCGGACGCCTCTACGGCTGGATGTAGGAGCGCTGTATGCAGACGAAAATTCACAAGCGCTGGAATAAGATTCCAGCCGTTCAGGAAGCCGAAACCATTTTGCGCAGCTGCGTACACTGTGGCTTTTGCACGGCCACGTGCCCAACGTATCAAGAGTTATCGGATGAGCGTGATGGCCCGCGTGGACGCATCTATCTAATCAAACAATTTTTGGAAACGGGCACATTAACAGAGCGCTCGCGCCGCCATCTCGATCGCTGCCTCGCATGTCGTAGTTGTGAAACCACTTGCCCTTCGGGGGTGCGTTACGGCAGGCTGTTGGATATTGGTCGGGCACTGGCTGAGCAAACACTGCCAAGGGGTTGGTTAGCGCGTGCGCAGCGATACCTATTGAGAACGATTGTCCCCAAGCCTAAACGCTTTCGGACCTTGCTACGGGTGGCTCATTTATTCAAACCCGTGCTTCCCAAGTCCCTGCAAAAGCAGGTTCCTCCGTTAGTCAATGCTAACACTTGGCCTGCTCAACGCCATAATCGCGTTATGTTGGTATTACAGGGTTGTGTGCAATCAGTGTCGAGTCCGCAAACAAACGAAGCGGCCGCACGGGTGTTGGATCGATTAGGTATTAGTTTGGTGGTCGCGCCGGATGCGGGTTGCTGTGGTGCGCTCACGCATCATTTAAGTCATGAGCAGAGTACGCTGTTGGCGATACGCCAGAATATTGATGCGTGGTGGCCAGCGGTGGAAGCGGGCGCTGAGGCGATCGTTGTAACGGCTTCGGGATGTGGTGTGACGGTCAAAGAGTACGGTGAGCTATTAGCCGCTGACCCTCAGTATGCTGAAAAAGCAGCACGTGTCAGTGCTATCGCCAAAGATATTGCCGAAGTGATCGCCTGCGAGGATGTGAGCTCGTTAGCGGTTAAGTTGCCGAAAAAAACGGCCCTGCATTGCCCCTGTTCACTGCAGCATGGGCAACAACTGCCCGATATTGTTGAGCAATTGGCGTTGCGTATGGGGGCAAACTTAGCGAAAACACAGGAGAAACATCTGTGTTGTGGCTCTGCAGGAAGTTATTCTTTACTGCAGCCTGATATAAGTGAGCGTTTACTTACACGAAAATTAGCGGCTTTATCTGCCGATAATCCTGAGCAAATCGTGACGGCGAACATCGGGTGTCAGTTACACCTTGGTGCGCATGCCGACGTACCCGTTAAACATTGGATTGAATGGCTTGATGAAGCGCTCAGCTAAGCTGCTCTTGAAAGAACTGCTTAGGTGGCTTACCTAGTGTTTGCCTAAACATCGCTACAAAAGCGCTGGGGCTTGCGTAGCCAAGAGATAATGCCACGTCGGTCACGCTGTCACCGCGGCTGAGGCGGTTGATCGCCTCTTGCAAGCGCAGCTGCTTGCGCCAAGCGTTAAAGCTCATATTGGTCTCTTTCTGAAAGAGCCGTGTGAGGGTGCGGCGGCTTGCTCCCACCTCCTGCGCCCATGCTTGCGCAGATTGCTCGTTAGCTGGGTCCTGCATAAGGCGCTGCATAATGCGTAAAATGCGGCGATCTTTGGCCAGTGGCAGGTATAGCTCGGCTGGCTGCAATGCTTCAAGCTCATCCATAAGCACGTGAACTAAGCGCGCCTCACGGCCATCAGGTGAATAGTGCTGTGTAAAGTTAACCACACGTTTGATCAGCTCACGCACCAGCGGCGGCACATCCATGACAGCACACACGGTTGGATAACGTGCTGCAACCGAAGCATCAATATGTAGGTGCTGCACTAACACATCGGTTTCGGCGACCACATGGTGCAGAGTATTTCCTGGAATCCATACCGCCTGCTGGGGTGGAATCAGCCATGTACCGGTATCGGTTATCACCCGTATGACACCCTCTGCAGCAAAAGCCAACTGCGCGCGAACGTGCCGATGGGGCACAACTTCTAGGCCGCTATTCATCTGCCCTTGCGTCCCAATGATGGGGCGGCTCAGGTCTTCGATATCACCGGAACCCGAGGGCTGGCGATGTGTCCTTTTCTCGCTATCCATTGTCTTTTTGTCGCTACTGCGCCATCTGAATTGATGCCAGAATAACGTTTTTACTCTGTCTGTAAAGTTGTTGGTAGCACCATGTCGACTCGTAAAACTGGGGTTTTATCGGCGTTAGGGCCGCTCTCTGTTGTCCATTGGGCCAGTATCATCATCGTCAGCGGCGCCCTGCTGCTTGGGTATATTGCACCCGCTGGGCTGACTGCGCAGCAAAGCTGGAGCGCTGCACTGGTGGTGGCTGCTCTTGGGTTGATGGCGACAGCTGTTGTGGCCGATTATCTAATAGCGCTGCTGTTCTTTTTGGCAGCAATGCTGTTTGCAATAGCCCCTGCTGAGGTGGTCTTTGCGGGGTTTTCGGCAGGCGCAACCTGGCTCATCATTAGCGGGTTTGTGATCGGGATGGCGGTAAAGTCCACCGGGCTTGGTCAGCGGCTTAGTGGTTATCTGATGGTGTTTGCCTCGAGTTATACGCGCCTGATCAGTGCGGTGGTTGTGCTAGGAGTCGGTCTCGCATTTTTGATGCCATCTTCAATGGGGCGGATTGTGCTGTTGATGCCTATTGTCCTGCTGTTGGCAGAGCGTTGTGGCTTAAAGCCGGGATCACAAGGCTATATCGGTATAGCATTGGCTGCTGGCTTCGGCGCGCATGTGCCCTCGTTCGCTGTGCTGCCTGCCAATGTGCCCAATATGGTTTTGGTGGGCGTGGCTGATACGGTGCACGGTTTAACGTTGGGTTATGCCGAGTATCTGTGGCTGCATTTTCCGGTACTCGGCGCCTTAAAAGCGGTGCTTATTATCTGGCTGATTATCAAGATGTTTCCGGCGGGTTCGTTGGTGGCCACGCAATCTGAGATCAAGCCGCTCCAGTGCACCGAGATCTATCTGTTGGGGTTACTTTTGGTGGCTTTGGGGTTCTGGTTAACCGATAGTGTCCACCAACTCTCTCCGGCTTGGGTGGCGTTAACGGTGGCGGTGATTTTGTTGCTACCGAGGGTTGGCTTGGTATCAAAGCAGCAGTTTTCTGAGCAGTTCAACTTTAATACGGTGCTGTTTATCGCCGCTATTTTAGGCATTGGTGCGGTGATCAACCATAGCAGTTTAGGCGCTTGGTTCGCGCACTTGCTAGCGCCTGTTTTGCCGCTTGCGCCCAACGAGCCATTACAAAACTATCTCTCGTTATCACTTCTTTCGATGAGTTCTGGGGTGGTGGCGGGGCTGCCGGGTATTCCGGCGGTGTTAACGCCTGTGGCAGCTGAATTTGCCCAAGCATCTGGCTTACCGTTGAAAGCGGTTTTGATGTCTCAGGTGGTGGGTATATCGACCTTCCTCTTTCCCTATGAGTCAGGCCCATTATTGCTGGCGTTGAGCATGGCCAATGTGCCGATGCGTTTGGCGCTCAAGTATACGCTTGTGCTGGCGGCCATGAGCGTGGTTTTGCTTTGGCCGCTGAACTACCTGTGGTGGCTGCTGCTAGGCTGGTTGTAGCGGTGCAGAGGTTTCCTCCTCAGTTGTTTCGGTATCAGCATACGTTTTCGCGATCGAGATAAAGTCTGCCTCGGTGGCTAAAAAAGCATCCACAATGGCTGGGTCAAAATGGCTGCCTCGACCTTCGAGGATAATCGACTTGGCTTTATCGTGAGAGAAGGCTGGTTTGTACACACGTTTGGAGATCAGCGCGTCGTAGACATCCGCGAGCGCCATCAAGCGGCCCGCCAAAGGGATATCGTTGCCTGTGAGTCCCTGTGGATAACCACTGCCATCCCACTTCTCGTGGTGGGTGAGGCTAATTTCGCGTGCCAAACGCAGGAACGAGTTACTGCCCAACTGCTGCTCCGCTTTCCATAGCGCATCTGCGCCGATCTGGGCGTGTTGCTTCATAATCGCAAACTCATCATCTGTCAGCTTGCCGGGCTTCAGTAAGATCGCGTCGGGGATGCCGACTTTGCCCACATCATGCAGTGGTGCCGATTTGTATAGGAGGTCGATCACCTCGTCAGTGAGCAGCTCGGCAAATGCGGGTTCTGTTTTAAGCTGATTTGCTAAAGCACGCACATAGTGCTGAGTGCGGATGATATGGGCGCCTGTCTCGTTATCGCGGGTCTCTGCGAGTGTTGCTAAACCTAAAATACTGACATCACGCGTTTTATGTAGCTCTTGAGTACGATCTGCGAGCTTCGCAATGGTCGCGTTAGTGCTGGCAGCGATGTGGCCAAATTCATCGTTGGACGCAACCGGCACATGCACATCGAGCGACCCTTCTGCCACTTGGCTGAGGGCCTCATGTTGGAAAGATAGGAAGCGCTTTAAGTTGCGCGAGTAACCTAAAATAATGGCGAGCACATAGCCCATAACCGCTGCAACAATAAAGAAGATCTCCGTCAGGATATAGCGCTGCGAGGTACTCAGTGGGATTTTATCACCGGTATGGATCAGCCACTCAAGGTCTTTGTTGATCACCAAAAAGACAACACCGACAACAGCAAATGCACAGGCAGATGCGAACAGCGTGAACTTGCGGCTGATAGGAAAGTGTGAGGCCGATAGCGGCAAGCTTTGTTGGCTCGCGCGCAGTTGTTCTGCGATCGTATATTCACGATAGAGTGCTAGATCGCAAGCGATAAAGAATCCGAGCACCAACATGCCAATCATGACTTTACCGGTGCTTTCTAAGGGGAAGCTATACACAATGCTGTTGTAGCTAGCGAGTACCGCACCTGCGATCAAGAAAAGCCCAAGATCTGTCTTGAACTGTACCTGCACCTGCTCTGCGAGAGGGCGGCGTTCTATGTAGCGGGTGACATAGTGTCGAGCAAGACTTTTTCCAGCAAACACCAGCAAGATAGGGAGGAACAATTGCAACGGGGTAAGAGAGTCCAAAAATGGACACACCTGCATCCCGTAAACGGCGAACAGTAGGAGCGCGATACCATCATGAAGATGGGCGCGTTGCGATGTCGTGATCACCCGATGATCCTCTTATTATCTTATGACTGCTGTGTAAGACGTACACACAAAACAAAAGATAGTACAGCTCGGGCAATTTGTAGAAAAAATGCGACGGCCTAACGTTAGCTCGCCGCCTGTTTGAGAATGCGTTGCTTCACGGTTAGCACAATATTGGTAACCTCGGTATGGAGCGGGTGGCGGAACAGATAGAGGCCACCTAACCATGCGGCTACAAAGCAGATGCCTGTTAATAGCAGGGACCAAAACTCATTCCATGTGGCCGTGATACCGCTGAACTGGATCGCTACGATTGTTGCGATACAGAGCAAGGTGACACCGCCACTTTGTACAAACATGGGTTTAAAGTCGGCGAGGGTAACTGACATACATTTGCCCAGTTCGCGATAGAGAATAATGGCACGAATCGCCTTTTCAGCAACAAACGCCGCGGCGACTGCATACAAGCTGATCTGCGCTGTGATGATAAGTAAAATGATGGTGATGATCAGATAGAAGGTGTGCAGCTGAGCAACTTTCCCTGTTTTACCTTGGGTCACTAAAATTCGCTCTGTCAGCGTAATACTGAAATAGATCATCGCCGCCAATGACGCGAGCTGCAGTAATGGTGCAGAAGCGGTCCATTGATCACCGAAAAGGAACAATACGACTTCATCGGACATTAAAATGAAGAAGCTAAAGAATGGCCATGCGACGGCGGTAAGCGCTGTTGTCGAATAGAAAAATACGCCCTTCAGGTCTCCATCGCTATGCTTAATTTGCGCGAAATATGGCTGTATGACTTGCAGCATCCCCTGATACACCAGATCGGTAAACATGCTAGTGGTTGCCAGACCTTTACCGAGTAAAGCGACGGCTTGTGCATCAATTGCTTTACCAACAATGATCTCAGGTGCCGAGCGGGTTAGGTGGTTAGCGATATATGACCAGCTCATTTTCCAGCCAAAAGAGATAACCGCAGGAATGGATCTAAAACCGGGAAGCCAGGGAATGATGGCAGGTCTAAAGAAGATGAGTAGCGCAATCGTGGTTGCGGTGCCTGAGATAGCGGCCCATCCCAAACTCATATAACTAAAGCCAAGATAAGCTAGGCTGATGGAGACGGTACAGTTAACGACTGTAGAGCTGACCTCAACCAGCATTAACTTTTGAAACTGCATCTCACGCTTTAATACTGAGAGTGTCAGTGTGCCAAAAGGAATGAGCAAAAAGTTAATTAGCAGCAGCGAAATAACATCCTCGATTTCTGGTCGGCCGTAATAGCTGGCGATCGGTCCTTTGAGGAAGTAGAAGAGCGCAACAAGGGAGTAACAGATCGATAACGATATCGTAAAGGCGGATGCCAACTTCGATTTGGTGAGATCTTTTTCGAGGATAATATAATCTGAAATACCGAAATCGCGAATGACTTGCCCGATAGCGAGCAGAGCAACTGCGATAGAGAATATCCCGATCTCTTCTGGCGTTAATAAACGAGCCAGCACAATCACAGAAACAAAATTTAATGAGATTACTAAGTAGCGCGAAGCGAAGGACCACGCGAAGCTCATCCTAAGTTTGTTGGTCACCAGTTGTTCCTGTTCTGTGGGTAGGTTTTAGCAGATAATATTACAGTATGGCGCTTGCATCATTAATGAACCATTAAATGTGATGAGATATTCGCGCTGCTCGGTCTAATTATTTGATGTCTAAGGTGATTAGTCGCGGCAATCGGGTAGCGCGTTGAGCATTATTTACCGGTTAGCGATGGCGGTAACTACGCACTTGCACGTTATCTATGGACACTAGAAACGTGCAGAATGGCGCAGTAGTACGATTACTCTTCCAGCTCAGGGATTGGGGTGGGTTTACCTTCGCTATCAATTGCGACAAATTTAAAAATCGCTTCTGTCACTTTCTCGCGGTGCCCGATGCGTCCACGTCGCACCCATGCTTCAACATGGATATTCATTGATGTGCGGCCGACGGACTCGACTTCGGTATAAACACCTAAGATATCCCCAATCTTAACGGGGCGGATGAAGCTCATGCTGTCTAGCGCGACGGTTACCACGCGGCATTGAGCGCGCTCTCCGGCGCAGATACCGGCTGCCATATCCATCTGTGACAATACCCAGCCACCAAAAATATCGCCCGCCGGGTTTGTGTCTGCGGGCATAGCTACGGTGCGGGTTGTCAGGCGCCCTTGTGGTTGTTCACTCATACATCACCTCCAGTGCTTAAGCGCTCATCATGCCTTTTCCCGTTTTAGCTGAAAAGGCAACACTGTTTTTCGCACCGATTCATTTTAACTCTGTCACACTAGGGGTAATGAGCTTATAGGGAAGATTTATGGGTCTGAAAAAGCGTCTTAAGGGGCTACTGGGTGATGATCTGGTAGATGATCTGCACGGTCAGGTTAAAGATGTGCTGGAGCACGGGTTAGATCGTCATGTGCGTATTGCTGTGACGGGCATGAGCCGCAGTGGAAAAACGGTGTTTATTACCGCACTCACTCAGCACCTGTTGGCATCTGACAAGGGAGAGTCGTTGCCATTTTTTGCGCTATCAAGTAGCGACCAAATTATCAGTGTAAAGCTGTTGCCTGTGGATAAAGACCACGCGTTTCCATTACAAACGGCGGTGCAAAACCTTGCGGCAGAGCCGCCCACATGGCCAGCGTCCACAACGGGTCTGTCAGAAGTCCGTTTGGCGATACGCTACCGGCCCGCGAGCCGTTTGCAGCGTTTAGTCAGTGATATAGCAACGTTGTATGTCGATATTATCGATTACCCCGGAGAGTGGCTGCTCGATCTGCCGTTGCTGCATAAGTCCTTCGAGCAGTGGTGCAGTGAGCAGCGGGAGCTCTTTGCCTTGGCGCCGCGCGCCGCTCTGGCAGCTGATTGGCTGGCGGCTCAAGCGGCAATCGATTGGTCGCAGCCGGTCGATCAGGCGCAACTGAGTATTTTGAATCGTGAATACGTTAAGTTGCTCCACCTCTTTCGTAGTGAGCAGTACGGCATGAGTGTCATTCAGCCCGGGCGGGCGGTGCTGCCTGCTGAGTTAGAGAACGACACACTCATCGAGCTATTTCCGCTGATAGCGGCGAAACCGGCTGAGACACTTGAGGATAACAGTGGCTATCGTGTTATGGAGCAGCGTTATCTTGATTACCGTGAGCAGGTCGTTAAGCGCTTTTATCGCGAGCATTTTGCCCGTTTCGATCGCCAAGTGGTGCTTGTGGATTGTTTGAAAACGTTAAACAAGGGACAGCAATGTTTTGATGATATGCGCTTGGCAGTCACGGATGTGTTGCAAAGCTTCAATTATGGCCCATCTGGGTTTTTACGGCGCTTGTTGAGTCCGCGTATCGATAAGGTTCTCTTTGCATCGACCAAAGCTGATCATGTAACAGCGAATCAGCACCACAACCTCGATCGCTTTCTTGAACTAATTATCGCGGATGCTCGACGGGAGATGCAGTTTGAAGGGATAGAGACCACCTGTATGGCGTTGGCATCGGTGCGCTCTACCGAAGCGGCTGAAGCGGTGTTAGATGGCCAAACGATCTCGTGCTTGAAGGGTTACAAGAAAGCGACTGGTGAGCCCGTGGCACTATTTCCAGGCGAGGTGCCTATTGAGCTACCCACAGAGAAAGACTGGCACAGTCAGCGCTTTCGCTTTGTTGATTTTGCGCCGCGTAAGCTACCAATGCAGCAACTACGGCCTGAGCACCATATTCGCCTCGATCAGGCGATCGAGTATCTATTAGGAGATCTGTTTTAATGTCGGACAAAAAGCAATGGCAAGCCCCTGTTGATATCCCGCTTGATCAGGTCGATCATCAACCAGCGCAGGATGAGTCGTTTGCTCACGCGCGCGAAGTGCCTGTGGAGCAAGCGGTATCGGTCACTGAAGAAGCTCCCAAGGTGGAGCGTGAACCTGCCGCACGAGTGCGGAAATCGCGTTGGCGTAAAGTGTTTGCGTTGTCGGCAGGTGTCGTCCTCTTTGCTGCCGTTGTGAGCGAAGTGAACCGCTTGGTTGATTGGGCATTTTCGCTCCATATGACGGTGGGTTATGTGGCGGTTGCTGTTGTGACGACGGCGGTTGTCAGTGCGGGCATGTGGCTATTACAAGGGATGCGAGGGTTGCGGCAGTTAAAAGCGCGTGAGGATATTCGGGCACGCGCACAGCAAATGACAGAAGGCCAAGGTGAGGCCATCCAGTTGATCAAAACGATCGAAGCTCACTATCAAGATAATACTCGGGGCGCTAAGCAGGAGTTTCTTGCAGCAGTCCACCAACTTGATAGCGCTTACAATGACAAAGAGGTTGTGCGTTATCTATCAGCACACGGGCTGGCGCAACAAGATGAGGCCGCAAAACGCTGTATTCAGCGCTATAGCGTCCACTCGGGGGTCTTGGTCGCCGTTAGCCCCTTTGCCACCTTTGATATGTGGCTGGTGGGATGGCGTAACTTGAGAATGCTCCGCGAGCTTGCGGAAATTTACGGTATCTCTGCGGGGGCAACCGCGCAGTGGCAGTTGCTCAAAGGCGTACTGCACAACATCGCGTTTGCAGGTTTGAGCGAAGTCACAATACACGCCGGGACTCACGTGTTGGGTGGGTCATTGAGCGGTGCGGTATCTGCACGTATTGGACAAGGTATTGGTGCGGGGTTATTCACAGCTCGATCGGGTTTGCATGCGATGCGATTGTGCCGACCATTACCGGATGATGGACATGTGAAGTTAGATCTATCCACAATATCGGCAGCGATACAGCAAGACCTCAATAGGAAAAGTGGATAAACCTTGTGTATATGCTGGGAATAATGTGTATAAGCGCAATGGGCCTCGTTAAGTATCCGTTATCAATAGAGTAAAATGTTGATAATTATTTAACGCTGTTTTGTGAATAATAACAGATATGATCTTAGTTATCCCCGTTTTTCCATAGGTTATGCACGTAGTTTGACTGAGTTATTAACAGTCTGAGGCATGCATTTATGAAGCTGCTTTGTGAGTAGTTAGGGTAACTGATTGCGGTAACGGTCGATGATGCTTTGTATCTCGCCGTTCGCTATGAGTGCTTTTAACACGCGATCCACTTTTGCTCGAAACTGGTCACGAAAGGGGTAACGAACGGTGTCAGCGCTGTAACCGATGTAGCCCGATTGGCCAATTTGGGTGCCGGTAAAGTGAAGCGTTGTCAGCTTTTTCTCGAGCTCGGGTTGCTCTTTCGTCAGCTGGCCAAGCTCCCATCGCGTAGGGAGCTCTGCATGCATAAAGCAGTCGGCTCGGTTTAGTAACATCATATGGATAGCACTGCGTGCACCAGAAACTTCGATATGGGTCATATGGTTAGTGGCGATGCTCTGTAGAAAGTCTGGTGTGAGTAGATAGCCCTTGTTGGCCGTAATGCGTTTGCGCTTAAAGTCTTGCGGCCAGATGAGTGTCTGGGTACCGCTCACGCGGCTGGAATCGCACATCAAGACCACATGCTCGGTTAAGATGGGGATGGAGTACGCACCAATATAGGGTCGCTCTTTTGGGAAGTAGTAGGGGGGGAAGATCGCGAGAGCTCGGCTATTTTTAATCTCGGCCAGGCCCCGCCGCCAAGGCATCATCATGATATCGATATCATACTCTGGTAACTGAGCGAACACCTTTGTGAGTACGTCGACATAGATACCGCTTGGTTTACCCTCGTCTAAAAAGGAGAAGGGTGGGTAACTTTGATCTCCAATAACCGTTATCTTGGTGGGTGCGCCTGCGGCCACAGCGTTAGCCCAGAGCAGTAGGCTAATGAGCGTTAGTCTAGCTGCGTGTCTCATCATTGGAGGCAGACTCTTCTGTTTGTGTTGTCGCCGCTTGTTTTGCTTGCCAAGCGTTTAACTCAGCGTAATAGGTGTCCCAGACGCATGGCTCGCAGCCTGACTCGCAACACTCATAATCGCCAGGTGGTGTGGGGCGCTCGGGGTTACTCATGTTATACCTCGTTACATCGTATTATGATTTAAGTCTAAACCGATTTTTGTAAGTCTCAACTGCTCGCCGTGCATTCCTTACCCAGAGGGTGAGCAGCAGCGATGCCGTTGAGCCATCACAGGAGGATCTATTATGACGCGTTTAGCCATCAGTTTTCTCTTAGCTTTTGGGTTGATCGGGTGTTCATCCGTGCCTAAGTCGGTGGACGTTGAGCAAACTCAGCCGCTGGTGAGCTACATAGAGGCGCAATCGCTAACCCAGCCCTCGCAGGGTGTCATGGCGCGCTGGGGTGGTACGATCGCTGCAGTTACGAACCTTGCCGAGCACACTGTGATCGAGGTGGTGCACTTTGAGCTAGATAGTTCGGCCTATCCGAATAAGGGATCTGACCAGAGTGCGGGCCGTTTCAAAGCCTATGTGAACGGTTTTCTCGACAGTGAAATTTATAAACCGGGCCGTTCGATTACGATTCTTGGCACGGTGTCAGCTCCCGAGACCGATAAAATAGGCGAGTACACGTATCGATTTCCGGTATTAAAACAGACTAAAGTTCATCTTTGGCCGGAGAAAACGCCTCAAATAGAGCCGGTGTACAGAACCCCGTTTATTCTGCACACACCCATTTACTATCGGTACTAAGCGGCTTGGTCTGAATCTTCTGACCTTCGCAAACGTCGCATATTACTACAACGCATATCGAGCGAGACTGACATGACATTTGAGAGTGCCTTAACGTTTTTTGTAGCGATTTTCATCTTTGGCATTACGCCAGGGCCGGGTATTTTTGCTATTCTCGCGCGAGCGCTGGTGTTAGGAGGGCGCTCTTGCTTTTGGCTCTCGTTTGGCATGGTGATCAGCGATATCTGCTACCTAATCTTCGCGTGTTTAGGCTTGGCAGCGATAGCAGAGCACTGGGGCGAGCTGTTTACCGTCATTCGGTGGGCGGGTGCGGCATACTTATGCTATCTGGGCTGGAAGCTGTGGACCACGCCACTTGATACCGAAGGTGAGGCGAGTAGCACCGCGGTACCTGGGCGTACCGGCAGTTTCGTGCAGGGATTCTTAATCTCGGCGTCCAACCCAAAGGTGATTCTGTTCTATATTGCGTTTTTGCCAACTTTTATGGACCTAAACGCGCTGGTGTTTAGTGATATTGTGCTCGCATCTGTACTGACGCTGGTGGCATTGATGATGGGGCTAACCCTTGTGGCTGGATTTGCGTCTATGGCCAGACGTCAGTTTAGCTCCCCTGTTGCTATGCGCCGTTTGAATCGCTCAGCGGGGTCGTTGATGATTGGCGCGGGTGCTTATTTAGCAACCCGCTCCAGTTAATGTGTTATGAGTCACTGTTAATTAGACAAGCTTGGTGGCGATATCGATCTCGCCCTCAAGTGTTCTGTGTACGGGGCAGCGGTCTGCGATCTCGAGTAGCCGCTGTCTTTCTGCTTCTGTTAGCTCGCCGCTCAGTCTGATTTCACGAACAAACTGATCGATCTTACCGCTTGTTTGTTCGCACTGGTCGCAATCGGTAGCGTGAATTTTGTCGTGCTTAATATCCACCTCGACGTGTTCTAATGCGATCTTCTTACGGCCCGCATACATACGAATTGTCATTGCGGTGCAGGCGCCTAGCCCCGCAGATACCAATTGGTAGGGCGTTGGGCCTAGGTAATGGCCACCGTAGCTGGCTGGTTCGTCGGCGATCAAGTGGTGGCCCGATACACTGATATCTTGTGTGAAGCTGGTTGGGTCTGCTTCGCTAACGCGGGTTACACCTTCGGGAGCATCCATGAGCTTAGGCAGTGTTTGGATATCGATGTAGCGCTGCACCCATGTTGAGATCATCTCGGCGGCATACTCTGCGTCAGCTGCTTTGGTGAGCAGATGGTCGGCATCATCTAATGTAATAAAGCTTTTCGGGTGGTGCGCTTGCTGGAAGAGTGTTGCGGCGTTATCGACCGTAACTGTTGTATCCAGCGGAGCGTGCATGATTAGCAGCGCTTTGCGCAGTTTCTCTACCTTTTCACTCAGGGACTGAGCGGAGATATCGTCCACAAAGCCGCGCTTAATCTTAAAGGTGCGTCCCGCCAGATCAACATCGGCTTCACCTTGCTCACAGATCTGTGGCAAATCTGCTGAGAAATTGTGCAGCACGTGGTCTGGGGATGCCGGTGCATTGAGCGTAACAACAGCTTTGGCTTCAGGAATAGCGTCGGCGGCGGCTAATATCGCAGCGCCCCCTAAAGAGTGGCCAATGAGCAGCTGTGGTGCTTGAAAATCGTTGCGCAGTAGGTCTGCTGCCAAGATCAAGTCGTGGATATTTGAGCTGAAATTGGTATTAGCAAACTCGCCATCAGAGTGCCCAAGCCCCGTAAAATCAAAGCGCAACACGGCAATCCCCAATGAGGCTAAACGACGTGCTATGCGTCGTGCTGCGGGAATATCTTTAGAGCAGGTAAAGCAGTGTGCAAAAAGCGCGAATGCAGCGGGTGTGCCGCTGGGGAGGTCTAGTCGAGCGGCAAGGGTAGAGCCATCATGTCCTGTAAACTCAAGGCGTTGCGTCTTCATCGTCTTCCTCACAGATTGAACTCGGATGAGAGGCAGTATTGACGATGCCCAAACGCAACACCAGTAAGAATTTGCTATCGAGGTGATAGTTTATTTAGTGAGCAGCTTCTCTTTTAAAGAGTTTGCTGCCCAGCGTCACCAAAGTGACGGCGACTGCACCTGCCGCAATACCAAAGAGTGCCTCTAGCAGAGTCGGCACTAAAAAGCTCAGTACGCTGCCAATGCCCTCAATGCCCGCAGCATAAGTGCCTGCCGCCTCTATCGCATGGTGCACCACCGCAATGCCATGGCTAAGAATACCGCCACCCACCATAAACATGGCGGCTGTACCAACAACCGCTAGCGTTTTCATTAGCCAAGGAGCGGCGACTAATATCTTTTCGCCCACGGCTTTTTTAAACGCGCTCGATTGTTGGGTGAGGTAAAGTCCTAGGTCATCTAGCTTGACGATGCCGGCAACAAGCCCATAAACACCAATGGTGATCAGTAGCGCAATACCCACCAGTACTGAAAACTGTGTCACTAAGCTTGCGCCAGCCACGGTACCTAGCGTGATGACGATAATCTCAGCCGAGAGAATAAAATCGGTGCGAATGGCCCCTTTGATCTTCTGCTCTTCAAACGCAACAAGGTCCACTTGTTGATCGTGAAAGGCCGCCTTGAGCGCCGCTTTTTCGGTCTCTTCGTCTTCGTGAAGGTATTTGTGAGCGAGCTTTTCGACGCCCTCAAAGCAAAGAAATAAGCCACCTAGCATTAGTAATGGCATGATCAGCCACGGGATAAAATAGCTAATCGCGAGCGCGCCTGGCACCAGAATCGCTTTGTTCTTGAGCGACCCCTTTGCGACCGCCCAAACGACCGGTAATTCGCGTTCGGCTCTAACACCGGACACTTGCTCCGCGTTGAGGGCCAAATCGTCACCGAGTACCCCGGCTGTCTTGCGTGCCGCAACCTTAGTCATGGCTGCAACGTCGTCTAGCAGCGTGGCAATATCATCAAGTAGAGCGAGTAAGCTAGCACCAGCCATGACTTTCCTTCCTTAAATATAAACAGCGCGTCACATTAGCACAGGGCTATGAACCCTGTATTACTTGCGCGGTGTTGGGTTAGTAACCTTTCTTGAGTTCTTCTGATGTTAAGTTCACAACGCCATCAATGAGTTGGTTAATGACAGGTGTAGCTATTTGGCGCTGTACCCGAGGATAGCGCGGCTGGGCACGGTCGTTCAGGGTGGGGAAATGCCAGCCTTGGGTATGGTTGAGAAACTCCAGCGCAAAAGCGGCACTGATCTCATGGCAGCCAGCAAGGATCACATCAGCATAGCTAAGCACAATGGGGTTTTGAGGGCAGGGTGCGGTGATCGCATCGGTATGATAGATCCAAATATTGCCCTGCGGCAGAGGCGCTTCGGAGAGTGATGTTAAACGCGAAAGAGGCACTGCGCTGCGTTGATAGCCTTGCTCACGATGATCAAACGCCGGTAACTCTGACTCCGCTACCTCGACGATAACGCCGTTGCAGTGTGCCGAAGCTTTAGGCACAACGGCCACCGAACTCATGCCAAACTCATCACTCATCACCGACCAATGGCGCTCGTAACCGGCCACGCGAGCTGGCCAGCTTTGGCCTGTCTCACCCGTGGCTGAGCGGCTAATGCCATTGATCAAGCTGCCATAGCCAAAGATATAATGCCTGCTCATTCCTACCTACCCAATTGATGATAAACGGCTATTGTAACCTGCTCTTGGATATCGCGTACAAGCCAGCAGCGGAGTTGGCTTCGCTTTTAATACTAACCTCGTTACTATATGGGCTTCGCAAAACGACCTATTCGAGCTACCTCACGACTTTATGCGGCAACTTCTTCTCAGCGCTGACCAGTTTTGGTCGAGCTTACCCAAATTACATAAACTGCTCTCATCCGTACTGGCAATCATGGTGTTCTTACTGCTGCTTCTGTCATCACAGACCGCGGAGCGTAATGTGCGATTGCCCCTGCAGATTAGCGAAGCTGAGTTTGGTGATATCACAACGGATAGCAGCCAGCGTGCACGCCTAGCCGATTACGAATATGAGATTGCCAAGGGCGATGTGCTCAGTGGTATTTTTGATACCTTAAGAATCCCGCAAAAAACCATGTACGAGATCTTGGAAACGGATCTTGCGGTACTTGCGCTGGATACGTTGAAACCCGGTAATAAGCTGAGTTTTTGGCTAGATCCTGCCAGCCGTGAGCTGAGCAAGCTTGAGATTGAGTTTAGTTTGGCGCATCGCGTGACTTATGTGCGTGCGCCGGGCAAGGGGTTTGAGTACAACGTCACCATTTTACCGGGCGACTGGCAAGAGGAGGTCTTGAGTGGCGAGGTGCGGGGCAGCTTTTACCTGTCAGCCAAGCGCAGTGGCTTAACCGCGGGCGATATCATGTCTATCTCGGCGCTGTTCAAGAATAAGCTCAACTTTAATAAAGGCTTTCGAGCAGGCGATCAGTTTCAGGTTGTGCGTGCAAAGCAGATGGTCGATGGACAAGAGACCGGCGAAACGCGGGTCGAAGCTGTGCGCATACTCAACCGTAAGCGCGAGCTTACCGCATTCCTCTATAAAGATAGTTACTACGACGAGACGGGAACGGGCCTAGAGCGCGCATTTTCACGCTATCCGTTGAAGAAGCGTTATCGTATCTCTTCTCCCTTCAATCCTAAACGCCGCCATCCGGTAACGCGCTTAATACGTCCTCACAATGGCACTGACTTCGCTACCCCGATTGGAACACCGATCTATTCGACGGGCGATGGTGTAGTGATTGAGTCCAAACGCCACCCTTATGCTGGGATCTACATCAAGATCCGCCACGGTCAGAAATATAAAACCCGTTATCTGCACCTCAGTAAGTCTTATGTACGCAAAGGGCAAACGGTTTCTCGTGGCCAGAAAATTGCGCTATCAGGTAATACAGGCCGCTCAACAGGCCCGCATCTACACTATGAGCTGCATATCAATAATCGTCCTGTGAATGCGATGTCTGCTGATATCCCAATCATGACTGAAATTGAAGGAAGAGAGCGTAAACCTTTCAAAGCGAAGGTGGCTAAGGCGCTCGCACTGATGAAAGCCGACGCAAGCTGATATTTTAATAAGCTTAGAAAAGCTGCCAAAAATGGCAGCTTTTTTGTTTAGATTGTCGGATATGTCAGCTTTTGCTTTGTGCCAATCATAGCTACGCTACTCGATATATTCTTTATCTTTTAAAATCAAAGTCTTACTGGCTTTGTAAAAGTTGGTATATCGCTTGCTATCTACTGAGTAACTCACACAGTTATGAAAGGAGTAGAGCCATGGGTAGTGCACATGATGAAAGCGGCGTAGAAGTGATCGGTATTGTGCCATCGGTATTGATGGTTTTGGTCGGGCTACTCGTTGCTATCTTTCCAGCGATTATGCAGTTGGTGTTGCTGTCTAATTAAACACCGAAGTCTCCTACCAACTCTTTTAGCCGGGCTTGCTCGGCTTTTTTGGTTTTGAGAGTAACGAAAGTGACATTGTCTACGCAAGCGGCGCATGTTTGCCAACGAAGTTGAGCGCGAAGTGAAGAGTTAAGTGCGAAGTAAGATCTTATCGGAAAACAATGATTGGTGCAGATGGGGAGACTCGAACTCCCACGCCCGTGAAGGCACTAGCACCTGAAGCTAGCGTGTCTACCAATTCCACCACATCTGCGTTTGCGCATGCTTGAGCGGCTGCGCTGAATTCTTTCAAGTCGCACCGGATACGTGATTGTATCTTGGTGCAGATGGGGAGACTCGAACTCCCACGCCCGTGAAGGCACTAGCACCTGAAGCTAGCGTGTCTACCAATTCCACCACATCTGCTCGAAAGAGGGCAGCATTATATAGAGCGCCTTTTTGTTTGTGAAGCACTTCAAATAAAAAAATAGCACGCTAGATAGCGTGCCATTTTGGGGTGTTTGGGTGGGCTAAACTATTGGCCGAGACAGTCAACGAATTGCTGGCTGAACTGGGTTAGAAACGTGATATACGCGCCCTTTTCAGCGCTCACATCCTGCCCCAATGGGTCTAGCTCTGCCGTTTTAATCGGGTTGCTACCGATGATGGAGCGCACTAGTGCGTCGCTGAACTGTGGCTCACTAAAGATGCAAACCGCTTCACTGGCAGCGATCTTGTCGCGCAGTTGCGCAAGATGTTTGGCACCAGGTTTGCGGCTTGGATTCACGGTGAAGTTATCGATCTGCTTTAAGTTATAGTGGCCAATAAAGTGCTGATAGGCATCGTGGAATGTGATGAAACCTTGACCGCTAAGTGGGTTCAATTGGCGTTGTAGTTGGCGGTCAACGGCGATCAGGCGTGCAGCGAAATCGTCGTAGTTGCTGTTCAGTTGCGCTGTATATTCCGGCTTAATCGCGATGACTTGGTCACGCAGCTTTTCTGCTGCAGCCAGTGCATTGAAGGGGTCTAGCCAGATGTGTGGGTCTACGCCACCATGGTCGTGACCTTCGTGACCTTCGTGACCTTCGTGACCTTCGTGACCTTCGTGACCTTCGTGACCTTCGTGACCTTCGTGACCTTCGTGACCTTCGTGACCTTCGTGACCATCTTCACCTGCGTGCTGTTGCGCGTGCAGTCTGGCCTGATCATCCAGCAACATGAGCTTTGTCGCGTTGGATTGGCTGATTGGCTTTGTTAAAAACTGCTCCAGCTCAGGCCCCACCCAAACGACAAGGTCGGCATCATGAATTTTACGGGTATCGGATGGGCGCAGTGAATAAGCATGGGGAGAAGCGCCGGGTGGGATGAGTACCTCAGGCTTCGCAATACCATCAAGAACTTCGGCTGCGATGAGCTGTAAAGGCGTTATACTAGCCACAACGCGAACCTCAGCGGCCGCGAAAGGCGCAGAGAGTAGAAGAAAAATAGGGAAAAAAAGTTTTCTAAACATCGCAACTGTTTCCTAAATAATTAGTTGTTACAATATAACAAAACATAAAGATGCTGCCTATGAAGAACAGTGAAGTGGCGTTTCAGCCAGAGCATGATCACTCAAAATGTGTTGATACCGCGCTACGTGAGGCTGCCGAGCGCTGTCGTGAGCGTCAGCTGCGCCTGACACCGATTCGTGAGTTGGTGCTTAAGTTGATTTGGCAAAGTCATCGGCCGCTTGGGGCTTATGAATTACTTCCTGCTATGGCAGAGGCGGGTTTTAACTCGGCGCCGCCAACGGTGTATCGCGCGCTTGATTTTCTGCAAGAGCAAGGGTTGGTTCATCGTATAGCGTCCCTGAATGCATTTATCGGTTGTAGCCACCCAGATCATCGCTGTACGAATAGTTTTTTAATCTGCACGCAATGCAAAAGCGCGGTAGAACTCGACGCGCCCGATGTATTGACGGCTGTTAGCCGCCGAGCTGAAGAGGTGGGCTTTAGGGTGGAGTCAGAGATCGTCGAAATCGCTGGCACGTGCCCGAACTGTCAGAAAGGTACTGAACATGGCTGAGCCAGTGGATTTGGTTCGCTTGGAGCATGTGGATATCCGTTTTGGAAGCAACCATGTGTTACAGAATATCTCACTCAACTTGCACAAAGACTGCATCACGACGCTGATTGGCCCTAATGGTGCAGGTAAAACCACGTTAGTGCGGGTCGTTTTAGGTTTGATGAAGCCTACGCTGGGTGTTGTTTGGCGTCAGCCGAACTTGAAAGTCGGCTATATGCCTCAGAAGCTACAAATCGATCGGACTTTTCCCCTTACCGTGCTGCGCTTTATGCAGACATCGGGTATTAAAGCGATGGCTGAGATTGAAGCGGCGCTCGCGGCAGTGCGCGCAGATTACCTGCTTAATCACTCGATGCATGATCTATCTGGCGGCGAAACGCAGCGTGTTCTGCTGGCAAGAGCGCTGCTGCGTAACCCTGATTTGTTAGTACTGGATGAGCCGGTGCAGGGTGTTGATATTAACGGCCAGGTTGAACTGTACGATTTGATTGCGCAGATCCGTAAAGCGCGGCGTTGCGGTGTGTTGATGATTTCACACGACTTACACTTGGTGATGTCCTCAACTGACCATGTGGTGTGCTTAAACCACCATGTCTGCTGCTCAGGACGCCCTGAGCACGTGAGTAATGATCCTTCCTTTGTTGAACTCTTCGGTCAGCGCGGTGCTGATAGCTTGGCGCTTTATAGCCATCATCACAATCATCGTCATAACACACATGGCGACGTGATTGCTGACCAACCACAGCCATCGGAGTGCTGCCGTTAGATGTACGATTTTCTGTTATATGCCGTGCTGGGCGGCTTAGGTGTCGCGCTTATTGCTGGGCCGTTAGGTGCGTTCGTGGTGTGGCGGCGCATGGCCTATTTTGGCGATAGCTTGGCGCACTCTGCACTGCTGGGTGTCACGTTGGGTTTCTTGTTGGATATCAACATGAATTTGGCCGTGGTGCTCTGTTGTTTGGTGTTGGCAGTGTTACTGGTGAGTTTACAAAAGCAGCGGATTATCGCCACGGATACGCTGCTGGGTATTATGGCGCATAGTGCTCTGTCGCTGGGTTTGGTGGCGGTCTCGTTTTTAGATGGCGTGCGCGTGGATCTGATGGAGTTTCTGTTTGGTGATCTATTAGCAGTTGGCCTGCAGGACTTGATTTGGATTGTCGTGGGGGGTGCGGCGGTACTAGGGATGCTCAAATGGTGCTGGGATGATCTGCTAGCCATTACCATTAATGAGGAGCTCGCTCAGGTCGAGGGTGTCAATGTGGCCCGTACACGTTTGATTTTGATGCTGCTGATCGCGTTGGTGATCGCGATCGCCATGAAGATCGTAGGTGTTCTGCTGATCACTTCGCTGATGATTATTCCCGCCGCTGCGGCACGGCGTTTGTCTTCAACGCCAGAGCGGATGGCACTGTTTGCATCGCTCATTGGTTGTGTAGCGGTATTGGCGGGGATCAGCGGTTCATGGCAGTGGGATACCCCTGCCGGACCAACCGTTGTGGTCGCTGCGCTGATCCAGTTTTTAGCGATCTATCTACTGCCACTTAAGCGTGCCCGTATTTAACGGGTTAACGCTTCCAGAGTAGGTTGATCAGGGCTCCAAAGATGATCAGGCTACCGCCAACCCATGTCCAAAGCGTTGGAATTTCAGCAAAGCAGATCCATCCCAGCAGCATCGAAAAGATCACCTGTACGTAGGCATAGGCGCTAGCCTTACCGGCCTCTTCTGTTTGCATCGCTTTGGTGAGTCCCACTTGCCCCACTTGAGTAAACACGCCGACCAAGAGCAGTAGTACTAGCGTACTGAGCGAAGGCATAACAAATGCATCTTGCATCACTATCAGTGTGAGCGATACCGGCAGTGCGATCAGCGGGAAGTAGAGGATAATAACCGAGCTATCTTCACTTTGGCTCAAGCGTCGCACGAAAACATAAGCGATGGCACTGCCCAGTGCGCCCACCAGCGCGGCTCCGACACTTAGAGTCGGGAGCGCCATTGTGCCACCGAACAAGAACTCTGGTCGGACAATAACGATTAACCCCGTGATAGAGAGCAGTAAACAGAGCGCAGTGGCACGCTGAATGCGTTCGTTGAGAAATATCAGAGCGAGAAGCGCCGTAAACAGCGGATAGAGGTATTGAAGAATCGTGGCTTCTGCCAGCGGTAGCGTCGAGACCGAGTAGTATACGCAGATCAGAGCGACCGTCCCCACCACGCCGCGTGCTGTTAGCAGTGCGTGACGCTCTCCCCACATCGAGATACCTTTTCGCTTCACATCAACATAGCTGATCAATAGCGAGACGAGCGAGCGGGCCGCAACAATCTCTAATACAGGGATACCCTGCAAGCTAACGGCTTTCACGCATACCGCCATCAAAGCAAATCCTAAAGCAGAGAGCAGCATATAGCGGACGCCGATGGGCACTAGCGATGCAGAAGCAACGGTGTTCATAGAGTTCTCTTAGTTATGTGTAGCTTACGGTGAAGCTATTGAGGTCGTTGGAAGGTTTCGCCAGCGATGCGGCAGGCGTCGTAGCGGTGGCAACTGACTTCATGATCGTTAACCATACCGATTGCCTGCATATAGGCATAGCAGATGGTTGGCCCAACGAACGTCATGCCTGCCTTTTTGAGTGCCTTGGAAAGGGCTTGTGACTCAGCGGTTTCAGCCGGCACGTTACGGTAATCATCCACATGGTTTTGCAGTGGGCGGTTATCCACAAAAGACCATAAGTAGCGTGCAAAGCTACCGTATTCGGCTTGAATCGCAAGAAACGCACGCGCATTTTTCACCACCGAGGCGATCTTCAACTTGTTGCGGATAATGCGCGAGTCTTGTTGCAACTGAGCTAGGTATTCATCGTTGTAGTGGACTATTTTAGCGGGGTCGAAGTTATCGAACAGTGCTCGATAACCCTCGCGTTTTTCCAATACGGTGCGCCAACTCAAGCCTGCTTGGGCACCCTCCAAGACAAGAAACTCAAACAGCAGGCGATCATCTGTTTGGGGCATCCCCCACTCAGCGTCATGGTAAGCCTGTTCTAGCTCTGAATGGGTGGCCCAATAGCAGCGTTGGCACATGGTAATCGCCTATCAGTGGTCGCGGCGTTGCGAACCAGGGTTTGCAACAAAATTGAGTGGTTGAGCGGGCTCAAGCTCTACTTTTTTGTTCACGCGCGTTTCAAGTTCTGCGACATCCTCAGGCGTGCCATCGAGGTTTTGACCGTCGACATAGTCGCAGCGCACACACTCGCGATACTCGCGGCGTTCGTTACGATATACACGAATCGTGTCCATCTCACCGCAGCGTGGGCAAACTGCCCCGGCAACAAAACGTTTTACCACTGACATAGTGGGTTCCTCCTAGGATTGAATACCTGAATGACGCAGCAACGCATCGACGCTTGGTTCACGGCCACGAAACGCGACAAACAGTGCCATTGGCTCCTGTGATCCGCCCTGTTCGAGGATCGTCGAGCGGAAGCGCTGTCCGGCTTCTTGATTAAAGATACCCACCTCCTCAAAGAGGGAGAAGGCATCAGCCGAGAGCACTTCCGCCCACTTATAGCTGTAATAACCGGCCGCGTAACCACCTGCAAAGATATGGCTAAAACTATGCTGGAAGCGGTTAAACGCTGGTGGTGTCACCGCCGCTACCTGCTGTCGAACATCGTCTAACAGCGCTTGTATATTGGTGGCCTGCGGATCGTACTCATGGTGCAGGCGGAAGTCGAACAATGAGAACTCCAATTGGCGTACCAACATCAGTGCCGACTGGAAGTTCTTCGCCGCGAGCATTTTATCAAGTAGCGATTGTGGCAGTGCCTCGCCTGTTTCGTAGTGGCCTGAGATCAGTGCCAGCGCTTCGGGCTCGTAACACCAGTTCTCCATAAATTGGCTCGGTAACTCCACCGCGTCCCACGCAACTCCATTGATACCGCTGACATCAGCGACTTCAACTTGGGTCAGCATGTGATGGAGACCGTGCCCAAATTCGTGGAACAACGTTGTGACTTCATCGTGAGTCAGCAACGCCGGGTTATCTCCGACAGGCCCGTTGAAATTGCAGACAAGGTACGCGGTCGGTAGCTGCAACGATCCATCTTGTTGGCGATAGCGATTACGGCATACATCCATCCAAGCCCCGCCACGCTTGTGTGAGCGGGCAAAGGGGTCAAGGTAGAAGCTCGCAATCTGCTCACCCGCACGACTGATCGTGAAAAAGCGGGCATCTTTGTGCCAACTATCAAACTCAGCGACCTCTTTGATCTCAATATCAAACAGCTTCGCCGCCACCGCAAACATGCCCTCTACCACTTTTGGAAACGGGAAGTAGGGGCGCAGCATCTCTTGTGAGATAGCGTAGCGTTGCTCTTTTAATTTCTCGGAGTAGTACGTGACATCCCACGCTTGTAGATCAGCTAGGCCATCGGTCTCTTTGGCAAATTCGGCAAGCTCACTGAGCTGCGTACGCGCTGCGGTAACGCTTTTGTCTGCAAGGTCATTCAAGAAACCAAGCACTTGTTCGGGTGACTCCGCCATTTTTGTGGCAACCGAGTAGTCGGCGTAGGAGTCAAAACCTAGTAGCGCCGCGAGCTCTTTGCGCAGGTTGAGCGTTTCTTGCATCACCGCGCTATTGTCCCACTGGCCGGCGTTAGGGCCTTGATCGGACGCGCGTGTTGCATTGGCTTCATAGACTTCACGACGCAGCTCGCGGTTATCACAATGCGCCATCACAGGATAGAAAGAGGGGAACTCAAGCGTAATCAGATAGCCCTCTAGAGACTTCGCTTGTGCCGCTTGCTCAGCCGCAGCTAGCGAGATATCAGGTAAGCCAGCGAGTGCATCTGCATCGGTGATATGTTTGGTCCAGCCCTGCGTTGCATCCATTACATTTTCGGAAAACTTAGTCGAGAGTTCCGATAAACGCTGGCGAATTTCGGCGAAACGCTGTTTTTTATCATCCGGCAGGTCTATGCCCGAAAGCTTGAAGTCCCGCAGGTTGTGGGCCAGCGCTGTTTGCTGTGCGGGTGATAGGTTTGGCTGCTGCGCAACGCGTTGATAGGCTTTAAACAGCGCCTCATTTTGGCCAAGCTCGGTCCAATATTGGGAGAGTTTGCCGAGGTTTTCGTTATACGCTTCGCGCAGTTCATCACTATTCACGACGGCGTTCATATGGGAGACCGGCGACCACGCATTAGCAATTGCATCGTTTACCGCGTCGAGTGGAGCAACAACGCTGTCCCAGTCGCTGAGCTGATCGTTCTGCGTCACATCCGCCACAACGGAGCGTGCCTTTGCGAGTAATTGATCGATCGCTGGTGTGACGTGCTCTGGTTTGATGGCTGCGAATGGGGGCAGTGTGGCGCTATCCAATAACGGGTTACTCATCAATCTCTCCGGTCGTCATCTGAGTCATATTGATAGTATACAATGGGGTCATTTCATCAGTATGCAAGCCGGAGGTGTGTTGTGTCGATCAGAAGTTTTCAAGGAAAAACGCCCGTCACGGGGGAACAGGTCTTTATTGATCCAACGGCTGTCGTGCTGGGTGATGTCACCTTAGGTGATCATAGCTCTGTTTGGCCGCTGGTGGTCATTCGTGGTGATATGCACCGTATTCGCATTGGCCATACCACCAGTATCCAAGATGGCTCTGTGCTGCATATCACCCATGCAGGCCCCTTTAATCCAGACGGATTTCCGCTCACCATTGGTGACCACGTTACCGTGGGGCATCAAGCAACTTTACATGGCTGCACTGTGGGCAACCGCGTGTTGATTGGGATGGGCGCTATGGTGATGGATGGTGCAGTGATTGAGGATGATGTAGTACTAGGTGCAGGCAGTTTAGTGCCACCGGGTAAAGTTTTGAAAAGCGGCTATCTCTATGTGGGTCGGCCAGCAAAAGCCGCTCGTGAATTGACTGAAAAAGAGCGCTCGTTTTTTACCTACACCGCCGAGAATTATCGTAAGCTGAAGGATCAGCATCTTGCTGAGCTTCCCAGCCAAGCCTAAACATAATGTAAGGAGTTGATGGTGAAACAACAGGACTATGCAACGCTGAGCGATTACCCCATCGCTAAACGCTGGCCCGCGCAGCACCCGGAGCGCCTGCAGCTTTACTCGTTTCCGACACCCAACGGCGTGAAGATCTCGATCATGCTTGAGGAGCTGGGCGTCGATTACGAAGTGCATCGTGTGCGATTAACCGATGAAGATGTGAAAAGTGATGCGTTTTTATCCCTTAATCCCAACAATAAAATTCCCGCTATCATTGATCCGAATGGCCCAGATGGTAAACCGCTTGGTTTGTTTGAAAGTGGTGCGATTTTGCTCTATCTGGCGGATAAATATGGAAAACTGTTGGGAAATAGCGCCGCTGAACGGCTTAAAATCACCCAATGGTTGATGTTTCAGATTGGCGGTGTTGGGCCAATGTTTGGGCAACTGGGTTACTTCTGTGCGTTCGCTGGCAAAGAGATCGAAGATCCACGCCCGCGTGAGCGCTACATCAATGAAGCGAAGCGCTTGCTCACGGTGATAGATGCCGCACTAGCGGATCAAGAGTGGTTGGTGGGTGAGTTCTCGATCGCTGATATTGCCGTGGCGCCGTGGTTACAGACGCTATCGAAGTTTTACAAAGTTGATGACCAAGTGGAGCTACACCGCTTCCCTCATGTGCAGGCCTATATCGCGCGCTTTGACGCTCGGGATGCTGTGCGCCGCGGTTGGCAGATACCATCAAGAGAGGGGTAGTCTTTGTGAAGTAATGCTTTGGATACATCCATAATGTTAACCATCACTTCTTGAGATCTTTTTTGACCGAGTTATAGATATTTGTCTGCAGTTCCGCGATGGCGGTTTCGTCCAATGTTTTCAGTTCTTCGATTATCGCTTCGGCTTCTTCAGCGCTGTCGCTTTCCGTCGCTTCAAGTGTATTGTTAAGTAGTGCTGCTTCATTCGTACTAAGGCGTAAGGACTCAGGCTCATAGGCACCGTCTTCATTAAACAGCGGACTGATAATCACTTTCCATTCTTTACCGTCGTAGATAGCAGCCTCGCTGCCACTGGCGATCATTAGCAGGTCATCACGCACGCTGAGGTATTTACAATAGATAGGTGGATTAAAACGTTCTATCTGGCCATCTTTGATTTTAACAAGCATGTGGCTGTTGCTTAGAATCACGTGATCCTGATAAGCAACAAAGTCGATATGGTAGATTTCATTGCTGGCTTCCCAGATCACTTTCCATTTACTACCTTTGCCCTGAAAGATTTTCCCGCCCTTTTCATCTTTACCAAAAATATAGACCCAACCATCCGGGCCGCAGCAGATACCGTCGGTTTGCAGTTTTTTATAGCCAAGACTTTTTAAATCAACTTCTTGCCATTCTCCAGATTCTTGATAGAGGACTATGCCTTCTGAATCAAGCAAATAGAACGCGTCAGAAGAAAAAGCATCAAAGTCTGTCAATACATATCTTCTTCTCCCTCTTTTGGAACGGTTATCTTCAAGGAGGGATTCAGGAAGATTAATTTCTTCCCATTCGTTTGTCTCAGCATTACGCTTATAGACACAGGCGAAGGTCAGTATATAAAGTTCTTCCCAAAAAGTTTTTAGCTTTTCTATAGCTGGTGCTTCCTCATCACCTGAGCCCACTAAGTAACCGTATCCCCCAGTATCTGCTAAATATAAGCGATTATACGGTTCACCTTCGACGGCTAAGGAAGGGACTGAACGTAAATTCTTAAAAACCGATTTAGAGATGGTTTTTCCTGCAGGAAAGAAATCAGGTGCCCAGCTGATAACCCTCCATTCTTCAAACTTTTTCCGCCTGTCAAAATTATCAACAACAGCTAACAGGTAAGCCGCTCTATTATTTTTGATAGCACAATCTACAATACTAAAGCCTTTCAGGCAGTTATCCCATTCTGACCTTTTCATTTATCCTCCAAAATCTAAATCACCGGAACCTGTATTATTAGATTCTGCACTTGGGTCACCATTCCACTTTGCAGCGGTTTTATGATCCGTTAATGGCATACTGCCACTAGTTGAACCACAAAGTTCATCATAATAATCTTCTATTTGCGCCAACAGACATTTTGCACTACAACCCGATAATGGGAATGTTTTAAGAATAGATTCAACCACCATTTTTTAGCGTCTTTAAAACTTATTTCCGGTTGTAAAATTTTTCGTGGTTTAGATGCAGTATCGATAAGCTTTTTATTTTTTAAAATCTTATCGAGCTCTGTGTGTATTTTTTCATGAGAACCGCCTTGTGAATGACTAGTGCCTTCCACACAAATGGATAAGCCCGCTTTACGTTCATATTCCGGGCAACTTTCAAAACCCTTCATCCATGTATCAGGAATCACATGGTGAGCCGTTTGACCTTTGCAGCAACCATTTTTCCCTGTGTTATTCATTTTTGTACTATTGTTATCCTTAACAACTTCTTTTGCAGATATCAGTGTAGAAATGTGAAGCTTTTACTGCAAGATTCTTCTAAACATGGCTTTAGCCATCTGATCCTTGAACTGGTTAAAAGGTATTGCGGCCAGTTCAGGGTCTTTTCCCTGATCGTCCCAGTAGCGCAGCTGCAAACTCTCGGTGAAGAAGGGCTCATCCTCGAAGGCATCTAGCTCCTCATCCGTCATCAGCCCGCCTTGATACTTTAGTGAATAACGTGAAGCTTCTGAGAGTGTCTCTAGATAGCCCTGCTCCATAGTGCACAGGTAGCGTTTAGCTTGGGCATGTAAGCGAATGGGCTCGGTCACCGCCGGGGGAAACAGATCTTGGAGGTAGTCGGCACCGGCTTTGTCATGCTTAAAGTTGCCGTGCTGTGGGTGGACCTCATCAATAAGGTGGCCAATGTCGTGCAGCAGCGCTGCGGTTACCATCTCAGGTGGCTGTTGCGCAAGCACTGCTAGTTGTGCGCACTGTACTGCGTGTTCGGTTTGCGAGATACCTTCGCCGTAGGTTTTCTCGCCATGTTCGGCATAGATAGCAACTATCTCGTCGATCACGTTTTGCATGGTTGGTCTCATCTTAGTTGGTTGGATAAACGGTGCCGCAGTTTATCCAACCGGTATGAAAACCATGTGACAGGTGGGCTACTGCGCTAGTAGATGCTCGTAGCGCTTATCGGTGAGCGTTTTTAAGAAGGCCACCAGCGCATCGATGCGCTTATCATTAAGCGCTGGCCCCATCTCTAGCGTGTCGATCGAGAGGTTCTCAGCGACCTCGGGGGCCGCCCATGCTGCGCCGGTCTCCGGGTTGATTTGGCGCTTAGCGCTTTTGCTGTTATATTTGTTGTAGAACAGCACCACGGTACGTAGATCTTTAAAGACGCCGTTGTGCATGTAAGGGCCTGTTACCGCGACATTGCGCAGTGTAGGTGTTTTGAATTTCCCCTTCTGTTGGGGATCATCGATAGCTGGGTGCTGCCATAAGCCCAGATCTGGACCTGAGGCTCCATTCAGCGCTCGCAAAGCGGTGTTCTCGGGAACGCCGATATTGTGGTACTCGTAGTTGCTGAAGGTTTCTTGCTTGCGGCCGGGTGCATCGCGCAGTTGGTGGCATTGGTTGCAGTTGGTGAACTGTTGCGAGAAAAACAGTGTATGGCCTAACTCCTCCTGCGGGGTGAACTCATATTCGCCGCGCAAAAAGCGGTCGTATTTGGAATCAAAAGGAGAGAACAGCTCTGTTTTTTCAAACGCTTGGATCGCATCCGCCATAGCAGTGTAAGCCGCTTCAGGTTGAGAAAAGATAGCGTCCCCGTAGATCCCTTTGAACTGCTCAACATAGTGGCTGTTCGCCATGATGCGCGCCACCACTGCGGCACTGTTGGGCATCCCCATCTCGATAGGGTTGGTTGGTGGTCCCATCGCTTGCTCAGCTAGCGTGTTAACACGTCCATCCCAGAATTGTCCGCCCGCATAGTTACCCGCTTTGTTCCGATGAAATACCGGTGTAAATGCGGCATAGCTGGCCGTTGGTGCACTGCGATCACCCAATGAGTGCCCATCGTCCCCTAACGATACGGCGGCAGCAACGCCTTGACCACGCGGATCAGCAAAGCCTGCGTTTGGTGCGTGACAGGTAGCGCACGATTGCGTGCCGTTCTTCGACAGATTCGCGTCAAAGTAGAGCTGCTGACCAAGCAACACTTTCTGGTTGAGGTGCTTTTCATCCGAGTGAATCTCATCTTGCGCATAAGCACTGGACGCGACAACGGCCAGAAGAAGGGCTGCTGGGTAGAGTTTTTTCATGGGGGTAACCGAAAGCATAGAAAGCGTAAGAATAGCGAAGCTGCAGGGCTTTTTGTAATGATCTCAATCAATTTTGTTAGCTTCAAGGAAAAACAAAATTGAAACAAGAATGGTTATTGTTTATATTTTCGTGCAAATATCAATCACAAGATGGAGTGTGTCCTGATGAAAGCTTTCTCAACGCTAGCGCTTGCTATCTCGCTTGCGTCTGCGCCTGCTGCCTTTGCAGCCAATGTTTCTGATGTTCTGAATACATACGGAAATATTGCTCAGGCAACGTATGCGGATTCACTGACAACCGCTAAAGTGCTGAAAACAAAAATTGAAGCGCTACTGAAAGAGCCAACTGAGGCAAACCTACAAGCCGCGAAGCAAGCTTGGATCGACGCACGTGTACCCTACCAGCAGACGGAAGCTTACCGCTTTGGTAATGCGATCGTGGACGATTGGGAAGGCAAAGTGAATGCATGGCCGCTGGATGAAGGCCTGATTGACTACGTTGATGCAGGGTCTTATGGCGAAGAGTCTGATGAAAACGGTTTATACGCAGCTAACGTGATTGCTAATAAGCAGCTTAAAGTCGGCAGCAGCACCGTTGATGTATCTAACATCACGCCTGAGCTATTAGCAGAAACATTGCATGAAGCTGATGAAGTTGAAGCGAACGTTGCAACGGGCTACCACGCCATTGAGTTTTTGCTGTGGGGTCAGGATTTGAATGGCACCGACAAAGGCGCAGGTAAACGCCCGGCAACGGACTTCAGCACAGATAACTGCACAGGTGGTCACTGTGATCGCCGCCGCGACTATCTGATGGCGGCTACCAATCTATTGATCACTGATCTCGAAGAGATGGTAGGTAACTGGCAAGAGGGCGGCGCAGCGCGCAAAGAGCTAGCGGCGAAAGGTGAGAAAGGTGGCTTGGCGACCATGCTAACAGGTATGGGGAGCTTGTCTTACGGTGAGCTTGCAGGCGAGCGTATCAAGCTAGGCTTGATGCTGCATGATCCAGAAGAGGAGCATGATTGCTTCTCGGACAACACGCACTGGTCACATTACTATGATGCAAAAAGCATCAAAAATGTTTACTTAGGTGAGTACACGCGTGTTGATGGTTCCAAAGTGTCTGGCCCAAGTCTATCTGATTTGCTGAAAAAGCAAGCGCCAGCAGTTGATAAGCAACTGCGTGCTGAGCTGAATTCAACAGAAGCTGCGATGCAGAAAATGGTTGATGAGGCGCAAGACGGCAATACATTCGATGTACTGATTGCAAGCGGCAACAAAGCGGGCAACCAAGTGGTACAGAATGTTGTCGATGCACTGACAACGCAAACCAAGTCGATCGAGAAAGCGATCGAAGCGCTAGAGCTTGATAAGATTGAAATTGAAGGCTCTGACAGCTTGGACAATCCAAAGGCTGTGCTTGAGGGTTAATTAAACCGATATGCAGACCTTAACATCACGCTGGTACTTTGCTGCCAGCGTCCTCCTGACCTCTGCCCTTATGGCGGAGGTTGCTGTTTCTGGGGGCCATGTCGCACCCGCGTTTGATCCGACTGAGCGCTTACCGGCTGGCAGCGCCACCTATCAGGGCAAGCTCAGCAAAAAAGCGCTGATGCATCCTGCACCCAATATCTCCTTTGAAGATCGCATGGATTTCAATCTAGGCAACAGTCTGTTTGAAAAGCTTTGGGTCTCCTCGCCCTCTTCCACAACGGCCAGTGATGGCCTTGGGCCATTGTATAACGCACGTTCATGCGCGCGCTGCCATGCGCGTGTGGGGCGTGGTCACGCACCGGATCCGACAGTAAAAAATGATTCGCGTACCTCGATGCTAATGCGCCTAAGCATCCCCGCTCAGACACCACAGCAAAAACGCCTATTAGCTGGGTTTCAGGCCGGTGTGATCGATGAGCCGATGTATGGCTCTCAGTTGCAAGATCTGTCGGTGCAAGGTTTGCCGGCGGAAGGGCAGTGGCATGTTACCTACACGCCGCACGAGGTGGTTTATCCCGACGGGCGCAAGGTGGTGCTACGCAAGCCGAGTTATCGGGTTGATCAGCTTGCCTACGGCGATCTGCATCCCGATGTGATGTTATCGCCGCGGGTTGCTCAGCCGATGATCGGTTTGGGTATGCTCGCGGCAATCGAAACCGACGATATCCTTACGTATGAGGATGAGCTGGATCGCAATCATGATGGGATCTCTGGGCGGGCTAATCGGGTTTGGAACCAAACTCAGGGGCAGATCGAGATCGGTCGCTTTGGTTGGAAAGCGGGACATCCCACGCTGTTGCAACAAAACAATAGCGCGTTCTTAGCTGACATCGGTATCTCCACAACGACGTATCCCTATGGCCAGGGCGAGTGCACACACCGCCAAGAGGGTTGTTTAGCGCTGCCAAACGGTAACAGTGAACACCTAGATAGTGTGGAAGCGTCAGCCGAGATGGCACGGTTGGTCACGTTTTACGTCGGCAATCTTGCGGTACCGGCGGCTCGGAATGTGAGTTCTCCGGCGTATAAGGCGGGTCGTGAAGCGTTTTACACGGTGGGCTGCCAAAGCTGCCATCGTCCAAGCTACCTGACATCAACAAATGCGCCGAAACCGCAAGCACAGCAACGTATCTGGCCGTATACTGACCTCCTGCTGCACGATATGGGTGAAGGATTAGCGGATAACCGCCCTGAATTCTTAGCGAATGGGCGTGAATGGCGCACGGCTCCCCTTTGGGGAGTCGGCTTGACTGAACTCGTCAACGGCCACAACCAACTACTGCACGATGGCCGCGCGCGCTCGGTGGAAGAAGCGATCCTTTGGCATGGCGGCGAAGCTGAAGCTGTGAAACAGCGTTTTATGCAGTTGCCTAAAACGCAGCGAGAAAATTTGATTCGATTTGTGGAGTCGCTCTAGATGATGAATAAAGGGATGGGTATTCGCTATTCTTTAGCGCTGTGCGCAGCACTGATGGTACCTAAAGCGCATGCCGTTCTTAGTGATGAACAGTTTATTGGCCTTACCGAGTCGGTTGTGGATCAGCATGTTCTACCGCGCTACCAAGCGTTAGCCGCCAGCTCCAAGACGCTATCCACGCGTGTTAGTGCGCTCTGTGCTGCCAAGCCGCAGGCCTCGCTGGCTGAGGCGCAGCAAGCGTTTATTGCAGTATTGCAGGATTGGCAGCAGGTTCAGCATATTCAGTTTGGCCCAGTGACGCTGCTGATGCGTAACTACAGCATGCAGTATTGGCCTGATAAGAAAAACTTAGGTGGTAAGCAGCTGCGTGCTGCGCTAGCTGATACCAATGCTGTTTATGATGCTGCCTACTTACAGCATGCCAGCATCGCGCTAAAGGGCTTTTCCGCCATGGAGCGTTTGCTGTTCACCAAGCACGCGCAGCAATTGACATCAGGCACGCCGACATGTCGGCTGAGCGATGGTATCGCGCAGCATATCGCCACGAGTAGTGCCGCGATTGTATCTGAATGGGCGGCTGAACGTGACGGGATGCTCAACGCCAATGAAGATAGCGATTACTACGAGTCGCCGGAAGAGGCCGCAACGGTTCTGTTTAAAGCGCTGGTGGAGCCCGTTGAGGCGATCCGTGACAGCAAAATCCTTGCACCGCTAGGCGAGACTTACGATAAGGCGCGTTGGACCCGCAGCGAATCATGGCGCAGCGACCAGTCTGTACCGAATATGGTGAGCAACGTATTGGCGTTACAAGCGTTATATCAGACGACTGCGCCGATCAGTATCAAAGGGTTGTTACATAGCGTGGATGCCCCGCTGGCTGCCGCGATCAGTGAGCAGTTTGCTGCGGCGCTAGCGGCTTTGCAGGCGGTACCGCAGGTTAAAGGTAAAACCGTATCTAAGGAGGCCTACGATCAGCTTAAAGTGGCTGAACGTGCACTGCGCACGCTGCAAAACTCCTTGTTGGCTGCAACACGGCAGTTGGATATCCAGTTAGGATTTAATAGCCGTGATGGAGATTAAGCGCCGTGCTTTCTTAGGACTGCTGGCAGCAACGGGCGCAGTGGCAGCAATGCCTGCGCTTGCAAACCAGAGCCGAGCAATCCCTGGCGTGTATGCATCGGCTAGCCGTGGTGAAGATGGCCGTTACTATCTGAATGTGGTAGCGCAAGACGCGTTACGCGTCACCCATCTGCTGCCTGAGCGAGCTCATCAGGTGCTTTTTCATCCTCAGCAGCCTTGGGTTATAGCGGTGGCACGCCGCCCCGGCATATTTATCGATATTGTCGATTACGACAGCGGCCTGCTGGTGAAACAGATCATTCTTGCTAAGGGCCACTATCTTTACGGGCATGTTCAAGTGACCGCTGATGGCCGCTACCTGTTAACCACAGAAAAACACCCCGACCAGCAGGAGGGGCAGGTGGTTGTGCGCGACTTACTCGCTAATTTTGATGTGGTGCAGCGGTATTCGACTGGCGGTATCGGACCCCACGAGTTAAAGCTCACTGCGGATCAATCCGAGGTGGTGATTGCCAATGGCGGTATTTTGACCGAAGGCCGTGAAAAGCTGAATCTCGAGACGATGCAACCATCATTGGCCTATCTTAACTTAGCCAGCGGTAAGATTGTTGAGCAAGTGGCACTGGATGAGCGCTACCATCAATCCAGTATTCGTCACTTTGATCTGTCGGCCAATGGCGATGTGTTAATTGCGATGCAGTACCAAGGCCACCCGGCCGATGATGTACCACTAGTTGCTCATCATCGTCGCGGGCAGCCGCTTATTGCACTGGACATACCTACGCCTGTGCGTACACAACTAAAACAGTACTGCGGTAGCGCATGCTTTGATAGCACAGGGCGCTTCGGTGCTGTATCTGCTCCACGTGGCAATCGCGTGATGTTCTGGGATATGACCTCAGGGCTGTATCTGGGTGATGTGAAAACAAAAGATGGCTGTGGTCTTGCACCGACGGATGTAGCTAGCGAGTTTATTGTGAGCACAGGGCGTGGCCGCTTCTACCGTGTGAACGCCGCTACCGCAGAGCGCCAGCGCTTATCGCTACCGGGTGAAGCGACATGGCAGTGGGATAACCACATGGCGCGCTTAGTTGGTTGAGCGGCTACAAACGCGGGGGACTAGCTATCGGCGCCCCCGCTTTTCATGTCTGGAGTAGTTCAACACACAAAGTATTTGAACTGCTCCTATCTATTAATACAGCAAGCTTAGTTTAAGGTAGCTCTGGAGTAGCTGCTACATTGATGGTGTAAGTGGTCCCAGTAGTTGAGTCCTCAATAACCGTTTTTATTATATCATTGCGATATTCGACCGCAGGGGCCGATGCCCCCTCTGCGCGAAGGGGTCTGCCGTTTAATGTAAAGTAAGTGAAGCGCTGCAGGCGCTGTGGCGAATTGCTGGATGGGATTTTAGCGGCGTCATAGCTGTTCCGGAGAGTGGCAACATGTACCGAATCACTATAAAGCTCAGCGCTGATATTGTGCCTCCTTATTTCCGGTAATTGATCTCCGTGAGGGTCTTCGTTTGTCACGCTCATCTTGATGCAGTTGATCGACGAAGTTAAGGCGTTACCGTTGCGAGTCGCCACGACTGCAAGTTGCCGTATATCGTCCTTTTTGATTGGAAAGAGGATGCGCTCGAACTGAGTAGTGAAAGATTCGGTAACTTGGTATGTTTCGCCTTCGGGGGCTGAAGTTGTCAGAGTTCTGTTTGTAGTAAAAGCAGGACAGGAGCTGCGGAGATTACCGCTCTCTGATCTGTAATACTGTGCAATGGCTTCTGTGCCATAATCTGCATTATTGAAAGTAACTTTGCAGCCAGTTATTGCATCTATATTCTTGCTGCTGAAGTCATTATCGTTGCAGCTTAAGATACGCCGATTAGATGTGATAGATATTTGGTCGATATCTAAGGCTTCTTGTTCAAAGTTTGAGACTGGGTAAAAACCAAACGCAGAATCTCCTTCTTGCTTTAAGCCTTCATAACTCCCCACCCGACGAGACTGCCACTGTGTTCCGGGCTCAAGCGCGGCTTCGAATTCCAAGCGTGTAATCTCTGTCCACTCTGTCTCTGATGGATTAAGTACAGCGAGTTGCTGGGCGTAGAAGTGCTCAAGGGCATCGAGCGGTGCTACAAGTTGGTCCTTGCCGAATAGACGCAGTAGATCTTGGATAGCGGTTTGCGCAGCAAAGTCAGTTTCGCTCAGGTTAAAGTTGATCGTTTGCCCTGCTAAGTAGTTGTGCACTTGGCTATAGAGCTGTATTCCGTTATCGGGGTTCGCGTCGCTATCAAGTGTTTGGAGCAGGCGCAGTTGGTTGGTCAGGCGGCGATCAAGGCGGTTCTCAAGGCCGGGGAGTAATGACTTTGGCGTGAGAATAGCGTTGCCTAGCGCACTTCCGAGTGAGATATCACCCATCGCAAAGCTTACCGTGCTGCCCTCTGGGTAGTAGAAACGGCCTTCATTATCAGTGTAGCCGGTCATATCGCCAGCAGTGTAGTAAAGCCCTTCTACTGGGGAGTCCAGAAAAACCCCCTCTTTTGTCAGCACTTCATCAGTGGGTGGTGGAGCGTCATCGCCCCCACCGCCACCACCACACGCAGTCAGAAGAGAGGCCACAACCACATAAGCGCCCGAGCGAAGTCCTATCATTACAATTCCTTAACGTATTGATTTATCGCGTACAGATCTACTCTTTATCATTTGAGATCACTAGGTCTTCTGCAACGCGTTGCGAATATTGAACCTTAGTTTAGAAGCTTTCTAGATAGGATGCATCTGCTGCGATATATCACGATTTCATAACATCGTCAGTATATTTGGAACTATGTAACCCAGCGTCTATCTTCTATATATCGATTGCAGAATGGTGCTTGGTTACGAGCTTCCAACCAAGGCTAAAACTTTTTTTGAAATTTTTTTAAAAAAAGTTGTAAGGAATCGTGACCGGGCGCGACTAACCCAATAAGAGAAGGAAATACGCAGGCTTTAAAAGAAAATAAAAAAATTTTCAAAAAAGCTGTAAGGATTCTGAAACCCAAACGACTAAGTGAATAAGAACCCAGTAAATAGATGTGCTCATTCACTCAACGAACCGTGTAACTCAACTAAAATTTTAAGGTGACAACAATGAATAAGACAATCAAACCTATCGTAGCTTCTGTTGGTACAGCTTTTCTTCTTGGCGCAGCAGCTGCCTCTGTTCAAGCAGCAGAAAACCCATTCGGTGCTCAACAGCTGAGCACAGGTTACGAGCTAGCGGGTAGCCACAAAACTGAAGAAGGTAAGTGTGGTGAAGGTAAGTGCGGCGGCTCTAGCAGCAAGTCTGAAGAGGGTAAGTGCGGCGAAGGTAAGTGCGGTGGCTCTAGCAGCAAGTCTGAAGAAGGCAAGTGCGGCGAAGGCAAGTGCGGTGGCTCTAGCAGCAAATCTGAAGAAGGTAAGTGCGGCGAAGGTAAGTGCGGCGGCTCTAGCAAGTCTGAAGAAGGCAAGTGCGGCGAAGGCAAATGTGGTGGCACTAAAAAGCAAGGCTAATCGCTAATTAGCAGCTTTATGTTCTACCTACGGGCTCTACTTTAGAGCCCGTATTGTTAAAGGGGCTTCAATATGATGACACAAAGCTTAGAAGGTGCTGGCTTAGGCTTCCGGCGCTGCATGCTAAATGATCTTCCACCGCAGGGGGCTGATGGCCCGGCTTTTTTAGAAGTCGCACCGGAAAACTGGATGCGGATGGGTGGCCGTTTAGCGCGCCAGTTCAAAGACTTGACCGAACAGTATCAATTTGTAACGCACGGCTTGTCGTTATCTGTTGGAGGCCCTGAGCCCTTAGATCGAAACTTTTTATCCGATCTTAAGCAGTTTTTAGATAGCCATAACATCGATACCTACACCGAGCATCTGAGCTATTGTTCAGATGATGGGCATCTTTATGATTTGATGCCTATCCCGTTCACCCAAGAGGCTGTGCACTACGTTGCTGAGCGGATTAAATCTGTGAGCGAACAGCTTGAGCGTCGATTGGCGGTTGAGAATGTCTCTTTCTATGCGATGCCCGCTCACGATATGACAGAGCTAGAGTTTTTGTTGGCAGTGCTTGAAGAGGCTGACTGCGACCTGCTCTTGGACGTAAATAACATCTACGTCAACAGTGTGAATCATCGCTTTGATGCGGCAGAGTTTTTAGCAGCGATACCCGGTGAGCGAATTCGCTATATCCATGTTGCAGGCCATTATGATGAAGCGTCTGACCTGATTGTTGATACCCATGGTGCTGATGTTATTGACCCTGTGTGGGCACTGCTCGAGCAAGCGTATCGACAGTTTGGTGCGGTTCCAACGCTGTTGGAGCGTGACTTCAATATCCCACCCATGGCTGAGTTGATGGAAGAGGTCCATAAAATCCAACGTATGCAAGCTGATGCGCCAAGTGTACCGGCCTACCAAGGAGCATCGAATGTCTTACGCCTCTGACACATCTGACTTTAAGGCGCTGCAGCGCCAGTTTGCAGCGCATATCCGTGATCCACAGGTCCCGGTGATTGAGGGCATTGAAGATCGGCGCATGAAGATCTATCGCGACCTGTTCTTCAACAATGTGAGCAACTTTACTACGACTGCATTTCCCGTTGCTTTTAGCATTATGGGAGAGACCTGGTGGCGCACTGCTGTGCGGGATTTCCTGCGTGATTATCGTTGTGATAGCCCCTACTTTCACTCTATCAGCCAAGCCTTTTTAACTTTTTTGACGGAAGTGCGCGGCAGTACAGGTGATGAACCACCTTTCTTACATGAGCTAATGCACTACGAATGGGTGGAGTTGGCGCTCGAAATTTCAGAGAGCGATCCAAGTCAAACCGCATCAGAGCTTACCGCTGATCTACTAGCAGGGCACCCGGTACAGTCGCCACTGGCCTGGTCGTTAAGTTACCACTATCCGGTACAGCAGATCAGCGCAGATTATCAGCCATCGGAGGTGCCAGATCAGCCAACATGGATGATGGTACATCGCGATGCTCAAGATCGCGTCAAGTTTACCGAGCTCAACGCACTGACCGCGCGTCTGCTCTATCTGTTGGATCAAGATGAACAGTTATCGGGTAGAGCGGCATTGGCGCAAATCGCAACAGAGTTGGGACAAGAAGACCCAACCGCCATTATTGAGGCAGGTGCGCAAATTTTAACCCAGTTTTACGACGCAGGAATCTTGTTAGGCGCTCGTCCACTCGAGGAATAAAACCTATGAACACAATAATAAATCTATATCGACATATCGACGCGGTGTTTGCACGGATTCGTGTGGCGGATGGTATCGCGCCGCTACTGCTGCGCTTGTACTTGGCGCCCGTACTGATGCAAGCGGGCTATAATAAGCTGTCTCACTTTGAGGATACCGCAGCATGGTTTGGTAATCCCGATTGGGGGTTGGGCTTACCCATGCCGGAGGTGATGACTGCGCTGGCGGCTGGCACTGAGTTCTTTGGTGGAATCGCACTGATCTTTGGTTTTGCAATCCGTTTGATTAGCATTCCCCTTATGGTGACGATGCTGGTGGCGGCGTTTGCGGTGCACTGGGAAAATGGTTGGTTAGCCATTGCCGATGCCAACAGCTGGTTAGCCAATGACCGTGTGCTTGAAGCGGCTGAGCGTTTGCAGCGTGGTAAAGAGATTCTAGAAGAGAATGGTAACTACAGTTGGTTAACCGGTCGTGGATCGTTTGTGATTCTTAATAACGGTATTGAGTTTGCCATCACCTACTTCATTATGTTGCTCAGCTTGTTCTTCACGGGAGCTGGTCGTTACTTTAGCGTCGATTACTGGTTGGCGCGTAAATTCAACTTCCAAGCAGCGTAAGCTGTAAACAAAAAAAGCAGCCAATGGCTGCTTTTTTTTATATCTTCAGGTTCGCGTTGCTACGGAACTGCGAAGCAGTTTAAATCGTTCGCAAAATGCACTGGGCCTTTGTAGCTGTCGCGAATGAAGCGCTCGGTTTCCTCTTTGCGCTCAAGCGTACGTAACATGCGATGGGAGATCACTACCTCTTTCGCGGATGCTGCGTTTGCAATTTTACCAATAACGGATGGTGGCATATGCAGCCGTCTTGCCACACCTCGCGCTGATTCTGGCACCGCATTGTGCGCAACCAACAGATCGGCGTGCTTCGCGAGCTTCTCTAGTGTGCCGCTACGGCCATTCATATCACCGCTAAATACAATGGATTTACCGCCAATGTCAGCGCGCCATGCAATGGCTGGCAAGGGACCGTGATTAACCCCCACGCCGGATAACTTGGCGCTCACACCTTCCCAGACGGTCGTTGGTTGAGTGCTATTACTTGCTAGCTCGAGTGGGATGAGCGGGTAGGCGCCGTTTCCAGAAAGGTGATCACTCAGGTAGGGCCAAACCCCGTTGCTCTCATTAAAGAGTCGCGTGACGAACTGTTCGGTTGACGGTAGTAAGTGATTCCCAGAGGGGCCTAAAACGGGCAAAGATGCTGTTCGCGGTGAGAAAAAACTCGCCTTCACCAGCGCGGGAAAGTCGCCACTGTGGTCAACATGAAAGTGAGTAAAGGCCACCGCCGATAGGTCTTCTATCTTCGCCTGTGCCTCTTCAAAATGCAGTAGGGCGCCTGAGCCAAAGTCGACTAGGATGCGTGCTTTGCCGTTGTGCCAAATTAAATAGCTGCTTGAGGCGCGTTGGTCACCAACCTCCGGGCCGCCTGAGCCTAAAACTTGCAGCCAAACGCCCTGGTCGCCACACGTGCTGGCAGCTGCGGGTAAACTAGCCGATAGTGCCAATGTGGCTAGCCATTTGATAGAACGCTTCATCACGAATACTCCTTCGTTATCCATTGCAGGCTAACACAGAGCAAAAGGGGAGAGTTTCACAAAAGTTAATGCTTTCGATAGGGGATATTGCAGTACGCGGTGCCGCGCGCAGGCACGATATGGTGCTTTTTGAGAAACATCTTCAGTGAGTTCATCGACAGTTGAGCATTGGGGGTTGGGCCCAAAAATATATGCTCAACTTTCAAGGGTGCATCGCAAGGTATCTGTAGCGGAAACTCAAGAAAGGGAACCAACATGGAGTTACCTTCGCGATAGCGTATCGCCTGATGGCTATAGTCGCTGATGATCGGCGAAACAATACGCCACTCCGCTTCCTCTGCAAACGAGGGGTGCTTGAGCAGCGCGCCGATACGTAATAGCTCGTTTTCTACCTGCTCAAACACGTGCTCATAACAGGGTTCAGCTCGGCCACTGGTGCCTCTCTCCTGCTGGCTGGCTAGGTCTTCGATAATATCCACCATTTGATGGATTAAGTCCTGCTGGCGCTGAGGCTCATAAATACAGCGGCCCACCATAAAACCACTCTGTTTGGCACATTGTAAAATATGGCTAGGATTGAAGCCGATGCTAACGCCTTTACCCAAAATGCTGTAGCCACGCCATTGGCTGAGTAAGTTGCCGTTTTCGCGAAATGAGCCTGTAAAGAGCAGGTGTCCATAGCTGACGCGCCCGCGCAGCCAGCCGGTTAACTGGCTGAGTAACGCTGGGTTGGGGTGGCCGAGTTGGATGCGCTCGTTGACCTCATCATTGATCAAGTTAACCATATGGTTGAGCTCGGCCGAGTCGTTCATATACCGGATATCGCTGGTCCAGAGCATGCGGCTCTCAACAATACCCATAAACCCACTAAAGGACGTGTAGTGATAGATGGTCTCTTTTGGGGCTTGAGAATACAGCTCGCGCGTCAACTGGTGCAGCATCGATAACTCCCACTCATATCCGGTGTTTCATCAGTAAAGCACAGATACAAAAAAGCCTCCAAAAGAGGAGGCTTCTTGGTAACGCTACACTCGCTTATTGCGCGCTGTCTAGCATATGTTGGATAGCAGCTTTTAGCTCGTCATCGCTACAGTCAGCACATGTACCTTTTGGTGGCATTGCGCCGATACCGCTGATTGCTGTTTCTAGCAATGCGTCCATACCTTTCGCGCCACGGTCAGTCCACTCGCTTGAACCATACTTAGGTGCGCCAGCAACGCCGATTGCGTGACATGCTGCACAGCTTGCGTTGTAGACGTCTGCGCCAGAGCGAGCACCGCCTGCAGCTGCTGCAGCAACGGCTACCGCGCCACCACAGGAATCATCGCCTTCTACACACACTTGGCTAAGTGGCTTAATGCGCTCAACAATTTTCTCTTCAGCTGTTGCCGCACCAACCGTTGTTGATAGCGCAACGCTCAAACCCAGAATGCTCAATACTGAAGCAGCTTTAGCAGTCAATTTCACAGTGGTGACCTCATACGGTTTCTGGTGATGCATGAAAAAATGCATCGTTATAATTAATTTGCGCAGAATTATACCGGCAAAAGCACGTAACGAAAATGGGGTTTATCTGCGCCTTAAGGTTTAGATCAAAAAACAGCCAACTATTTGCTCTGCTTACGCGCTTGATTAACCTTCAGATTATGCTGAATATCCAAAACCTTCATAAGGTCTTCGTTCTATCTTGGCAAAAGCCTGATTCACCCGTATGATTGTCGCCCTGAAAACTTCCTGATTTTGCGCCTGTAGCTCAGCTGGATAGAGTAGCAGGTTCCGATCCTGTTGGTCGGGGGTTCGAATCCCTCCAGGCGCGCCATTTTTTTACCCTAGCTATCTCCTTGTATTCCCAACCTTATCCATCTGAGCACAGGCGCACCCAAGAACCGTTTGCGGGGGCGTATTCACCGGCGGTCACAATATGGTCACAGTGCCGGAGGATGGTGTTGTTGTGTTTGTAGACCCGCCTCCGGAGAAAACACTATTATTCTATACCGAAAGGCATTAATGAACTGACGTTAAATGGGGCGTGAAAACGGGTACTGAAATCGACTAATTAGTTTAAATCGCAGACCTTTCGTCATTGTCGTCCCCATTCCTTTCCACCCATTTCTACCAATCGAGACACGGCACGTCGAAAGGAAAATGCGAGATCATTGGCGCCCGATAACTGTGCCAGTGACACGCCGTTTAGACCCGTCGCCGACCACTCAAATTGCTCACCCTCTTTGGTGCAAATCATGGTCGTCGCAAAGGAACTCGAGTTTCCCCCCTTCTCACTTACAAATAGTTCTTCATTTCCATCACTACTGTCGATTTGCGCTTCAAAATCGACAAATAATTCATCGAGCGGGACTTTTGCCGCCAGTACTAACCGGGTGCGAGATTCATAACACACGTCAATGAGGGTCACGAATCGTCGTGCTTCGTCGAGGTGATTGGCATCTAATTGCGGTACACGGTCTATGATGAGGACCGGAAATCGGTCGCAGAGGGAAATATAATCGGCTGCGCCGAGCGGTTGGTAGCATAACTCGGAAAAATCAAACCAGGCGCACCGGTCATTCGATCGGGCGACCTGGACGGTGCGACCGAAGAGTACATGAATGACCTCGGCCTCAGTTCCAGATGCAGTGTCACCAAATATTTCTTTCAACAGCGCCTGTATGTTGTTGCTATTATTATCGCTTTGAACATCATTGCTTGACCAAAAATAGGATTGACCATCCGCTCGAGTTTCGAGCCGATAATCCTTGGCGGAATCCTCCATGGAAATAATGTCGAACCTGTGTTTTAACATGTCTATGAATGGCAAAAAGAGGGATCGGTTAATGCCGCCCTCATACAACGCATCTGGGGCGCGATTCGAGGTGGCCACCACCACGACATTCAAATTCAATAACAATAAAAAAAGCCGTTTCACAATCATGGCATCGGCTACGTCTGTTACTTGAAACTCATCGAAACAAAGGAGTTGGGCTTCCTGTGCCAATTGTTGCGCAATGATGGGGAGCGCATCATCTGTTGGGTGTTTTTCTTTGTAAACAAAAATTCGATGATGGACGTCTAACATGAATTCATGAAAGTGGACGCGGCGTTTGGTAATTTTTGCGTGTTTGAGGCTGTGGCCGTCATGATTACAGCAAGAATCATCATCAGGAACATTAACCGACGCGTAAAAGAGATCCATTAGAAAGCTCTTGCCGACCCCGACCGGTCCATGAATGTAAATGCCTCGCGGTGGTGGACCAAAAGACCACAACTGGAACTTCTCTCGAAGAGAGGAGTGAGCGGATGCCAAGGACCGCGCCAGTAACAGTAACGGCGGACTGCTGCTTGTAGAGCTATTTTTTGTCGGTTTGTTGGTGCGCACGGGTGCTAGCGGAAGCGAGGTTAAAGACTCGTGCAGAGCATCGAGCTTCGCCGCCAGAGCGAGTTGAGCGTCATCTCGTCGCACCTCCCCCGCATCCACCTTGCGTTCATACGCCGCTGTCACGGGGCCTGGCGGGAGGGACCTCCGATCGATGCGATGTTGTGCTGCCATATACTTCATCACCGTCTTCATCAGATTGCTCTATTCTTGAGATTCGCCAACAACCTGTTTCTAAATTCGAAAGTATCAGTGATGCGGTCAACCAAATATTTGATTTGTTCGCTGTGACTCACTCGCCAGTCCTCCAGCTTGGTAAACGGACGTATACGCCTGTTGATACAGTCCAGATCAAAAGAGAAATGTCGCTTTTGGGTCGTTGTGAGACTTCGTGAGAGATACTGCGGGCCTGTTGACCAACAGGTTGTAGTGACGATTGGCTTTTGATCCTGTTGGTCGGGGGTTCGAATCCCTCCAGGTGCGCCTTTTTTTTTATCCCATCCTTTTATCTCGTCACAACAAGGCGTATCTATTCGCTTATGAGCTCGCGCTGTTTGAAGCGTATGAACTACTCATCTTGGTATGTCGTACTACTGTTGTAAGACGAAACTCTTCTCTTAACCCTCAAATGCGAGGATAGGAATATGCTCAAGCTTCCTTTGCTTCTTAGTTTTGCTCTAGTGTCATGCGCTCTCTCGATTAAAGCGTATGCCGGCGATGTAGTGAATTATCAGGTTAACGGTGCCGATTATGAGGGCTACTGGGTCAGCCCAGCCGATGATGCTCCGCTGGTGGTGCTGCTTCATGACTGGGATGGCCTGACTGACTACGAAATTAAACGTGCAGAGATGCTCGCTCAGGAGGGGTATGCTGTTTTCGCTGTAGACCTGTTTGGTGCGGGTATCCGCCCCACCGAAGTGGTTGATAAGCGCCAGCATACTGGCGAGCTCTATAAAGATCGCTCCAAAATGCGTAGCTTAATGAATGGTGCACTCGCAGTGGCTAAGTCGCGTGGCGGTAACGTTGATAATGCCGTTGTGATGGGTTATTGCTTTGGCGGCGCAGCAGCCTTAGAGATGGCGCGCTCAGGTGCGGATATGAAGGGTTTCGTTACCTTTCATGGTGGCTTGCAGACTCCGTCAGATCAGAACTACGACATGGCCAAGGGGCGGTTTCAAATTCACCATGGTAGTGCTGACACCGCCATCACGATGGAACAGTTTGCGGGGTTAGCCAGGGAGCTAGAAGCCGCTAATCTCCCCCATGAGATGATCAGCTATGGAGGCGCTCCACACGCGTTTACTGTGCTGGGCTCCTCCCGATACCGAGAGGATGCTGATAAAAAGTCATGGCGTAGCTTTCTGAATTTCCTAGATGAAACAGTGAAGTAGCTGCGCGCATAGTCGCCACTTAGTCGAGCACCGCCCCTTTGCTTATCCGCTTAGCGGTACAATAGCCGCCTTTGTAGAGTTGTTGTAAGAGGGTGCTCGACGGTGGGAGTGATGAAAGGGCCATCAAGCGGCGTTTGGTTGATGGTTGCCGCGATGCTGATTTTGCCGGCGGTCGATGTCTTGGCAAAGTTGTTATCACAAGATCTGAGCCCCATTCAGATCAGTTTTTTGCGCGTCACTGTTCAAGCGGTGTTACTAATGATCGTAATGCGTAAACTTCCTCGTTTGCACTACCCGTGGCCGTTAACTCGGCGTCTGGTAATTGCCGCTTGCTTGGTAAATATGGCGATCACGGCGATGATTTGGGCGCTAGCTTATTTGCCAGTCGCGAATGCCGTCGCGCTATTTTTTGTTGAGCCGCTGCTTGTGATGTTGCTCTCAGCTGTTATTTTGAGAGAACCTTCGAGCTTGGTGAAGTATATGCTCGCCTTTACGGGGTTGGTCGGCGCTATGATTGTGATTCGGCCAAACTGGGTACTTTACGGTTGGCACACATTGCTGCCGGTATGCGCAGCATTGTGCTATGCACTGTATCTAGTGCAGATCCGCGCGTTAGGGGGGCAAATTGCAGCGGTGCCCCTGCAGGCTTATCTAAGTTTAGTGGGCGCAGTTTTACTATTGTTGACGCTATTAATCGGCCAAAGCAGCGGTATCAAAGAGCTGAGCTGGCTATCAGTATCTGCAGCACACTGGCGTTATATCTTGGCGCTGGGGGCGGTATCGGCGTTGACATATTGGCTGATTAGTTGGGCTTTTACATTGAGTCAGGCAAGTGTGCTAGCGCCGTTTCGATATCTCGAAATCATTGGTGCGACTATGCTGGGCTATTGGGTGTTCGATGAGTATCCCGACGCACTCACTTGGGTGGGTTCAGGTGTCATTTTAGTGTCGGGCCTTGCAGTCATTTTTGTTGATCGGCATAAGGTTTCCGTGCCGACTCGTTCTTAGAAATGTAGCTATATAGCAGCAATAAAAACGAGCGCAAAAAATTATGCGAGAAACGCGATTAAATACTTGCAGTGGTTAAAGTTTTTCGCTTTAATACGCGCCCATCACGATGTGCCGGCATAGCTCAGTTGGTAGAGCAACTGACTTGTAATCAGTAGGTCCCGAGTTCGACTCTTGGTGCCGGCACCACCTCTCTTCTTCCTTCTTAATACTTGTTTTTTCTGTTACCCAAAGTCTGTATTTCTATTCTTCTGGTTTGTAGCGTGCAGCGCTAATAATAGCGATCAGATGCAGAATGGCTGCGAAAACGGCAGGGATAATCAAAAAGTAAAGCGCGTAACCAACCGTGATCGATACGAAGAAGAATAGGGCCGCTAGCAACCTGCCTTGAATCAGATGCCCTAACCCTGGAATAAACACGTTACAAAGCGCAGCAATAACATTACCTGAGCTACCTTGTCCGCTCATAGTGGTCTCCCTAGAAATAACAGCTTCAAAGCGCCTAGACTAACAGTTCATACATGAAGCTTCCCTAAATCTTTCTTTATTTTTCTTTGACTTGAGTCCAAACAATTTTGTGCTGAAGGCGTAGCATCATCTCTTTCTATTGATTCGGGAGGCGGCTATGTCAGGCCAGTTTGATGTCATTGTTATCGGTGCAGGGCCGGCAGGCCTGAGTTTTGCTCACTCGCTTTCCCACACAGAGTTATCGGTGCTGCTGCTTGATCAAGCGCCACTATCCCAGTTACAAGCACCTGAAGAGGATGGCCGGGAGATTGCGCTGACACATCTATCGCGCAACCTCATGCAGGCATCGGGCGCGTGGCAGCGCATTGATGAGGCAGAAATAGCGCCGATCAAGGCTGCTAAAGTCTTTGATGGTGACTCGCCAAAGAGCCTCGACTTCGAACGCCAAGATGACTCGCTCGATGCGTTGGGTTATCTCGTACCGAATCATCTTATTCGTCAAGCTTGCTTTGAGAATCTTGAAGAGTGCAGCAACATTACGCTAAAAGCTGGCACGCGCGTAAAAGAGGTGATTGCGGGTGATCAAGCGACGACAGTTATACTCGATAGCGGCGAGAAACTAAGTGCAGCGCTAGTCGTGGCTGCCGATACGCGCTTTTCGGAGTCGCGCCGCCAGATGGGGTTGGCGGCTTCGATGCGAGATTTTTCGCGCGTGGCGATCGTTTGCCGGATGTCGCACACACGCTCACATGAGCAAACGGCCTTTGAGTGTTTTCATTACGGGCGCACAACCGCCATTCTTCCGATGAATGGAAACTGCTCTTCGGTGGTGGTGACGGTGAACCGGAGACAGGCAGAGCAGTTCCTCAGCATGTCTGACGCCCGCTTTAGTAAAAACATTCAAGACCAGCTGCATGGGCAGCTTGGCGATATGACATTACTCGGTAAACGCCACACCTATCCGTTGGTGGGTGTTCACGCCCATCAGTTCGTTACTGAGCGCTTTGCATTGATTGGGGATGCAGCGGTCGGTATGCACCCTGTAACAGCACACGGCTTTAATCTTGGATTGCGTGGGCAAGCGTTACTTGCCGAAAAGGTCGCGCAAGCACACGCGTGTGGCGAGGATATTGGCCAGCTCACACTTCTGAAAAGCTATGAGAAAGAGCAGATGCAGGTTTCTCGGGTGCTCTATCACGGTACAAATCTGGTGGTAGGTTTGTTCACCAATGAAAGCTTGCCGGGCCGACAACTGCGCAAGGCGGTGCTGGCTGCCGCTGAGCACTTACCCCCTGTCAAAAAACTGATCACTAATAGTTTAACAGACCGCGAGTTGAAGCCGCTTGTGCCTCTACCTCCAATACCGGCAGCGCTGCCGCGTCCACGCTTACCTCGTTTATTTAGCGTGTAAAAACTAAAATATCTCCTTAAGAAATCGCTGATATTGGCGATATCTAAAGCGTCCTGCGGCCTAGCCATAGGGCGCTTGGGTCGAGTAAGCTAGGGTTCAGAGCTCCGGCTTAAGATCATAATAAGAGCGCGCTTTCTCGCGCATGGAGATTTTAGTGACAAGTTTAGACTCAATCCTCGATGGCGATCACCAGTTAGATGTGTTGATGGCGCGTCAGCCTATCTACTCGAAGAACCAAGATGTTGTTGCGTTTGAACTGCTGTTTCGCGGAGATGACCCGCACGCGATGTCGCCGCAAAAGGATGAAGTCGCTACCTTCGATGTGGTTATGAACACCTACGCGAGTGTTGTGGGTGATGGTGGTGAGCAGCGCTTACCATTCTATTTGAAGGTCACTGACAAGGTGCTGCTGTCGGGTACGCTTCCGGCTTTGCCGCCCGCCTTGTTTGCGCTGGAGTTGCTGGGGCGTTCGAATGTAACGCCTGAGTTAGCCGCAGCCCTGCAAGAGAAAGCAAAAGAGGGGTACAAGATAGTACTGGCTGACTATGATCCAAATGATGTGCGTTTGCAGCCATTGCTCAATATCGCTCATGTGGTGAAGCTAGATATTCAAGCGCTGGGCATGGCCCGCCTACCTGAGGTGATTCAAAAGCTGAGACCTCATAATTTGGATCTACTCGCAGATAAGGTCGAGACAAAAGAGGAGTTCAGGCAGTGTCTTGAGATGGGCTTCTCGCTTTATCAGGGTTTCTTTCTGAGTCGGCCAGAGCCGATCAAAGGTAAGCGCATCGCGGGTAACAAAGTTTTATTGTTGCAGTTGTTAACCGAATTAGATCGAGAAACGGCAACAGGGGCTTCTTTAGAGCAGATCGCTGTGAACGACCCTGCGCTCACGTACAAAATCTTAAAGGTGGTGAATTCGGCTGCCTTCAAGGTGCCGCGTGAAGTTGAGTCTTTATCTCATGCGATTACGCTACTTGGGCTTGATCAGATCCGCCGCTGGATTTTGTTGTTTTTAACCACCGGTGTGAACGGTAGCCCGACTGAGTTGACCCGCAATATGCTGATCCGTGGGCGCATGTGTGAGCTGATCGCAGAGCTATCAGGTTATCAAGGGGCGATGAACTACTTTATGGTTGGCCTCTTGTCGCAGTTGGATGCGTTGTTCGATATCGAAATGGCGGAGCTACTTGAGCAAGTGCCTTTGAACAGTGAAGTTAAAAACGCCCTGCTGCACTACACAGGCTCGTTAGGCGATACGCTGCGGGATGTTGAAAATTATGAACGAGGCCAGTTTGACCTGCTGATGGCGCGAATCCCGCGTAGCTATTATGAAGTCGCTTATCGCCATAGCTTGAACTGGTCTGACACCGTAATTAAAGCCCTGCGTGGCTGATTAAGGTGGCAATTATGCAATGGTTAGGAGAGCTTAGAATTGATCCGACTTGTGTCGAAACATGTGACGTTAATGGCGGTGTGTTTAGTTGCAGCAATTGCGCTCAGCGAAACACTGTTGTTACCGCATCAAGTCGATACGCAAGTTGAAGCTCGCCTAACCGAGATTCGCGATGATCTGCAACTCCTGTCAGTGGTTGAAGCGGCTCAGGACAGAGCGCTCCTAGCCCAATACGCGGAGGTCCTTAACCTCGCAGACCCTGATCACGTTTTCTTTTCCACCGATGCTTCAATGGAAGCGCCGGCCTCTGAGGTGCTGAAACTTTACCCTTCTGAGTCCTCCTCCGCACTTGCGGCGAGTATTAAACTCCCCTCGTTGCGCGCCACAATTACAGCAGACCTGCGCAAACATAATCTCGGCTACTTAGCAGCGCTGTTTGTTGGTTTGCTGTTGGCAGGGTTACGTCGCTCTCCATCTGAACAGCCCAAAGAGGAGGTTGAGTCGCGCTCTATCGCCCAGGCAGATGTGCCGATGATGGTTCAGCGCAGTGATGATGCCTTAGCTTCGTGCCATGAGCTGGCTCAGTTTGGCTGTTGGGAGTGGTGTGCGCACAGCGGTATGTTCTGGTGTTCGCCAAGTCTTGCTGCTGTGATGCGCAATACATTGGCTGAGCGAGTCGATCAAGAGACGTTTTTTCAGAGCCTTTACCCTGGGGATCGCACGATGGTGCTCAAAGCCGCTCAAGCTATGTTGCACGAAGGCTCGGAGGGGGAGATCGATTTTCGTGTATCAACGGCGTCTGGTGAATGCCGACATATTCACTTAGTCAGCCGTGTGCTGCGTGATGATGAGCAACGTGTCGTCAAAGTGGTAGGTACGTGCCAAGATATTACTGAGCGTAAAGCGGTTGAAGCACGGTTGCGTAAGCTCTCTAGCGCTATTGTCCAGAGCGGTTCAAGTATCATGATTATCGATATTCTGGGCGCTATTGAATACGTTAATCCCAAGTATAGTGAAGTGACCGGCTTTGCTCTTGAGGAGGTCGAAGGTAAACAGCCAGACTTGCTTAGCCGCAAGTGGCTCAATAGTGAACGTTACGAGCTGCTTTGGAACACCATTATGAGCGGCAATAACTGGCGTGGCGAGCTGCAAAACCGGAACAAAGATGGCTCGCTGTTTTGGTCGCTTGCATCGATTTCGCCCGTCTACAGTGAGTACGATGAGCTCACCCACTTTGTCATTGTTTGCGAAGATGTTACTGAGCTGAAAGACGCGCACGCCCGTATGGAGCGCTTGGCGCTTTATGATGAGCTGACAGGACTACCGAATCGACGCTTGTTCTTTAAAGAGCTCGCTGAGCTGTTTGATCCAACCACTGAAACTTCGACAGCGGCTGTTATGCTGCTGGATCTCGATTTCTTTAAGGCTATCAATGATACCCAAGGGCATGGCACTGGGGATCAGTTGTTAGTGGAGGTCGCAGAGCGGCTCGTTAGCTGTATCGGAGAGGGGGATATTGCAGCACGCTTGGGCGGCGACGAGTTTGCCATCTTGATTCGCAACGCGCACAACGTTAACCATATTGAGACGGTGGCTGAGGCGATCTTAGACGCCATCGCAAAGCCTTACTATATCAATAGCTACGATATTCAAATCAGCACGAGTGTAGGGCTGGCTTGGCTGCCAAAAGATGCAGATACACCGGAAAGCCTTCTTAAGCACGCTGATCTTGCCATGTATCAAGCGAAGGAGAAGGGGCGTAATCAGTACCGCTTCTTCAATGAGAACCTGCACCGTCAGCTACAGACATATGTACAGTTTTCCCGAGAGATGCCGCGTGCTTTGGATGCTGGTGAGTTTATCCTGCAGTACCAACCCCAGCTTGATCTCACTAGCAGCAGAGTGGTGAGTGTTGAAGCATTGTTACGCTGGGAGCATCCGAATAAAGGTTTGGTCAGCCCTGATGCGTTTATCTCGGTGGCTGAGGAGACGGGCTTTATCGTCTCTTTGGGGCGTTGGGTGTTGGAAGAGGCCTGCCTGACGATTCGTGAGATGGCCGCGCTCGGTTTTGATGATGTGCGCGTTGCGATCAATCTGTCATCGCGGCAATTTCGTGATCCACAGTTACTGAGTATGATTCAGCAGACCATTGCTGAGTTCGAGATTAATCCCGCCAATCTTGAGCTTGAGATCACCGAGTCTTTATTGATGCAGGATGTGGAGGTGGCGATTGAAACCTTGCAAGCTCTGCAACACTTAGGTGTCACGGTGGCGATTGATGATTTTGGTATCGGTTACTCTTCGTTCAATTATTTGAAAACGCTACCAGTCGATGTGTTGAAGATCGATCGTGAGTTCATTAAAGATATTCCCGACCATCAAGACGATATGGAGATCACGGCGGCGATTATCTCGATGGCGCATCGCTTAAGTATGCGTGTTGTTGCTGAAGGCATCGAAACGAAAGCGCAGCATCAGTTCCTTGCTGAGCAAAGTTGTGATGTTGGCCAAGGCTTCCTCTTTAGTCAGCCGCTTAACTTCCCTGAGCTATTAAGCTTCCTCTGTCGGGAGCTGGGCGAAGAGTGATGTGGTTGCCTGAGAGTATCGTTTGGCTAGATGTCGGCTGGCTGATGATGTTAAGCGGTTTTACCTCCTTTATTACCGCTGCGCTCGGCATCGGCGGGGGTGTTCTTTTGCTCGCAGTGCTGTCGCAAATGCTGCCGCTCGCAGCATTAATTCCAGTGCATGGGTTGGTGCAGTTGGGATCGAACGGTAATCGTGCTTGGATGACGCGCCGCCATGTTGATTGGCAGGTGGTTGGTTTGTTTTTGGGTGGGGCAATTTTAGGGGCTGTGGCGGCCTCTTTTGTTGTTGTACAGCTGCCCCTTGACCTACTTCGAATCAGTGTGGCGCTGTTTATTATCTACCTTGTATGGGGGCCTAAGCCGGCAAAAGTATCCTTATCATCCACTCAGCTTTTTGCGGCAGGTGGGCTGACAACGTTGTTGTCTGCCTTTGTTGGTGCGACCGGGCCGCTTGTGGCGGCGGTTCTGCATCGCCGTAAGCTCTCTAAATTACAAACAGTGGCAACATTCGCAACCTGCATGTCTTTTCAACACCTCTTGAAAGGTGTGGTATTTAGCGTGGTTGGCTTTGCTTTCAGTGAATGGTTGTGGGTGATTCTGCTGATGATTGCAGCCGGTGTGGTTGGTACATGGCTAGGCTTGAAAGTGTTGAATCGTATACCCGCCGCTATGTTCTCGTGGGTATTTCGTGGGGTGGTCACTTTGCTTGCGTTACGTTTACTCTATCAGGGGCTGACATAAAAAAGCCCGCTATCGCGGGCTTTGCAGATTTAGCACTTAGTCCAGCTGGCTAAGATCGCGTACAGCACCCTTGTCCGCTGAGGTTGCGAGCTTCGCATAGGCTTTCAAAGCAGCAGACACTTTACGAGGGCGTGCCTCCACAGGTTTCCAGCCTAGCTTGTCTTGCTCCACTCGGCGTGCAGCTAGCTCTTCATCAGAGAGTAGTACATCAATGGTGCGGTTCGGGATATCGATGCGAATCATATCGCCATTGCGCACTAGGCCAATAGCACCACCGGCTGCTGCTTCAGGCGATACGTGTCCGATCGATAGACCTGATGTACCACCAGAGAAACGACCGTCGGTGAGCAGGGCGCACTCTTTGCCTAAGCCTTTCGACTTGATGTAAGAGGTTGGATATAACATCTCTTGCATACCTGGTCCGCCGCGCGGGCCTTCGTAACGCACGATGACAACATCACCTGCTTTAACCTTATCATCAAGGATATTTGCGACGGCTTCGTCCTGAGACTCGGTAATGTGCGCAGGGCCTTCAAATACCAGAATAGACTCATCCACCCCTGCTGATTTTACAACACAGCCATCCAAGGCAATGTTACCTTTGAGTACAGCAAGGCCGCCTTCAAGGGAGAAGGCGTTTTCAAGCGAGCGGATACAACCGTTCTGGCGATCGCCATCCAGCGTTGGCCAGCGGCTTGCTTGGCTGAACGCTTGTTGCGTTGGAATGCCTCCAGGTCCTGCTTTATAGAACTCCACGACTTCTGGTGACGGGTTACGCATGATATCCCACGCATCTAGCGCGTCTTTCATGGTCTCGGTATGTACCGTTGGCACGTCAGTGTGGAGCTTCCCTGCACGATCAAGCTCACCCAAAATACCCATGATGCCGCCGGCACGGTGTACATCTTCAATGTGGTACTGCTGGGTGTTTGGCGCTACTTTACACAGCTGCGGAACAGTACGAGACAGACGATCGATGTCGTTCATACCGAAGTCGATCTCAGCTTCTTGTGCGATAGCAAGCAAATGCAAGATGGTGTTAGTTGATCCGCCCATGGCGATATCTAGCGTGATGGCATTTTCAAACGCTTTGAAGCCGACAGAACGTGGCAGTACACGCTCGTCTTCCTGTTCGTAATAACGTTTTGCCATCTCAACGATACTGCGGCCAGCGCGCAGGAATAGTTGCTCGCGGTCTGCGTGAGTCGCCACAACGGTACCGTTACCCGGCAATGCTAAGCCTAGTGCTTCTGCGAGGCAGTTCATTGAGTTGGCGGTAAACATGCCTGAGCATGAACCGCAGGTTGGGCATGCTGAGCGCTCCACGGCATCGACAAGCTCGTCAGACGCAGTAGGGTCAGCTGCTAGTACCATCGCATCCACGAGGTCTAGCTTGTGCTCGGATAACTTGGTTTTACCGGCTTCCATTGGGCCGCCGGAGACAAAAATAACCGGTATGTTTAGTCGCATTGCTGCCATCAGCATCCCCGGTGTGATTTTGTCACAGTTGGAGATGCAGACTAAGGCGTCCGCACAGTGAGCGTTCACCATATATTCTACAGAATCGGCAATAATATCGCGGGATGGCAGAGAGTAGAGCATCCCGTCGTGACCCATGGCGATGCCATCATCAACAGCAATTGTGTTGAACTCTTTGGCAACGCCACCCGCTTTTTCGATTTCACGAGCGACCAACTGCCCCATATCTTTTAGATGGACATGCCCAGGAACAAACTGGGTAAAGGAGTTAGCGATCGCGATGATAGGCTTGTGAAAGTCCTCGTCTTTCATGCCGGTGGCACGCCACAGTGCGCGCGCGCCTGCCATATTACGGCCGGCAGTAGAGGTTTTAGAGCGGTAAACTGGCATGAGTCAATCTCTCATTGGGTTCTGTTTCACGGAGATCCGAGTATACCAAAAATAACGGCGATGGGATGATCAACCCAAAGTGTTAGGTCAGGTGCCTTTACTTTCTGGCGTTGAAATGTGAATTTGAAGCCTCGCTAATGACTATGAGTATGAACATGACCGATCGAAAGGCGATTCGCCAAGACAAATGGCTACTGCGGCTAATGAAGGCTGGTTTACCTGTGGCGCTGATCTGTGTTGCGAGCTTGTGGGTGGGCCACCTTTATAATGATTCAGCCTTTGGGAAGCTGTTTTTAGTCACTTTGCCTATCGCATTGATTTTGGGTTTTGCCTACAACATCCGTTATGTAATGTTGCTGGCACGCGCTAAACGAGAAGCGTCGTCTGAATGAATGATCAGAGCGCCATACCGCTGAGTGCCCCCATTGCACACATCATTGAGACACATGCACAGCGCCTGCACGCCGCGGATGGCCAGGTGTTGGCTCGCGCAGGGCAGGACTGCCAAGGCTTTATGGTGGTGGTTACAGGCTGCATCCGTGTGTTTGCGCGCTCTAGTGCGGGGCGAGAGATCGATATGTATCGCATCCATCCTGGCGAAACCTGTGTATTAACTACGTCCTGTTTGATGGCGGGTGAAGGCTTTCCTGCAGAAGCCATTGCAGAGGAAGACACCGAACTCTGGGTGCTGCCAGTGGTGCAGTTTCGTTCTTTAATGGATCAGAGTGAAGTTTTTCGGCACTTTGTATTTTCCAGCTATGGAAGCCGTCTAACACGCTTACTCCAGCTCGTTCAGTCGGTGGCATTCGACACTATTGAACAACGCATAAACGAGTTTCTACTGGGTGAGTGTCGCCACGGGTTGGTGATCAGTATGTCGCATCAACAGATAGCTGATGCGTTGGGCTCTGCGCGTGAGGTGATCTCTCGCCAGCTCAAAACTCTCGAAAAGAAAGGGGTTGTTGCGTTGGCGCGTGGTCAGGTGGTTATTCTTGATTATCACGCCTTGGTGGCAGCACATAAAAAAAGTAAAAACGTCATGTGACTTGAGTCACTGAGAATGTGGGGCACCAGATGGATACTAAGTACTGAATTCTTCCAGAAGGAGTTGAACCATGGAAAAGAATATCGGTACTGTCGATAAAATCATTCGTGTAGTAGTAGGTTTGGTGCTTATCGCTCTAGTGTTTGTAGGCCCACAAACCCCTTGGGGCTGGATTGGTGTGCCAGTGGTTTTGATAGCGCTATTTGGTTGGTGCCCGCTTTATAAAGTGCTCAACGTATCTACCTGCCGCCGCTGCGAGTAATTCGCGAAGGTGGTGTCTTTGAAAGCCACCACCTTTCCTCTTTGTCCTACGTTTATTAGTAGTTAATGTCTTCTATGGCGGACATTTTTACCCTCCAAACAGGCGTTTGTTAACCTTTTATTAACCCGAATCTTGTCAGTCTTAGCGCGCTATTTATCAGGTCCGTAGTTAAGAAGAGAAGTTTGTCTATCCCCTTCCTGACGCAGTTGCTACGATATGATCTATTAACGTCTTTAATTCAGGACGCGATAGCAAATACAGCCAAGGTGGCTTGTTAGTCAATATGGACGTGTTTGGTTCACAATGTCAGAGGAATCAGCGTCACGTTGGGTACTTAACCGTCAGCGTATGACCTGATATCGATCAGACAAGTATGGGTCTGATGATAGGAAATAGGAGAGCAGGATGAAGCTTTTAGTCGTAGAGGATGATGCAGATCTGCGTCGTCAGCTAGTAACTGGCCTTGAGTCGCGAGGCTATACAGTAGAAGAGACTGCAGATGGGCAAGAAGCGCTTTATCTGGGATCAGAATTTGCATACGACCTAGCCATTGTGGATTTAGGTTTGCCATCACTATCGGGTGTTGAGTTAATTCGAGAGTGGCGAGCAAACAAGCGTAATTTTCCTGTGTTGATCCTAACTGCGCGCAGCGATTGGCAAGACAAAGTGGAAGGTCTTGAAGCGGGCGCAGATGACTTCCTCGTGAAGCCGTTCCATATGGAAGAGCTTTCCGCGCGCCTGAACGCGCTATTGCGTCGTGCGGCAGGACATGCCAAGCCGGTACTGAACTTTGGGCCGCTCAGCTTGGATACAACAGGCCGCGTTGTCTCGTTCGAGTCGCGCCCTGTTAAGTTAACCAGCTACGAGTATCGTACTCTTGAGTATTTGATGCTGAACGCAGGTAAGACGGTTTCCAAAGCTGAACTAACAGAACACCTGTACCATCAAGACTTTGACCGCGACAGTAACGTCCTTGAAGTGTTTATTCGTCGTTTGCGCCAAAAGCTGGACCCTGATCAGCAGCTACAGCCTATAACCACCGTTCGGGGCTTAGGCTACCGCTTCGATCTGCCTGCTTCCTAAAGCTTTGCTAATGAAAGCAGCGCTCAGTTGGCTGCCCACCTCCCTCAAAGCGCGGCTACTGGTCGCCTCCTTTGTCTTGCTACCCCTGATGGTGGGGGTAGCGGGTGTTGCGTTACAAAACTCTTTCTATAAAAGCCTCGAACTCTCCCTTGAAGAGCGTATGCGCTTGAAAGCTTATCTGGTGATCAACGCAACGGCTGAAGATGCGAATCAGCGCTTAAGCGTTGTGACATCCAGTGCCGGCGTAGAGGGCCAATTGCCAATCTATATTCATGACTATCAGCGAGTATTGCAGTGGTCGAGTACAGCGGCACAGGCGTACGGTGAGCCGCTATCGGTCTCTTTATCTGATCGGCCTCTCACGGTTGATCTCGTGCGGTTTGAGCACTGGGAAGATGAGGGCGTGTTTGTCTACCAGTATCCCGTGCAATGGCGTGGAAAAGAGCCCGCTGGCCGCTATCTCTTTTCCATCGTACAACCCGATACGGAATTGAAATCTGCCATGACGGCATACAAGTTGCAGTTATGGGGGTGGTTGGTAGCGGTTATTCTGCTCTCGCTGGTCATTCAGGCAGTGATTACACGCTGGGCGTTAAGTCCCTTGCAAGCGATGGTGGATGATCTCGTCAATATTGAGCGCGGTTACGCCACGCGTTTGGCGGGTGAATATCCGAAAGAGGTACAGGGTGTAACAGATAGCTTGAACCACCTACTGCATGTGGAGCGTAAGCAGCGCGAGCGCTATCGCAATACACTGGGTGATTTGGCGCACAGCTTGAAAACCCCACTCGCCGTTATTCGTGGGGCGGGTAATGAACAGCTGCCGCCAGAAGGTTATCGCTCGGTGGTGGATGAGCAGGTCCGTCGCATGGATCAAATTGTGCAATATCAGTTAGCGCGTGCTGTACGTAGCCAAAGTAAGAGCATGGCGCAGTCAACAACAGCCATTGCGCCGATGATCAAGCGGATCACCTCTGCGCTTGAGAAGGTCTATCGTGAAAAAGGTGTGCGCCTTGATCTGGACCTAGATGAATCGGCGGCTTATGCCGCAGATGAGCGCGACCTGATGGAGCTGCTAGGCAATATGCTTGAGAACGCGTTCAAGTATGGCCACTCTCATGTCAGTGTCACGCTGGCGACTAGCCAAGATGCAATTCAGCTTGATATTGAGGACGATGGCCTCGGTGTCTCACCTGAGATGCGTCAGGTGATTCTTGAGCGGGGAGCGCGTGTCGATACATCAGCGGCTCCCGGACAAGGTATCGGTTTGACCGTGGCTGTGGATATTTTGAGTAGTTATAACGGCCAGTTAGAGGTTGGCGAATCCTCGCTCGGGGGAGCGAGTTTCCGCATCATATTCCCATTGGGCTAAAGTGGTTTACTGAACACTTTCGAGCTACGTTGGAAGTTATAGCGTGCCTGCTTTTCTCCCGGTAGCTGCTCCAGTGAGGTTTCGGTAAAACCGTGCTCAATAAACCAATGAGCGGTGCGCGTGGTGAGTACAAACAGAGATGTGAGTCCCATCTCGCGTGCCCGAGCTTCGATAGCGCCAAGCAGCAGTTCGCCACGGTCGCCACCACGGTACTCGGGCGAGATCGCTACACATGCCAACTCAGCTGCGCGCTCTTCCTGAAACGGGTAGAGCGCAGCACAGCCAATCACAACGCTATCGCGCTCAACCACAAAGAAGTTATCAATTTCAGCCTCAAGCAGTTCTCGTGAGCGGCGCACCAAGGCCCCACGCTCCTCTAACGGTTTGATCAGCTCGATAATGCCGTTGATATCGCTGCCTTCTGCCTCGCGCACTTTCTCGTAGGACTCCTGCACAACCATGGTGCCTGAACCATCGCGAGTAAACAGTTCGGCTAGCAACGCGCCATCATCCTGATAGCTGATTAAGTGGCTGCGGGGAACGCCACCTGAGCAAGCTTGTGTGGCCATTAATAGCAGGCGTGCGAGTTCGGTATGGCTTTGCGTTGGATCGTCGAGCTGCGCAAGATATTGGTTGAGGAAGCGCTCTGCCGTGCGCACCAGCAACTCGCTACGGGTGCTGCCTTGGCTGTCGATAATACCGCTCTGTGCACCAAACAGAATGAGCTTGTCAGCTTGCAAAGCGATAGCGGTTTGCGATGCAACCTCTTCCACCGGTAAGTTGAAAATCTCGCCTGTGGTGGAGTAGCCAAGATTCGAGAGCAATACGATATTGCCAAGGTCAAGCTGTTGACGAATACCGTTATGGTCGATTTTACGTACTTCACCGGTGTGGCAGAGATCGACTCCATCTTGCACACCCAATGGGCGTCCTTTGACGTAATTACCTGATGAAACGCGCAGCTCGGCACCATGCATCGGTGTGTTGATCAGCCCCATTGAGAGTTTTGATTCAATCTTCGTGCGCAACACGCCAATCGCCTCGATAACCGAGGCAAGTGTCTCGCTATCGGTGACGCGGAGGTGGTGGTGCAGTTGCGAATCAACCCCTTTCTCGTCCAAGCGTTCTTGGATTTGTGGGCGTGCACCATGAATCAATACGAGTCGTACGCCAAGGCTGTTCAGCAGTGCGATATCGTGAATAATATTTTCGAAATTGGTGTGGTCGATCGCTTCACCGCCTAACATCACTACAAAGGTTTTGCCCCGATGTGCGTTGATGTAGGGGGATGAGTGACGGAACCATCCAACATAGTCTGTACTCGAGTCAGACACTTAGGAACTCTCCTTGTGCGGCGCTAGGCAGTAACGTTGGATTAGCTGCTGGAGTAGGTCAATGGACGGTTGTATCTGATCAAAGGCGAGATACTCGTCCGGCTGGTGGGCTTGGTTGATACTGCCAGGGCCCAGCACAATCGTCTCCATGCCTAGCGATTGTAAAAATGGCGCTTCGGTTGCAAACGCCACGGCCTTCGATGCTTGGCCGGTTAATCGTTCTGCCGTGGCCACTAAATCAGCGGTTTTTGCCGTCTCGAAGGAGGGGACGCCGGGAAATAGCGGCTCGTGCGTTAATTCAACACCGAACTGATCCGCGATAGGCGCGAGGCGCTTATCAACCTCTTCGCGTAGGTTGGCAATATTCATGCCCGGTAGCGGGCGTAAATCATACTCTAGATCGCACTGACCACAAATGCGGTTTGGGTTATCTCCGCCATGCACACAACCGAGGTTGAGCGTCGGTACGGAAACATCGAACGCGCTGTTCTGATGATTCTCTTGTAGCTCTTGGCGAAATGAGAGTAGCGTTCCAAGCGCACTATGCATAGCATCGAGCGCGCTTGCACCGAGAGCAGGGTTCGACGAGTGTCCAGCACGGCCTTTGATGCGCAGCGATTCCATCATAATGCCTTTATGCATCCGCACGGGTGTCAGGCTAGTGGGTTCTCCGACCACCGCATACCGAGCGCGCGGATAGCCACTGTTTGCCAGTGCCCGAGCACCTGACATTGAGCTTTCTTCATCGGCGGTTGCCAAGATGATGAGCGGCGCGTTGAGCTCGCTGTTGTCGAGGGCTTTAATCGCTTCGATCGCAAGGGCGAAAAACGCTTTCATATCGCAGCTACCCAAGCCGTAGAAGCGCTGATCGCGCTCGGTCAGCGTGAATGGATCACTCTGCCAAAGTTCGGCGTTGAAGGGGACGGTATCGGTATGGCCAGCTAATACGAGGCCGCCATCGCCGCTGCCGCGTGTGGCAACCAGATTGGCTTTACCCGGATAGTCAGGTACGGGAAGTATCTCGCACTGGAAGCCTAACGGTTCTAACCAACTTGCCAGCAGCTCAATAACACCGAGATTGCTTTGGTCCCATTCGGGCAAGGTGCAACTAACGGAAGGCTCACCGATAAGGCGAGTCATCATCTCTAGTAAGGTGGGCGTTTGCATAAGCGAAAACCTGCACGTTAGTTATTCATCACTATTGTGCAGGCTTTCGAGGGAGAGGTCGAGGTTAGGTGAACATGCCTTTAAACATAAAGAAGAACATGATCGCCAGAATCGCGCCTGCCGGTAGTGTAACGATCCAAGAAGCGAAGATCGTACCGACAACACGTAGGTTCAATGCTGCTAAACCGCGGGCAATACCAACACCCAAAACTGCACCCACAAGCGTGTGTGTTGTCGAAATCGGTAAGCCCGTTCCTGATGCCACGACCACTGTTGTGGCTGCTGCCAATGTCGCGGCGAAACCACGGCTCGGTGTTAGCTCAGTGATGTTGTTACCAACCGTTGCGATAACCTTATGGCCATACATAACGAGGCCAGCCACGATACCAGCACCACCTAGCAGCAGAATCCATGCTGGCATTGCCGATTTCTGTACAACCTCACCCCCAGAGTTAACCACACCGACAATCGCTGCCAACGGGCCAACTGCGTTCGCCACATCGTTTGAACCGTGCGCAAATGCCATGGCACATGCGGTGAACATCATCAGGACGCCAAATACTTTCTCAACGCTGGCGAAGTGGTAATCTTTATCTGCTTCTGGGTCGGCTTTCACTTTCTTGAGCATAGCAATACCCAGCATCATTGTAAGTGCCGCCACGCCAACAGAGATCAGCGCACTCATACCCCATGACAGATCAAGACCGATATGCTTCAAACCCTTGGTGAAGGTCACCATGGAAACAATGAAACCTACCAAGAAGATGTACATCGGTACGTAGCGCTTCGCGTTTTCGAATGGATTAGCAGTATCCAAAATCAGGCGTTGGACGCTACGGAAGAGGAAGAAGGCTATAAAGCCCGCCGTGACCGGCGAGACCACCCAGCTCGCAACAATCTTAGACACTTTGCCCCAGTTAACCGCATCGGCCGATATACCGACTGCTGCGAAGCCGACAATAGCACCGACAATCGAGTGCGTTGTCGATACTGGCCAGCCAAAATGCGTAGCGACCAAGAGCCAAATACCCGCTGCCAACAAGGCTGACATCATGCCGAACACCAGTAGTTCTGGATTGCCTGACAAAATGCCGGGATCGATAATCCCTTTACGGATCGTCGAGGTAACTGCCCCACCCGCTAGATAGGCACCGGCAAACTCGAAAAGAATCGCGATCATGATCGCTTGTTTAAGGGTCAGGGCTTTGGAGCCGACGGAGGTACCCATGGCGTTTGCCACATCGTTTGCACCAACACCCCAAGCCATGAAAAAGCCAAAGATACAGGCCAAAATAACGATAATATCGCCGTACTGCGCAATAATACTCATGATTATGCCTTTCGTAAGTTAGAAATTAGCGAGCTAGCAACAGCTGTAGACGGCTGCCGACTTGTTGAGCGCGGTCGGCAAGGTCGCCGATCCAGTTGATTACCTTGTACAAGAACATGGCATCAATCGGGTGCAATTGGCGCTCAATTTCAAACAGTTGGGAGCGGATCTCGCGCTCGAGCTCATCGTTCTTGTGCTCAAGCTCGTCCAGCTCAATGATCATATTTTCAACGATCTCGACTTCACGACCGCGGAAGCCAGTACCTACCAGCTCGTCCAGCTCATTGAGGGATTTGAGGGCTTGCTCAGAGGTGGCAAGAGCAGAGCGAACAAACGCGAGCATTTGTGGTTGGATAGGCTCTGGAATCGGCATTTCGCGGCCTAGCATGATGCCGGAAATATCTTTTGCGCGATTCGCTATCTTGTCTTGCATGCGCAATAGTTCTAAAAGGTCCGAACGTGGTACCGGTAGGAACACGCTGTTGGGCAAGTTTTGACGAACATCCTTTTTCAGTGCGTCTGCTTCGCCTTCCAAAACCGCAATGCGGTGCTGAATGTCCTTGGCTTTTGTCCAGTCATCAGCGATAACTGCTTCGAAGAATGGCAGTAGCTCACGTGCGCAAGTATTTGCTTTCGCAATATGCTCTTGCATCGGTTTGAAAGGTGAGCGGGCGAACATTTGCAAAATAGGATTATTGGTAACCATAACCTTGGGCCTAATTGAAATTTTTTCGGGCGCAAGTATAAAAGCCGGTGTCATTTATTTGTAGCGAAAATGACATGAAATGGTAAAAAAAGTGTCATTTATTGCGTCGAATCAGTCTGTTTTGTTGTAATAAAAATGTAATAAATCACGACTGTATATGATGCGTAAATGAGAGCGATATACATTGTAAATCATATGGCTTTTGAGCCATTTTCTGACGTTGGGGAAGTGTGTGGCGACTGAAACTGAATTGAAAATGCTGGTTCCTGAAGAGGATATCGAAAGACTAAAAAGCGAGTTGAGCGATATGGCAGGAACCGCAGGCGAGCATAAAATGCTGCAAAACCAGTACTACGACACCCCTTCGCTTACATTGAGTGGTGCCAAGGTCGCGTTGCGGATTCGCCGTGATGGTGAGGCTTTTATCCAAACCTTCAAAACCCAAGGGCGCAGCATCAACGGACTGCACCAGCGTCAAGAATGGGAGTGGGTACTGGCAACACCACAGTTGGACCTGCAAAAGCTCACTGAAGTGGAGTGGCCTGAGGCGTTAGATAAAGCCCAACTACAAGATCAGCTACTTGCTATTTTCAGTACCGATTTTACGCGCACCCTTTGGGATATTCAGTGGCAAGGAAGTGAATTAGAGGTGGTGATCGATCAAGGCCGTGTTGTGTTTGAGGATCCAGACACTGAGCAGCGCTACCAAGAGCCCATTTGCGAAGTGGAGATTGAACTCAAGCGCGGTGCTGAAGCAGCCATCAACAGTTTTGCCCAGCAGTTGCAACAGCAGATCCCCTCCTTGGTTCCCAGCGATATAAGCAAAGCTCAGCGTGGCTATCGGCTTTTCGATTGTGCTCGCAACGGCTGATAAAGATCATCCCCACGGGCGGCAACCTTTGATAAGCTGAGACAAAATCGATTGAGCGGATGGAGTCTTAAATGTTGCAGCCCGATTACAGCCAATTTCCTGCTGAACTGCATGACCTTCTCAAACAACAGCTAACGCGCTTGGAAGACCACCATGAGCTGATCGCGACGGCGCTCGATGATGCGCTGCTACCCGAGCTGTATCAGGTTTTGATTGGCAGTGACTTTGTGACCGAGCAACTGCAACGTCGCCCGGAGTTTCTCTCCGAACTCATGGCTCGAAACGCGTTAACCGAACCCTACACGGCTGCTACGTATCGGGCGCTTATCCAAGATGCCACCCAAACGCTCAGCAGCGCTGAAGCGCTGATGCCGGTGCTGCGCCGCTTGCGTCAGCAAGAACAGATCCGTTTGATCTGGCGTGATCTCACGCGGCGTGCTGATATGGCAAGTACCACTCAAGAGCTGAGTTGGATGGCTGACGCGTTTATCGATGTCACACTGGAGCATCTCTATCGTTTCCATTGTGAGCGCTTTGGCACGCCGCACGGGCCTGCTGATGAACAGGGCGAGCGCCAACCGCAGCGGATGGTTGTGATCGGGATGGGCAAGCTCGGTGCCAATGAGTTGAACCTCTCCTCCGATATCGATTTGATGTTCTGCTTCCCTGAAAATGGCGAGACAGTGGGCGGGCGAAAGTGTCTGGCTAACCAAGACTTTTTCATTCGCCTTGGACAAAAGCTGATTCAAACCCTCGATACCCTCAATGGCGAGGGATTTGTCTTCCGCGTGGATATGCGATTACGCCCGTTTGGCTCTGCAAGCCCCTTAGCGATCAGCTTTGCGGCGATGGAGCACTACTATCAAGATCAAGGCCGTGACTGGGAACGCTACGCCATGATCAAAGCGCGTATTGTCGCAGGTGATCAAGAGAAAGGGGCAGAACTGCTCAAAGAGCTGCGCCCGTTTGTGTATCGCAAGTATATCGATTTCAGCGCGTTTGAGTCACTGCGCGATATGAAAGAGATGATCAACCGTGAAGTGCGCCGCAAAGGTCTGGAGGACAACGTCAAACTCGGCTCTGGCGGTATTCGTGAGGTGGAGTTTATTGCACAAGCTTTCCAGCTAATCCGCGGCGGACGTGATCTGCGGCTGCAGCAGCGTGAGTTGCGCAATATTCTTCCGCTCCTACCTGAAACGGTGGGTATGCCCGAACATGCAGTCACAGAACTGTTGGATGCATACACCTTTTTGCGTAACACCGAACACGCCATTCAAGCGCTCGCTGATAAGCAAACTCAGGAGCTACCGCAGGATGAACTTGGCCGAGCACGGCTGGCATTTGTGATGGGCTTTTCTGATTGGCAGACCTTTGTAAATGAATTAGACGCGCAGCGTGACGCTGTGCGTCGCCACTTTGCGGATGTCATTGCGCCGGCTGAAGAAAGCACCGGTGATGAGGCGAGTACCAATAACTGGCTAACCGTCTGGACCGATGAGCTATCCGACGAAGAGGGCGCTGCGGTGATGGCGGAGCAAGGCTTCGATGACCCAGCACGCGCGTTTAAGCTGATTAACGATCTGAAGCACTCGCGTACAGTGCAGATGCTGCAGCAAACCGGCCTTGAGCGCTTAAAAGCGGTATTACCGCAGCTACTTGAACAGATCTCTGCGGTGGATAACGCCACCGAAACTTTGAGCCGCGTCCTAACGCTGGTGCAAGCGGTGTTGCGCCGCTCGGCATATCTGGTGTTGCTCGCGGAGAATCCCGCTGCGATTCAGCAACTTATCAAGCTATGTTCGTCATCGGTGTGGTTTGCTGATCAACTGGCGAAAAAGCCAGTGCTGCTCGATGAGTTGATTGACCCACGCACCCTCTACACACCGCCGGACAAAGCCCAGCTTGAAGCGGAGCTGCGTCAGCAGTTGCTGAGGATTCCACAAGAGGATACTGAGCAACTGATGGAGGCGCTGCGTTACTTCAAAAGCGCCCATATGTTGCGGGTTGCCGCCTCAGACATTACCGGCGTACTGCCGCTGATGAAGGTGAGCGATTACCTGACATGGCTGGCGGAGGCGATTCTGAAAAGCGTTTTGGAGATCGCTTGGGGCTTGATGGTTGAAAAGCATGGCCGCCCGCTCAAAAGCGCAGGTACTCCCAGCGAGCTGGATTTTATTGTTGTTGGCTACGGCAAGCTCGGCGGCATTGAGCTGTCTTATGGTTCGGATCTGGATCTGGTCTTTATCCACGACTGCGACCCGAACCTCTTTACCGACGGTGAAAAGTCCATCGCCAACTCAGTGTTCTTCACCCGCTTAGGGCAACGCATCATCCATATCCTGAACACCTTTACCGCCGGCGGTCAGCTTTATGAGGTAGATATGCGCCTGCGGCCTTCCGGTAATTCGGGGTTGTTGGTGTCATCGTTGAGCGCCTTTGAAGAATATCAGCATAAGGAAGCTTGGACATGGGAGCATCAAGCGTTGGTAAGAGCACGCGTTGTGGCAGGTCCAAGCCAGTTGGCTGAGGACTTTGAGGCCGTGCGTGCACGGGTGTTAGCGAAAACACGGGAGCTGCCAGCGCTGCAACAAGCGGTGGTTGAGATGCGCGAAAAAATGCGTGAGCATCTAGGGACATCGGAGCATGAGGCTCAGTCTGAGGGCTTGTTCCATTTGAAACAGGATCAAGGCGGTATCGTAGACATTGAGTTCTTAGTGCAGTACCAAGTGTTGGCTCATGCCATCAGCTACCCAAGTTTGTATCGCTACTCGGATAACATTCGTATTTTGGATGCCTGTGAAGCGGAGGGGTTACTGAGCGCAGCAGAAGCGGAGCAGCTGCGTGAAGCCTATAAGGCGTATCGTGCGACTGGCCATCGATTGTCGTTGCAAGAGCAGTCAAGTGTGATCAAAGAAGCGGAGATGCGCGAGCTGCGCGATCAAGTTAGAACGATCTGGCAACGCGTGATGCAAACGAGCCATTAAGGCGCAACGCTGAAATAAAAAAACCACCTGCATAGAGGTGGTTTTTTTTGCGATCAAAGATGCTTAGATCGATGTGAGCCAGCCGTGCTTATCTTCAGCTTGGCCCCACTGAATCGCATTCAAAGCTTGGCGCAGTTTCACTGTGGTTTCACCCACACCGCCGTTGCCGACTTTGTATTCTTGGCCTTTGTGGATCAATGTACCCACCGGTGTTAATACCGCAGCTGTGCCGGATAGTGCTGCTTCACAGCCCGGTTTAGCAGCGCGCTCGAGTAGTTCGTCTACTGTGAGCTGGCGTTCAGACACCTTCATACCTAGATCTTTTGCGATCGTCAGGATTGAGTCACGCGTCACGCCGTGCAAGAAGCTCTCATCGAGTGCTTTGGTGATCACTTCGTCGCCGTCGATTAGTAGGAAGTTCGCCGCGCCTGTTTCTTGCACATCGCCGCCTGGGCAGAACAGCACCTGATCAGCCTGTAGCTCTTTCTTCGCTTCTAAAATAGGGTTCAACGCGCTGGCGTAGTTACCACCGCTTTTGATCATTCCCATGTGTGGTGCACAGCGCATACCGGTATCGTCTAGCAGCAGGCGCAAGGTGGTGTCGCCACCAGAGAAGTAATCACCGACAGGAGAGAGCAAAATGTACTGGCACGAAGTTAGCGACGGCGCAGCGGCTTTACCGATGGCAGGCTCCGTACCGAAGTGCGTTGGGCGGATATACATAGAACCCGGTGGCTCAGGTACATCAGCGGCGAAGTGCTTGACGATATCAAGGATCATCGCTTCAGTTTGTGCCGGATCGATCGCAGGCAACGATAGCAGCTCGCTACTTTGAGCAAAGCGGGCAATATTACGATCCATACGGAAAATTTTGATGGAACCGTCTTGATGGCGGAAAGCTTTTAAGCCCTCGAAGCAGGTGCTGGAGTAGTGAAGAACATGCGCTCCGGGGTGAAGCTGGATGCTGTCGCTTGCGACGCGCTCAGCTGTGCTCCAACCTTCGCCGTCAAACCAAGAGATCGACATCTCTGGCATAAAAACAGTACCAAATGCTGCCATGCGGGTTACCTCAAAAAACTAACAGTTAGGTGAGTCAACCAATAAGCAGAGTGGGTGGAACAGGGTCCGTATAACACGTGTTGGCGACTCGGGATATGGTTCAGATTGTAATACAGCGGGGCGGTAAAAGGGAATGCGCAAACCGCCTGAAAGCGTTTGGTAATTGGGAGTTTCGCCATACTCTAGTATGATGAAAGGCTTGATATTTTGCTTTTCACTCAGCTTTGGAATCCCTTGTGTCAGATATTTGCATCATCAGCGATGGTAAGCCCGGACATGTGAATCAGTCGCTTGGCTTGGTGGATGCATTGCGCCGCGCTGCGCCACAACTTTCGTGCACTGAGCATACGATCTTGAGTTGGCGCGCTATCTTTGCCCTTATCGCGGCCCGAGTTACCGGTAAACAGCACGCATTCAGCCATGTAAAGCTGGTGGTGGGCACGGGGCGCCGCACGCATCTATCGTTACTGACGCTGCAATGGATAGTGGGTTGCAAAGCGGTGGTATTGATGCGCCCCTCGTTACCGAGCGCTTGGTTTAGTGCCGCTATTATCCCAGAGCATGACCAGCCGCCGGAGCTACCCAACACGTTAGCCACATTGGGCGCGTTAAACCGGATGCAACCGGGCACCAAGCAGGCTGATCAAGGCTTGATTCTTGTGGGTGGGCCATCGAAGCACTTTGACTGGAGTGATGATCACATCTGGCAGCAGATTGATAGTTTATTAGAGGACACCACACAGCAGTGGTTGCTGACCACATCGCGGCGCACGCCCGAGAGTTTTTTACAGCGTGCAACAGATTATCCGCTGCTATGTGTGATGCCGTTTGAAAATACTTCGCGGCACTGGCTGCCTGAACAATTAGCCAGTGCCAATGCGTGTTGGGTAACCGAAGATAGCATCTCAATGGTGTATGAAGCGCTGAGTGCCGGTTGTGAAACGGGCGTATTCGAGTTGCCAATCAAAACCGGAGGTTCGCGTGTAACGCGCGGGCTGGCGCGCTTGAAGGCTTCAATGCGCGTGATGACATTAACGCAGCGCCAGCGATCCACCGACGCTCCCTTGGCTGAAGCCGATCGCGCAGCAGCTTGGATTATGAAAAAGGGCTGGCTATGAAAGTGGTACAAGTCCTTCCCGACCTTGATGGCGGCGGTGTCGAGAAAGGAACGCTGGAGGTGGCACAAGCACTTGTGGCCGCGGGTCACGAATCGGTTGTTGTCTCTGCAGGAGGGCGGCTCGTGGCGCCGCTGGAAGCCGCTGGAAGCCGCCATTATCGCTGGGATTTGGGGCGTAAATCGTTACTGACTTTTCGGCATATCTGGGCGGTACGCCGTTGGCTGCAGAAAGAGCAACCGGATATTTTGCATCTACGCTCGCGTATGCCTGCTTGGGTGATGTGGCTTGCGTGGCGTGGGCTGCCATCTGGAAACCGCCCCCATTTAGTGACCACAGTGCATGGGCTGTACTCAGTTTCGGCATATAGCGCAATCATGACCCGCGGCGAGCGTGTCATTGCTGTTTCTGACACCATTGCAGACTATATTCGCACGAACTACCCCCAAACACCGGACCAGAAGGTCACGCGGATTTTCCGAGGTGTTGACCCTGCTGACTTTCCCTATCAATACCAACCCAGCGAGAGTTGGCTGGCGCAATACTATCAGGACTTTCCGCAGTTAGCAGGCCGTAAAGTGTTGATGTTACCGGGGCGTTTAACGCGCTTAAAAGGGCATTATGATTTTATTGAGCTTATCGCACGGCTGCGTGATAAAGGTGAGCCCGTGGCTGGGCTTATCGTGGGTGGAGAGGATCCAAAACGGCAAGCCTATGCCCAAGAGCTGCGCCAGCTTGTGGCAGATAAAGGGCTTGAAGAGGTGCTATTTTTTACCGGAGCACGTGCTGATATTCGGGAACTCTACAGCTGCGCTGATGTGGTGCTCTCGCTATCGACAAAGCCTGAAGCGTTCGGCCGTACCGTCGCCGAAGCGCTCACTCAAGGTGTGCCGGTGGTTGGCTATGATCATGGTGGCGTTGGTGAAATTCTGCGTGCGTTATATCCGCAGGGTTTGTCTCCGTTAAGCGATCTGGATGCGCTCGAAGCCAACGTTACTGCGCTGCTCGATACACCGGTAGCGCCAAAACCTAATCAACACTTTCTCAAAGCTGAGATGCTGCAAAGCACCCTCACACTCTACAAGGAACTCGTGACATGAAGATACTGATGTTCTTAGCGTCTAGTCTGGATGGCGGCGCGGAGAAGGTGGTGGCAGATCTCAGTAATGAGTTGGCGCGGCAAGGGGTATCGGTAACGGTTGCTGCGTTTACTGGCAGTCGATGGTTAGCACGGCTGTCGGATCAGGTAGCTGTTGTGCGCCTACCGGCCAGTGAATCAGCTTATAATCCGCGGCTCTACTTCAAACTGCGCCAAACCATTGCCCAGTTGCAACCGGACGTTGTGCACAGCCATGGCGCGAAAGCATCAAAGATTATTGCGCGATTACGTCGTGTGGTGCGTTTTACGCAGGTCGCAACCAAGCACAACTCGCGTAAGGGCAGGGTTTTTAACCGCTTACCCTACGTCACTGCCGTATCGGGTAAGGTCCAGCAATCCATTACCCAGCCTGCACGGGTGATCTTTAACGGCACTCATATTGATCCAGTGCTGCGGCCGCAAATACTCAGCGAGCAGGTTCGACTGCTGGCGGTTGGGCGGTTAGATCCCATAAAGCGTTTTGATCAATTAATTGAGGCGATGTCCCATCTGCCGGAGCACGTAAGCCTTGATGTGGTCGGGGATGGGCCGCAGCGGCAGGCGCTTGCGGCACTGGTTGATCAGCTATCGCTTGGGGAGCGCGTACAGTTATTGGGGCAGCAGAACGATGTGCCACGGCGTATGACACAAGCGCACGCTGTGGTGATCGCATCACGCAGCGAAGGTTACAGCCTCGTCATGGCTGAAGCGCTTTTTTATGGCAATGTGTTGTTATCGACTGAGGTGGGTGCAGCGCCCGAGATACTGCCGGCGAAGTTTTTGATCTGCGAGGGTGCGTTGGTCGAAAAGCTGACAGATATGATCACTCATCACGCGGACTATCGTGCTGAGTTTCGCCAGTTTGCCGATGCCAATGCTGAGACCTTTACGTGGCCACGCATCGCCCATCAGTATCAAGAGTTTTACCAAGCTGCCTTAGCGGGTAATATCGGCGCATGATCTATCTACTTCTTATTATTCTGTTTTTGGTTGGTCTTTACCTGTCGGCCCATTACAACTGGTGGCGCCCTTCGGTGGATGCGCTGGCGCCGCGGGTGCTGATGTATCACAGCGTGCAGGAGCAGCCGGGTGATACGCCTGCGGAGCTTGTGGTAACACCGCAGCGCTTTGCAGAGCAGATCGATTACCTGATCGGTAAGGGCTATCAGTTTTGTACGGTCAGTGAGTTGATAGCCGCGCCCGAGGCCGCGCACAAGCGCGTTGCGCTAACCTTCGATGATGGTTTTCGCGATAACTATCAGGTGATGTTTCCTATTCTGAAAGCTAAGGGTGCGAAGGCAACGATCTATCTTGCGCCAGAGATGGAGCAGATCGAGAAACTTAGCGCAGATGAAATACGTGAGATGGACGCTTCTGGTCTGGTGGAGTTTGGCGCCCACACCATGACCCATATTAATGTCAGCCAGACTCCTTTAGAGCAAGCAGAGGCTGAAATTTTGGCATCTAAGCGTTGGGTTGAGGCGCTGCTGAAAAAGCCATGTGATGCGTTTGCTTACCCGTATGGTCGCTTTAACGACGCGAATGTCGAACAAGTTAAGAGGGCAGGGTTTACCTCCGCTGTGACCGTTAAAAAGGGGATTGAGCCACTGACGGACTTCCATCGCATTAAGCGCGTTTCAGTGCTGCGCAGTACCAATCGTTGGCAGTTTGCCATCGCATTAGCTAAAGGGCGATATCGCGTATGATCAGTGTATTTTTGGTGGTACAAAACGAAGAAAAAAATATCGCGCGCGCGCTGGAAAGCGTCAAAGATTTTGCTGAAATTGTGATTGTTGATAGTGGCAGCACGGATAAAACCCTCGAAATTGCACGCCGCTATACTGACCGTATTTACCATCAGGCATGGCTGGGCATGGCGCGCCAAAAAGCGTTTGCGAAAGAGCTCTGTACCCACGAATGGGTGCTTAATCTCGATGGGGATGAGGAGCTGACGCCAGCGCTGTGTGAAGAGATCCAAACGCTGGTGGCGCAGAATCAGTTTGTGGGGGCATCGTTACCTTTTCAGGAGTATTTCCTCGGCCGCAAAATCCACCCGAAAACAAAGCAGAATCGCCACCTACGGCTGTTCCGCAAAAGCTTGGGCGAGTACGGCCACGAGCGCGACCACGAAAGCCTAACGATTAATGGACCCATCGCGAAGTTGAAGACGCCGGTGAACCATTATGGTGAGTTTTCGATCGCGGTTAAGGTGGACAAGATCAACCGCTATTCCACCAGCAAAGCGTTGGATAAGTTCGAAGCGGGTAAGTCGAGCAGTTTAGCTAAGCTGTTGTTGGTGTTTCCGGTGATGTTCTTTAAGTCTTACGTACTGAGGCGAAACTACTTAAACGGTCGGCGCGGCTTTATTGGAAGTGTGGTGAACGCTTTCTATGCCTTCCTAAAGGAAGCCAAGCTCTACGAGCAAAACGTAGCCCGCGATACGGAGTCCAAATAGCGCTGTGAATATCGCTGTTGTATTGGTGGCGTTGGCTGTGTTCGCGCAGCCGTTTGGGGTGAGTTTTGAACTACCGACACTTATTATGGCGTTGCTAGGGATCTATGACCTTGCAACAAACCGCGAGCGCCTTCGCCAGCGCAGCAGCTTACATATCTTTAGCGCCTTTTTTCTCTGTTTCTGGCTACCTGCCGCAATATCGCTACTTGACGCTACTTATCTTGAGAAAGGGGCTAAAACCGTTATTAGCATGTGGCGGTTCTACTTTGCCGGTGTATTCGTTATTTCACGCCTAAACAGTGCTGAGAGCCATGCGCAGCTTGCCAAGTGGTTAGCTATCATTTTGCTATTTTGGGTGGCGGATGCGTGGTTTCAGTTCGCGGTGGGGGTCGATATCTTCGGTCAAGCTTCCGCAGATCCGGGGCGCATCAGCAGTGTGTTCGGCGAAGACCCTATGTTTGGTTGGATGATGATTCCATTCACCACGGTTTTACTCTGGTGGGCGCAGCGCCAATTTGGGTTGGCTGCGCTTTATCTTTTGGTCCCTGTGTTGGTGCTCTCGTACTTTATTAGCGGTAATCGTGGTGCGGTGGTCTCGCTGGTTTGGATGGTGCTGGCGGGGGTAGCGATGCTGCATGTCTGGCGCTTCAGGTTGCCAAAAGCCTTAATGGTTAGCTCGATCCTTGTCTGTGGGTTGGCGGGTGCGCTCGTTGTGCAAAATGATGCGGTCCAGCAGCGTATTGGGCACTCGCTGAAATCGACAGAGGGCTCATTCGCGGCTTGGGATGAGGCCAGCTCCTACCGGTTGACGCTCTGGGCGACTTCGCTACGGATGATTCAAGACAACCCCATCAACGGTGTGGGGGTGCGCGGTTTTCGTTACGCATACCCGAGTTACGCGCAACAAGGTGACTTCTTTCTACATACGGATACTAAACGTGGTCAGCCTGCTGGGGCGTTCCACGCACATCAGATTGTTCTGGAAGCGCTAACCGATATGGGTCTGATTGGTCTGGTTGGCTTGCTGGTGGCATTTGCGCTGCTTGCTGAACGCCTGAAAGCAATTCTTACAGCCCGTAACTATCTGGCTGGCGCCTATTTTATCGGCGCGGTTGGGGTGTTGTTTCCGCTCAATACCGGAATATCGATCTACAGCAGCTACTGGGGGCAAGCGGTGTGGCTACTTGTGGCGCTGCTCTTTGCCGCATCATTTAGCCAAGCCTTGGCTAAGCCATCTGCTGCAGGCGGCTAGTCGGTTTTGCGATAGAGGTAGTTTTTGCCTTTTGGGTGCGTTTTAAAACGGCGGTGAACCCACATGTATTGGCAAGGGTCTTTACGAATGGCCCGTTCGATTTCGGCGTTAATACGGCTTGCATCAGCCACCTCATCTCCACTTGGAAAGTCCTCTATGATCGGAAAAAATTCCAGCTCATAGCCCTTATTGTCTGGGTTGCGGTGCTGAGAAAACATCAAAATAGGTGAGTTGTTGAGCTTCACCAAGCGTGACGTGGCGGTGATTGTTGCGGCATCTTGGCCAAAAAATGGCGCATAAACGGAGTATTTTGGCCCAAAGTCCTGATCCGGCGCATACCAGACCACACGGTTCTTGCGCAGCGCACGTAGCACCTGACGTAGGTTCTCGCGTTCAATGGTGCCAAGGTGGTTCCCACGTCCCTCACGGATCATTTTATCCATTAGAGGGTTATTGTGCTGGCGGTACATCACGTCAGCTTCGAAGTAACGTGAGAAGAGACGCCCACCAAGGTCAAGCGTTGAAAAATGCCCACCTAAGAGAATAACTCCGCGTCCTTGTGCTAGGGCTGCTTTCAGGTGCTGCTCGCCTTTGAGGGTGATCGGCATATCCAGTTTGCTGTCCGGCGCCCACCAACTCATACTGCTCTCAAAGAGGCCTATCGCGTTGTGGATAAAGGTTTGTTTAACCCATGCTTGGCGCTCGGTATCCGATAGCTGTGGAAAGCACAAACGTAAGTTCACATCCGTAATGTGGCGGCGGCTGGCGAATAGGTGGTACATCACTATGCCGAGCCAGCGTCCAAGCGTGATCTGCCAGCTGTAGGGTAATTTACAAATGAGCTTCAGTAACCCCATGCCCATCCACGTTGGCCAGTAACGTGGTGCTAAAAAACTTGCCTCGGGGGCTTGATTGGAACTCATTGGGGCCTCATCTAGGGGGGTAACAGTCACGTCATTAACGTCGAGCATCGCGCTGAGATTATCAGCTCAGGCTCAAAAGTGAGTATAATTGACCATTTTTAAGGAAACAGCAATTCATGAAGCCGACGAGCGATGACAGCGACGCGGGCCAAGGTTGGTCTGTTTACAAACGGCTACTGACCTATTCTGCAGCCTATTGGCCGGCTTTTTTAGTCTCTTTTGTCGGCTTCGCGATCTATGGTGCGACGCAGTTTCTGGCAGGTAAGTGGTTAGAATCGGTTATTGATGCCGTTAAAGAGGGTGCGCTGGATCAACGGTTATGGCTGGCACTGGCGGTACTGGTCATCTACGCGGGCCGCGGTATTGGCTCGTTCCTTGGTAATTACAGCATCAACTATGTTGCGCGCTTTGTAATCCACCACCTGCGTACGCAACTGTTTGATCGTATGTTGCTGCTCCCCGCGGATTATTATCATCACCACACCTCGGGTGAGATGCTGGCACAGCTGACATTCAATATCGAACAGGTAACCGTGGCAGCCACCGATTCTGTCAAAGTGTTCCTGCGCGAAGGCCTCACGGTGGTGGCGCTACTGGGTTACCTCTTTTACACCAACTGGAAACTCACACTGATCTTTATTGCGGTGGCGCCACTGTTGGGCGTGGTTATTAGCGTTGCCTCGAAGCGGATGCGCAAACTTGGCCATCGTATCCAGAAGTCGGTGGGGGATATTACCAGTGCTGCATCTGAGTCGATCAAAGGCTATCAGGTGGTGCGTGTATACGGCGGCACCGAGTTCGAGCGTGACCGTTTCCATAAAGCCAGTGATCTCAACCGCCGCCAGTACATGAAGTTGGTAGTCGCTGAGTCGATTAATACGCCAGTGGTACAGTTTTTGGTGGCGATGGCGCTAGCGACGTTGATGTATATCGCGATGTCGCCTGCGGTGATGGGAAGTATGACTACCGGAGAGTTTGTAGCATTTATCACCGTTGCGGGCATGATCACTAAACCACTGCGGATGCTGACCGAGATTAACGCGACGATGCAGAAAGGGCTGGCAGCGGCGAACGCTGTTTTCACCACGATGGATCAAACCGCTGAGCAAGACCATGGCTCGTTGGCACCGGCGCAGGTATCGGGTGAGCTGTGTTTCTCGGATGTGACGTACCAGTATCCAGAAGCGTCGGTGGCATCGCTACAGCATTTCTCCCTCCAGTTACACAAAGGGCAAACGGTCGCATTAGTGGGGCGCTCTGGTAGCGGTAAATCCACGGTGGCTGGATTGATACCGCGCTTTAATGACGGTTGGCAAGGCGAAATTCTACTCGATGGGCAGCCGCTACAGGACTACAGTCTTGCGGCATTGCGCCAACAGATCGCTATTGTGAGTCAGCATGTGGTGCTGTTTAACGGCACCATTGCTGAGAATATCGCGTATGGAGCGCAAGCCAATGCGACACTTACCGAGATCGAAGCTGCAGCGCGTGCCGCCCATGTGATGGAGTTTGCGGAGCGCTTGCCTGATGGTTTGCAAACTCAGGTGGGTGAGAGCGGCGTGCTGCTTTCGGGCGGACAGCGCCAGCGCATCGCCATTGCGCGCGCCATCTTGAAAGATGCACCGATTCTTATCTTGGACGAGGCAACATCGGCGCTCGATACTGAATCTGAGCGCCATATTCAGGCGGCGTTGAACACCGTGATGCAAAATCGTACCACGCTGGTGATCGCTCATCGTCTCTCGACCATCGAGAATGCAGACCTGATCGTCGTGATGGATCAAGGTCACATCGTTGAGCAGGGCACACATGATGCGTTGATCAACCGTAAACAACACTACGCCAGCTTGTATAACATGCAGCGAAATGAGGAGTCGGATGGCTAACGTCCTGCGTTTTATCTACAGCGTTATTTTTACGCTACTTATTCCGGTTTTATTGGTACGTTTGTTTTGGAAAAGTACCAAGGTAAAAGGTTATCGAGCGCGTTGGTGGCAGCGTTTTGGTTTTGTGCCGCGCATTGAAGGGCGTCCTTTGTGGATTCATGCGGTATCTGTGGGCGAAACCATGGCGATAGCGCCACTGGTGGAGCGCTTGCTGCAAGAAAGCCCAGAGCTTCCTATTGTGATGACCAGCATGACACCAACAGGCGCTGACCGGGTGCGTGCCCTCTTTGGTGATCGCGTTCAACATCTCTATTGTCCGTACGACCTGCCGTTTGTGATTCGGTTATTCCTTGCGCGCGTGCAGCCGCGTGGTTGTATGGTGGTGGAAACGGAACTGTGGCCCAATATGATCGCCGGTTGTAAGCATGGCGGCGTCCCTCTGTTGATCGCCAATGCGCGGCTATCGGAGCGCTCGGCAAAAGGCTATGCGCGCTTTGGCCGTCTAAGCCAACAGATGCTCAACGATATCGCATTGCTAGTGGCACAGCACCCAACGGATGCACAGCGCTTTCTCTCTTTGGGGATGACGCCATCTAAAGTCATTGTATCGGGCAGTATCAAATTTGATATTGATATTACCGATGCACAGCGCCGTGTTGCGCGCCAGCTAAAAACCACGCTGGGCGGACGCCCTGTGGTTGCGTTATTGAGCAGTCACGCTAATGAAGAGAAACAATTTCTGGAGGCGATGAAGCCGCTGTGGCAGCAGCATGAAGATGCCATCGCGATGGTTATTCCGCGTCATCCAGAACGTTTTGTCGAAGTTACGCGCATGGCTAAAGAGCTGGGCGAGCAACCCGTACTGCGCTCGAGTGGCGATGAGTTTAGCCGCGATCATCGCGTGTATATCGCGGATACCATGGGTGAGATGTTAACGCTATGTGGCGCTGCTGATGTGGCGGTGATGGGGGGAAGCTTTGTGTCGGTAGGCGGCCATAACCCTCTAGAACCTGCTCTGATGCGTGTTCCCGTTGTGATTGGGCCTCACCATCATAACTTCGCCGCTATCACCCAAGGTTTGGTGGATGCGGGCGGTGCAGTGTGTGCAAGCGATATGGCCGAGGCGGTGGCCCAGAGTGCAAGCTGGCTTGCGCAGGAGCATGTACGAGAAACGGCGGGTGATGCAGGCTGCTGCTTTGCTGAATCGCAAAAAGGTGCGTTGAACCGCCTATTGCAAGCGGTTCGTGCACGGCTGCTCGCTTAGCTTAAAACACGAAGTCGAGCGTTTCTCCGGCTTGTTCAGTGAAGGCATCTCCAAAGATCTTTTTGAGAGGTGCCTGATCACTATCACGTAACCACCCCTCCCCTTCAACATAGTCAAAGTGGAAACCACCCCCGCGTGTTGCTAACCACAGCTGCTTCACAGGTGTTTGACGTGTGAAGATGATCTGCGAGCCGTTTTCACATTTGATGGTTAAAACACCACCGCTGATCAGGTAGTCGAGATCGGTCTCGGCATCATCTAGGCACTCTTCAATTTGGGTGAGTGTCTCATCAACTAGGTTGTTAAATTCTGTTTCAGTCATCAATTTGGCCCATAGTTTCATTAGCGGACGAAGGCGTGTGAGTATATCAGGTTTTACGTGGTACTCATCCGACCGGTTTCATGGGTATAATTTGCGCATAATTCACCGATTAGAGAACTGTATTGTGAGATTGAGCTGGTTGATTTTGTGCGCAGGTATGTTGCTGGTATCCGGTTGTGGCCAGAAAGGCCCCCTATATCTGCCTGATGAGTCTACGCAGAGCGAAACAGAGCAAACACAATAAGTTCGTATTTGAGGCAAAAGATGGACAGTTTTGAGTACCGCAATGGTCGTTTGCATTGCGAAGATGTAGCGCTTGAGCGTATCGCTGACGAGTTCGGCACCCCGGTTTATGTATACTCCCGCGATGCACTAGAGCGTGCCTATTTGAGTTATGCGACCGCCCTTGAGGGGCATAACGCGCTGATCTGCTATGCAGTGAAAGCCAATAGCAACTTAGCGGTTTTGAACGTGCTGGCACGTCTAGGTGCAGGGTTCGATATTGTATCGCTGGGTGAGCTTGAGCGGGTACTGTGTGCCGGTGGTGATCCAAGTAAAGTGGTGTTCTCGGGTGTGGGTAAGCAAGCTCACGAGATCCGCCGTGCCCTTGATGTGGGTATTCACTGCTTCAACATTGAGTCTGAAGCTGAGCTTGAGCGTGTGAATCAAGTGGCTGGCGAGCACGGCAGTGTTGCAGATATCTCCTTCCGAGTGAATCCAGATGTTGATGCGGGTACGCATCCCTATATCTCGACCGGCCTGAAAGAGAACAAGTTCGGTATTGCTATTGCAGATGCGCAGCGTATCTATCAGCGCGCGGCGCAGATGGAGCACGTCAATGTGGTGGGCATGGACTGCCATATCGGTAGCCAACTAACGGAAGTTGCGCCCTTTATGGATGCACTGGATCGCCTGTTGGCATTGGTGGATCGCCTTGCGGAGCAGGGTATTACTTTGCGCCATTTGGATATGGGCGGCGGCTTGGGTGTGTGCTACACCGATGAACAACCACCATCGGCACAAAGCTATATCGAAGCGGTGCTTGAGAAGATGTCTGGGCGCGAGCTTGGCCTGATCTTTGAGCCGGGCCGCTCAATTGCTGCTAATGCCGGTGTCATGCTGACACAGGTTGAGTTTTTGAAGCTCAACGAAGGCAAGAGCTTCGCAATTGTTGACGGTGCAATGAATGACCTGATTCGTCCCTCTCTGTATAGCGCATATCAAGAGATCATCCCTTGCTCAGTGCGCGAAGCGGGCGAGACGCGTAGCTATGATGTTGTTGGCCCAGTATGTGAGACTGGCGACTTCCTTGGTAAAGATCGTGATCTCAACATCGAAGCCGGTGACCTGCTAGCAGTATGCTCCGCGGGTGCGTACGGCTTTGTGATGGCATCCAACTACAATACACGCCTGCGTGCAGCTGAGGTCATGGTTGATGACAATCAGGTTTTTGAAGTGCGTGCACGCGAAACCTATCAGGATTTGATGCGCGGCGAAAAGCTGCTGCCTGCTGAGTAAGGGGGGCTACATGCTTGTTCGCTTTACCAAAATGCATGGCTTAGGTAATGACTTTGTTGTTATCGACCTCGTTACGCAACGTATCAAAATCACGCCAGAGATCGTTAAGAAATTAGGTGATCGTAATTTTGGTGTGGGTTTTGACCAGATGCTGTTAGTTGAGCCGCCTAGTGATCCCGATGTGGACTTTCGCTACCGGATCTTTAATGCCGATGGCTCTGAAGTTGAAAACTGTGGCAATGGCGCGCGCTGTTTCGCTCGCTTTGTCCGCGATAAGCGCCTCAGTAGCAAAGATGAGATCGCGGTTGAAACGGCCAACGGCAAAGCGGTATTGAAACTGCGTGAGCAGCGCATGGTTGAGGTTGATATGGGCGCGCCGGTGTTGGAACCGGCTCAGGTGCCTTTTGTGGCGGAGCAGTTTGCAGCGACTTATCCCATCGATGTGGATAATCAAACCTTAGATATCACGGCCGTGTCGATGGGTAACCCGCATGGTGTGCTCGTGGTTGATGATGTGGATAACGCACCGGTGGATAAACTCGGTGCATTGCTAGAGCCCCATGAACGCTTCCCAGCTAAAGCGAATATCGGCTTCCTAGAAGTGATCTCGCGCCGCGAAGCAAAGCTACGTGTTTTTGAGCGCGGAGTCGGTGAAACGAAAGCGTGCGGTACCGGCGCGTGTGCTGCGATGGTGGCAGGCCGTTTGCGTGGCCTACTAGACGAAACGGTCACGCTACACCTGTTGGGCGGTGATCTTGAAATTAGCTGGTCGGGCGAGGCGCACGACGCCGTCATCATGACCGGCCCAGCAACCACAGTATTTGAAGGACAGATCTTCCTATGAGTGATACTCAGCAACCCGCGAATGGAGTCAGCGCCAAACAGGTTGCTGATTATCTCGCGAGCCATCCCGACTTTTTTAATGATCATCAAACGTTGTTAGAGGTACTGCATGTACCTCACGACAGCGGACCTGCGACCTCCTTGGTTGAGCGTCAAGCCACGATGCTGCGCGACCGGAACCAACAGCTGACGATCAACCTCTCGGACCTACTCGAGATCGCCCGTCACAATGATATGCAGCTACAAAAAACGGAGCGTATGGTGCTGTCATTGTTGGATGCGCTAACGCTTGATGAGCTGATGGTGGCGTTGGAAGAGAGCCTTTGCCAAGACTTTGCGGGCGACCATATTGCCGTGTTGCTGTTTAATGATCGCTCGCTAGATGTGAATAACTTGCGCGTGCTGCCCCGTGATACAGCGGGAGTGATCGAGCCTTTGATCAAGAGTAACTTCCCCACCTGCGGACAGTTACAACCGATCGAGAACCGCTTCCTATTTACTGATAATGCACCTGAGGTCGGCTCAGCAGCAGTGGTGCCGCTGGTTAAAGGTGAAACTATCGGTGTACTGGCGATTGGCAGTACCAACCCTAGCTACTTTCATAGCAGCTTAGGGACGATGTTCCTAAGTTATGTGGGTGAGGTATTGAGCCGCGTTGTCAGCCGCATCTTGCATGAGGAGCTATCGTAAACGATGCTCAATCAGCGCTTCTTCGATTTACTAAATGAGTCGGTGCAGGCGTTTTTGCAGTTCTTAGCTACTGAGCGTGGCTTAGCAGCCAACACCTGCGCAAGTTACGGGCGCGATCTCGATAAGTTCTGCGCCTTTATCGCCGATTGGCGTCTTACCGCTTGGCAAGAGGTAGAGGATAAACACATTCGCGGCTTCGTTGCCGAGTTACATCGTGACGAACTCGCGGCTAAAAGTATCCAGCGCCATCTCTCGGCAATTCGCACCTTCTACCAGTTCCTCATTGCGGAAAAGTGTGTCACGCACAACCCCGCAGCTGGGGTAAAAGCGCCGAAAGCCCAGCGCCATTTGCCCCAAACGCTCGATGTGGATCAGCTTAACGGCCTGCTCTCGTTTGCGGTTACGGATGCGCTATCGGCACGCGATAAAGCGATGCTAGAACTGGTGTATTCGTCGGGGTTGCGGGTATCTGAGTTAGTGAGCCTTAACCTCTACGATATCGACTTTCCTGGCGCTAGCTTAGTGGTTACCGGCAAGGGCAATAAAACGCGTATGTTACCCATTGGGCGCGTTGCATTAGAGGCGCTGCGTGTGTGGGTGAAGTACCGTGCGCAATCGGCACCGCTGGATGAGGAGGCGTTGTTTCTCTCTAAGCAGGGGCGACGCTTAAGTACGCGCAGTGTACAGCAACGGTTTGATTACTGGGCAAAGCGTATGCATACCGAAGGGAAGGTTTATCCACATAGGCTCAGACATAGTTTTGCCAGCCATATGTTGGAGTCCAGCGGAGACTTACGAGCCGTACAAGAGTTGCTGGGTCACGAAGATATATCCACAACGCAAGTTTATACACATCTCGACTTCCAGCATCTTATGTCGGTGTATGAATCTGCCCATCCACGAGCAAAGAAGCAAGATGATTAAGTGCATCACTTTCGATCTAGATGACACCTTATGGGCGGTTGATCCCGTTGTTAAAGCAGCCAATCAGACGTTATTCGACTGGCTCTACGAGAACGCTCCGCTATTTCATCAGCAGTTTACGCTGCGTGATCTCGGCACGTTGCGCCAGCAAGCGTTGGCGGCAGAGCCAGAGATTAGTTATAGCGTCACGCGTATTCGTAAGGCGGTATTGAAGCTAGGTCTGACCCAAGCGGGCTATTCCGAGCAACAAGTGGCAGAGCTGAGCGATGCGGCGTTCGATGTATTTTTACGTGCCCGCCAGAATGTGGTCTTTTTTGAGCATGCACTTAAAGCGCTCGCTGATTTAAAAACCGCAGGATACCAGTTAGGTGCGATCACCAATGGCAATGCAGATATCCACAGAACCGGGCTATCATCCTATTTAGACTTCCAGTTTAGTGCGGATCACGTGGGTGTGGAAAAGCCTGATGCGAAGATATTCACTGCGATGTTGCACCATACCAAGCTCAAGCCGGAAAATGTTATCCACATTGGTGATAATCCACAGCATGATGTGCTGGGTGCCAAAAGCGCCGGATTATGGGGTGTGTGGGTAAATCTTTATCAACAGCCGTGGCGTGAAAATGTGGCTCCAGATGCAACGGTCACGAGCTTAGATCAGCTGGTTGGTGCTGTGGATAAAATAGCGGCATGCAAGCGCGCGCGTTTATAACGGCTCGTCTAAAAACTACACGTCTAAGAAGAGTGCCAGCAAGTCGTTTAAGAACAGCTGGCCTTGCGGTGTGGCTTGCAGCCTGTTGGGATGCAGCAGACCTTTTTCTCTGGCTTGCTGGAGCACCGCGGCCATCATCTCAATAGGTTGCCCGGTGCGTTCATGAAAGCGCTCCGTTGGTACGCCATCAATAAGGCGTAGTGCGTTCATCATAAACTCAAAGGGTAACTCGTCGGGTGCGAGGATGCGGCTACCGCCGAGTGGGTCGATATGAGTCATGTAAGCTTTTGGTGAGCGCTGCTTCCAGCGGCGGTGGATCTCATGGGTGCTAAGGTCCGTGACCTTACCGTGTGCACCGGCACCGATACCGATGTAATCACCAAACTCCCAGTAGTTCAGATTATGGCGAGCCCGCGTCGTTGGTGCTTTAGCGTAAGCCGAGACTTCGTATTGTGTGAAGCCTGCTGCGCGGATACGCGCTTGCCCTTGCTGCTGTATCTCCCAAAGGGCATCGTCTTCTGGGATCTGCGGAGGGCGCTGATAAAACTCAGTATTTGGCTCAATCGTTAGCTGGTACCAAGAGAGGTGGTCAGGCCCCAGTGCGAGGCCTTGCTCGAGATCCGCCAGTGCTTGCTGTGGTGTTTGATCGGGCAAGCCATGCATAAGATCGATATTCAGGCGCTTGAAGCCTAACTGGTGAGCGGCGGCAATCGCCCGCTCTGCCTCTTGCCCGCTATGGATGCGCCCCAGTGCTTTTAAGTGGTGGGTGTTAAAACTCTGTACCCCGATAGAAAGCCGGTTGACGCCCGCCGCTAAAAAGCCCGCAAACTTATCTTGCTCGAAGGTGCCGGGGTTTGCTTCCATCGTAATTTCGATATCGCTGGCGAACGGTACGATGCGGTTGGCGCTATCGAGCAGGTTGGCGATGCTTTGCGCTGAAAACAGGCTAGGTGTACCGCCTCCAATAAAGATCGATTGGATCTCGCGGCCCTGTGCCCAGCGTGCCTCGTGGCGCAGATCTGCCAAAACTGTATCGATATATGCGGCTTCAGGCAGCTCATCGCGGACGGCGTGGGAGTTGAAATCACAATAGGGGCATTTACGCACACACCATGGGATGTGTACGTAAAGAGAGAGCGGTATGGACATGGCGGTTATCGTAGGTACTGGCCGATCTGATCGATGAACTGCGCAACCGCTTGGCCGCGGTGGCTAATGGCGTGCTTCTCAGCGGGTGTGAGCTGAGCCGCGGTTTTATCGAGTTCAGGCAATCGAAACAGTGGGTCGTAGCCAAAGCCGTTATCACCCTCTGGCGCGGTACCGATAAAGCCCTCGAGTGTGCCTTGGCAGATCAGCGGCATGGGGTCATCTTTATGGCGCATAAACACCAGTACGCAACGATAGCGTGCACTGCGCTCTTCGTGCGGTAACCCTTCCAGCGAGCGCAGCAGCTTAGCGTTGTTGTCGCCATCGCCACTGCCCTCGTTGGTGAGTCGCGCAAAACGCGCCGAATAGATACCGGGTGCGCCGTTCAACGCGTCAACTTCAAGGCCTGAGTCGTCTGCTAGCGCGGGCAGACCTGTCGCTTCGCAAGCATGACGGGCCTTGAGGATGGCGTTCTCAACAAAGGTAAGGCCTGTTTCATCGGCATCGCTGACGTCAAATGCCCGCTGGGGTTTGACTGTAAAGGCGAACTCGCTCAGGATCTCGCCAAACTCCTGTAGTTTACCGGCATTACCGCTGGCCAAGACTATGGTTTTACTCATCGTTAGTCCGTATAAAATTTTTGATCAAAGCGAATTTTTACGTCCGACTTCGCACCCTCTGGGCGCACATCCAAGGTGACATGGAGCACCTCTTCATTGCCGAAGTTAAAGCTGCCAATGTAGTAAAGGGCGTCGCCCTCTTTTATGGGTTTGAAAGCGAGTGTTTGTGATTGCTGGATCAAGTTTTGTACTTTTCCAGAGATCGTTGCTGGAATCGCCTTTTGCCCTGCGTCGGTTTTCTCAAATACGGCAACATTGAGCATCGCGCTGTAGCGGCTGCGCTTAAGACCGTGGCGTTGTGCAACCTCTGGTGCGACCACGGTGCTGTTGAATGCGTTGTAATGAACGATGTATTTATCGTTTTCTAGCAACTGTTCTGCCATTGCCACCGGCGCAAACGCCATTAGCAGTAGTAGTGAACGTAGTATTTTCATGGAACACCCCCTAGGTATTAGCGTGTGATGCGATAGATCGCGATCTCACCGAGCATATTGGGCCATAAATTGGTCCACCAACTATGTTGATGCGCATTATCGACAACAGTTCGATTTAGGATGTCGATATTACGCTCAACACAGAGACGCTCGAAGTCTTTAAAGGTACAAAAATGGATATTCGGTGTGTCGTACCATGTGTAGGGTAGAAACTTGGAAACCGGCATTAAACCGCGAAAGGCAAGGTAGCCTCGCGCCCGCCAGTGGCCGAAGTTTGGGAAGGTGACGATACATTCCTTACCGATACGCAGCATCTCGTCGATGGTTTGATCAGGACGATGCATCACCTGCAGGGCCTGTGTCATAACAACGGTATCGAAGCTGTTATCCTCAATGGAGGCGAGGCCTTCGTCGATATCCTTCTCGATGACATTCACGCCTTTGCGGATGCACGCGGTGATATTGTCGTGATCGTTTTCGATGCCGTACCCTGTGACTTGGCGATGTTCGGTCAGGTGGCGTAGCAGCTCGCCGTCACCACAACCGAGATCGAGGAGGCGAGTATGGGGTTGGATCCACTCTTGGATAATCTCAAGATCGGCGCGCATTACACATCTCCTGTTGTCGAGCGAGGAATATCATCGGCGATACGTTGCATGTAGGCGCGGAAGGTATCCATATAACGAGGAATTGGGATCAAAAAGGCATCATGCCCCTGAGGCGAGTCGACCTCGGCGTAGCAAACGGATTGGTCAGCTTTGACGAGCGCGTCGACAATCTCGCGCGACCGTTCAGGCGAAAAGCGCCAGTCCGTGGAGAAGGAGATGATCATGAATTTTGCTTGCGCACGTTGCAGCGCTGTTGCCAGATCATCGCCGTACTCTGCCGCAGGATCAAAGTAGTCGAGCGCTTTGGTCATCAACAGGTAGGTGTTGGCGTCGAAGGCGGTAGAGAAGCGCTCGCCCTGATATTGTAAATAGGACTCCACCTCAAACTGCGGATTGAAATCGAAGCTAAGTTTGCCGGCTTTCATCTCACGGCCAAACTTTTCGCGCATCCCGTCATCGGAAAGGTAGGTGATGTGGCCCACCATCCGTGCCAGCATCAAGCCCGTTTTTGGTACATCACCTTGCGCATAATAGTGCCCATCGTGAAAAGCAGGGTCTTTAGAGATCGCCTGACGTGCGACCTCATTAAACGCGATATTCTGTGCCGATAACTTGGGTGCTGACGCGATCACAACGCAGTGGCGTAGACGTTCAGGGAAACGGATCGACCACTCAAGTGCTTGCATGCCACCTAAACTACCGCCAATCACCGCAGCCCACTGTTGGACACCGAGTCTATCGGCTAGGCGGGCTTGGCTCTCAACCCAATCTGGTACCGTCATCAGTGGGAAGTCGGGGCCAAAGGGTTCACCTGTTGCGGGGTTGATCTCTTGCGGTCCGCTTGAGCCGTGACAGCCGCCTAAATTGTTCAGCCCAACTACAAAGAATTTGTTGGTATCGATCGGTTTGCCCGGGCCTACTGCAGAGTCCCACCAGCCCGGCTTGCGGTCGCCTTCGTAAAAGCCCGCCACATGATGGTGGCCCGTTAATGCATGGCAGATCAGTACGGCGTTTGAGGCATCGGCGTTGAGTTCACCGTAGGTTTCTACCATTAAGGTGTAGCGCTCTAATGTGCGGCCACAGGCGAGCTCTAACGGGGTATCAAATTCAAGTTGTTGTGGCGCTACTAAGCCAACGGAATCTTCGGGGTAAGTCGACATTGTTTGGTGCTCCGAAAGTTACAAAGTGATGGGGCTTGTATAACGGTGAGCATCACATCTCATAGAGAAGCAGCACGAGCCAGAAGAGCTTGGCAAGACGGTGGTTTAAGTCGCGTGCGAACAATGTGGGTAAACTCCAATAGTTTAAGGGCCAAGATGAAGGCTTTGGCGTAGCCCGCACACCAACCGGTGTCGGTATGCGTCGAGTATGGAGGTATTCTAAAAGATGTCCCGCAGCCTTTCCAACTATGGATGACCCTATCTAAGCGGTATCGAAGACCAAGGTATTAGATAATAGCGAGGAGAGGGCTCTCCTCGCTATTGAGTATTAAATCACGAAAGGTGCCAGTTGCGCCTGAATGATCTGAATCGCCAAGAAGATCAAGATAGGTGAGAGATCTAGGCCGCCAAGCGGTGGAATCACTTTCTGCGCTAACTTAAACAGAGGCTCGGTGAGCTGCTGGATAATTTGCGGCGCTGGGTGATAACTGCCAGGTGCCACCCAGCTAATAATGACGGAGGCTAAAACCGCCCAGAAGTAGAGTGTAAGCACACTGTTGAGCAGGCTTGCAGCCGTGACGACCAGCAAGGTGATGATATCTACTTGAATGCCGCCTTGATGCATCGCAATCAAAGCCATGCTCAAACCAAACTTGAGGACAAACGCGAGTACCAGCGGTGAAATATCCATCCGCCCAATTTTGGGCAGTAGACGCTGCAACGGTGCTAGAGGCACGGCTGTCAGGCGAACCACAGACTGGGAGATCGGGTTGTAGTAGTCGGCACGCGCTAACTGCAAGAGAAAGCGGAACGTTAGAATAAAGATGTACAGATCTCCAATGGTGCGGAGAATCAATGCTAGCGGATCTTGTTCCATAGTCAGGACCAGTCCTTTCGTAAGGTTAATATCATCAGCAGTATAGTGGCTTTATTGGGGCGATGGCACCGCCAATCAAGCCTCGCCTAACTCCTTGGCCATCTCCTCAGAGCGGGCATAGCAGGCTTGCATCGCTGTCTCGACGTCGGCTTCCAATTGGTTCGCTTGAAACGAAAGAATCGCTTGCTCGGTTGTGCCGTTAGGTGATGTCACGCGGCGGCGTAGCTCCGCTGGCGGTACATCGCTTTGGAACGCCATCTCAGCTGCACCCCGCGCAGTTTGCAGCGTCAGCTGTGTGGCTACTTCGGGGGTGAGTCCCATCTTTGTACCCGCAGCGATCATCGCTTCCATAAAGAGGAAGTAGTACGCCGGGCCAGAGCCAGAGACAGCGGTAATGGCATGTAAATGTTCTTCATCATCCACCCAGAGTGCAATACCCGTTGCGCTAATGACTTTCTCAGCTTGAGCTTTTTGCTCCGCTGTAACAGCGCTATTCGCACACAGACCATTCGCCCCCATCTGCACAAGGGCAGGGGTGTTGGGCATGCAGCGCACAATAGCGTGTTCGCCGCCTAACCACTGGTTAATACTGTCTGATGTAATCCCGGCGGCCACAGAGATAAATAGGGGGCGGTTTTGCGCTGCGCTAGCGGCAAGGTCAGTACAGACCGGCTTGAGTATTTGTGGCTTAACGGCGAGCACCACGATATCAACCTGCGCGACGGCTTGGTTGTTGTCGGTGGTGACCTGTAAGCCTTGATCAGCCAAGTCTTGGAGCCGTTCGGCTTGCGGTTCACATGCCCAAATCTTCTCTGCTGGATAACCATTGTTGAGCAGGCCGCCGATAATAGCGCGGGCCATGTTACCTGCACCGATAAAAGCAAGTGTTGGAAATTGAGTCACGATAGTGTCCTTATGTTGGTTCGTTGCAGGTATTAGTTATTCGCATAGTTACGCGGGCCAAATAACGCTGTACCGATACGGACGATGGTCGCACCTTGCGCGACCGCTTCCTCCATATCGCCAGACATCCCCATCGATAGGGTGTCCAGGCCAGGCACCTGTGTTTTAGCCGCTTGAAATAGCTGTTGCATCGCATGAAGAGCTGCTCGCTGCTCGGCTGGATCATCCGTGGCAGCAGGAATCGCCATCAAGCCGCGTAGTCTAATACCGGGTAATGCTTTGACCGCATCAATCAGCGCGGGTAACTCGCTAGGCAGGCAACCAGATTTACTCACCTCTTCGCTGATATTCACCTGAAGACAGATATTTAGCGGCGCCGTGTCTGCTGGACGTTGCTCCGATAGCCGACGAGCGATCTTCTCCCGATCAACGCTGTGCACCCAAGCGAAACGCTCAGCAATGGGACGCGTCTTATTGGATTGAATGGGGCCGATAAAGTGCCAGACGATCGCTTGATCGTTGAGCGCATCGATTTTATCGAGCGCTTCTTGCAAGTAGTTCTCACCAAAATCCCGCTGGCCAAGCTGATGTAACGCGCGCACTTCTGCGGATGATCGCGTCTTACTGACGGCAAGCAGCAACACCTCATCAGGAGAGCGGTGCGCTTGTGTCGCTGCCTGCTCAATCTGCTGGCAAACATGCCGATACTTCTCTGCTATGCTAGTCATATGTTTTTACACTGGTTAGTCACAATAGGTTCTCCTATTCTGAAGTAACTGCCGACTTAAAGTAAGCCCTGAGTATTTGCATTATGGATATTACAGAACTCCTCTCTTTTACAGTTCAGCAGGGAGCATCCGACCTGCATATCACCGCAGGTATGCCACCGATGATTCGTGTTGATGGCGATGTACGCCGTATCAAGTTGCCAGCGCTAGAGCACAAGCAGGTGCACTCGCTGATCTACGACATCATGAATGACAAAACCCGAAAAGATTTTGAAGATACGTTAGAGGCTGACTTTTCGTTTGAAGTACCGGGGCTGGCGCGTTTTCGTGTGAACGCATTTAACCAAAACCGCGGAGCCGCTGCCGTTTTCCGTACCATTCCAAGCAAGGTGCTCTCTATGGAGCAGTTGGGGATGGGCAAGGTGTTTCAGGATCTCTCTTTGAAACCGCGCGGCTTAGTGCTGGTAACAGGGCCAACCGGCTCGGGTAAAAGTACCACGTTGGCGGCTATGATCGACTTTATCAATGATAACCGCTCAGATCACATTCTCACGATTGAAGACCCGATTGAATTTGTGCACGAGAGTAAAAAATGCCTTGTGAACCAGCGGGAGGTGCACCGCGATACCCAGAGCTTCTCTAATGCATTGCGCTCGGCGTTGCGTGAAGACCCTGACGTGATCCTCGTCGGTGAGATGCGTGACTTAGAAACCATTAGTCTCGCGCTAACGGCAGCCGAAACTGGTCATCTTGTTTTTGGCACGTTGCACACCACATCGGCGGCTAAAACCATCGACCGTATTATCGATGTATTCCCAGCAGCCGAGAAAGATATGGTGCGCTCGATGTTATCAGAGTCACTACAGGGTGTTATTTCACAGACGCTGCTTAAGAAAGTGGGTGGTGGCCGTTGTGCGGCGCACGAGATTATGTGTGGTACCCCTGCTATTCGAAACCTAATTCGTGAAGATAAAGTCGCCCAGATGTACTCGGCGATTCAGACCGGTGCAGCCTTTGGTATGAAAACCCTTGATCAGTCCCTGACCGAACTACTGCAAAAGGGTATGATCACCAAAGAAGCGGCTCGCGAAAAAGCGAAGAACCCGCAAGGTTTCTAACTATAACAACGCAGTCGAGCTGGCGATGAGGAGAGTATAACAGTGGAGTTTACCCAGCTACTGAAAGTGATGGTGGAGCGCGGAGCGTCTGATCTATTTATTACCGCAGGCGCTCGCCCTAGCATTAAAGTCGATGGCACGTTAAAGCCATTAACCAAAGAGCCGCTGAAACCGTCTCAGGCACGTTCCTTGGTCTATTCAACCATGAACGATAAGCAGATCGCCGAGTACGAAGCGACGAATGAGTGCAATTTTGCTATTAGTGCTCCTGGGCTTGGTCGTTTTCGTGTGAGTGCCTATTTACAGCGCAACTCATCGGGCATGGTGCTGCGTCGGATTAACATGACGATTCCGGGTTTTGAAGAGCTAAACCTACCACCGGTCATGAAAGATCTAGCCATGACGAAACGTGGTTTAATCCTATTCGTAGGGGGAACTTCAACGGGTAAATCCACCTCGTTGGCATCGTTGATCGATTATCGTAACCGCAACAGCCGCGGCCACATCATCACCATCGAAGACCCAATCGAGTATATCCACGAGCACAAAGAGTCGATCATCACGCAGCGTGAGGTCGGCTTGGATACCGATTCGTTCGAGGTGGCGCTACGTAATACCTTGCGCCAAGCGCCAGATGTGATCTTGATGGGCGAGATTCGTACTCGAGACTTGATGGGTTACGGTTTGACGTTTGCTGAAACAGGCCACCTCTGTTTGGCGACGTTGCACGCCAACAATGCCAACCAAGCGTTGGACCGGATTATCAGCTTCTTCCCGCCTGAGCATCATGATCAGCTCTGGATGGAGTTATCGCTCAACCTAAAAGCGATTGTTGCACAACAACTATTGCCGACTACCGATGGTAAAGGGCGCCGTGCTGCCATTGAGGTGATGATCTGCACACCGTTGATCCAAGATCTTATTCGTAAGGGTGAAGTGCATGAGATCAAGGACGTGATCAAGAAGTCAACGAACTTGGGTATGCAAACCTTCGATCAAGCGCTGTTTGAGCTGTATAAAGAGGGTGCGATTACTTACGAAACGGCGCTGGCTCATGCGGATTCTGCGAACGATCTACGCTTGATGATCAAGCTGAGCGCAGAGACCAACCCTGAGTTAGCGAAAGGCTTTGAGTCTTCGGATAGCCTCTTCCTGCAAGATGAAGAGGATAGCTTGAACATTGAGGGCGATTTAGATATCCACAAAATGTAACAAGCTTGAATGTAAAAAGCCGCCTAATCAGGCGGCTTTTTTAGTACTGTTCACGGCGTGTTTTTTAACAGTTAGCGGCGGTATTACGCGTTGATTTGATAAACTTCGCGGCCAGCCACCCATGTGCTCGTAACGCGGCCTTTGAGGGTCATACCCAAGAACGGTGTGTTCTTACCGGTTGAGCGCAGAGTTTCTGGCAGTACTTCCCATCGCGCCTCTGGATCAAAGATACAAAGGTCCGCTACCTCACCCACTGCTAGAGAGCCAGAAGCCAGTCCCAAGATATTCGCAGGGCCTGCCGTTAGCTTTTCAACGAGCTGTGGCAGCGTAATGAGCTCCTGCTCCACCAGTAATAGGCCAAGCGGCAACAACGTTTCAAGGCCAGAAATACCCGGTTCTGTCGCGGCAAAGGGTGCTTGTTTGGCGGCTGGGTCGTGTGGCTGGTGGTCTGAGCAGATGGCTTGAATACCATCATTCAGCAGTGCATGGCGTAAGCCTGCTCGGTCGAGCTGACCGCGCAAGGGTGGAATGACATGGAACATGCTGTTGAAACCATCAACGTTCTCATCTGAAAGTAACAGATGATGAATCGCAACATCTGCGGTGACATTCAGGCCACGATTACGCGCATCCATCACCATACGTACCGAGCGCTCACACGATAGTTGGCCAAAATGTGCGCGCACATCGGTCTGCTCAACGAGCAGTAGGCAGCGGGCGACCTCGATCGTCTCGGCGGTTTCGGGGATGCCTGCCAAGCCCAAGCGTGTACAGGTAGTATCGTCATGCATACAGCCGTTAGCGGCGAGCTGAGCATCCTGCGGCTGGAAGATAACCAGAAAGTCATGAGTGCTGGCGTACTCTAGGCAGCGCATCAATGTCAGGCTACTAGGAATTGCAGCCCGTGCATTTGTGAACGCAACACAGCCAGAACGATGCAGCGCATGCATGGGGGCCAGTTGCTCGCCTTCGAGCCCTTTCGTGAGTGCGCCCATGGGTAATACGTTGGCTAAGCCTGTGGCTTGGGCGCGGTCAACAATGAGTTCAGCGACCGCAGGGTTGTCCACGACGGGGCTGGTAGTTGGTGGGGTGAGCAACGTGGTGATGCCACCTGCAACCGCAGCGGCTGACTCGGAGCTAATTGTGCCTTTCTGGGTATAGCCCGGCTCGCGAACGTGCGCGGCCATATCGATCAGGCCGGGTGTCACCACCATACCTGTGGCATCGATGCGCTGGGTGATCTCGCCGGCTGGTGGTTGGCCAATGGCGACAACTTTTCCGTCTTGTAGGTAGATCGAGGTGATCTCGTCACGTTGTTGTTTAGGGTCGATCAGGCGGCCATTTTCGATTGCGACGATCATTGTGCTGCCTCCATACGGTTGTTCTTCTCGGCCACTTGCCCGCTCATCGCCATCGACATTACAGCCATACGCACAGCGATACCGTTGGTAACTTGATCAAGAATCAATGAGCGTGGCCCGTCTGCTACGGACGACTCAATCTCTACACCGCGGTTGATTGGACCGGGGTGCATTACCACCGCATCGGGTTTAGCGAGCTTGAGTTTCTCTTCGGTCAAACCGTAAAGTCGGTAGAATTCCGATTCGCTCGGCAGCAGAGCACTTTTCATACGCTCTTTTTGCAGACGCAGCATCATCACAACATCGCAGTCTTTGAGGCCTTCATTCATATCGGTATAGACCTTCACGCCTAGCATTTCGATATGACGTGGGAGCAGCGTTTTAGGTGCGATAAGACGGACCTCAGCGGCCCCTAACGTGCGCAGGGCATGGATTTGGGAACGCGCAACGCGTGAGTGCAAAATATCGCCAACGATGGCCACCACCAGCGGCTCGAACGCGCCTTTGTGGCGGCGAATGGTCATCATATCCAGCATCGCTTGGGTCGGATGCGCGTGGCGTCCGTCACCGGCGTTGATCACCGCAACATCGGGAGAAACATGCTGGGCGATAAAGTGTTGTGCACCGCTGTCAGAGTGGCGCACGACAAACATATCGGAATGCATCGCTTCTAGGGTTTGCAGGGTGTCTTTGAGCGTTTCGCCTTTGGATGTCGAGGAGGTGCTGATGTTAAGATTTAATACGTCTGCTGAGAGGCGTTTCGCCGCCAATTCAAAGGTACTTAAGGTGCGCGTACTGGCCTCAAAAAAGAGGTTTACGACAGTTTTACCACGCAGCAGCGGGACTTTCTTAACCTGCTGCTCACTCATATCGATAAAGGAGTCGGCGGTGTCCAAGATCTCTGTTAGGAGTGCTTTGGATAAACCTTCGGTAGTAATAAAGTGCTTCAGCTGCCCATTGCTGTTGAGCTGAATACGGTTGGGGTCTTGTGGCTCAAACATAATCGCTCCAGCGGTTAGCTCGTTTTGGTGCTGATCTCGAGAGTTAGTGGGTTAGGGCCGTTGAGTTTGACCTGCTGGTCGGTATCCAGTGTAAGCACACCGCCGTTCACATCAGCCTGAATCGGTAACTGACGGCGTTGCAAGTCTACCAAGGTTACCAGCGTGACAGACGCTGGGCGGCCATAATCGAACAGCTCATTTAGGGCCGCTCGTATGGTGCGGCCACTCATGATCACATCATCGACCAAGATGATGTCACGGCCTTCGGTAGCACAAGGGAGTTGTGAGGGCTGAACACTCGGATTGAGTCCGATCTGCGAAAAATCATCACGATAGAACGAGATGTCTAGCGTACCCAGCGGGCTTTGAATATCCAGCGCTTGATGTAACTGCTCGGCGATCCAAACGCCGCCGGTGCGGATGCCAATAATGAATGGGTCTTCGATTTGGCGATGTTTCATTAGTACCGAGAGCTCGGCTGTCATCTTTTCAAGTAGTGACTCGACGTTAAGCGTGCCCGTTACCATAGAGGTCCTCCAAACGGGTGTGGCTGGGGATACGTTGTTCATCCGTAAACCAGCTATCTAGAATGATTTGTGCAGCGAGACCATCAACCGACTCATCGCGAAAGTTATCACTGCCGCCGTGCGCAAAATGGATCTCTTTGGCCTCTGCGGATGAGAGCCGCTCATCGACAAGAAAGCAGTCACAGCGGTAGCGGTCTTGGATGCGGTTGGCAAATTTACGAGCACGCCGTGCCATTTCGCTGATGGTGCCATCCATATTTAGGGGGATGCCGACCACTAATGTGTCGGGTTGCCATTCGGCAACGACCCGATCAAGGGCCTGCCAGTCAGGGATGCCATCTTTTGCAGAAATTGGGGCCAGCGCAGTAGAGGTGCGAGTTAATGTCTGGCCTGTGGCGATACCAATACGGCGCGTACCAAAGTCAAAGGCCAGCACTTGTTGGCTGGTTGATGTCATTAGGGGTGTCTTGCGTTGTGATCAGGCGCGGCCAGATTGTGCCGTAAGCTGATTCAGGTTAAAGCCCATTCCAGCAGCAGCGGCTTGCATGCGCTCCTCTGCTGGCAGGGTGAACATTATATCTGAATTCGCAGGACAGCTTAACCAAACGTTATCACTAATTTCTTGCTCCAACTGACCCGGCCCCCAACCGGCATAACCAAGCGCAATAAGCGCATCGGCTTGGCCTGTTTGGCCAATGGCTTCAAGGATGTCCATTGAGGTCGTCAGAAAGAGGTTGTCAGTGATCGCATGCGTGGCAAGCCATGGGTTACCAAGAAACTCACGGTGTAGCACGAAGCCGCGATCACTCTGCACAGGCCCACCGGCATACACGGGAATTTCCGCCGCTTGAGGGTTTTCGGGTAGGTCGAGATGGCTCAGCATGGCATCTAAGTGCATCTGCATCGGGCGGTTGATCACCAGCCCCATAGCACCGTATTCGCTATGGTCGCAAATATAGATAATGGATTGCGCGAATGCATCGTCATCTAAATGGGGCATAGAGATAAGAAATTGGTCGCGCAAACTGGTCTGACTTCTCGACATGACAAAACCACACGTGGAAAGATACTGACACTCTATTTCTAGTACAACTGTGCCGTATTCTCAAATTCTAGCGTGCGAATAATTTCTAGCATATCGGTGGTTTTGCGCATCTCTACCGAGAACGGCTGGAAGGGCGCTGCGAGCTGTACAATACGAATGGCAGCATCATCCAGAATGCGGTTCCCAGACGAGCCGAGCACTTGTACTTTCTGCAAAGCACCATCAGGCGTGATAACGACCAACAAGCGTAGACGGCCTTTGAGATCGCGTTTACGGGCTTCCTCTGGGTAGTAGAGGTTGCCGACTTGTTCGATACGGCGGCGCCAGTTGTCAAGGTAAGCGGCATCGCTAGAGGCGGCTGTTGAAACTGAGGTTAAGCGGCGAATGCGCGGCTTTTTCGCGAGCTCTTGCTGGCGAAAGTCGATCTGTGCCTCAAGGTTGGCGATCTCTAGGCTGCGAGCAAGCAGCGAGGTTGATTGGCCTGCCGCCGGTGTTGCTGTCGCTGTTTTAGGCTTATCTTCGCGCTTTTTAGCGACTTTCTGCGTTGCTTTTTTACTGCTCACAACCTCCTTCTTAGCCCGCTTGGGCGCCACTTCTTGGCTTTTTTGCGCAACCTCTGTAATCGGTTTTGGCGGTGTGGGAGGGAGGGGTTGATTCGTTGGAACCGCCGCAGCGGCTGCTTGGTTGCGGATACGATTGTCGGTGAAGTTGGAGGCTTCTGTGGTAGAGAGCGTACGCGCTTCCTCTTCAGTACCGCTACCGAGTTGATTATGTTGCGCCAGAAAATCAGATTTCTCCGGCGCCTGCTCCGACTTGTGTTGCGCTAACGTAACCTCGACCGTTTGGGTCGGAGGCGATTTTTGCTCCTGTCCAAACGTAATCGAGAAGATAGCGACGCCATGCAACGCAATAGCAAAAAAGAGCGTATAGCCCAGCCGATCCATGGTTGAGAGCGCACCTGCTACTAATGAGCTTGCGTTGCTTTGATACACCTTAGCGTGGCTTCCATGCTGATTCGATTGCATCCATCAACTGCATACCGATATCTAAACCGAACTGGTTATCAAGCTCGCGAATACAGGTCGGGCTGGTGACATTGATTTCAGTAAGATAATCGCCGATCACATCCAGACCCACGAAAAAGAGCCCTTTTTCGCGCAGTGTTGGACCGACTTGTTCGCAAATCCAGCGATCACGATCTGTTAGTGGGCGGCCCTCACCGCGGCCACCTGCGGCTAGGTTACCGCGCGTTTCGCCCTGTGCAGGTATACGCGCCAAGGCATAGGGTAGTGGCTCACCGTTGATCATCAAAATACGCTTGTCGCCATCGACAATCTCCGGCAGATATTTCTGCGCCATAATTGTCTCTTCACCATAGCGCGTGAGCGTCTCAATAATAACACCCAAATTAACGCCATCAGGTTGGATGCGGAAGATCTGACTACCGCCCATCCCGTCCAGTGGTTTGAAGATGACATCGCCATGCTCGGCGTGGAACTCACGTAATAGGTCTTCTCGGCGGGTGACGAGCACCGGCGGGCAGCATTGCGGGAACTCAGTTGCAAACAGCTTTTCATTGCAGTCACGGAGTTGCTGCGTTGGATTGACCAGCATGACACCGTCGCGCTCTGCCATGGCGAGCAGTTGGGTGGTGTAGAGGAACTCGCGGTCGAACGGTGGATCTTTACGCATCAAGATAACGTCCAGATCAGCCAATGGACGGCGCTGGTAGTCGCCCCGCTCAAACCATTGCTCTGGGTCCATCGCGACTGAGAGGGGGGCCATATCGGCTTGTACAACACCATCACGGGAGAACAGGTGCTGAGGCTCCATATACCAGATATCCCAGCCTTTACGCTGTGCAGCCCAAAGCATAGCCAGTGAGCTGTCTTTCTTGAAACTGATCTGATCGATCGGGTCCATCACGATGCCGATTTTCAATGTCATTACTTATTGTCCTCTATGATCGGATAAGGACCGGGTGTCAGCCGGCGTGACCCAAGTCGCCCCACATATATTGCAGGATTGCTTGAGCGGCTACAGGAGCCGTTTCTGTTCTCATTACTCTGGGGCCAAAGGCGACCGGTTTAAAGCCTGCAGCGATCGCTTGCTCCACTTCTGCTTCGGTTAAACCGCCTTCCGGGCCAACCAGCAGCGCGACACTTTGGGGTGCATCAAGCGCGGCCAAGGGTTGTTCGGTGTGATGATGCAAAACGAGTTTTAGTTCCGCATCACACTGTTGTACCCAGTCGGTTAGCATACACGGTGCTGCAATCTCTGGAATCTCATTGCGTAGCGATTGCTCGCACGCGCTGATCGCCACCTGTTGCCAGTGCTGAATTCGTTTTCCTTGGCGTTCTGCTGAGAGTTTCACCTCGCTACGCTCGGTAAAAAGCGGCGTCATCGAGGTCATGCCCATCTCAGTGGATTTTTGCACAGCATAGTCCATTCGCTCACCGCGTGAGAGCGCCTGACCAATATGCACTTTGAGGGCACTGGAGCGCGATAGCTGAGTCACTTCACGCACCTGTACGCTGGCGGAGCGTTTAGCAACGTCAACTAGCTCACATAGGTGTTCATTGCCTTGGCCATCAAATAGGGTGATGAGCTCGCCGCTTTTCATACGTAGTACGCGGCACACATGTTGGACAACATCGTCACGCAGTGACACGGTTTCGCCGCAGGCAAAGTGTTCGGGCTGATAAAAGCGGGGTATACGCATGGGATCTTCTGAGGTTAAAAAATGACATTATGCCATCTTAGTCGACCTCGACAACGATATTTTGGTCTTCCAACATCTGTTCAAATTTATCCACCGGCAGTGGCTTGCTGAGAAAGAAACCTTGGACGATATCGCAATTCATATGGCGCAGTTGGCTGAGTTGCTCCAGTGTCTCGACACCCTCGGCGACAACCTCGAAGCCTAAACCATGAGCCATATGGATAATCGCCTCAACGATTTTTTGATCACCGATATTTTCATCAAGCTCGTCGATGAAAGAGCGGTCAATTTTGACTTTATTGATTGCCAGATTACGAATGCGGCTCAATGATGAGTAACCTGTACCGAAGTCGTCGATAGACAGACTGATGTGGCGAGCCTTGAGTTGCTCTATCTTCTCTTGGAGTACCTCGATTGATTCGATGAGTACCCCTTCGGTGAGCTCCAGTTCCAGCGCATGTGCAGGGAAATTGTAGGGCTCGATAGCGCTATCGATCACTTCGCGCAGGTCGCTGCGGGTAAACGTAATTCCCGATAGGTTGATCGCGAGTGTTGGTGCGTCTAAGCCATCTTGACGCCACGTATCGAGCTGCTTGGCCGCCGCGGCGATAACCCATTTGTCGAGCCGTGATACAAGCCCGCTCTGCTCCGCAAAGGTGATAAAACTGGCTGGCGAAACAAAGCCTCTGCGCGGGTGCTGCCAGCGCAACAGCACCTCTGCTGAAACGAGCTTGTTAGTTTTTAAGTCAAACAGCGGTTGAAATACAAGGTGAAACTGATCCTGCTCGATGGCTTCTTGGATATCTTTCCACATCGCTAAACGCTCATCGACCGCAAGCGTTTTAAGCTGCTCAAACAGCATGTAGTCCAGTTCAAGTCTACGTGCTTCACTGAGTGCCTCTTCAGCATGGCTGATGAGCAGTAGCTCTTGGTCGCCATCATTGGGCGATATGCTAATCCCGATACGCGAGTTAAATGCCAGTGATTGGCTATCGGCTTGTGGATCCATAATGGACTGTTGGATCGCAGCCGTTAAATTGCGCAGCTCTTCATTGGTAGAAAAGCGCGGGCGCACCACAGCAAAGCTATCATCGCCGTGACGGGCAACGAGGTCGTCGGACGCGACGCTTTGGCATAGACGCTCTGAGATATTAGTGACAACCGCGCGGCTGGCGTTGACCTCCCACTGGGACAAGATATCGCGTAGTAACGGAACTTTGATAACGAGAATAGCCGTGCGGTCGCCGGGGTGATTGTTTTTCAAGATATGTGAGAGCTGATCACCGAGCGCTTTGCGGCTGAGTAGTTGTGTGGTGGGGTCGAAGGCTTCTAAGTACTTGGCGTATTCTTGCGCATCTTTGAGCTCTCTATTTTCGTGGCTTTGCTCTTGGAAGTGAGCTAAAGCACGGGCGATGGTGCCGAACTCATCTCGGCGCATCGTATCGGTAATTAAGATATCGAGGTTGCCGCTGGCAAGCTGATCAATCTGCTTAACGGTTCGGTGGGCCGGTAGGCTGATACTACGTGCGATAACACCAGATAAAATAAAGGTAAAAATCGCTGTGATCGCTAGCAGAGCGACATACAGCGTATGCTGGTCATTGAGCATCCCTTCGATATCTTCAGTGAAGTAACCGCTACCAATAACCCAATCGGTGCCAGCTACGTGCATGGCATAGCTGAGTTTATCGGTGGGTTGGCTGTCGCCCGGCCGGAGCCACTGATACGTCCAGTAGCCGTTCCCTGTGCTGGCGGCTTTGCTGATCATCTCTTTCAGCAATGAGATATCGATCGAGTCAGACAGCGAACTTAAGGGTTGACCTTCGATATCGGGACGTAGCGGGTGGGAGATGCTGATGCCTTGGCTGGTAAAGAGGTAGAGATAGTTGCCTTCGCCGTAGCGGAAACCTTTGATTAGGTCGCTGGCTAACTGCATCTGTTCTGCTGGGGAGATATCGTCACGTTCGGCGACGCTTTGCAGTTGATTGGCGGTGCCGGTGACCACGCTGCGCAGGACCTCTTTGCGTGATTCATAGAGCGCGTCTTTGAAAAACTGCTGCGACAACAGATGAATCACCGAGACACTCACCAGCAGCACCGAAACAAGCAGGAACAGTTTCGAGTGTATGCTGAAGTTCTCTAAGTTGGGCAAAAGGCGTTTTGATTCAATCACACTACAAACTTCCGGCATATCCTTTGCGCGACGGATCGTAAAGTTAACTAAGTAATTTATATTTATAGTGAAAGTTTGATTTTTTACCAAAAAAAAAGCGCCTTAAGGCGCTTTTTTCATACGAACGTTTTAACTAGAGACCTGCGTCAGCTTTTAACGCTTCGACTTTATCGGTGCGTTCCCATGTGAAGGCTGTGAAGGTGTCATCGCCGACAGTCATCTCATATGGCTGGCGGCCGAAGTGACCGTAGGCGGCCGTTGCTTTATACATCGGGTGTAATAGATCAAGCATACGAGTGATCGCGTGAGGGCGCAGATCAAAGTGGCGCTTAACAAGTTCAATGATCTTCTCATCGGAGATTTTGCCGGTACCGAACGTGTTGATAGAAACAGAAGTCGGTTCAGCGACACCGATGGCATAGGACACCTGAATTTCACAACGATCAGCTAGACCAGCAGCCACTACGTTTTTCGCAACATAACGGCCTGCGTAAGCGGCGGAGCGGTCAACTTTTGATGGGTCTTTACCCGAGAACGCACCACCACCGTGACGAGCCATACCGCCGTAGGTATCAACAATAATCTTACGACCTGTCAGGCCGCAGTCACCGACAGGTCCACCGATCACGAAGTTGCCTGTTGGGTTGATGTGGAATTTGGTTTCGTTTGTGATCCACTGTGCTGGGATCACATGTTTGATGATCAGCTCCATAACAGCTTCGCGCAGATCGGCTTGCGATACATCAGGGTTGTGCTGCGTCGAAAGAACGATCGCATCGATTCCGGCAGGTTGGCCGTTTTCGTAGCGGAAAGTTACCTGTGACTTCGCATCTGGACGCAACCATGGCAGCAAGCCTGATTTGCGCGCTTCAGCTTGGCGCTCAACAAGACGGTGTGCGTAGGTGATCGGTGCAGGCATCAGCACGTCTGTTTCGTTGGACGCATAACCGAACATCAAACCTTGGTCACCAGCACCCTGATCTTCTGGCTTAGAGCGATCAACGCCTTGGGCGATATCGATAGATTGCTTACCGATAATATTGATTACGCCACAGGTATCGCCATCGTAACCTACCTCAGATGAGGTATAACCGATATCGTTGATAACAGTACGTACTAAATCTTCAAGGTCTACCCAAGCCGATGTGGAGATCTCACCGGATACAACTGCTACACCCGTTTTTACCAAGGTTTCACAAGCAACACGTGCATATTTATCTTCGCTGATAATGGCATCTAGCACAGCATCGGAAATTTGGTCGGCGATTTTATCCGGGTGCCCTTCGGACACGGACTCAGAAGTAAATAGGCTGTATTCGCTCATCGCGTGTAAATACCCTCTTAAAGAATCGATATTAAGGAAGCCAGAGATAGGTTTTCGTACGGGCGAAGTGTCTCTGAAGTATTGAAGTAGCCAGCTATTCTAGCCTTGTTGCCGCACTATTGCATGAAATTCAATGGCCGGTTAGATGAAAATTTACGCGTGAAACATGAAATTCGTTCACTTTTACGTGAATTATCGGTTTTTTATTGAAGCAGAGGCCTATCTGCGCGAAAATTGCGCGCAGTTTTTCCTTCCTTTTTTACCGGTGCTGGCGGGTATCAAAAATGATGCTGACCAGCCTAGAACTAATTGGGTTTTTCCCAGGAGTTGATTGAATGTCCTCTCGCAGAGAACTAGCGAATGCTATTCGTGCACTAAGTATGGATGCGGTTCAAAAAGCAAAATCGGGCCACCCTGGCGCGCCTATGGGTATGGCGGATATCGCCGAGGTGCTTTGGAACGATTTTATGAAGCACAATCCGACGAACCCGCAGTGGTTTGATCGTGACCGCTTCGTTCTATCCAACGGCCACGGATCTATGCTGATCTACTCTTTGCTGCACCTAACAGGCTACGACGTTTCGATCGACGATCTTAAAAACTTCCGCCAGTTACATTCTAAAACGGCAGGCCACCCTGAATACGGCTACTGCCCAGGTGTTGAAACAACCACTGGCCCGCTAGGCCAAGGTATCTCTAACGCCGTTGGTTTTGCGGTCGCTGAAAAAACGCTTGCAGCGCAGTTCAACCGCGAAGGCCACGAGATCATCAACCACTTCACTTACGCATTCTTAGGTGATGGTTGCATGATGGAAGGCATCTCACACGAGGTGTGTTCACTGGCAGGTACGTTGGGTCTTGGCAAGCTGATCGCGTTCTGGGATGACAATGGCATCTCTATCGACGGTGAAGTTGAAGGTTGGTACACCGATGACAACGTGAAGCGCTTCGAGTCTTACGGCTGGCAAGTGATTCCAAATATCGACGGCCACAACCCTGATCAGATCCGTGCGGCTATTGAGCAAGCGCAAGCGAACACAGAGCAGCCAACGCTGATCTGCTGTAAGACGATCATCGGCTTTGGCTCGCCAAACAAGGAAGGTAAAGAGGACTGCCACGGCGCACCATTAGGCGACGACGAGATCGCTTTAACGCGTGAGCGTCTGGGTTGGAACCACGGTGCCTTTGAAGTACCAGAAGATATCTATGCTGACTGGGATGCTAAGAACGCGGGTTCTGTCTCTGAAAACGAATGGAATGAGCGTCTAGCAGCGTATCGCGCGGCTCATCCTGAGCTTGCTGCTGAACTGCTGCGCCGTATCTCTGGTGATCTGCCAGCGGACTTCAGCGAGAAAGCGGACGCGTGGATCGCAGAAGTCGCTGAGAAAGGTGAAACTATCGCCTCGCGTAAAGCGTCACAAAACGCGATCAACACTTATGCGCCGATGCTGCCAGAGCTGCTTGGCGGTTCTGCTGACTTGGCTGGCTCTAACCTAACGCTATGGTCGGGTGCGAAGGGCATCTCTAAAGATGATGCATCTGGTAACTACCTATTCTACGGGGTTCGTGAGTTTGGTATGTCTGCCATCATGAACGGTATTGCGTTGCACGGTGGCTTCGTCCCTTACGGCGCTACGTTCCTTGTCTTCATGGAGTACGCGCGCAACGCTCTGCGTATGGCGGCTTTGATGAAGCAACAAGCGATCCATGTATACACGCACGACTCAATCGGCCTGGGTGAAGATGGTCCTACGCACCAACCTGTTGAGCAGGTTGCTAACCTTCGTCACACACCAAACATGAGCACATGGCGTCCATGTGATGCTGTGGAGTCTGCAGTGGCATGGAAAGCGGCGTTGGAGCGCAAAGACGGCCCAACAGCGATGGTATTCTCTCGTCAAGGTTTACCGCATCAAGCACGCAGCGCGGAGCAGATCGCTAACATCCAGCGCGGTGGTTATATCTTACAAGATACGGATGGTCAGCCTGATGCTATTCTTATCGCGACAGGTTCTGAAGTGGGCCTTGCGATGGATGCGGCGAAAGCGCTGGCGGCAGACGGTATCAAAGCACGTGTTGTGTCGATGCCAGAGACGGGTCTGTTCGACAAGCAAGATGCTGCATACCGTGAGTCGGTGCTGCCAGCGGCTGTTACTGCTCGTGTGGCAGTTGAAGCGCTGCAAGCAGACTTTTGGTACAAGTATGTTGGCCTGAATGGCGCTATCGTTGGTATGACAACCTTCGGTGAGTCTGCGCCTGCTGGCGAGCTATTTAAGCACTTTGGCTTCACGGTCGACAATGTTGTCGATACGGTTAAGTCAGTACTTTAATGTCACCCTCGGAGCCGCATCTCTTTGCGGCTCCTGCGTTTTAGCGTAATCACTCATATGACCTATCGTGTTGCAATCAATGGATATGGCCGTATCGGGCAGTGTGTCTTACGGGCAATCTATGAATCCGGTTTGCATAAGCAGCTACAGGTTGTAGCGCTTAACGAACTATCAGATATCGATACTGTTACCTATCTGACGCGTTACGACACCACCCATGGCCGTTTCCCTTTGCCGGTTGAGAATGACTCTGAGCACCTCTTAATTGGAGAGGATCGCATCCGAGTCATCAATCAATCGGATCCGTCGCAGTTGCCGTGGGGAGAGCTCGATGTAGATATGGTCTTTGAGTGCTCTGGCTCTTTCAGCGACCGTGAAATGGCTCAATTGCACTTGGACTCTGGCGCGAAACGGTTGTTGTTTTCACAGCCAGCTAAGCCTGATGTCGATGCCACGATTATTACCGGTTTGAACAGCCACCTGTTACGTCCCGATATGACAATCGTTTCAGCGGCGTCTTGTACGACCAACTGTATCGTACCTGTGTTGGATCTGTTGCATCGCCAATATGGCATTGTTCATGGGTTAACAACGACGATTCACTCGGCGATGAACGACCAGCCGGTGATCGATAGCTATCACCAAACCGACTTGCGTCTGACGCGCAGTGCTCTGCAGTCAATCATCCCTGTTGATACGGGCCTTGATAAGGGAATTGATCGTCTTTTGCCTGAGTTATCAGGGCGCTTTGAGTGTTTGCACCTGCGGGTTCCGACGATCAACGTTTCAGCGATGGATGTCAGTTTACAGGTTGAACAATCCGCAAGTATCGATGAGGTTAATAGCCTATTAAAACAGGCTGCGCATAATGAGCTGAAAGGACTATTGGGGTATACCGACGAGCCACACGCTTCAGTAGACTTTAACCGCGATTCGCGCTCAGGGATCGTTGATGGTACCCAAACGCGCGTCAGCGGTGGCAAGATGATCAAACTACTTTGCTGGTTTGATAACGAGTGGGGCTTTGCAAATCGTATGCTCGATGTGGCACGCGATTGGTTGGCGAGCAGCCAGCCGAAGAACTGAATTTTTGAATTATCAACTTACAGAGTAGGACACGCCAAATGAGTGTATTAAAGATGACAGATCTGGATCTGAGCGGTAAGCGCGTTTTGATCCGCGAAGATCTGAATGTTCCCGTAAAAGATGGTCAGGTAACATCGGATGCCCGCATCCGCGCATCTTTACCAACTATTGAGTTTGCCCTAAAAGCGGGTGCAAAAGTGATGGTAATGTCTCATTTGGGCCGTCCGACAGAAGGCGAGTACGAAGAGAAGTTCTCTCTGGCACCTGTTGCGAGCCACCTAGGTAAGTTGCTTGGCCGCGAGGTGCCACTGGTTAAAGATTGGCTAGAGGGTGGCTTCGATGTGGCAGAAGGTGAACTCGTATTGCTTGAGAACGTGCGCTTTAACGCAGGCGAGAAGAAAGACGATGCTGAGCTTTCTCAAAAAATGGCAGCGTTATGTGATGTGTATGTGATGGACGCGTTTGGCACGGCGCACCGTGCACAGGCCTCTACACATGGTGTTGGTAAGTTAGCGCCAGTTGCTTGCGCGGGCCCTCTGTTAGCAGGTGAGCTAGACGCGCTAGCAAAAGCACTGCAAACGCCTGCTAAGCCAATGACTGCGATTGTTGGAGGTTCAAAGGTTTCTACCAAGTTGACCGTATTGGAAGCGCTATCCGACAAGGTTGATCAACTGATCGTCGGAGGTGGTATCGCTAACACATTCCTTGCAGCAGCAGGCAAGCCTGTAGGTAAGTCACTCTACGAAGCTGACCTTATCCCGCAAGCTAAAGCGTTGATGGAGAAGGTGAACGTGCCAATCCCAACGGATGTTGTTGTGGCGACGGCGTTTGCTGAAGATGCAGAAGCGACGATCAAGGCGGCGGATGATGTGTCTGAAGACGACATGATTCTGGACATCGGCCCTGATTCGGCGGCTGCGCTGGCGGCACTATTGCAGGACGCGGGCACGATCATCTGGAATGGTCCTGTCGGTGTGTTTGAGTTTGACCAGTTTGGTGAAGGCACGAAAGCCCTGTCTATGGCGATTGCAGAGAACCAAGGTTTCTCGATTGCTGGTGGTGGTGACACGCTAGCAGCAGTGGATAAGTATGAAATTGCTGATCGTGTATCCTACATCTCAACGGGCGGCGGCGCTTTCCTAGAGTTTGTTGAAGGAAAAACGCTGCCAGCGGTTGCGATGCTTGAGGCATGCGCTGCACAATAACCGGGCGGGTTAAAGAGTTGTACAGATCGCCTAGTTGCGCGTTTATGCACAGCGTACTAGGCGGTTAGATATCAGATTCGACTCAGCCATGCTGGGTCACTTTTTTGAAAACTTAAAATAACAGGGCAAAATAATGGCTTTGATCTCAATGCGTCAGTTGCTGGATCATGCAGCTGAACACGGCTATGGCATTCCAGCTTTTAACGTAAACAATCTTGAGCAGATGCGTGCCATCATGGAAGCGGCTGACAAGACTAACTCACCTGTTATTGTTCAAGCATCTGCAGGTGCACGTAAATACGCAGGCTCTAACTTCCTGCGTCACATGATCTTGGCATCGATTGCTGAGTTCCCGCACATTCCTGTTTGTATGCACCAAGACCACGGTACATCTCCGGCGGTTAACCAGCGCTCAATCGCAATGGGCTTCTCATCCGTTATGATGGATGGTTCATTGATGGAAGATGGAAAAACACCATCATCTTACGAGTATAACGTTGATGTTACGCGCCGTACGGTTGAAATGGCACATGCATGCGGTGTTTCTGTTGAAGGTGAACTGGGGTGCTTAGGATCACTGGAAACAGGGCAGGCGGGTGAAGAGGATGGTATCGGTGCAGAGGGTATCTTGTCCCACGACCAGATGCTAACTGACCCAGATGAAGCGGCAGACTTTGTCTCGAAAACGAATGTGGATGCACTTGCAATCGCGTGTGGTACTTCGCACGGTGCTTACAAGTTTACGCGCCCACCAACAGGCGACATCTTGGCGATCGATCGTATCAAAGCGATCCACGATCGTATCCCTAACACTCACTTGGTGATGCACGGATCCTCTTCTGTTCCACAGGAGTGGTTGGCTGTGATCAATGAGTTTGGCGGTGAGATTCCAGAAACGTACGGTGTGCCAGTTGAGCAGATCGTTGAAGGTATTAAGTACGGTGTGCGTAAGGTTAACATCGATACGGATCTGCGTTTGGCATCGACAGGTGCTGTGCGTCGTTTCATGGCGGAAAACCCAGCTGAGTTTGATCCACGCAAATACTTGAAGAAGACTATCGAAGCGATGAGTGAAATCTGTATTGCTCGCTACGAAGCGTTTGGTACAGCAGGTCACGCATCTTCTATCAAGGCGATCTCTCTTGAAGCGATGGCTGATCGATATACAGCTGGTGAACTAGACGCAAAAATTGCCTGATCTAGTGTATTGATTTTAAACAAAACCGCCTTTATAGGCGGTTTTTTTTTGGCGCTAGCTCTCCCTATTTATGGGGAGTTACACTAAACTGAACGTAAGTTGTTCAAACAGAGATGTGATTATGAGAACAATCAGCTATCTGGCTGTTTGCGTCTTACTGTTGAGCAACCCCGTCGCTGCGAATGAACTACCACGACCTCAAGGGACGGTCATTTTAACGCTAACAGGACAGCTCTCGTTTGGTAACTCTCACCACGGGGTTGAGCTGGATATGGCGTTGCTTAAGGCTCTGCCTACCCATCAAATTAAGACAAAAACACCTTGGACTGATGGTGAAGCGATTTATCGCGGTGCGTTACTCATTGAGTTGCTGGACTGGGCAGGCGCCGCTGATGCAAGCGAGGTGAAACTCACTGCGCTTAACAACTACTCCGCTACCTTATCGCTGCGCGAAATACAGCGTTATCCGATCGTTCTGGCGTATGAAGCAGACGGAAAAAAGATGCGAGTGCGCGATAAAGGCCCGGTTTGGGTTGTGTATCCGCTGAGCGATTTCCCGGAACTCGATACGCCAAAAATTCATAGCCATATGGTTTGGCAATTACGGCATATCGAGGTGCGTTAATGCGCTCGCCGTTGGTTCGACTCTTGCCGCTCTTAATCGTCGTCGTTGTGTTTGCAGTGTCGTCGGTTGTCAGCTTGCAGCGCAATTCTGAGGCGTCGCAATTGATTGCCGTCTCGATGAAAAATGGTGCTTGGAGCGCGACTGAGCTTGAGAGTGAGATGCAGCACTTTCTTTATGCGTTGGAGTTACTGCCGGCGGGATTGCGCCGTTGGGAGGAGGTTCGTTTACGCTTCGATCTGTTTTGGTCTCGTGTGGGAGTGCTAACCCAAGGAGAGGAGAACAGAGAGTTTCGATCACGCCAAGAAGTGCGATCGATTCTTGTGAGGTTAGAGGGGCTCTTTGAGAAGCACGAAGCATACTTTGATCGAGAGTCGCCACCGGCTCCCGCTGTTTTAGCCTCTACGTACGCAGACTTCTCGGCACTATTGCCGTTGATACGAGAGATCAATGTGCAGAGTTTCAACGGGGAGAACACATTTCTGCGCCTAGAGCGTATTCAAAACTTGCACCAAGAGATCAGTGTTTTCCTATTAGGGTTGCTTTGCAGCGGTGCTGCGCTTGTTTTTATCATCGCTCGCCAGAGTGCTCGAAACCGTCGCTTAGCATTGCACGATGCATTAACCGGCCTACCCAATCGTAACTATTTTAATGAGCAATTAGCGAGCGCAGAAGCACGCGCATTTCGTACCAGAGCACGTATGGCGATTCACGTGGTGGATGTAAATGACTTTAAGTTGGTGAATGATGAGTATGGTCATGCCGCAGGAGATCACCTACTCACGGAGGTGGCCAAGCGCTTATCGAGCTGTGTACGCCGGTCCGATACCGTGGCGCGGATGGGTGGAGATGAGTTCGCCATCATTCAAGAACACTTGGATGATGTGGAGGCCGTTGCGCAGCTAGGTGAGCGCATTTGCAAAGCGATGCAAGGCCCAATAACTCTGGGTAGTGAAAGTCTCCACATTGCGGTGAGTGTGGGGGCGAGTATTTACCCTGATGATGCTGCAAGCGCAGAACAAACGATGGTGAACGCCGATCAGGCGATGTATCAGGCAAAGCTGCAGCACGCGATGCGCTTTCAGTTTTTCGACCGCTCCGTGAATGACCAATTAGTGCGTAGGCAGATGCTTGCTGCGGACTTTCCTGCTGCGCTGAGTGGTGATGAACTTGGTTTACGATATCAGCCTATCCTTGCTCTAAAAACCGATCATGTTTGGGGTGTAGATGCGCAAGCATATTGGGAGCATCCGGTGTTTGGCGGTTTAGACTCGCTGGAGATCAGCACCATAGCGGAGTACTGTGGCTTGGGGCGTGCGTATAGCGAATGGCAAGTTCGTACCGCCTGCCAAGCTTGTGCTACTTGGTTTCGCGCAGGTTTTGTAACATTACCAGTGCACCTTGAAGTTTCGTCGCTCAGTTATATCGACAGTCATTTAGCAACCACACTAAAGCAAGAGTTGGAGCGGTTGGCGTTACCGGGGCACTGCATCGTTATCAAGGTGTCGGAAGAGGTGGTGGTGCGCCATTTGGAGGCCGCAAGAAGAGCTTCAGCAGTACTATCCCGTTTGGGCGTAGGTATCGCATTGGATAAGTTTGGTGCGGGGTGTGCTTCGATAAAGCACTTGAACGAACTGCCTATCCAGTTGCTCAAGGTGGATTGCAGTTTAACGCACTCTGTACAGCGTGATACGCGGCTGCTGTATATGATCGCGCAACTACTCGCAGGACTAAAGCTTGAAGGTGTTGTCGAGGGGGTTGAAACAGAGTCTGAGCGTGCGGTGCTCAGGAGGATGGGCTTTGTGTGGGGGCAAGGGGGGGTCTTCTGTGAGCCTGTGGAACTGACGGCTTTGTTAAGGTTTCTTGGCAAGCAGTCGACGGTCGGTTAAGTTAATGATGAGTTCATAGCATGCCACGTAGTGTCATAGTCGAAAATTAACTGGAGACTTCACCATGGATCTACTAAAAGTTGCGTCGGACCTTTTCTTACAACAACTCGAAGGCCAAGGCTTAGACGCGGATGCGGTCTCTTCTGCGCTTGGTCAATTGCTAGGAAGTGGCGACGGTAATATTGATCTAAGCGCTCTGTTAGAGCAATTCAACAGCGGCGGCTTAGCATCCGTTGCGCAGTCGTTGTTGCAAGGCGGAGAGGGCGAAGGGTTTTCTGTCGAGCAGTTAACTCAGGTGTTCGGTGAGAGCTCTCTGAGCGATTTTGCTGCCAATATAGGACTTGATAGTGCGGACTCTACCCAAGCGCTTGGCCAAATGCTGCCACAGCTGCTTAATGAGGGTGGGGCAGATGGTTTATTGGATGCTGTCGGTGGCGTGGAAGGCCTTGCAGGTATGGCCTCGAAGCTATTTCGGTAGTCTCCTTGTCCATTTGTGCGGTATTAAGCGTGAGCGCTGTTATCTGGCTTAAATAGTCGGATAATCTACCTATCGGTCGCTTTTATGACCGGTCATTAGGCCTCCAAAAGAGGCCTATGATTCATTCTTACACCAACAGGTCACAAGCCGGTTGGTCGGAATAATAGGTATCAGATGAACCGTACTCATTACTGGCTCTCCTTGCTTGAGGGCTGCTTTCTTGTTGCGCTGGGTGTGCATGTGCTGAGCGCGTCACAGCTACTTATTAGTGGCACAGCGGGCGTAGGCATCTTACTACAGCCGCTATCTGGGCTATCGTTTGGGCAGCTCTTTTTCGTGTTGAACTTACCATTTTGCCTGCTTGCATGGCGTTATCTAGGTGCTGCTTTTACGCTGCGTACTGGTATTTGTGTCACGCTACTGGCCATCTTTTCTGAGGTGCTGGCCCGTTACGCGTTCATCGATGTTACTCCAGTGGTCGCGGCTATTATTGGCGGTACTCTGATTGGTTTTGGCTTGATGGTGTTGCTGCGTCAGCAGGCTTCTTTAGGCGGAATCAATGTGCTCGCTGTTTTCTTGCAAGAACATTTTGGCATTCATCCTGGGAAGACGTTGTTCGTCAGCGATTTGCTATTAGGCGCATGTGCGCTATTGGTGATGTCGCCCACACAGGTCATGCTCTCGGTGGTTGCTTTTGTTTTGATGAGTCAAGTCGTCGGGCGTTATCATCAGTCAGTTGCTCAGACGGGCAGTGAGGCATAAAAAAAGCAGGCGAAGCCTGCTTTAGTTACGACGACCTGTGCTGCTTAGAGCGGAGTCACCTGGTCTGCCTGAGGGCCTTTCTGGCCTTCGACCTCAACAAAAGATACTGATTGACCTTCTACGAGGGTTTTGCGGCCTTGACCGACAATTGAACGGAAGTGAACGAACAGATCCGAACCGCTGTCACGCTTGATGAATCCGTAGCCTTTTTCGTCATTGAACCACTTAACGGTTCCTGTTTGTGTATCAGACACGATATAGCACTCTTTCTTATTGAACGTTGGTTTCCCACTCTTTACTAGCAGCAAGGAGCTTTGCGTCACTGCACCCAAGCAAGCAAAGCGACTGGAGCAGGTATCATCTGAAAGAGTCGTGCTACTTCAACGCAAAGAACTTGATCGTGGATACAGATCAGTTTTGAGTGTATCCATTCAACCGACACAACGCAAAAAAAAACGCCGTTTTTTTGAAAAAACGGCGAATATTACTATCTTGTCATCTTAATGTCTAGCGATAGGGCAAAAAGCCCTTCGCCAAAATAATTTAAACTTTGAATCGCTTCACCAGCGTATCAAGATCGTTCGCTAGTCGTGACAGTTCGGTACTTGATGAGAGTATCTGGTCGGTTCCGGCTGCGGACGAGTTAGAGGCATCGTTGATCGACACAAGAGATTGGTTGATCTCTTCGGCTACACTGGTTTGCTCTTCGGATGCGCAAGCGATCTGAGAGTTCATATCAGTGATACTAGAGACAGCTTGCTGGATGGAGGTTAGCGCCGCTCCAGCAGCAGTCGCTTCTTCACCGGTTGCTTCGGCGCGTTGGCGGCTATGCTCCATCGCCTGTACCGCGGCTTTCGTACCCGCCTGTAAGCGCTCAATGGCTTGCTGGATTTCGGCAGTTGATTGTTGAGTACGTTGGGCAAGTGTACGAACCTCATCAGCTACGACGGCGAAGCCGCGGCCTTGGTCTCCAGCACGCGCTGCCTCAATCGCCGCATTCAAGGCGAGTAAGTTCGTCTGCTCCGCAATGCCTTGGATCACCTCAATGATAGAGCCGATGTTGGTGCTATCCGTCTCGACCGACAGGATCTTATCGGAAACCTGCTGTACTTCATGGATAAGCTCGTTGGTCGCAGCAACAGCGTTCGCGACGATATTATTCCCTTCCATCGCTTGGTTTAGCGTGTCCTGTGCTGCTTGGTCAGCTAGATCTGCGCTTTTTGCGACTTCTGTCACGGTAGCTGCCATCTCATTCATTGCTGCGGCAACTTGCTCGACCTCTTGGTTCTGGAAGTTAATGCTGCTCTGCGCATTGGCACTAACGCCGTTCAGCTCCATAGCCGATGTCGATAGTTGCTTTGATGAGATATTGATTTGGGAGAGAACTTGGCGCATTTGCGCGACCATATGGTTAAAGCTCTCTGCAATCGACGATAGCTCATCCTTGCCGTTAACGGGTATCGCCTGTGTTAGGTCGGAGTTATCACGTACATTCTCCATCGCATTCTTCAGATTATCCAAAGGCTCTCGAATAGAGCGATAAACCAAGAACGCGAAAACAGCCATAGCGGAGATTAAAATGACGATCAGTACGCCGGTTGTGATCTTCTCTGAGTTGTAGCGGTCATGAAGCTCTTCAATAGATGCATGAGTATAGGTTGTTTGTAGATTGAACAGTTCCGTGATCTTCTCGCTGATAGGGTCAATGGTTTCATAGAGTGGGCCATCGAACGCTTGCAGCTTATTGGTGGTTGAACCTTGAATATTGCGTAAAGCAGCGGAAAACTCGGCTATCGATTGGTTAGCGGGTTTGAACAGCTGCTCAGCTTCTTTAATTAGGCGTTTTTCATCGCTATTAGGATGATCTACCTCTAAGAAGCTGCGCCAGTTTTCCTGAATATTGCGAGTGGCTGAGTTGATGTTACTGAGAGCATCAGTGGCTGAAATTAAGCCGGAGTTGGCTTTATTCGCCGTATCGATCACCAGAACGGCGTAATCATCGGCGATGAGTTTTAGTTTCTGTATCGGAATGATACGGTCTTGATATACCTTATCCATGCCGTCATTGGCGTCGTTAAGCGCTACCATGCTGTTTGTTACCATAAAAATTAGAGCAACAATTGGAAGAATAGAAAGCAAAAGGAGTTTTGAGCGAATGCTCAAAGAAGATAGCAGCATAGGACGTCACCTCAAGAACGGCTAAAGCTTAAAGGGCATATGTTGCCTTTATGGGCTGAATTTGTGTTAGAGCTTGGTAGTTTAGGTAGGGTATCTACATTAACTAATTATAAGTATAGACACGCTTTGGCATAGTACGTAACTGATGACGTAATACTTTAGCCCTCTTTTGGTGCATTCTGCTTTCAGTGCTATTTATTCGTGCTTCGGCAAGCGAGCAAACGTGTCGGGGATAGGCGCATTGAGTTTCAGAGTGAGGAGCGCGTCTGCACGCGTTTTACCCAGTGTTAAGGCCGCGATAGGGATCCCCCATTCATGGGCCCGTTTACAAAAACGGTAGCCAGAGTAAACCATCAGCGAGGAGCCTATGACGAGCAAAGCGCTGGCGTCTTTGAGGTGCTGCAAGCTCGTTTCAACGGTATGACGTGGCACATTGTCGCCAAAGAACACCACGTCAGGCTTTAAAATACCTCCACATTCTGGGCAGTCGGATACGATGAAACTGTCAAAATCAACGCCCTCTAGATCGGCATCACCATCCGGTGCCGCAGTTGCTGAGAACGCCAGAAAGCTGGGGTTAGCATATGCCATCATCTGATGCGCTGCGTTTCTGGAAAGGCTGTGGTGGCATTGAGTACAGATAACGCGGTCAGAACGGCCATGTAAGTCGATCACCGCTTGGTGGCCAGCTTGTTGATGGAGGCCATCAACGTTCTGCGTGACTAGCAGGTCGATGTGGCCTTGTTTCTCCCACTCAACTAGATGCTTATGTGCCACGTTAGGCTTAGCATCCCGCATGATTGGCCAGCCGACTAAGCTGCGTGCCCAGAAACGTTGTCGAGTTGCGCGTTGTGACATGAAGTCATGGTGCTGGACTGGCTGCTTGCGTTTCCACTCGGCATTATGATCGCGGTAATCTGGAATACCCGACGCGGTACTGATACCCGCACCAGTGAGCACCACAAGTTGCGGATGCTGTTCAATAAATAGCTGTAATTTCTCAGCCGCTTCACAAGGTTGCTGGTTTTGATTCATGTAATGTTGATTCAACGGTATCCACTAGCTCCAACGATAATAACAGCCAGTCTACGCCAATTTCGTTTTGTATGCCGGGCGTCACGAAGTGCAGATGTTTGTTCGGATCGAAAGCCGCAAGTAGCTCTCGATTACCGTCATGGGCTTCGCGCCACTGCTGAAATGTGTAGTCACTGGTCAGTTGAGTTGTACGGATTGCTGCGCCTTTAGCGATCAGTTTGGCAAGCTGTTGAAAGCCCAGTGCGTGTTCGCCGATCACCTGACCTTGGCGTTTCTCGGCAACTTCGGCGCGCTCCTGCAGGCTACCGTTGCGTTCGGTTTTAATACTAAAGATAAAACGTTCAGCAAATTCGCTTTTAAAATGTAAACAGGCTAAGGCGTTGGCTTCATGTTGCGGTGTTGCCGCCAAAACATAGCGAAAGCGGCCCAGTGCTAGGTGCTCTTCGATGTGTCCTGACAGTGGGTTACCTAGCAGAGTGCTAAGGCCTTCCATGCGCGCTGCGCGAATATTGTCATAATGAGGATCAACCAGAGTACATGCGATATCGTGTTTTTCTAGTGCTTTAGCGATCGCGCGGGCCACTAAATTGGCACCAATAATTAACACACCGCGCGGCTCTGGTTCCGTGACACCCAGCCGTGTTGCAAGAAAGCGCGCTGTGGCGCTCTGGAAAATAACGGTGCCGATAATAATAGAGAAGGCTAGCGCCGTAAGCAGCTGCGCCTCTTCATAACCGGCTTGCTCGAGCTTTAACGCAAATAACGCCGACACCGCTGCCGCGATGATTCCACGCGGGCCAACCCAGGCGATCACAGCTTTTTCTTGCCAAGAGAGATCGCTACCCAGCGCACAAGCAAATACCACTAGCGGGCGAATAATGAACTGGATACAGGCAAGTAGCATCAGGGCAGGAATGCCTAGCTCTAGTAAAGCTTGTAGATCCATGCGGGCGGCTAAAATAATAAAGAGTGCTGAAATTAACAGCACGGTGAGGTGTTCTTTAAACGTAAGTATCTCTGCAACATGCACGCCGCGTGCGTTTGCGAGCCAAATGCCCATCACCGTTACAGCTAACAGACCTGATTCGTGCGCGACTTGGTTTGCTAGCGTAAAGGTAATTAGCACCACCGATAATGTTCCAAACGCGTGTAGATACTCAGGTAGCCAATAACGCCGCAATGCTACGGTCATCGCTGCTGCTGCCACAACACCGAAGACCGTACCTACAAGGGCGATTTCGCCAAACAATAGTAGGTGGGACGGCAGTGATGCTTCCATATGGCCTGACACGATCCATTCATAGATCACTACGGCCATAAGCGCTCCGACAGGATCAATAAGAATGCCTTCCCAGCGGAGCGTATTTGCAATGCGCTCTGTTGCGCGTAGGGTGCGCAGCATAGGTACAATAACTGTGGGCCCCGTCACGACAACTAGCGCACCAAACAGCGCAGAAAGCTGTGCAGATAAGCCAATGAACGTGTGTGTTGCAAATGCGATAAGGCCCCAAGTTAAGACAGCTCCGATCGAAACCAAGCGCCAAACGACACCGCCCACATCACGTGTTTGGTTAAAATGCAGCGTTAAACTGCCCTCAAACAAGATGATGGCGATAGCCAATGACACAAATGGGAATAGCAAGTCACCCAGCAATTGATCGGGGTTCAAGATACCGCTGATAGGGCCTGCAAGAATACCGGTGAGCAGAAGAAAGACGATTGCTGGGAGTTTGACTCGCCATGCGAGCCATTGGCAGCCCAATCCCGCCAGCGCAATGAGTGCAACCATAAGAGCATCAGGTATCGACATAGCACGTTCCTTTGTGTGAAGGCGACGTTATCACTCTACTGGTCTGGCGCATAAATGCCAGCACAACGGGGGTGATGATGTTTAGACCAACTCCTCTTGTTGGGGGCTCTGCGCGGTCAATGTGCTCGTACAACCGGCCCAAACACGGTTTTTACCTTGGGTTTTGGCGGTATAAAGCATCTGGTCAACATACATCATCACTTCACGAGTGCTGAGTTTAGGGGTATCAACCACCACGACGCCAATGCTGGTGGTAACACTCACCGTATCGCCACTATCCAGCTCCACGCGCATTTGCGCGACCTCGGTGCGCACACGCTCGAGAATGGTCGTGGCCTGCTGCAGATTGGTGTTTGGGAGCAATATAGCGAACTCTTCGCCGCCTAAGCGCCCGATAATGTCAGGCCCACGGGTGAGTTGGTTGCATCGGCTAGCGAAGGATATCAGCACTTTGTCACCGGCTGGGTGACCGTAGCGATCATTGACCCGTTTGAAGTTGTCGAGGTCTAGCATCGCGATCGAAAAGCAGTTCTCCTCTTGGGTATCCCTAAAGTGGCGCAGTTCCAATTTTAAGTGCCGGTAGAACTCGCCACGATTGACGAGGCCTGTTAAGGAGTCGGTGACGGCCATCACCTTTAGAGCTTGGGTACGCTGTTCCACGCGCAATTCTAGCATCCGATGCTGAGATCTGAGCTCGCGCGTGAGCTTGGCGCGATCACGATAGAGTAGCAAGCTACCAAGCAGCGCCAAGGCAAGCAGCGAGGCGAGAGCTGCCTGAATGAGCAGTGTTTGTGGGTTGGTGTCGTTCGGCTGCTGGAGATTCAGTACCTCTGAGTTGAGCGGTAGCTGCGCCGTTTTAATATCATGTTGCTCAAGAGCGGCTTGATCAAAGCGGTAGCGGTTTGGCAGTACGACCAAGCTAAAATCGCGTTTCCCTGCAGCCATTGCAGCTAGTGCTTTATCCAGTGCTAAGCGGGCGGATTCTTTAGGGTTAAAGAGGTCACCGCCAATCACGCCCGTGCCTAGAACTGGATCGATAATGGCATAGACTGGCAGCGAGGTTTTTTCGAGTAGCGCATGAGCAACATGGGGCGTATCAAACGCCGCTCCTGATGGAGAGCGCAGATACGCTGTCAGCAAAATTGCGGTGCCCTCTGGCTGGTCGGCGAGGTAGTCAACGAGTGCAGCTGGCTCGCGTGGCTTAGCGATCTCGATCTTAAGGTTGGGGAAGTCGTCGCGGCCGATACGTGCGGCATTTTCTGCAAGCCATGTGGCAGTGTAACCAGCACCACCAGCGACGATAAGCTTATCGATATCAGGGTGGAGCTGAGTAATTAGTGCAATGTTGTTCTGCAAAAGGTTGCGTTTAATCACATAGGAAAAACGCTCATCGGGCGCGACCCGCTGGTAATCGGTACCCACCACAACCACCATGCTATCGCCAAACAGTTTATCGGTGCCTGCTTGCAGCAGTCGATCTGCAGTGTTGGGTTCCATCACGATCGCAGAGAGAGGAATATCGCGGTATTTATCCAGCAGATAACGGTGTAGCTGTGCGGGTGTAAAACGGGAGCTAAGGCGCTGATCATCGATGTATTCAAAGTAGAATTCGATCTCCTCGCCCGATGCTTTGTGAGCTTCGCGTAGGCCGCTAATAAACGCTTGGGACCAAGGCAGGTCAATGCGATAAGCGAGCAAAACCAAAATATGGCGTGGCGTTTCAACGGCAGTCGCTACGCTACTTAATGTGACCCCAAAAAAAAGTATCAGTAGCGCGAAGATGTGGCGTAGCGAGCTGGGCGCCATGAAATTATCCCTCTGTCTGCTCTAGGAGCGGCTTCCTTTTAATTATTCTAAACCCGATAGCGGTGTAACCGTGTTGCTCAAAGTCAAAGCGTTTAAGCGAAACTAAGGGGTTGCACGGCGAATGTAACGAACTTTCTGATAGTTTTTTGTTATCAGTTGTAGAAATTATTTTTAATTGGACACTCGCCAGCTCACCAGTGCACTCTATGTTGATCATAAAAGATCATATTTTAGACGGTTTAGAGGCACTGCTATGGATGCAAATATCTCCCCTTATGAACTTCGCCAAGCGATTCGACGTGGTGACTTCACCACTAACACATCAGGCTACGCGCAGGGCTTTGTGCAGGGTAACCTAGCGATTATGCCAAAGGAGTGGGCCAACGAGTTCTTGCAGTTTTGCCAACTAAACCCGAAACCTTGTCCGATTGTCGGTATGTCAGCGTCCCCTGGCGATTACATGATTAACACGCTGGGTAAAGATATCGATATCCGCACAGATATTCCCAAATATCGAGTCTATCGTGATGGCCAACTGACAGAAGAGGTTGCAGATATCACCTCACTGTGGACGGACGATATGGTGGCTTTCGTACTGGGCTGTTCCTTCTCGTTTGAAGAGGCGCTGATTGCTGATGGCCTTGAGGTGCGCAATATCACTGAGGGTGTGAACGTGCCTATGTACCGCACCAATATCGAGTGCCAGTCGGCAGGCCGATTCAGCGGCACCACCGTGGTGAGTATGCGCCCAATGAAACCAAAAGATGCGATCCGCGCGATCCAGATCTGCACGCGCTTCCCATCCGTTCACGGCGCACCCTTGCACTTTGGCGACCCTGCTGAGATTGGTATCAGCGATATTGCCACGCCTGATTTTGGTGATGCCGTCACCATCAATCCGGGTGAAGTCCCTGTCTTTTGGGCATGTGGTGTCACGCCGCAGGTAGCGATCGAAGCTGCACGTCCGCCGCTGTGTATTACCCACAGCCCAGGCCACATGTTGGTTTCAGATGTTCCTAACAGCCGCTTGGCCATTCTTTAAACCGATTGCAGGAGAACGACGATGTCACTGAAGCTAAATTGTGACCTAGGTGAAAGCTTTGGCTCTTGGAAAATGGGCATGGATGATGCGGTGATGCCGCATATCGATCAGGCGAATATCGCGTGTGGCTTTCATGCCGGCGACCCGCTGGTATTGCAAAAGACGCTGACACTAGCAAAAACGCATGACGTTACGGTAGGCGCGCATCCCGGCTATCCTGATCTTGTTGGATTTGGGCGTCGCTCTATGAATGCCACACCAGCTGAGATCAAAGCCATGATGCACTACCAGATGGCTGCAGTTGATGGCATGGCAGCGATCCAGGGGCTTGAGCTGAGCTACGTAAAGCCCCATGGCGCGCTCTACAACGACATGATGAAAGATAGCAACGTGCGCCGCGCAATTATGGAAGCTGTCGCAAGCTACCATAAACCGGTTGTGTTGATGTTGCAGGGGACACCTGAGGCGGAAACCCATCGCGCAGAAGCGGCAGAGTTTGGCCTAACGCTTTGGTTTGAAGCTTTTGCTGACCGCTGCTACGACGACGATGGCAAGTTGCTGGCGCGTACCCGCGAAGGTGCGGTGCACAGTCGCGATAAGATGCTCGCGCAGGTTAAACAGCTGAAAGAGAGCGGCACTGTAACCAGCGTGAGCGGCCATACGCTCAACCTGCACGCGGATACGTTGTGCGTCCACGGAGACAACCTTGAGGGTGTTCAAGCGATTGCTGAGATCCGTGCGCTGATTAACGGAGAAGCAAGCTGATGCGTGTTGAAATCGCGGGCGAAAATGCCCTGATTATCTACTTTGGTGAGCAAACTGACCCGCGTATCTCCGCCCAAGTCCAGCAGGCAGAGCATCTGTTGCGTACTCAACTTGGTGGCGATTTGATCGATATGGTTGCCTCTTACGCCTCATTGCTGGTGATCTATGACCCGCTACGTACCGACCACTTTGCTGTACGCAGCGCAATCCGCCAAGTGGCGGATGGGCTTGGGGAGCACGATGCACAAGCGGGGCAAGTGGTTGCGCTACCCGTTTACTACAGCGAAGAGTCAGGCCCTGATCTGGCGGACTTGGCCAAGCGTGCTGGGCTTTCCGTGGAGGAAGTGATCCAGATCCATAGCAGCCAAGAGTACCGTGTCTACGCCATTGGTTTTGCGCCGGGCTTTGCTTACCTAGGTGAAGTTGATCCGCGTATCGCCGCACCGCGGCTCAGCACGCCGCGCCTCAAAGTACCCCGTGGTGCAGTGGCGATTGCTGATCAGCAAACTGCGGTTTACCCAGCGGTATCACCCGGCGGCTGGAACTTAATTGGTCTATGTCCAACACCCATGTTTAATCCTGATGCCGATCCAACCATGCCTGTGCAAGTGGGCGATCGGGTGACGTTCCGCCCGATTGAGCGGGAAGAATTTATCGCATTGGGAGGTGAGCTATGAGTGGATTTAACGTTGTTCAACCGGGCTTGCTAACACTAATACAAGACGCAGGACGCTTTGGCTACCATGGTATCGGCCTGACAACGGGCGGCCCGCTGGACCGTGAAGCGTTCTTCTGGGCAAACCGCTTGTGCGAAAACGCGTTGGAAGCAACGGCCCTCGAGGTCAGCTTTGGTGGTTTGGTGCTCGAAGCGCAGGTTGATACCCGTATCGCGGTAACGGGCGCGCAGATGCCCCTGAAAATCGCGGGCCAAGAAGCGGCTGCGTGGGAAACACATGCCGTTAAAGCGGGCGATAAGATCGAGCTGGGGTTTGCCACCGCAGGCTCGCGCGCCTACTTAGCCGTTGCTGGTGGTTTCAATGTTGCAGCCCAGTTTGGTAGTACAGCGACCGTGACCCGTGAGGGTATTGGCGGCTTAGCAGGGGAAAAACTACAGCAAGGCGATCAGTTGCTGTGTGCGGCCAGTGGCAGTGAGCCTCGCTGGCAGGTGCCGGTGGCAGCGCGCCCGAACTACGGTAAGTTCGCTGAGCTGCGGGTGATCTTGGGATATCAACAAGCCAGCTTTGACTCTGTTCAGCAAGCACTGTTCTTCAGTAGCGAATACACCTTATCTGACCGTGCCGATCGCATGGGCTTTCGCCTTGAAGGGCAACCGGTGAAATCAACATTGGATGGCATCCTCTCAGAGGGTATCTGCCACGGAGCGATTCAGATTCCAGCGGATGGCCAACCGATTGTGCTACTCAACGACCGCCAAACGATTGGTGGCTATCCCAAAATCGGCTCTGTGATCGCACGCGACACGGCACGCCTTGCGCAACTGATGCCGGGCGCGAAAGTGATGTTTACGCAGATCAGCATGGAAGAGGCACACAACATCAACTGCCTTGAAACACGCCGCTTTATGACAACCGAGCTCGTGGCGCTGCACTAACCGAACTGAATAATAACGCGCGCCAGCGCGGGTGGAGATAAACGTGAATAATAAATTGATTGATGCTGCACTGAGTAAGCAGATTGAAGATGCGCTTGTTGCACGCAATCTACGTGGTATGAAGACGGTACAGCCAGCGTTACAGAGCGGCTACTATCAGCGTGCTGCGCGTGTTTTGAATAAGTGTAAAGGCCACGTGCTGATTGGTACTGGGTTTCCCGTGGTGGATACCTTTGAAACCGATGGCCCGGTGGGTGCTATTGCGCTATACAACGCGCTAGAGAAGTTGGGTGCAACGCCGGTACTTGTGTGCGGGCCGCCGGTTTCTCAAGCGCTAGCTAAGGATTTCCGTGTTCACGAAATCCGTGTTGGTGAACACCAAGAGCGCGCACTGGAAGCGTTTCAGGCGCTGTATCGCTATCATCCTGATGCGATTGTCTCGATCGAGCGTCCGGGTCAGGCTGCGGATGGCGGTTACTACAATATGCGCGGTGAATCGATCAGCCCTCGTACTGCGTGTTTCGACACCTTTGTTAACCATGCCAAGTGCCCAACGATTGCGATTGGCGATGGTGGTAACGAGATCGGCATGGGTAACATCTCCGAAGCACTGAAAGATCTGGATATCGTCTCTTCGGCAACACAGGTTGATGAGTTGCTGATCGCGGATGTTTCCAACTGGGGTGCTTATGGCATCTTGGCGTATCTAAGCATCTGGAATGAGTGTGACCTGCTAGCAGATGTGAAGCCTCTAGAGATCCTTGAGTACCTATCAAATCTGGGTAGCGTTGATGGCGTCACGCGTTTGAACGAACTCACCGAAGATGGCCTCGACCCTAAAGAAGGCGAGGCGGTGTTACTTGAATTACGTCAACTGATCGGTATGGCTTAAGCGAGCGATACATCAATGATCGAGCGGCCGCTTTCTGCCAGCAATCGCGGTAGAATGCGGTCGTCATCCAGCCGCCAGCTGTAGCAAAAGCTCAGCTCTGGCGGCGTTTCTTCTGTCTGTATCATCACCAAGCGGCCTTGTTCCAGCGGCGTTTTGACTAGCGGCTCTGGCAAGAACGTCACTCCCAAGCCTTGCTCCGCCATCATCAACAACCCTGCAACTGCGCTGCATGTGTGCACCACCGGTGGTTCCTCACACTGGCTAAATAGCTGTTGTAGGTAATGCCATGGATGGGTGTCGCGTGGGAAGCTCAAAATAGGGAAAGTTGCGAGCGTACCCAGTGTCAGGTGTTGTTGCTGACCCACCAACGAAGGAGCGGCAACCCAGCACTGCGGATAACTGCATAGCGGCTCAACGACAAGATCAGGCGCGAGTGTTTCGTTTGCGACCATCAAAGCCAGGTCGATTTGATGTTGCTGCAGTTGGTGGGTAAGCGTGGGTGTCACATCATTGGTGAGCTCGAATGAGAGCAGCGGATGGTTACTCTGCCAAAGCTGTAGCAGCGGTGATAACCAAAGATAGGCCAGTGTATCTGCAATCCCCACCCGAAAAGTGCCGCGTTCGGGTTTATCTTCGCTGACTTGCTCGCGCATCTCTTGGCTGATCGCCAGCAGCTTTTCTGCGTAGGGTAGCAACTGTGCGCCACGGGCAGTAATACGGGTACCACTCTTGTCGCGCTGAAAAAGCTTAACGCCTAGTTCCTCTTCAAGTGCAGCGATACGTGCTGAAATAGCCGGTTGGCTGGCGTGTAGCTGTTGCGAAGCGGCATGGAAACTACCAAGGTGCGCGACTTTAACAAAGGTGGCGAGGTTTCTGATACGCATGAGGCTGATGTCGATGAGGTTTTGCGGCAGTATAGGGATAATTTTAGCGAAAGGAAAAGAGTGCATTTGTGAGACGAGAGTACTCAAAGCAGGAATGAGGAAGTGGCTATTAGACTTCTGGCTAATACGGTTGTTTTATATTTTTTGGTTTTTTTGATGTTTTTTGGGTTTATTGTCTGCTTTTTTTTGATTTTTGGATTATTTTTATTTTATTTGTTTGCTGGTTGAACAGATTTTACTTTTTGTACTATAACTTCGCTCCCGCTCTGAACTCGCTCAGGTATCTGTGGTTTTATAGATACCCCATGTAGCGATAGAGATTTTGCAGGAAAGCCCGGCTAAGCCAGCGTAACTCAGTACGGTATGCGCGTCGGTACCTGCCCTAGTTAAGAGGAATTTAGTTGATGAGCATCGCATATCTGAACGGCGAATACATGGCACTTGAAGAAGCGCGCATTTCGCCACTTGACCGTGGTTTCCTATTTGGTGACGGTATCTACGAAGTTATCCCTTACTACGGTGGTAAATCTGTCGGTTTGATTCCACACATTGAGCGCATGATTGACGGCCTTGGCTCTATCGAGATCAAGTGCAACAAATCTGTTGATGAATGGAAAGAGCTGCTAGATGAAGTTATCGCTCGCAACGATGGTGCGAACCAAAACCTAGGTGTTTATGTTCATGTATCACGTGGTGCTGACACGAAGCGTTTCCACGCATACCCAGAGAACGTTGAGCCAACTATCTTCTGCTTTACATTTGCTATTAAAGAGCCAGAGCCAGTTGATCGTGAAAAAGTAACGGCTTACTCTGTGACAACAACACAAGACTTGCGTTGGAAGCGTTGCCACATTAAGTCTACAGCACTGCTGGGTAACGTGATGCACTTCCAACAAGGTTACGCATCGGGCAATAGTGAGTGTTTGTTATATAACGATAAAAACGAGCTAACAGAAGGTAGTTCGGTTAACGCATTCATCGTTAAAGATGGTGTAGTGGTCACACCTATTCAGGATAACCAAATCCTACCAGGTATCACCCGCCGTATTATCATTGATAGCTTGAAAGCTGATGGCTCTATCCCTGTTGAAGAGCGCACTGTGACAATGGACGAAGTTCTAAACGCTGATGAAGTTTGGATCAGCTCTTCGTCTAAAGAGATCGCTCCGGTTGTTAAGATCGACGACAAGCCAGTGGGTGACGGTAAAGTTGGCCCAGTCTGGGAAAAGGCGTTCGGCATTTATACAGCAGCGAAGTTCGACCACTCATAAGGTCAGCTGCAATGAAAAAAGGCGAGCATCAAGCTCGCCTTTTTTGTGCCTAAAAAGTGTTATCCAGCGATGTAGTTAAGTGGTATGACTGTGCTCCAAAGGATCACGCTGGTCACGATCAAACCTACCAGCACACACAAACCCACCGTGAGGACCGATGTGGAAAACATAAACGCGCGCTCTTCTGGAATATTCATGATGATCGGAACACCCGTATAGAGTAAATAAACGCTGTAACAGACAGCAACCAACCCTACGGTGACGTTAAACCATAACATCGGATAGAGGCCCGCGAGCCCTGCGAGGAACATGGGCGTTGCCGTGTAAGTCGTTAGCAGTAAACAATCCTCAAAGGAGATACTGCCGCCATAGGTCTTCTCCATCCAGCGAATCGAATAAGCTATAAAGCCACAGGCTACCCACATCGCGAAGTAAAACGCGATAGCGGCCATAAAAGCGCTACTGCTTTGTAACTTTACAAACTCTCCACCAGTGATGCTCCAACCAATTTGGGTTGTACCGATGTAAAGAGATACCGCGGGAATAGCGGCGAGAATACTAATCTGTTGTAGAAAAACGTGAGCAGTACTGTAGTGCTCATTTTTTATTTGATTCCACTCAGCTTTTGGGTGGTAAAGGATGCCCATCATGTGTTGAAAAAACATAATATTTCTCCTCCAAGCGCCTTACCCCCCCAAGGGTGAGCGCCTAATTTTTGTGTGAGTTCAACTGCTTTCCTTCTGTCGGTATGTCCTTTTCGTTACGAAAAGTGTTTCGAAACGGATGATTAATTTTTAACCTGCTCTAGTTCAGACCCATAAAATGACGTAATGATCCACAAGTAGCACCACAAACAGCAGCATGATGTAGGTAATACTGTAGCGGAACATCGCCATGGATGTTGCGGGCGAGGCATCGCGATAGACGCGTAACGCCCACATCAGAAAACGAAGATTGAGCAAACACACGCCCATCAAGTAGGGCAGGCCGCTCATTTGGCTCAAATAGGGTAAGGCTGTGGTCGCGATCATCAGTAGGGTATAGAGCACGATATGGAGCTGGGTGTAATGATCGCCATGGGTGACGGGTAGCATGGGTACTCCCGCTCTGCGGTAGTCCTCTTTGCGGGCCAGACAAAGTGACCAAAAGTGCGGTGGTGTCCACGCAAAAATAATCAGCATCAGCAGGAGGCTATGAGGTTCGAGTGTGCCGCTCACAGCCACCCATCCCAGCAGCGGCGGAGCAGCACCAGCGATACCTCCAATCACGATATTCTGAGGCGTGGCGCGTTTCAGCCACAAAGAGTAAATGATGGCGTAGCCGATTAAAGAAGCCAGCGTCAGCCATGCGGTGAGCGGATTAACCAACAAAGCGAGCATCGCGATGCCACAGGAGCCAACAATCGCTGCAAAGCTGAGCGCTTGAAGGTGGGATACTTTGCCCCGTGGCAGAGGGCGATAGCGGGTGCGGGCCATCTTCTCATCAATGTGGCGATCCACCACATGGTTGACCGCTGCTGCTGAAGAGGCCGCCAGCCCAATACCCAGTAACCCCCAAAACACAGTAGCCACAGGGGGGAGTTGCACGGTGGCAAGGCACATCCCTACGGCTGCGGTAAGCAGCATAACAGCCACAACTTTCAGTTTGCACAGCCCCAAATAGTCACGCCAATGGGTCACAAAATGCCAGTGTTTGGGGTTGCTTGCTTTCACGGTGACGGTTTCACGCAGCTGCATAACGTACCTCCCGTACGGATAGGGTCGAAGGGGTTAAGTAGAGCCATAAAAAACTGAGTAACACCGCAACGGCTCCAATATGGTGAGCCATCGCTAGCGGAAGAGGCATCGCCAGTAAGCTCGCTGAGAACCCGATGATCGCTTGCAACACCGCAATGCTTGCACAGCACCACGCTCGTGTTGCTTGGCTGGGACTGTGTCGAAGCTGCAGTGCCGCGGCCAATAAGGTGATGATCAACACCAGCCCGACTACGCGATGAGTCATCTGAATTGCAGCGCGGGCTTCGAGTGGTAAGGTGCCGCCCTCGTAATTCGTGTTGGGGTCGTAACTGATGGTGAAGCCTGTGGAAAAGTCGAGCGAGTGGTTGAGGCTATTGCACTGCACCAGCTTGTCACAGGCCCAGCCGGCATAGTTAGCACTCGTCCAGCCGCCCAGTAGTAGTTGAGTTATCAACAACAGTGCCGCAAGGTGCAGCACGCGTGGTTTGTTGTGTGTCGATTGGGGTTTCCCATGCGAGACTCGCCGCTGCATTAAGAAGAGCAGGGTTACTGTGGTCAGGCCACCCAAGAGGTGTGCAGTGACAATGGCGGGTGTGAGCTGTAGTGTCACTGTCCACATACCAAACAGTGCTTGCACAATCACCACTCCTAAGAGCATATAGGGCAATGGCCCCAGCGTTGCGACGGCTGTGTTGTTCTCTGGACGAGTGCGGCGATAAAGCACTGCGATGGCTAACACCAACACGCCGAGCAGCCCCGCTACATAACGATGCAACATCTCTAACCACGCTTTGTAGGCATCGATGGGTTGGTCGGGATAGCTTGCTTGTGCGGCACTGATCGCCTGTGCACTGTAAGGCACCACGAGCTCTCCATAACAGCCCGGCCAATCGGGGCAGCCGAGTCCTGCATAGTTGATGCGTGTCCAACCGCCGAGCAGTACGACCACTAAAGAGAGTAGGAAAGTGATGCGGATAAGCCGAACGATCATCGCTGCTGCCTCCTACCCGATGCGTGACACTTTTAAAAGCCGCTTTAGATCCTTTAACAGATCTTTCGCAGGCTGATCAAATTGATAGTGCAGCACCAGATTGCCTAGAGGATCGGCAATCCAGATGCCATGGCTGGAGCTTGCAGTGGCTAGCTTGCGGTTCGGGCCAACAATTTGCCAGCGCACTCGCGGCTGGTCTTTTCCCAACGCTGTAACAAGGTTTGGCAGTTGCTCTATCCAGCGCTGGCAAGCGTGATCACAAGAGGCGTCGGCATTTAGCACCAACTGCCAGCGGCGCTCAGGCTGCCACGGTTGGTTATCAAGCGTGGTGATTGAAAGCTCAGCTAGGGTTCGTCCGGGCTCGACAAATTGGCCGCGCTCATTGGAAGTCAGCGGAACAGTTTGGCTCGTGTAGAGTACGATCGCGATCAGCAGTGGTCCTGCGCCCCATAACCAGATCAGCCAGAAGTTAAGGTTTTTCATGGTGCTCCTCCTGCGCTGATAACGCACGTAACCAGTAGATTGAACCGATACACCAGACCACTGCTAAACCAAACCACTGCACGGCATAGCCTTGATGGCGCTCTGGTGGCAGCACAACCGGTTGCCAGTTGGGTATGGTGTTAGCCACCACAGCTTCGCTTGCCCGTGCTAACCAAGGTGAAAGCGCGATATCCAGTTGTGATTCGATGCGTTCGATATCCACCTGCTGGATACGTTTTGGCCAGCTTACTGCCCAATAGTCAGCACCTAATACGAGATGATCTGAGGGGCGATCGGCCCGCGCAGTGAGTGTTAACTCACCGGCAGGTAGCGATATTTCGGGGAGTTGCCCACGGTGCAACGGTGCTGGTGTCCAGCCTAAGTTGACCAATTGGTACTCTGTTGAGGTGCGCATGACAGCAATGACTTCATATCCGCTAGCGCCGTGACGGGTGCGGTTATCGAGTAAGAAGAGGTCGGGCAGAAAGTGGCCGCTTAGGGTAACGTTGGCGTAGCGTGTCCAGTAACGGCTATCTTGGCTAGTTATGGGGGCTTGCTCAAATTGGTTAAGCATTTGGGCTTTTTCAGTGGCGCGCTCAAGCTGCCAAACGCCCAGTGAAGCGAGCAGCGCAACGATCAGCACGCCCTGTGCGAGCACCGCGAACTTGAAGCCGGTGCGCTTAGCGTCTTTACTGAAAGCTATCTGATAGCGGAGGTATCCCATGGTCAAACTCCTGCTGCTACTCTTGTTTGCCGCTGCGGTGGTTAGCCTGTTTTGCGGCTTGTTTTTCCTGCTGCGTGACCCCGGTAATCGCCAACGTATTGTGGTGTCGCTCTACCTGCGGGTGGGCTTTTGTGTCTTAATCGTACTGTTGTTGTTATGGGGGTTTTACACCGGTGAGCTCGCCTCACAAGCGCCGTGGTTAACGCGTTAGTTCAAAAGACATACACAAATAGAAACAACCCGATCCAAACCACATCCACAAAGTGCCAATACCACGCCACCGCTTCATAGCCGAAATGTTGCTGGGGCGAGAAATGGCCTTTCAACACCCTTAGCCAGATGATGATTAGCATGACTGTACCCAAGGTGACGTGAGCACCGTGGAAGCCTGTCAGAATAAAAAAGGTGGAACCATAGATGCCTGATTGCAGCGTAAGGCCCAGCTCTTCGTATGCCTCGACATACTCTGCTGCCTGCAGCGCGAGAAAGATGAGTCCTAATATCACAGTTAAAAGATGCCAAAGAATCAAAGACTTACGCTGATCACGTTTTAGGGCATGGTGTGCCAAAGTTAAAGTGAAACTGGAGGCGATTAGGATGATCGTGTTGAGCAGAGGAAGGTGCCAAGGGTCGATGATATTACTCGGTGGTGGGAAGAGCGCGGAGTCGGGGTTGCTTAGCAATGGCCACGCTGGCGTAAAGCCCTCCCAAAGCATCTGGCTAACACCCTTATCACCCTCGCCGCCTAACCAAGGTACGGCGAACACTCGGATGTAGAAGAGCGCGCCAAAGAAGGCCGCGAAGAACATCACCTCCGAGAAGATAAACCAGCTCATCCCCCAGCGGAACGAGCGGTCCATCTGTGCCGAATAGAGCCCTTTCATGCTCTCAATCACCACATGGCGGAACCAGCCAAACATAATCATCAGCATAAGTGCTGTGCCACTGAGTAAAAAGTAGAGCCCGCTACCCGCCTCTTGGCCGAGGGAGTTCATCAGGTTCGCCGCGCCAAACGCCATTAAAAAGAGGGCGATGGAGGCCAAAATAGGCCAGCGGCTCTGTTCGGGAACGTAGTAGGTGCCTTGGCTCATAGTGTGTTCCTCCCGATCGTATCAGTGGTATAGCGGTGGCTGGCGTTGGTGGCTCTGGGAGTAATGTCGAATAGTGTGTACGAGAGCGTAATGGTGCGGATATGATCTGGCAGTTCTGGATCCACGACAAAGAGCAGCGGCATTTTTCGGCTTTCAAGGCTATCCAGCGGCTGGCGCTCAAAGCAGAAGCAGTTCACCTTATGTAGATATTGTGCCGCCTCTGATGGCGAGACCGAGGGAACCGCTTGGCCAATCATATGCTCTTGGGTTGGATTAAACGCGACATAGGCTGTGTGCCGGGACTCACCCAGCGCAACTTTAATCATGGGCTGCTCAGGCTGGAATGCCCAAGGCATGCTGGCATTGTTGGTGGCGAGCAGCTGTACGCTGATAGTGCGCTCGTTTGCTGCGGCTTTGCCCTGATAGGGGCCGGTGTTGGTCACCTTGCCATTCAAACCGGTCACTTCGCAAAACACATCGTAAAGTGGCACCAGTGCAAAACCGAATCCAAACATCAGCACTGAGCCGCCAATCAGCTTGATCAGCGTGGTGCGGTTTTTCTGTTCTAGCGTATTCATAGCGGCCTCCTACTTTATTTCGGGAGGGGTTGAGAAAGTGTGATAAGGCGCTGGCGAGGGAATCGTCCATTCCAGCCCTTTCGGTTCATCCCAAACCGCCGGTGGTGCTTGAAGCCCGCCGCGTATCGTTTTTATCACCACCGTTAAAAAGATCAGTTGCGAGAAACCAAAGATAAACGCGCCAATCGACGCAATCATATTGAAGTCGGCGAACTGCAATGCGTAGTCAGGGATACGCCGTGGCATACCGGCAAGCCCGATAAAGTGCATTGGGAAAAAAGTGAGGTTGACGCCAATAAAACTGCACCAAAAGTGCAACTTACCGAGCTTCTCGTCGTAGTAGTGCCCTGTCCATTTCGGCAGCCAGTAATAGACCCCAGCAATGATGGCAAAGACAGCTCCCGGTACGAGTACATAGTGGAAATGTGCCACCACGAAGTAGGTATCGTGATACTGGAAATCTGCCGGTGCGATGGCGAGCATCAACCCCGAGAACCCCCCGATGGTGAAGAGCACCACAAAGGCGATGGCAAACAGCATGGGGGTCTCAAAGGTCATGGAGCCGTGGAACATCGTCGCTACCCAGTTAAAGACTTTCACACCGGTTGGAACAGCGATCAGCATGGTGGCGTACATAAAGAACAGCTCACCGGCCAGCGGTAGGCCAACAGTGAACATGTGATGCACCCAAACGATAAACGAGAGCAGTGCGATGGATGCGGTGGCGTACACCATGGATGCGTAGCCGAACAGAGGTTTGCGCGCGAACGTCGGTAAAATCTCACTGATAATGCCGAAAGCTGGCAAGATCATGATGTAAACCTCAGGGTGCCCGAAGAACCAAAAGATATGCTGGAACAGCACTGGATCACCGCCGCCAGCGGCATTAAAGAAGCTGGTACCGAAGTGGATATCCATCAACATCATGGTGACGACACCCGCCAACACCGGCATCACGGCAATCAGCAAAAAAGCGGTGATAAGCCACGTCCACACAAACAGCGGTAGCTTCATCATGGTCATACCGGGTGCGCGCAGGTTGAGAATGGTCGCGATAATATTGATGGCCCCCATAATGGAGCTGATGCCCATCATGTGGATAGCGAAAATAAAGAAGGTCACGCTCGGTGGTGCATAAGTGGTGGATAGCGGTGCGTAGAAGGTCCACCCAAAGTTGGGGCCACCACCCTCCATAAAGAGCGTGGATAACAGCATGGAGAAGGCGAAGGGCAGAATCCAGAAGCTCCAGTTGTTCATCCGTGGCAGCGCCATATCTGGCGCACCGATCATGATTGGCAGCATCCAGTTGGCCAGACCAACAAAGGCTGGCATGACCGCACCAAACACCATGATGAGGCCGTGCATGGTGGTCATCTGGTTGAAGAAGTTAGGTTCGATCAGTTGTAGGCCAGGTTGAAACAGCTCGGCGCGGATCATCAGCGCCATGCAGCCACCGGTGAGCAACATCAAAAAACTGAACCAGAGGTAGAGCGTGCCGATATCTTTGTGATTGGTGGTAAATAGCCAGCGGCTTAAACCGCGCGCTGGGCCGTGGTGTGGTGCAATGCTGTCGGTGGAGCTGAGAGTGGCCATTTAGCACCTCCTACTGACCGTTGGCGGCCTTGAGTTTTTCGATCTCAGTGGGTTCAACCTTGTCGCCACGATTATTGCCCCACGCGTTACGCTCGTAGGTGATAACCGCAGCAAGATCGACTGCACTGAGCTGGTCGCCAAATGCTTGCATGGCGGTGCCGGGCTTACCGTTCAGCACAATATCGATATGTGCCGCGATATCGCCCATGACGATAGGACTGTTTTTGAGGCCGGGGAAAACGTTAGGGAGGCCTTCGCCATTGACTTGGTGGCAGGCGGCACAGGCTTGGTTGTAAACCACTTCACCGCGCTGCATCAGGGCTTCCATGCCGAGCTCTTGCTGTGCTGCGGCGGCTTCGGCTGCTTGCTCCGCGCGAACTTGCGCAAGCCAGATGTTGTAGTCTTCGGCGCTACGGACATCCACCACAACGGGCATAAAACCGTGATCTTTACCGCACAGTTCGGTGCATTGGCCGCGGTAGATACCGGGCTCGTCGACACGGGTCCACGACTCATTGATAAATCCGGGAATGGCATCTTTCTTAACAGCAAAGGCAGGAACCCACCAGCTGTGGATAACATCTGCCGAGGTAATTAAGAAGCGAACTTTTTTTCCAGCGGGGATAACAAGCGGGTTATCCACTTCAAGCAGGTAGTTTTCACCCTTGGCTTCGCTGTTGTCGATCTGCTCACGCGGTGTGGATAAGTTTGAGAAAAAATCGATGTTTTCCCCAAGGTACTGATAACGCCATTTCCACTGGTAACCGGTGATCTGGATATCCACATCGGCGTCGGATGTGTCGTACATCTTAATCAGCGTAGCGGTGGCGGGAACGGCCATGGCGATCAGAATCGCGAAGGGGATCAACGTCCAGATCACTTCAACGAAGGTGTTCTCATGGAAGTGTTTGGCTTTGGCTCCGCGTGACTTGCGGTGATGAAAGATCGACCAAAACATAACACCAAACACCAGCACTCCGATGGCGACACAGATCCAAAAGATGATCATATGCAGATCGAAGACCGAGCGGCTGATATCTGTCACGCCGCGTGGCATATTGAGCTGCCAATCAGCAAACGTGTGTTGTGAGGGGCTCGCTAAAAGCAGCAGAGCACCGATGACCGTTATTTTTATTTTCATCGCAGGCTCCCCTTTCGGAGGGCAAAACCTGTACGAAGTCCTTCATCACTATGGCGCTGTATAGAGCAAGCCGTCAGCAAGGTGTTGGCGGGGTGCTGGAACTACTGCAACGTCGGTAGCCTAGGGCTTCAGTCAGGCAAAACATGCCTAAAATCCTTCCCAGTGGTCTTACCCATCCGTTTGAGTGTTTTCAGTATAGCAGTGGCGTGTTGGGAAAAGTCAACCGCAAATTTCTCTAATAAAGGTATGGTTTTTATTGTTCTCTTTGTGCTGTTATTTGCTGCTAATTTCTTAAAAAAATATGTTTAAGAGACCAAGTAGAGAGCAGCGTTAACCAGCCCAATAACCAGGATAATGAACAGGGCGGTAGAAAAAATCGCGATAAAAACATAGGGGATTATGCTTTTTGATTCAAAGTCTCGGGTGCGATTTCGTTCAGATTGCACACCAAAAAATGCCGCGAGAGTTGAACAAAATACTTGCCAAAGCGTCGGTTTAGTCGCCATAACGGGCCTCCTTCTGCATTGGGTGAATATGCTCTAACTTTTAAGACGCTACCTATGCTAAGAGGTTCGGTTTTTTTGCTTCACTAGCGTTATCACGCTGTTTAAGCTGATCGCGCCCAAAATCAATGCGCCACCGAAAAGGGTGTTCTCTGGCACTGCTTCATTGACGGCAAGCCATACCCACACCGGCCCAAAGACGGTTTCGATGAGTAAAAACAGGCTCACCTCCGCTGAGGGCAGTAGGCGTGTTGCCGACATCAGCAACCACGTTGCCAATGGGATCTGAATAGCGCCCATAATTAGCAGCCATTGGGCTTGTTGCCAGCGAATATCCAGCGGCGCAACTTCGATATTCAGCAGTGCTAACACGGCAGCCACCACGCCGGATAGCGCAATAATTGGGAACAGTGGTAGAGACGCGAAGCAACGCAGCGCAGTAAGGACGGCTCCCATTGATATGGCCAGCGCCAGTGCTGCCAAATCGCCGTTTAAGTGGCCGCTTCCTAACGACTGATACACAATGCTGACCACGCCAACAAACGCGACAGCAATGGTCAGTAAGGTACGCAGCGCGAGCCGCTCCTGTAGAAAAAGCCGCGAAAACAGCGCCGCAAACAGCGGAGAGCTGGCAAGAATAACAACCGTATTGGCCGTACTGGTATGGCTAACCGCATAGACAAATAGCGTGGTATTAAGGCCATACATCAGTGCTATCGCGAAGATGGCAAACCATAAATGCGGTTGGCTAGGGTAAACAATACGCTGCTTAAAAAGCCATGTTAGGATACCAAACGCAATGGCGATCAATCCGCCGCGCCAAAACAGTACCTGCCACTCGCTGGTATCTGCCAAGCGGATGAGCATGGCATCGAAGCTCAACACCAATGCGCCAAAAAACGCGAATAAAAGCCCTTGCTGGTGTGCTGACATCTCACCACCTATCTGAAGTCAAGCGAACGGAAAACGCCTAGGATAAACGATGATCCAAACCCACTACAGCAATATCAACGGTGCTAACACGCTGCTGGCCCTTGGCGCTGACGAGCCCATCATTGTGTTATACACAGCCACTTTGCCGCTACTACCAGTTGAACCCTGCCAAGGTGACCAGTTGAACATTGCCGAACTTATCGCTCTTAATGGAAACCACTGGCGCAAGATCTTTTCAATTTACGCCAAGCTGCTCGCACCGTTGGCAGATGATTGGCGTCACTATCGGGATCATCACCTACTGCATCGCGCAGCACAAATACGCTTGGCCAGTGCGCCGACCGGTTCTGAACTGCGCATTGTGGCCGGCAAAGCCAGTTGGGAGGCGTTAGCCTGCAACACCACAACGCTAGAAGTGATCGACAAGCACGCGAAACTGTTTGTGGATAACCAGACGCTTTGCACACCATATTTTGATTATCGTCAGTTTCCCAATAGCTTGGTAACAAGCGCGCGCGAATGGCTGCAACCGCGTTTGCAGAATCGCGCATGAACATACAGCTACGTGCGCTTCGACCAAGCGATGCCGCAGCTATGCAGCTGCTCTTTTGTGCAGCCATCAACGCAATAGACCAATCGCTTTACTCGTCTGCTGAAAAGCAAGCATGGATCGGCCCTCAGCCAAAGGACTGGTGCACCTTACTTACCGCAGAAAAAGGGTTAGGCCTTTTTTGTGGTAGCCAGCTGCTGGGGTTTATCATCTATCAGCCGCAAGGATATTTAAATTGCCTATACACCGATCCTGCTTACCAAGGGCAGGGCATTGCCAGCGAGTTACACCGTGCCTTTCTTAGCGCGTTAAAGGCCAATAAGGTGGAGCAGGTGTGGGTAGAAGCATCGCTGGCAGCAGAACCTGTTTTCCGCCACTGGGGGTATAAGGCAATCAAGCGCCAGCACATTGAACGCGCCGGTGAGTTTCTGACCAATAGCGTGATGGTAAAGGCACCAGTGTAGTGCATCTTTACGGTACTTCATTGGTACCTCAGCCCGCAAAATGAGTCTTGCTAGCACCTAAATATGTGATTAATGTTTTAGGTGGAGCTGCGTTCTGTATTATCAGATTGAAGATTAACGATATGAAAAGACGGCTGGAATTTATATGCACGTCCGCTTTCTAGTTCTAGGTAATAATTATGGGGAAGTGGTGTATTTAAATGGATATTTACTTTTGATAATTGCTAACTATCAGTTTTTATTAAGTTAAAAGGGAGGGTGTATGCCATATGATTTGACTTCTAGGCTTGTTGTGGGTTTAGCTTCAAGCGCTTTATTTGATCTCTCTGAATCTGATGAAGTTTTCCGAACAAAAGGAGAACAAGAATATAGGAAGTATCAGAGAAAGAATGAAAATATTCCTTTAAGGAAAGGGGTTGCCTTCCCATTGATAAGGCGTCTACTTAGCCTAAATAAACTAAATCCGGATGATCCTCCTGTTGAAGTAATTCTGGTATCTCGAAATGACCCCGATACAGGTATGAGAGTCATGAGCTCTATTGAACACTATAATTTGGGTATGACAAGAGCTGTATTTCTCCAAGGTGGATTACCTTATAAATATATTCCGGCTTTTGATATTGAACTTTTTTTATCTGCGAATCCTACAGATGTAAAGCAAGCTATGATGTCTGGTTATCCAGCGGGGGAAATATTATCTGGGAATATTGAGGATGACCTTAATGATAGCGAACTGAGAATAGCTTTTGACTTTGACGGTGTACTTGCCGATGATGAGGCTGAAGAGGTATATCAGGCTACAGGAAATTTATTGGACTTTCATGAGCATGAAGAAAAGAAAGTAGATATAGCTCATAATCCAGGCCCGCTGAAAAATTTCTTACAAAGAATTTCTGATATTCAAAAGCTTGAGATAGAACAGGCCGAAAAAGACCCTTCATATAGACCGGTTCTAAAAGTATCAATTGTGACCGCGCGTAATGCACCTTCTCATAAAAGAGTTATTAATACGATGAGGTCGTGGGGTATAATGGTAAATGAGGCTTTTTTTATGGGTGGAGTCGATAAGTTTAATGTTTTAGAGGTTATTAATCCTCATATATTTTTTGATGATCAGAAAATACACTTGGAGTCTTCATCAAAAGTACTTCCATCAGTTCATATTCCATTTGGTGTGACTAATCGATAAGATTGAAAAATAACGAAAATCTTATAGGAGAGTGCTGGATAATGGAATCAAATCTACACTAAAATTATTTCATTGAAACAGCTAATCAGCGTTGACTATTAGGCGAGCTTGCGGTTTTTAGACGCATGTTATAAACCGAAAATAACGCTTCCGGTACAAATTTTTAAGTAAGCCAAACGACAGCTATCTGTTTGGCTTTTCCCTCTCTAAATATCACAGCAAATTTTCAATATGCTCTTCGCGGTCTTTAGAGGCGGGGTGGCTGGATAGGATACTGCGTTTGCCACCGTCCATTTTGTAGAACTTCTGCATCACCGATAGGCCTGCGCGCGGATCAAAGCCATGCTTTTTCATGAAGCTAACAGCGTAGGTGTCGGACTCGGTCTCTTGGGTGCGAGAAAACTTTGAGTTCACCAGCTGTTCGCCCAAAGCGCCGAGCTGTGATGCCGAGAGCTGCCCAGCAAGGCCGCCTTGGCTTGCTAATCCTTTACGTACAGCTGATGTTGCGTAGGCGGTGCGCATCGCTTTGAGTGAGTGGCCCAGCTTCACATGGCCAATCTCGTGGCCGATCACAAAGCGCACTTCATCGTCGGTGAAGTTGTCTAACAGGCCGCGGTACACGCGTACGGTGCCGTTGGCCATCGCAAACGCGTTGACTTGTTTAGCATCGTAAACCTTAAAGTCGAGTGCAAGGCCATCTTCATTTTTGAAAGGTGCTACGATTTTCGCTAACCGGCGGCTGTAGGGATGGTTTGCTGGTAACACAGGGTTCTTTTTGTCCATCTGTACGGTGGCTTGTGCCGCCATCTCTTTGGCTGCGCTATCGGTCAGTGTTGCTGCTTTGAAGGCATCTCCGAGTGCGGCAACGGATGTTTGGTTCATACAGCCAGAGAGTGGTAGAGAGAGGGCAACCCACGTTGCGATGGTAACGGCGATCCGTTTCATGGCTAGTTCCTTCGTGCTAATGAATAGCTGATACGATAGCGAATTTTCTCCGTAGGCCCAAGCGGCTCAATAGCTTGGGCGCATAAAAAAGCCCCGCGAATGCGTTCAGGCATCGCAGGGCTTGATTGCGCGCTTAAGGGTTAAGCGCCGAACTTTTCTTTTGCCTCTAAACGGCGACGGTGCAGCACCGGCTCGGTATAACCGGCAGGTTGTGCACAGCCTTCAAAGACGAGTTCACATGCGGCTGCAAATGCGACACTGCCTTCAAAATCTGCCGCCATTGGACGGTACTCCGCATCACCAGCGTTTTGCTCGTCCACAACAGCCGCCATACGCTTAAGGGTTTCCATGACCTGCTCTTCTGAGCAAATGCCGTGGTGTAACCAGTTGGCGATATGTTGGCTAGAGATACGCAGCGTGGCACGGTCTTCCATTAGGCCAACGTTGTTGATATCTGGCACTTTCGAGCAGCCAACACCTTGGTCGACCCAGCGCACAACATAGCCCAGCAGGCCTTGTGCGTTGTTGTCGAGCTCGGCTTGGATCTCTGCGGCAGACCAGCTAGGGTTCTGTTCCACAGGGATCGTTAGGATGTCGTCTAGGCTCGCACGCGGACGGCTACGTAGCTCGGCTTGGCGCGCAAACACATCAACCTTGTGATAGTGCAGTGCGTGCAGTGTTGCTGCCGTTGGCGATGGCACCCATGCGGTATTTGCGCCCGACAACGGGTGGCCGATCTTCGCTTCTAGCATGTTGGCCATCTGGTCAGGGATCGCCCACATACCTTTACCGATCTGAGCACGCCCACTTAGGCCGCACATCAGGCCAGTGTCTACGTTCCAGTCTTCGTAAGCTGAGATCCACTTAGCGCCTTTCATTTCGCCTTTGCGGACCATTGGGCCTGCTTCCATTGAGGTGTGGATCTCATCTCCGGTACGATCAAGGAAACCGGTGTTGATAAACACCACGCGCTCTTTGGCGGCACGGATACACTCTTTGAGGTTTACCGTGGTACGGCGCTCTTCATCCATGATGCCCATCTTGAGGGTAAAGCGCGCAAGACCAAGCGCATCTTCTACGCGGCCAAACAGCTCGTTCGAGAAGGCAACCTCTTCAGGGCCATGCATCTTCGGCTTTACGATGTACATGGAGCCTGTTGTGGTGTTGCGGAACTGACCCAAACCTTTCATATCGTGCAGCGATACCAGTGTGGTCATCATGGCATCCATAATACCTTCTGGTACTTCGTTGCCTACGCTGTCGATGATTGCGCTGTTTGTCATCAAGTGACCCACGTTACGCACGAACATTAGGCTGCGGCCCTTTAGTGTCAGTGCTGAACCATCGAGCGCGGTGTATTCGCGATCAGGGTTCATCACGCGGGTAAAGGTTTTACCGCCTTTGCTGACCTCTTCCGCTAGGTCGCCTTTCATAAGACCTAGCCAGTTGCGATAAACCACAACTTTGTCGTCGGCATCTACCGCGGCAACGGAGTCTTCACAGTCCATGATAGTGGTCAGTGCAGATTCCATCAGTACGTCTTTAACGCCAGCCGCGTCGTCTTTGCCGATTTGGCTGTCGCGATCGATCTGGATCTCGAAGTGCAGGCCGTTGTTCTTCAACAAAACACAGGACGGCGCTGCTGCATCACCTTGGAAGGCCACCAGCTTTTCTGGTTGAGCTAGACCGGTTTCACTACCATCTGCTAGCGCTACGACGAGTGCGTCGTTCGCCACACGGTAGCTGGTGGAGTCCTTGTGGGAACCCTGTGCTAGTGGTGCGGCTTCATCCAAGAAGTTACGCGCAAATGCGATACATTTTGCGCCGCGTGCTGGGTTGTACGTTTTGCCGGCTTCAGCGCTACCTTCGTCAGAGATCGCATCGGTGCCGTAAAGTGCATCATACAAGCTACCCCAACGCGCATTGGCTGCGTTAAGGGCAAAGCGTGCATTCATCACAGGAACAACAAGCTGTGGGCCAGCCATCGTTGCCATCTCTGGATCAACGTCGGTGGTTTCAGCGGTGAAGTCCTCGCCCTCTGGCAATAGGTAGCCGATAGAGGTTAGGAAAGCTTTGTATTCAGCCATATCCAGCGGCTGCCCTTTACGGGCGAGGTGCCACGCATCGATCTGCTGTTGCAGGTCGTCCCGCTTTGCGAGTAGCTCACGGTTGCGCGGTGCCAAGTCGTGAACGATGGCATCTAAAGCGCGCCAGAACTGTTCGCTAGAAACGCCAGTGCCTGGAATAGCTTCGTTATTAACGAAATCGAAAAGACCTTGTGCGACGGTTAGGCCGCCAGTCTGTACCCTTTGACTCATAGTAATACTGCCTCAATTAGTATGTGATCCGGTCCGGAGCGAGGCATCCGTGGCCGGTCGTTTTTTATAAACACAATTGTGCAACGCAAAAATAGCGTAAGGGCAGCGTGCTGTCGCCCCCTCAGGGGCGCTTTCGAGCCTAAAGTATGAGAGGGTTTGTCGGCCTTATGATGGGGTTATTTGAGCTCTTATCGCCTCGGGAAGTGGCACAGATCGACCGGTGTGGTGATCCATCCAAACGACTTTGGCATAGCCCTCGCCAACCGGCTCGTCAGGCTGGCGAGTGTCGAAAAGCTGATAGGTGGTCATAAAACTGGAACGGCCAGGGTCTTTCACAAAACAGTCGATACGCAGTGTGGCTGGATACACAACGGGTTTTAAAAAGGTGCAACCCACGTTGATAACCACCGGATCGATGCCGCTACCGTCAAGGTTTGCGCCCATCTTGACGAGCATCTGAACGCGAGCTTCCTCAAGATAGCGTATATAGACGGCATTGTTCACATGCCCATATGCGTCCATATCCCCCCAGCGCACTGGTAGCTCACATTGATAAATTAACGTGCCTTGCTGATTTTCCATCGTCTCATCCTGTGTTGCATGGCTTCCCCTGCTAAGCCCCTTTAGGCGAGGGGGTATCCGGCGATTGGGTTTGCGGGTAGAGGTGCACGTCCAGCTGCGGGAAGGCGATCTCTAATCCGGCCTCTTTGAATTGGCGGTCAATGATCTCATTTAACTCATGCGTCACCGCGAGGCGGTCGCTTAGAGAATTAACGTACAGACGCAGCTCCATATCTAACGAGCTTGCACCAAAAGCGAGGAAGTAAGCTTCTGGCGCGGGGTCTTTCAGGACGCGCTCATGTTGGTTGGCGGCTGCCAGCAAAAGCTCGCGCGCGTGGCTGGTGTCTGAGCCGTAAGCTAGCCCAACTTTAAGCACCACACGAGTGATCGGGTCAGAGAGCGACCAGTTAATCAGTTGGTCTGTGATAAAGGTCTTATTGGGGATGATGATCTCTTTACGGTCCCAGTCAGCGATGGTTGTGGCACGCATCTGAATATTCGTGACGGTGCCGCTATAGCCACCGATGGTGACCGTATCACCAATACGAATCGGCTTTTCGAACAGGATAATCACACCGGAGACGAAGTTCGCCACGATCTCCTGAAGACCAAAACCTAGACCAACACCCAGTGCCGCGATGAGCCACTGTAGCTTCGACCATTCGAGCCCCAGTTGGCTGGAGCCTGCAATGATGCTGATAACGATCAACAGATACTTACTGATCGTGGTGATCGCGAAGGAGGTGCCGGGGCTAAGCGTCAGATGACGTAACACCAGTAGCTCGAACACGCCGGGTAAGTTGTACGCTGCAACGATACACAGCGTAATCGTGGCGATGCCGAAGAGGAGGTTCTTCAGCGTGATGGTCTCTGGGATTACGCCATTGGCGGTGGTGATGTCATTGCTCCAAAGCGTAACTTTATCCAATACATCCAGCGTTGGCAGTGCGTTTTTCAACAGCAGCCAAACCAGCGATAAGAAGATAATGAGCGTCGCGGCCTTTAACAGGACGCGGGCTTGATCAGAGATAGTTTGTAGATCGATGTAGTTCTCGGTTAACGGTGGAACATCTTCGTTTTTCTCGCGGGCTTCCAGAATCTCATTGCGGCGCGCTTTCGCGCGGGAAAATGCTAAACGGCGCTCCTCAATCAGCAACCAGCGTGTCCCCAGCTTGAAGAACAGGAACGTTGTGAACAAAATGCCGACCAGTACTCCCAGAATGACCATCATCGCCACGCCAGTGAATACATACCCTAAGAGTGCGCCGACGATCATCGCAAGGTGAAGCCCAACCATGGAGGCCAGCCAGAGCCGCGCATTTTGCCACCATGCGTTTCGTTGCGTTGCTTGGTCAATCTGCGGTGCGACTTTCCACAACGCTGCCCAGAAGAAGGTCAGTAGCAGCGCTAAGCCGATAAAGAGCAGTCTACCGACGCCAGAGCTTTGCTCCGGTGCACTGCTTTGATCGGTCAGTAGCAAAAGGCTCAGCAACGGTGTGCTGATCCAGTAGAGAGGGTGCAGTAAACGGCGTAGCGTATCCGCGAGCTTCTCTGGCACACCGAGATGGGAAACGAGCAGTCCATTTGGTGTACTTAGCCACAGTATCATCAGCAGATATGCACCGGTGATAGCGGCAAGCAGCGGCCCGAGCGATTCAAACGGGATCACCCAGGCACTCTGGTTAATCACTTTTTTGGTCACCAACCAAACCAGACCTACGATAGGGAGTGCAATCGCGATGGGCATCCACACGAGGTTAAAGGTGTGACCAAAACGGTCGTGCATAACATTACCAATCTGTTCACCCCATTTGCGACTCTTGCGTTGGTAGCGACGCAAGATGGTGGCAGACAAAATCGTCAGTACTAACAGTGCACTGAGCTTGGGCAGCCACTTTGATTGCTCTTGGAACAAAGGTGCTTGTGCTTCCGGTGCTAGCATCGAAAGCAGAGGGCCAACGCTTTGCGTGATCTCAGTAAACCAGTTGGTACTGACCGGACGAATGCTCGGTACCCAGAGTAGATCTTGCGTGATCAGTCGGCGGCCTAGTTCCGCTTGTTTGTTGATCTGCTCTTGCACACTCAATAGCTGTGATACTTCGTCGAGTGCACGGGCACTGGATTCGCGCAACCGCTGTAGCAGCTCGGTTTTGTCCTGTTTGAGGGCGATGTATTGCTTGCTTTGAGGCTCATCAAGTGCAGCGGGTGGCCGCGCGGTAATTTTGCGTGACTCGATAAACGCATTACTGATCTCTAGGTTCAGCACGCGCAGGTCATTGATGCTTTTCTGGGTTTCTGCTGTATCAATCGGTTTGGCTAAATTGCGTGTAAAGCGCCGTAGTTCAGTGCCAACCGGTTGCGAGCTCAACTGCAAGTGCTGCTGGATGGTGGTGTAGCTTTGCGACACGATAGAGAGCTTTAATTCCAGCTCACTGCGTTTGCCGAATGCACCCTCAGATGTGTTGTTCACCCACAGCAAGCGCTGGCCTAACTGCTTGTTCTCCTCGGCGAGCGCGGCCAAAAGTGGGTGCTGGTTGGCGCTGCTATCTGCCGGCAACGTTGCACCGGCGGCTTCTTCCGCATCGGCGCGGCGCTTGTCTTGGATCAGAGTGCGCAGTGTGGTGATCAGCGTTTTCTGGTGCTGTACCTCGCGCTCTAGACCGTCCAGCGTTAAACGGTCGATCTCGTTTTCACCGGGTAACGTGAGTAGTTCTAGCTCGATTGCCGAGACGCGGCTGTTGCGGCGTGCAAACTGAGCTTCGTTCAGCTCCGATGTGCGGTTTTCGTTGTCGGCAATGGGTGTTTGCTTGAGCTCCACCAGACGTTCGCGGCGGGAGATGAGTGTTTGATCGGCAGCATTGATCCGTTTTTGCAGTAAACTGCGTTTCTGTTCGAGCTCCAGCAGTTTGGCTTTTGCAAGGGTGTGGCGCTGCTCGAGTTGGTCGACATCATCACGGCTCAAGGCTTTTTGATCCACACTGGGTGTGGGCTGTTGGATCTGTTGCTCCAGCGTGGCGATCAGTTGAGGTTGCTCTTCTAGCCGCGCTTTAAGCTGCTCAGCTTTACTGTCTGCATCAACGGCTTCTTGATAGACCGTAACAATCTGCTGGAACTGCTCACGTTGTGCTTGTGTTGCTGGGGACTCATCCTGTGGGAGCTGCGCAATCTTGCTTTTGTACTGCTCAATGGCGTCAATATTTGAGGCCAAAGCCCAGTTGCTGAAAAGTAGCAGGAGGGCGAAGATAATGTGGCTGAGATATCCCATAAAATCCTGTTGGTTGGTGCAAGCACGATAGTAATAGCAGATCATAGCTTGTGTGACGACTAAAGTAATAGAAAGTGCCTGTGTTTATGCGAGTTTCATTGTGAGTGACTTTAACCCTACTGTACTGATCAACGAATTGCCCGCGGCGACAGCGGGGTGGCAACCGGCCAACCCAGATGTATGGCGTAGCTACTGGTCTCTCTACGGCTTCCTGCCGTGGTTAGATGAGGTGCAGTGTGATGTGCAGTGCTTGGTTGAGAGTGGTGAACGCGTTGTGGTGCAGCGCTTTGCAAAGCCGGGTAAGTGCCGTGCCAATGTGGTTGTTTTGCACGGTTACATGGACCATGTGGGTTTGTATAGCCACCTAATCAGTGATCTATTGGCGCAGGGCTTGCAAGTCTATAGCTTTGATCTTCCTGGCCATGGACTCTCTGGTGGCGAGCCTTATGCAATCGATACGTTCGGCCATTATGTGGACGCTTTAGAGCGGGTGTTGGGCCAAGTATCCCCAGTGGGGGCGTGCACCTTGATCGGCCAAAGCACGGGCGGCGCCATCATACTGGAACATCAGCGTCGCCACCGTGAACCGGCTCGTAAGATCGACCAGCGTATTTTGCTCGCACCACTGATTCGCCCGGCAGGCTTTCAGAGTATTCGCCTGCGTTACCAGTTGATGCATTTATGGCTGAAGCGCGTGCGCCGTTTCTACAGTGAAAACAGCCATGATGAGCGCTTTTTACCCTTTGTGCGTGATCAAGACCCGCTTGCCAAACATTGGATCTCAGTACGCTGGATTGGGGCGATGCTGGATTGGATTCGTGAATTAGAGGGCGAAACACTGACGCTTGAGAACGGCTGCGTTATTCAGGGAACAGGAGATAAAACAGTGGATTGGCAGCACAACGTACTGCGTTTGCGTACCTGTGTGCCGGCAGAGGCCATCCACTTGGTCGACGGCGCACGGCATCATTTGGTCAATGAGGCGCCACTGTGGCGTCAGCAAGTGTTTGCACATATTCGTGCTCGGCTTGCAAATATGTAAGCTGAGGAAGACACACCATAAAAAAGGGCGCCTGAGGCACCCTTTCTTCGATCTTATCGCCTAGAGCATATCTACCCTAGCGCATGGCTACCTTAGAACAAGCGGCGGCAGCGAATAGTGCCATCGATGGTTAGGAGCTTTTCAAGAGCAACATCTGAGCAGTCTGCATCAACGTCGATCACCACATAACCGACTTTATCGTTGGTTTGTAGGTACTGACCAGAGATGTTGATGTTGTTCTCAGAGAACACGTTGTTGATCGCCGATAGTACACCAGGGATATTGCTGTGCACGTGCAGCAAACGGTGAACATTCGGGTGCTCTGGAAGCGCTACTTCCGGGAAGTTAACAGAAGTAATAGATGAGCCGTTATCGCTGTACTTAACGAGTTTCTCAGCAACTTCGTAACCGATATTCTCCTGCGCTTCCATCGTGGAACCACCCACGTGAGGCGTCAGGATAACGTTGTCGAACTCACGCAGCGGCGAGATGAACTCATCGTCGTTAGAGCGTGGCTCAACTGGGAATACGTCGATAGCTGCGCCGTGCAGTTTACCTGCGCGCAGTGCATCGCAAAGGTCATCGATCACAACAACAGTACCGCGAGCGGCGTTGATAAAGATGGCTCCATCTTTCATCTGCTCAAACTGAGCTGCGCCCATCATATCTTTGGTCGACGCTGTTTCAGGTACGTGCAGGCTGACGATATCGCAGGTACGCAGCAGTTCATTCAGATCGGCTGTCTGCTTCGCATTACCCAGCGCCAGCTTGTTGACGGTGTCGTGGAAATAAACATCCATACCCATCGATTCAGCAAGGACGCTCAGCTGAGAGCCGATGCTGCCGTAACCAACAATACCTAGCTTCTTGCCACGAATTTCATAAGAGTTTTTCGCAGATTTTAGCCAAACACCGCGATGTGCTTTGGCATTTTTCTCAGCCACACCACGCAATAACAGAATCGCTTCCGCCAGCACAAGCTCAGCCACAGAGCGTGTGTTTGAGTACGGTGCGTTAAAGACGGCAACACCTTGGCGTGTTGCTGCCGTTAGGTCGACTTGGTTGGTACCGATACAGAAGCAACCAACTGCAACGAGTTTTTGCGCCGCAGCGAAAACCTGCTCTGTTAGCTGAGTACGGGAACGAATACCGATGAAGTGAACATCTGCGATTCGCTCAATGAGCTCCTCTTCCGGTAACGAGCCGGTGTGAAATTCGATGTTGGTGTAGCCTTGGGAGTTCAGCGTGTCGATAGCGGACTGGTGTACGCCTTCCAACAACAGAATTTTGATTTTGCTCTTATCCAGGGAAGTAACTTTGCTCATTTCCTGCAACTCTTCGTTTTTTACCAGACGTTGGTCGCTTATACGAAAGTATTAGGCAACCTTAATTTATGTAAGGAGCCGTATCTTAGCACAGCAAATGGCGAAAATGGGGGCTTGAGGGGGCTCGGTAGGCAGAAAATAATTCACGCAAAGGTGAATAAATTTAAACCTAACGGGGAGGGAAATTGCGCCCAAGCGCATGGCTTTCGGCGGGCGCAGGAATCATCTGACTTAGCTATAAATGCAGATGTAAGCTGTTGCTTGTTCGACTTTCAGCTGAAACTTTGCACCTGCAGCAACACGGAACTCAGTGCCAGCCGGGTAGTTTGAGAAATCACTTTCGTTTGGCAGCTTAACGATCAGTTCACCGCTGACCACCTTCATCAATTCGTTCTGACTTGTGCCAAACTCGTATTCGCCCGGTGCCATGACGCCTGCCGTCACTTGCCCTTCGTTGTTTTCAAAGCCGATAGATTTTACTTGGCCGTCGAAGTACTCATTTACATTTAACATCAGGTTTCTCCTTATCTAATGGAGGCATCATAGGCAGTTGCTCAGGCCTTGGCTACTTATTTGCGCAGCTGTGCTCCAAAACAAAATCTAGGAAGGTTTGGTTAGCGATCGACAGGTGCCTATCTCGGCTCCAAGCAAGTGAGAGGTCAAGAATCACCGGTTCGGCGAAGGGTAAGGCAACAAGATCTTGGTCATCGTCAACCGCCATGCCAAGGAGTGTGGAGATGCCAAACCCCTGTTTGACGATCGACTTAATCAACGGAACAAGGTTAGTTTCGAAGCTGATCTTCGGCGTAGCGCCTGTCTGGTTGGCGAGTCGGTCAACGACTTTACGATGAAAATAGCCCTCTTTAAACATGACTAACTCTTGCTCAAAGAACTGTTTGGCGGTGACCTGTTGCTGGGAGGCGAGCGGGTGTTCGCGGCTAACAGTCACCATCACCTCTTGCTGCAAGAATACCGTTGCACAGAGCGAGTCGGGAACGAGCTCCGCAACGATGACGCCTAGATCCAGTTCACCCCGTTCGAGCTGTTGTTGGATCTGCCATGTACCTCCTTCTATCACCTCGAGGTCCAGTTCGGGATAGCGATGTTTGAAAGCCATTAGAATCGGCGGAAAGTGATAGGAGCCTAACATGCTGGGGATACCCACCCGCACAACGCCCCGCTGTATGCCGCGCAGCTGCTGCATGGCGTGCTCGGCGTCGGCCATGTTGCGTAGGATCACGCGTGCATGGCGCAGTAGTTCGTTGCCCTCATCGGTGAGGCTGATTTTACGATCATTGCGGTGAAACAGTGTGAGCGCTAGCTGCTGCTCAAGTTTCTTGATCGACATGCTGAGCGCAGGTTGGGCAATATGTAGATGCTCGGCCGCTCGCGAAAAACTGAGGTGTTTAGCCACCGCCTCGAAGTAGCGGAGTTGTTTAATATCCATATCAATATTTTTGATGGCTTTGATAATAACTATATATTTTACTGATTTTTAGGTGTTGTCTATCGTTACTGCATATTTTCCTAATGCAGAGAACCACCATGATTGATGCTGGCAGCCGTGAGTTTTGGCGTGCAACCCTCGCGCTTTGTCTCGGATCATTTATGATTTTTGCCAACGTATATGTGACGCAACCGTTACTGCCTACACTCGCTGAGGCTTTCGAGATCTCGGAGTTACAAGCGAGCATGAGCTTGACGGTAACAACGCTAACGCTGGGCTTATCATTATTAGTTTATGGCCCCCTATCTGATGTGGTGGGGCGCAAGAGCGTGATGGTGACCAGCATGGTGGGTGCGGTGCTGACGACATTTCTTTTGTCGTATGTTAGCAACTATGATCAGCTGCTGTTATTGCGTGCCTTGCAGGGTTTTTGTCTCGGTGGTTTGCCAGCGATTGCGGTGGCGTATATGGGGGATGAGTTCCGTAATAAGGCGATGGTCTTGGCGGTGGGGCTTTATATCAGCGGTAATTCGCTAGGCGGCATTGGTGGACGTCTGATTGGCGGGCTGGCAGCGCAATGGTTAGGTTGGGAGCATGTCTTTGGCGTGATGGCAGTGATGAGCCTAGCCCTGCTAGCCATCTTTGTTTGGTTGCTGCCGCGCTCGCAGCACTTTGCGCCAAGGCCATTATGTATGCGTGCATTGGCCACTCCCTTGATGGGCCATATGCGTAATCCGTTGCTGCTGATCGCTTATATCATCGGTGGTTTGAATATGCTGATTTTTGTCAATCAGTACAGCTTTATCACCTTTGTCTTGGCTGAGGCTCCTTACAGCTTGTCCTCTGGTTGGCTCGGGATGCTGTTTTTGACTTACCTATCGGGAACCATTGGCTCATCGATCGCTGGACGTGTTGCTCAACGCGTAGCGCAGCCGATTATCATGCTGGTGGGGATCGGTATCCTGATGACCGGTACATTAGTAACGCTGCTGCCCGGCATCACCGCCATTTTGATGGGTTTTCTGCTCAATGCGCTGGGCTTTTTTGTCGCCCATTCTGCGGCTAGTAGTTGGGTTAGCCATCGCGCTAGCGTAGCGAAGGCGAGTGCTTCATCACTTTATCTGGTGTTTTACTACTTAGGCTCTAGCTTGGGTAGTTTTTACCTCCAACCGTTCTGGCAGTGGGCTGGCTGGCAGGGGGTGGTGGTCGGCTCACTCGTGGTGCTCAGTCTTTCGTTGTTTGCTGTGTGTTTATTGCGAGTGGTGAGTGCGCAGCAGAGGGCTGCGAGTCATACAGCACTCGTTTAAGTGCAGTATCCTTCTGGGGACTCTTTTTTTTCACATCCGTTGGCTACAATGTAAGTCTAAACTCTTGCCTGATTAAGGACTTACACTTGGCACTTCAGCTTCTCACATTGCTTCTTCCAGCAGCGGCTCTTTTGGTTGGTGCAGGTGTGGCGTTGCTGTCTGTTGCTCAGCTCTCCGGCACGCAACAAGAGATGTTGGGGCTGTTGCCTTATCTGCTTGTCATTGTTGCAGGGACCTTGGGAGTGGGATTTAAGCGCGGCCGTGTGCTGTTAGCGGCGCTCAATTTGGGTGGCGCCTATCTGCTGATCCAAACATCACTTCAAACGAGTCTGGCGCGGCCAGATAACTATGTTCTCTTCAGCCTTCTGTCCCTGTTATTGCCGCTCAATTTTGCGCTGATTGCCTGGTATAAAGAGCGCGGCGTGCTGACATGGGTGGGGTGTGCGCGTGTTGTGGGCGTGCTGTTAGGCTACGCGGTCCTTTTTGCGTTGAAGCAAAGCGGTGAACTTGCTTATTGGCTGCCCTCGCTACCCACCAGCATGATTGAGATGGCTTTCGCCCAGACCTTTTTGAGCGATGCGGCGGCATGGGCATTTGGTGTGTCTTTGTTGCCGGTGTTGTTATCTCTTGGGTTGCGTAAAACCCACGCAGATGCGGGTATTTTAGCGGCGTGGGGTGCGGCTCTGGTGATGCTAGTGTGGTTCGACCAAGCGATGATCTCATCGCTGTTTGTATCGGCTGCGCTATTGGCGCTTTCGGTATCAGTTGTGCAGAACAGCTACAACATGGCCTTTATTGATGAGCTGACCGGTATACCTGCAAGGCGTGCTCTGCGCGATAAACTCGCCACACTGGGTAAGCAGTACACGATCGCTATGATGGATATTGACCATTTCAAAAAGTTTAATGATACCTACGGCCATGATGTTGGTGATCAGGTGTTGCGAATGGTGGCGGCCAAGATCAATCAAGTGCGTGGCGGAGGTAAAGCCTATCGCTTTGGTGGTGAAGAATTTACCGTAGTCTTTGCTGGCAAAGAGGAGCACGAGGCGGAACCTTTTTTGGAAGAGGTTCGCCAAACGATAGCCAATTATCCCATGCGTATTCGCGGTGACCAGCGGCCTAAAGACAATGAAACGGGCAAGCAGCGGCGCAATGAAAGTAGCGAAAGTGAAATTGTTACCGTCACCATTAGTATTGGTGCGGCACACAAGCAGGATATTCATGCGAACCCTGATGCGGTGATCAAGTCAGCGGATCAGGCACTTTATCAGGCGAAAGGGGCGGGGCGTAATCAGACGGTTATTAGTACCCAACCTAAAGTGGCTGAGCCTAAACCGCGCAAAAGTGCGGCGCGCCGCTCGAAACGAGACTACGCGCGCCGTTAGCCAATTATTCTGAGCGGCTCGTGATTTCGAGCAGGTGGTAGCCGAACTGTGTTTTCACCGGCCCGTGAACTTTGTTCAACTCGCCGCTAAATACGACTTGGTCGAACTCCGGTACCATCTGCCCGCGGCCAAACTCACCTAGGTCACCGCCTTGGCGGCCTGATGGGCAAGATGAGTGCTGCTTAGCAACCTCTGCAAAGTCTGCACCGGCTTCAATTTGCTGCTTTAGTTCTTCACATTGTGCTTCGGTTTCTACCAGTAGGTGGCGTGCGCGTGCTCTAGCCATGATGAGTCTCCTGAATATAGATGTTAGTTTCTGCCGCCAAGCGAACAGCTTAGCCAAGGATACCTGTTATCATACGTAAACCAAACTAGGAGGAGTGATTATGGCGTTTCAACACCGCTTTGTGGGTGAACAAGCAAGCGATTTAACATTAGGGAAGATTGTCTGCGTGGGTCGCAACTTTGCTGACCATGCGAAAGAGCTGAATAATCCGATTCCGAGTGAGCCAATCCTATTTATCAAGCCAGCGAGTGCTGCCGTTGCGATGGAAGAGGGGTTTTCTATCCCACGAGATCGCGGCAGTGTGCACTTCGAAACCGAGATGGCGATCTTAATTGGAGAGACGCTATCAAAGGCGAGCGAACAGGAAGCAAAGGCTGCGATCGCGGGTGTGGGCCTTGGCTTAGATCTAACATTACGTGATGTACAATCGCGCCTTAAAGAGCAAGGTCACCCTTGGGAGCGTGCGAAAGCTTTTGATGGCTCCTGTCCTCTATCGGCTTTTATTACACCTGACGCGGTGAGTGATCTGCAGGATGTGGGTATCCGTTTAACAGTGAACGGTGAGACACGCCAGAACGGTAATAGCGCGCTGATGCTTAATCCGGTGTTAGGTCTGATAAGCCATATTAGCCAGTACTTTACCCTTGAACCGGGAGATGTGGTGCTCACCGGTACGCCGGCTGGCGTTGGGCCGATAGCTGCAGGGGATCAGTTGGTTGTGGAGCTGGTGGATCTATTGCGCGTTACAACCGCCGTACGTTAACTAAGAGGAAAAGCAGCCATGCTGTGGATTAAAGCGTTTCACATACTTGCCATGACCAGTTGGATGGCGGGTATCTTCTATCTGCCACGTATATTCGTGCATTATGTTGAAGGGCGAGAAGCTGGGCAAGATGTGGCTCGGTTGCAGGTAATGGGGCGTAAGCTCTATGGCTTCATGACGATTATGGCGGTGTTTACGCTCGCATTAGGTCTGTGGCTATGGTTAGGCTATGGCTTTACTGGGGGCTGGTTGCACGCCAAATTAACCTTCGTTGCACTGCTAATTGGCTATCACGTTTGGTGCCGCCAGTATCTGCGAAAAATGCAGCAAGATACCCTGACGCGCAGCGGGCGTTATTTTCGTCTCTTTAACGAGCTACCGCTGCTTATCTTTATTCCAATCTTGATCTTCGTGGTGGTGAAGCCGTTCTAACGGCCTGGCTAGAGCTAGCTGAGTTTGGCGTTTAGTTGCTCGATGCGGGCAGCTAAACGGTCAGTGCGCTGGCGTAGTTGGTCGATCTGATCCATCATGCCCTCGGCCTCTGGGCGGCTCGGCAGTAAACGGGCCTCCTCTTGCACATACTCCTGCACATTCGCATGAAAGCTCTGTTGCAAATGAGTAAAAAAGCCTGCTTGTTGCTTAAGCAGCGAAACCGATTCGTGGGCTGCTAAATCACCGATATGCTCAGCGACTAAGCTCTCCCAATCGATCTTCAGCTGTGCCAAAGCGCCTTGAAATTGATTCGCGAGATGCGAGTCACCGGCGATATCGATACCATTTCCAAAGAAGTGCTCGCTTTTATCATCACTCATCATCAGCTGACAAAAACGTGAAGATGCGCCTGATAAGGTCACATCCGCAGAACTAAGCAGCGTTCCCTGCAACTGTACGCCGCCCTCGTAAGGCAGGATGTAAAGGATTTGGTGCAGATCTGAAAGCTCAACAGCGATGGTTCGCCCAGCGATCGGTGTCAGAATTTTGCGGCTGAGCGGGTCGCTCGCCAGTAAATGGTTGACGGCTTCCTCTAACGGAGTAAGAACGGCAGCGTGCAAAATGTCTGACATCAGTGTACCTCGTTATGGCTTGATGCCTGTGTGAAGCGCCACAATACCACCGGTCATATTTTGGTATTTGCAGTTCACAAGGCCAGCATTTTCCATCATGCCCTTGAGGGTTTCTTGGTCTGGATGCATGCGAATTGATTCAGCTAGGTACTGGTAGCTCTCTGAATCCCCTGCAATGACCTGACCCATCTTAGGTAAGATATTGAACGAGTAGAAATCGTAGAGCTTCGTGAGAGCTGGGTTATCGGTTTTTGAAAACTCTAGCACCATCACTTTGCCGCCCGGCTTCAAAACGCGCGCCATAGAGCGCAATGCAGCGTCTTTGTCGGTCACGTTGCGTAAACCAAACGCAATGGTGATGACATCGAAGGTATTGTCTGGAAAGGGCAAACACTCAGCGTTAGCTTGCACAAACTCAACATTGCCGGCCACGCCTTTATTCATCAGCTTGTCGCGGCCAACTTTGAGCATGGAATCGTTAATGTCGGCAAGCACGACCTTACCATCTGCCCCGACAATGCGGGAGAAACGCATGGTGAGATCGCCAGTACCGCCAGCGATATCCAGAATACTATGGCCGCGGCGCGCACCACTTTGTTCGATCGTGAGCTTTTTCCAGAGGCGGTGGATACCACCGGACATCAGGTCGTTCATCAGGTCATACTTACCTGCAACCGAGTGGAATACGTCGGCCACATGGCTGACTTTGTCTTCTACTGGAATCTGGCGATAACCGAAGTCGATGGTACTTTTCTTGCTCTCTTCACTCATTGTCTGCTGCTCGGCCAAACTATTTGTTGGCATTGTACCTAGGGGCGGTGAATTTGTCCTGTATTAGAACTTGCCAATCAGTCCTTCATCACGTGTCGCGTTAGCCGCTTCTAGCTTTGCCAAGTAGCTGGCCCAGTGGCTATCGTGGTTGATGGCTAAGTCATACAAGTATTCCCATATGAACAGGCCGCTATCGTGGCCGTCATCGAAGGTGATTTTCAGCGCATATTGGCCAGCCATCTCAATACTATCGATGCCGACGAACTTCTTTCCGGTTTGCAAAATGCCGTTGCCAATACCATGGCCCCGCACCTCGGCTGAGGGCGAGTGCACGCGCAGATACTCCGCGGTGAGTTCGTAGGTATGGTCACCATACTGAAGCTCTAAGGTGCGTGACTTTTTGTGTAGGTTAATGGAAGAGGGGATCATCAGAAGCGCTCCTGTATAGTGCGCCGGCAAACCCACCTAGGAGGGCTGCCGGCGGAATCAACCAGGCGGTTACAGTATGTAGTGACTCAGGTCTTCATCCTGAGATAGTTCGCCTAGCTGCGTATTTACATACGTAGCATCAATGGAGATGGTTTTGCCAGCTTCGTCAGAAGCTTGGAAAGATAGTTCTTCCATAAGGCGTTCCAGCATCGTGTGTAAGCGGCGCGCACCGATATTTTCAGTCGCTTCGTTGACTTGATAGGCCAGCTCCGCGATGCGCGCGATACCATCTTCAGTAAACTCAATATTAACGCCTTCTGTTTTCATAAGCGCGATATATTGTGTTGTCAGTGAGGCTGTTGGTTCAGTTAGGATGCGGCGGAAGTCTTCAGGCGTCAGCGCACTTAACTCAACGCGAATAGGAAGACGGCCCTGTAGCTCAGGAATAAGATCGGAGGGTTTCGCTAAATGGAACGCACCAGAGGCGATAAACAGGATATGGTCAGTTTTTACCATACCGTGCTTGGTGTTGACGGTGCAGCCCTCAATCAGCGGTAGCAGGTCGCGCTGTACGCCTTCTCGGGAGACATCAGCACCGCCAGCTTCTGCACGTTTACAGACTTTATCAATCTCGTCTAAGAACACGATGCCGTTCTGTTCCACCGCTTCAATAGCGCGCTGCTTAACATCATCCTCTTTAATGAGGTTAGCCGCTTCCTCTTCGACCAGTAGCTTGAATGCATCTTTAACATTCATGCGGCGCGTCTCTTTGTTGTTGCCGCCCATGTTCGAAAACATACTCTGCAACTGGTTGGTCATCTCTTCCATGCCAGGCGGAGCCATGATCTCAACACCCACCTTAGGTGGCGCAACGTCGATATCGATCTCTTTATCGTCAAGCTGACCTTCGCGGAGCTTCTTGCGGAAAATTTGGCGTGTAGCGCTATCCGTTTTGCTCTCGCTCGTTGCATCATCGAAGCCCGTTGGGCGAGCTTGTGGCAGTAGCGCATCTAAAATACGCTCTTCCGCTGCATCTTCAGCACGGAAGCGAACCTTCTCGGTCTCTTGCTCGCGTAGCATTTTGATCGCCATATCAACAAGATCGCGAACAATCGTCTCTACATCACGGCCAACGTAGCCTACTTCGGTGAACTTGGTTGCTTCAACCTTGATAAAGGGCGCATTCGCCAGCTTTGCTAGGCGGCGGGAAATTTCTGTTTTACCCACCCCTGTTGGGCCGATCATCAAGATATTCTTAGGCGAAACCTCTGCGCGCAGCTCTGCGTCAAGCTGCATGCGGCGCCAGCGGTTGCGCAGTGCAATAGCCACGGAGCGCTTTGCGTCTTGTTGGCCGACGATGTAGCGGTCTAGCTCATGGACGATCTCTCGGGGAGTCATATTCGACATTCTCAGGCTCCTTAGGCTTTGTTTGGTAGCGTTTCGATAGTGAGGTTGTGGTTGGTGAACACACAGATCTCAGCAGCAATATCGAGGCTCTTGCGCACCACATCTTCAGCACTTAGCTCGGTATTGTTTACCAAGGCTTTGGCTGCAGCGAGCGCGAAGTTGCCGCCCGATCCGATGGCGATCACGCCATCTTCCGGCTCAATTACGTCACCAGAACCGGAGATAAGGTAGGTTTTCTCCTCGTTTGCAACGAGCATCAGGGCTTCAAGGCGGCGTAATACCCGATCGCCACGCCATTCACGCGCTAGGTGGATAACCGAGTTCACGATATTGCCTTGGTGCTTATCAAGTTGTTGCTCAAAGAGGTCGCGAAGGGTGATCGCATCGGCGGTAGAGCCGGCGAAACCTGTAATAACATTGTGCTTGGGCAGCACGTTGACCTTTTTCGCCGTGCCTTTCATTACCGTATTGCCCAAGGAAACCTGACCATCACCGCCTACGACGACTTGGTCGCCGCGACGCACTGAAACAATCGTTGTCATGTGTAACTAACCTTATTGCGGTTCGAATTAGGTTAGTAGATGGGGGGCGTTTTCACTTTTTCAAGGTGAATGCGGGAGCTCAGTCCAGTTGAATCTTCATCGCGCTGATATTCAGGCGCGCGAGCTTGTCTTGCGCTTTGTTCAGTGCAGAGCGTGATTCAAAAGGCCCTAAACGAACCCGATACCAAACGCCATTTTTGCCATCGGAGCGGCTCGTTTTTACATTGGGTAAGCCAGAAAGCAGTAGCTGAGCACGCATCTTCTCGGCATCGGCAGCGCTGCGAAATGAGCCCGCTTGCAGCAGATAGGTCTTGCTAAGCTTTTCTGTACGTGGCGTAGATTTGTAGGCATCTACCTGCGCTGGCGTGACTTCGCTCTCGGGAAGTAGTTCATAGAAGGTGAACTTCTCCTCTTTCGGCTTCGGCGGGGTAGGAGGAGGTGTTGGCGCCGCTTTGGTTGAGCGCTCTACAACCTTGGGTTGCGCGACGATCGTTTTCTCGGTTTTTGGCGTTGCAGCGACAGGCTTTGGTTGGCTCGGCTTTGGCGCAGGTTTAGCTTTAGGTTCCGGCTTTGGAGCGGGAACTGAGCGTTCTACCTGTGTAGGCTGCGTCGGTGTAGAGTCGACTTTTAGCAACTGATTGAGCAGGAAAACCAGACCGGCGAGCACCAGAAAAGTGGTGATCGCCAGCTTCCATGGCACTTTTTTGGGTGCCGGTTGAGGGGCCTTTTGTGGCTTCGGAGCGGACTTTGCCGGTGCCTTTCGCTGGCGGCGAGATTGTGGCGCATAGTCTTTACGCGAAGCCATAGAGCAGACCTCCTGTGTCTTACATCTGCTCGGGTGCGCTAACACCCAGCAGGCCAAGTCCGTTGGCAAGTACGTGGCGTACAGCAAGTGCCAGCGTCAAACGCGCATTACGAACATCGGCATCTTCTACTAGCGTCTTCTCAGAGTTGTAGTAGGTATGGAAATCTGCCGCTAGGTCTTTCAGGTAGTTAGCGATCTGGTGTGGCTCGCGCGCTGCCGCTGCGTTGCGCACAACCTCCGGGTAGCGGCCTAGGTTCATCACCAGTTGCTTCTCTGAATCCAGTGTGAGGCTACCTAAAGCGGCGATACCAGTTTCCTCATCCCAGCTCCAGTTGTTTTCTGCAAGCTTACGGAAGATCGAGCAGACACGTGCATGAGCGTATTGAATGTAGTAAACCGGGTTGTCTGCTGACTCTGAGCGGGCAAGGTCGATATCGAAGGTTAGGTGGCTGTCGGACTTGCGAGCAGCGAGGAAGAAGCGTGTCGCGTCGCGGCCCACTTCATCAATAAGGTCCCGCAGGGTAAGGTAGCTACCCGCACGTTTTGAGATCTTAACTTCTTCACCGCCACGCATGACGGTCACCATCTGGTGCAGTACGTAGTCCGGCCAGCCTTTTGGAATACCTGTGTTGAGCGCTTGCAGGCCTGCACGGACGCGGGCAATCGTACCGTGGTGGTCAGCGCCTTGTTCATTGATCACTGTGTCGAAACCACGCTGCCATTTATCCAAGTGATAAGCGACATCAGGGACGAAGTAGGTGTAACCGCCTTCTTTCTTGCGCATTACGCGGTCTTTATCATCACCAAAATCTGTGGTGCGCAGCCATAATGCGCCGTCTTCTTCGTAGGTGAAGTCGTTCTCGATAAGCGTATTGACGGCAGCTTCTACTTTGCCATCAGCGTAGAGTGAGGACTCTAGGAAGTAGACATCAAAGTCGACGCCGAAAGCTTTCAAGTCTAAGTCTTGTTCGTGGCGCAGGTAAGCCACCGCAAAGTGGCGAATCGCGTCTAGATCATCAGCATCTTGAGTGCCGGTAAAGCTCTGGTCTTCTGATGTTACGGTGTCGCCGCGCATGAAGCTATCTGCTAACTCAACGATATACTCACCACGGTAGCCGTCAGCTGGCCAGCTAGGATCTTCTGGTGTGAGACCTTTGCAGCGAGCTTGCACTGAGAGCGCCAAGTTATTGATCTGCGCACCCGCATCGTTGTAGTAAAACTCACGGGTAACATCCCAACCATTCGCTTCCATCAAGCGGCAAAGGCAATCGCCGACCGCCGCGCCACGGCCATGCCCGATGTGCAGCGGCCCTGTCGGGTTTGCTGACACGAATTCAACCTGTACTTTTTTACCAGCGCCGCTATCGTTGCGGCCGTACGCGTCAGCTTGTGTCAGGATCGCCTTGATCAAGCTGCTGGTGGATGCGTCGCTGACGAAAAAGTTGATAAAACCTGGACCTGCGATCTCTGTTTTCTCTACGAATTCAGAAGCAGGTAGCGCGTCAACGAGCATTTGTGCGAGCTCACGCGGGTTGCGTCGAGCCGGTTTTGCCAGAGTCATTGCAATGTTAGATGCGAAATCACCGTGGGACTTATCACGTGTATTTTCAACCATGATTTTCGGTTGCACGTCGGCGCCCAAGGTGCCGTTTTCGATCAGAGCCTGAACGGCGGCGCTGATAATATCTGCGATTTGCTGTTTCATCTGTTGTTAAATACCGGTCGATTCAAGAATGGGTTAAAAGACCGGCTATTATCTCTTGTTGGTCGGGGGATGTTAACCCCCGACCGCTGCATCCGAGCATTTTATTGGTGTTTAAATCCGAAAACGAGAGATCAACTGGCGCTGCTCTTGGACAATGCTTAACAGCGTGCTGCTACTTTGAGCTGCACGCTCGGCACCCATTGATGTTTCGGTGGAGACTTCGTTAATGCCAACCAATGTTTGGTTGACTTCACGTACGGCAGAGTTTTGCTGGGCGGCGGCTTCAGCGATATGAGTGTTCATGTCGCGAATGCTGCTAATCGCTTCTTGCATCGTTTCTAAAGCATGGCTGGATGACTGGGCATACTCGACACACGCAGCGGCTTGGTCATGGCTATTGCGCATATTATCGGCCACGCTACGAATACGGCTCTGCATGTTGTTGACCATACTCTGAATCTCCTCGGTGGAGTTCTGTGTGCGGCTCGCGAGTTGGCGTACCTCATCGGCAACTACCGCGAAGCCGCGGCCATGATCTCCAGCACGGGCTGCTTCAATTGCCGCATTGAGGGCCAGTAAATTGGTCTGCTCGGCAATAGTGTTGATCGTCTCAAGAATGGTGTCGATCTTTTTACTATCATTCTCAAGCTCGGACGAGGCATGTACGGCGCTCTCAATCGCAGATGATTGCGATTTGATGCTCTCGCGGGTTTGCCCCATTTTGCCCACAACGTCAAAGCTGAGTGATTCGCAGTTTTGTACCGCCTGCAATGTGGAGTCGGAGTGTTGAGATACCTCGCTGACGGTGCTCTCCATCTCGGTTGCAGCTGCAGCGGTTAGCTCAAGCTGGCGGCTTTGCTCCGCCATGGCTGAGGTTGTCTCTTGGCTCGTGGAAGCGTTGCTCTCGGCCACTGATGCCAGTTGCTGCGTGTTATTGATGATGCGGTTGAGAATCTCTTGTAGGCTGTTAACAACCAAGTTAAGACTCTGCGCCAGCTGGCCAAACTCATCATTGCGATGATCATCAAAACGCGTGGTCAAGTTGCCATCGCGCACCTCTTCAAGGCTCTTCTGAATGGCGCTGAGAGGGCGGCGAATGGTGTTTAGCACAGCAATACCAACAATAACCGCCAATACGATAGCTGCAATACATAAGCCGATAATCAACATGCGGCTTGTGTCGATGGTGCTTTTAGCTGACGCACGCGCGGTTTGCGTGTCCGCCAATGTCATCTGAAGGACGCTATCTAGCATCGTTGCTGTTGCGGTGAGGTGAGTTTCTGCTTGATCAAGTGTTGCTTGCAGTTGTTTCTGGGCTTGGTCTAGCTTGATATAAGCGCCCATCAAGCCGATTTCGCGATGGATCGAGGCTTGTATACCGATGATAATCCCCTCTATACGAGCGCCATCGCTCTCTATCTGTTTGAAGTTGTTGAACTGCTCTGTGAGCAAATCACGGTTCTTCTCTGCGGAGCTAACGAGGCGCTTGATATCCCGCGTACGCTGATACCCGCGTATTGAGAGGCGTAATTTATTCGCTGTACGCATGATTTTACGAATCTCAATCATGGGTAGCTCTGGTGGATCATTAGATAGATAACGTTGGCCCCAGTTAGAGAGAGAGTCTATCTGCGATTGGAACATCTGGGTCTCGGTGATCACTTCGGCTTGGGTCTTATTAACCGTTTGATATAGCGCTTGGATGTCAGTGGCTTTCGCTTGGTATGCGCTACCTTCTGCTTGAACCTGCTCAAGCGTCGTGGCTAACTCGCTATTCGCTAACTGACCGCTCTTAAGTGCTGCTACCTGCTCTTCAAATGCGGTGTAGTGCCCATTAAAACTTTCAGCATATTCATCAAACTTATCCAGTGGATTATTCAGCAGTTTGAGCAGTGCTTGGTTTGCTTGATTGATGCGCACGATCTGCTGGTAGCTATCCATAAGTTTAGGTACCGAGTCATCCGTCACGACTCTGAGTTGCTTGTTGATATCTCCAATGCCAACGATACCGCCAATTCCAACGATAAGAATGGTCAAGGTGAGAATAGCGAAGCTTGCCAAGATCTTTTGTGAAATTTTCATTAGCCCAATTCTTCTTTTTGTTTTTGTAATGATTATTAAAGTAGTGTCGGCAGTTAAGTACAAACCTGTACGACTAAATATTAGTAGAGGTCGTACGGATCGACGTCAACTGACCAACGCACTTTGTTTGCTAAAGGATGAGTTTCTAGTGTAGTACAGATGAGTTTGAGTAGGTGTTGCAGTGCAGGGCGCTGCGCGGCGGTGAGTGATACTTGAGCGCGATAAACACCGGCGCGCTTCTCCATGGGAGAGGGGAATGGTCCCGACCACTGGCAGTAGGGCGCGTGCGGTGAAAAGTGGTCTCGGATCGCTTGGAGAAGAGCGATGCTGCGCCCCTGAGTGGATGCTTCGGCACGCAGTAGCGCCATATGCGTAAAGGGTGGCTGCTGGTACTGCTGGCGCAGCAGGAGCTCCTCCTTCGCAAACGCTTCATATCCTTGTGTGGTCAATGTATTCAGAAGCGGGTGGTCTGGCTGATGCGTTTGCAGCACCACGTGGCCCGGGTGGCTTGCGCGTCCTGCTCGTCCTGCAACTTGCATAATCAGCTGCGCGGTGCGCTCCATGCCGTGAAAATCTGTGCTAAACAGGCCGCCATCGGCATCTAGAATTGCCACGAGCGTTACTTTGGGGAAGTGGTGCCCTTTGGCGAGCATCTGAGTGCCAATGAGGATGCACGGCTCGCCTTTAAGCGTCTCGGCAATAATGCTATCCATCGCGCCTTTACGGGCCGTGCTGTCGCGGTCAACACGCAAGATAGGTACATCGTTAAAGTGTTGCTTAAGGGTCATCTCTGCGCGTTCCGTGCCGGTGCCCATCGGGCGTAGGTCATCTGCCCCGCAATGGTCGCACTGGCGCGGTATCGGACGCTGGCTGTCACAATGGTGGCAGTGCAGGTGAGGTGGGGATTGGTGCAGAGTCATCCGCGCATCGCAGCGCCGGCACTCGGAAATCCAACCGCAGCTATGGCACATGAGACTGGGCGCGAAACCACGGCGATTAATGAAGATCAGCGCCTGTGTACCGCTCTCTAAGTGTTTCTTAATGAGGGCTAATAAGTCGCTGGAAAAGCCGTTGGTAAGCGGTTTTTTGCGGATATCTAGCAGTGCGAACGTTGGCGCTTGGGCGTTACCTGCGCGGCTGCGCAGTGTCAGGTGGTTAGAACGCTGCTTGTGGCAGTTTGCAAGGCTTTCAAGCGCAGGTGTGGCGCTGCCTAAAACCACTGGGATCTGCTCGCCATGCCCGCGTACGATGGCTAGATCTCGAGCTGAGTAGCGAAACCCATCTTGTTGCTTAAAGGATCCGTCATGTTCCTCATCGACGATAATAATGCCGGGCCTTTCAAGCGGTGTGAAGATGGCGGAGCGTGTACCGATAACAATGGCTGCTTGCCCTGATTTAGCTTTGCTCCAAGCTTCGAAGCGCTGCTTATCGGTAAGGTTGGAGTGCATGACCACAATGTCGCAGCGAAAGCGATGATGAAAGCGCTGCAGCGTTTGTGGCGTGAGGCCTATTTCTGGCACCAGTACGAGTGCTTGGCGGCCAGAGTTCAAACAGTGATGAATGGCTTGTAGATAAACTTCCGTTTTGCCCGAGCCGGTGACGCCGTCGAGCAGGAAACTGGTAAATCCTTCGCTCTCGGTGATGTGGTTTAGAGCCGCTTGTTGTTCAGTGTTGAGCGCCAAAGGCGGCTCTTTGAGCAGGTGTTCAGGGTGGTTTGGGGCAGCTGATATCTCGTGCTCTGAAATGGCTCCGCTTGCAGCAAGTTTAGAGAGCAGTGCGGTATTGGCCCCTTCGGCAGTGAGAGCGGGCTTGCTAACACCGTGTTCATGAGCGCTAATCAGCTCAAATAGCGCTTTTTGGGCTGAGGCGCGGCTCGAAATTTTTTCAGCCCCCAGTGGCTCTGCGCACCAAACAGTATGTGGCGCAAGGTGGGCGCTATTTCCTTTACGTAAATAGGTTGGCACGGCATGGAAAAGCGCATCACCTAACGGGTGTTGATAGTAGTCAGCAGCCCATAGTGCTAAGTCGATAATGTAACTTGGTATAACAGGTTTTTCATCCAGCACCGCGATGATGGGTTTCAGTTTACCGCTTGGGATGTCAGTTTTATCGACAACTTCCAACAATAGGCCAATCAGCTCGCGCCGTCCAAAAGAGACTTTAATCCGCGTTCCGGGTTTTAGCTCGCTGTCTTCAGGTGAGCGTGCTAGGTAGTCGAACGTGCGCCGCAGTGGCGAAGGGATTGCAAGGCGCAGGATGTTCATATTGATATCGGGCTGCTCAGTTGTACATGTGATTGGGTATGGCGCCATTGTAGGACGTCGATGGAAGCTGCGCCAAGCCCTCAGCGGCGCAGGGTGTTGGCTCTTGTTTTGGTGGTTGGGTCGTGTATAATTCGCCGCCTACGATTTTATGCCGGTTTCACGGCATTATTTAAAAATCTTTGTACGGTGCTCAGCATAGATGACTGAGTGGCGGTGCAACGAAAAGCCGAGGTTAATATGCGCGCTGATATCCACCCAAAATATGAAGAAGTAACGATTACTTGTTCTTGCGGTAACACAATGAAAACTAGCTCGACTATGTGCTCTGATATGCACGTAGACGTATGCAGCCAATGCCACCCTTTCTACACTGGTAAGCAGAAAGAAGCGACTTCTGGTGGCCGTATCGACCGCTTCAACAAGCGTTTTGGTGCAATCGGTACTAAGAAAGCGTAATACGCGAACAATTCTGAAAAGGCGCCTTGTTGGCGCCTTTTTTGTTTTTGATCTCGGTGTTGGATGCAGGTCGCCTTGTGTTGTTGGTTTGATGAGTGCGTGAGCAGAGTGCGGCGCTTACACGTTATTTATATCCGAACGGGCAAGGTTTCTAGTTGCTTAAATGTGTTTTTATATCTGCTGGCACTCACAAGCCGGTTTTTTCTAGGCTGTGCCAATATTAATCATTCTTTGTTTAGCGACGCTTGATTTTACGAAATTGCGGAAAATTTCGTGCAATCTGTTCATTTTTAGTAAACCTTTTTGTCGAAAAAGCGTTTGAAAGGAAAATTGATTCCAATATAAGCGAATGTGAGTGGTTGTTCGCTAAAACCCTTTTCTATATGATTGTTTGTCCGTCTTTTATTATTTAAATTTTGGAAAAGCAACCATGTCTGAAGATCTAAAACAAGCGGCACTGGATTACCACGCGAACCCTCGTCCTGGTAAAATCAGTGTCGAGCTGTCTACATCAGCTGAAACTGCCCGTGATCTTGCTTTGGCGTATAGTCCTGGTGTTGCGGAACCTGTCCGCGAAATCGCTAAGGACCCAGAAAACGCTTATAAGTACACAGCTAAAGGGAACTTGGTGGCAGTGATCTCAAACGGTTCTGCGATCCTTGGTCTGGGGGACTTAGGTCCATTGGCGTCTAAGCCAGTAATGGAAGGTAAGTCTCTACTGTTTAAAAAGTTTGCAGGCATTGACTCTATCGATATCGAGGTAGATGCAGAAAGCCCACAAGCTTTTATCGACACAGTAGCGCGTATTGCTGAGACATTTGGTGGTATCAACCTTGAGGATATCAAGGCACCTGAGTGTTTCGAAATCGAGCGCGCCTTGATCGAACGTTGCAATATTCCTGTATTCCACGATGACCAACACGGCACTGCTATCGTAACAGCTGCTGGTATGATCAATGCGCTGGAATTGGCAGGTAAAAAACTAGAAGACGCTACTATCGTTACCCTAGGTGCAGGTGCTGCAGCTGTCGCATGTATGAAGCTGCTATTGAATATGGGAGCCAAGGTCGAGAATATTTATATGCTTGACCGTAAGGGTGTGATCCACTCTGGCCGTGAAGACCTGACTACCGAGAAAGCAATCTTTGCAACCGAGACAGATAAGCGCACGCTAGATGATGCGATCGATGGAGCTGACGTATTTGTTGGTCTATCTGGTCCAAATCTTCTGTCTGCAGAGCAATTGAAGAAAATGGCAGACAACCCTGTTGTGTTTGCCTGCGCTAACCCTGATCCAGAGATTCGTCCAGAAGTTGCGCATGAAGCGCGCTCTGACGTGATCATCGGTACAGGCCGTTCCGACTTCCCGAACCAAGTTAACAATGTATTGGGCTTCCCATTCATCTTCCGTGGTGCATTAGATGTTCGTGCATCTGCCATTAACGAAGAGATGAAAGCGGCAGCTGTCCGTGCGCTGGCTGACTTGGCAAAAGAACCTGTGACTCAAGAAGTACTTGATGCTTACGGTCTTGAATCGCTGGAGTTTGGTCGCGAATACATCATTCCTAAGCCAACAGATTCGCGCTTATACAGTGCGCTATCTATGGCAGTTGCCCAGGCTGCGATTGATACGGGCGTTGCTCGTGACCCGCTGCCAGCTCACTATCCGTTGACAACCTTGGCGGATGAACAGCGCTAACTAAGGTTAGGAATATGATCTAAAAAGCCCAGCTTATGCTGGGCTTTTTTGTGTCTGCGAAAAGCAGGATTTGCTCTTCGGGAAGAGCTAGTAATCGCCGCTTGCCATTAGGCGTTAAGGCAAGCGGCCTTAGTGTGATGCTAAAAGATATCTTCAGCTGATTGGCCAGGTGGTGCGCCGGTTGCACTATAGCCTTGGCGTGGCAGCTGCTCAGCTTTGAAGTATTCAAAGATCGTATTGCCTTGCCCGGGTTGGGCGCGTAAGCCCGTTTGCGCATCAATGCGGGCTTGTACAATGCCTGCAGGGACGGGGAGTGGTGACTCTGGTGTATCGGCTAATGCTGTGCGCATAAAGTTGATCCAGATCGGCAACGCTGCCGTGCCGCCGTACTCTCGGCGGCCTAGCGGCGCGGGTTGGTCATAGCCGACCCATGCGGTTGCGACAATGTTGGCGTTATAGCCCGAGAACCATGCATCCTTCTGCTCGTTGGTTGTCCCTGTCTTGCCGGCCAAGTCGTTACGCTTGAGCGCGCGAGCGCGTGTTGCGGTGCCTTTGCGGATAACGTCTTGCAGCATGCTGTAAAGGAGGTAATTAGCGCGTTTGTCCATGATGCGAGGTGCTGGATGATCGCACTCACTACAAACCATGGGGGCGCTGTTCTCGAAAACGATATTGCCGTCTTGGTCCTCGATACGATCAATGAAGAAGGGCGCAACGCGATAACCGCCGTTGGCTAACGCAGCATAGCCGGTGGCTAGTTCCATTGGAGTAACGTCCGCACTGCCTAGCGATAAGCTTAGATTGGAGGGAAGTGTGTCCTTGTTGAAGCCAAACCGTGCGAGGTAATCAATTCCTTTACTGATTCCCAGTGAGCGCAAAACGCGAATTGAGACAAGGTTGCGTGATTGATATAACCCAACCCGCAAACGTGTTGGGCCAGCAAACTTGCGGTTTGAGTTTTCTGGTCGCCAGCCTTCATCTAATGAGTCGTTCTGTACTATCGGAGCGTCATTGACGATCGTTGCGGGTGTAAAGCCGTTTTCAAGTGCGGCTGCGTAGATGAAAGGCTTAAAGTTGGATCCCGGTTGGCGCAGTGCCTGCGTTGCGCGGTTGAATTTGTTGTGGGTGAAGCTAAAACCGCCCGCCAATGACTCAACGGCACCTGTCTGAGGGTTAAGCGCCACCAGCGCGCCCTGTACCTTAGGTACTTGGCTGAGCTCCCAGTGTTCGCCCGTATTAAAAATACGAACTAGATCGCCCACTGCGGCGATATCAGATGCTTTTTTTGGCGCAGCGCCTGTGTAGTTGACCGTTTTGAAAGGTTTAGCCCATGCTAGTCCCTCCCAGTCGACAGTGATTTCTGAACCGTCTTTGCGCAGCACTTTTAAACTTTTCTCGTCGACATCGATAACTAAAGCAGGCTCCACTTGTGCGAAGGCGGTTTCATCTTTCAGTAGTTGTTGCTTCTCAGTTAGGCTGAGTTGGCTAATGTCGAACTGTTTTTCAGGGCCTCGGTAGCCGTGACGTTTAACGTAGCTGAGTAAGCCGTTGCGTAACGCGGTATTTGCTGCCTCTTGCATGCGGCTATCGACTGTCGTGTGGACGGTAAAGCCGTCGCTGTATAGCTCCTCACCGTAATGCTCGAAGAGCTCGCCTCGTACCATCTCCGCAATATAGGGTGCGTATAGTTCGATATCAGTTGTGTGGTACTTAGCCGTGACAGGCGTGTTGACTGCGCTTTCATACTCGGATGATGAGATGAAGTTTAAGCTCTGCATACGGCCTAAGATCCAGTTACGACGTTCCAGCGCGCGTGTCGGGTTGGTAATTGGGTTGTAGGCAGAGGGTGCTTTAGGCAATCCGGCGATCATTGCGAGCTGGGCAATGTTGAGCTCGTCAATGTTTTTGCCATAGTAGGTGTTTGCAGCGGCTTGGATGCCATACGAGCGGTGGCCAAGATAGATCTTGTTGACGTATAGCTCCATGATCTCCTCTTTTGATAATGACTGTTCTATCTTAAGAGAGAGAAGGATTTCGCTGAACTTACGCTCAAACGTACGCTCGCGTGTTAGAAAGAAATTTTTCGCGACCTGCATCGTGATGGTTGAGCCGCCACTTTTAATCTGACCACTTGAAGCCAGCTGCACCGCTGCGCGCGCTAAACCAATGACATCAATACCGAAGTGCTCAAAGAAGCGGCTATCTTCAGCGGCTCTTAGGGCATAAACAAAGTTTGGTGGTATCTCTTCAAAGTTGACGGGGATGCGCTTTTTCTCTCCAAACTCTGCGATGAGCTTGCCATCACTAGAGAGTACCTTTAGCGGTGTTTGGAACTTAACATCCTTTAGTGTCTCGACATCCGGTAGTTTCGGCGAAAAATGGTAATACAGGCCAACGCCCAACGCAGCAGCGCCGATAATACCGATAAACGCGAGTGCTATCCCAAGCCGGAGAAAAATCTTTAGTGCGCGCATTGTGTCTTGATTTACCTCAAATTTAAGAGAAAACGCATTATATAGGGCGAAATATACTCCTATCTAGTTGAATTAGAGTTTAACTTTTATCGTTTTATGGCTAAAGTTGGTCTATAGAAGGTAAATCCATATCTTTTAAGGAAAAAATAGTGATCAGTTTGTTCGGGAAGAAGTCGGCTAGCTGGGTTGGAGTGGATATCGGTTCATCATCGGTAAAACTCGTCGTACTCTCTAGGCATGGAAGCAAGGTCGGGCTGGATGCATACGCGGTTGTGTCTTTGCCGCCAACAGCGATCATTGATGGAAATATTCAGGAAGTGCAGCCTGTTGCGGATGCCATAGAGCGCGGCGCTAAGCTATGCGCGCTCAAAAATGGTGTGGCAGTCACAGCGGTGCCCTCATCCGCGGTCATTATTAAACGCATTGAACTTAGCAGCTCGTTTACCGAACTTGAGCTGGAAGAGCAGGTGCGCGTAGAGGCTGATCAATTTATTCCTTACCCTCTTGATGAAGTTGCACTCGACTTCGAAGTTGTCGGGGCATCCCCCTCCCACCCCGAATTAAATGAAATTCTCTTGGTTGCCTGTCGCCGTGATGATGTTGATCAACGCGAAGATACGATTGCGGCCGGCGGGCTGAAGTGCGAAGTGGTTGATGTAGATACCTATGCGATAGAGCGCAGTTATCCCATGCTGCTCAGCGAAGATCCCGGCGTGGAAGATATGGTCGCAATCGTCGATATAGGCGCTTCTACGCTGACGCTAAACGTAATCCGAGATCACAAAGTCATCTATAACCGTGAACAGTCTTTTGGTGGTAACGACTTAACGACGAGTATTCATCATCAATACGGTATGTCGGTTGATGAGGTGCAGCAAGCATTACGTTTGGGCGAGCTTGGCGAAGAGATACGAGATGCCATCGTTATGCCGTTCCGTTATACCGTTGCGCAGCAGGTTTCACGCGCCTTGCAGTTCTTCTACTCATCAGGTGTGCAGCATCAACTTACAAAGATATATGTCTGTGGCGGGACTGCAGCAATTGATGGGCTTGTCGATATATTAACTGAGGAATTAGATGTTCCTGTGTTTTTGGCAGATCCATTCTCGAAGATGGAACTTAATAGCAAGATCAATCGTGGTCGCTTAATGAAAGACGCCCCTGCACTTATTAAGGCATGCGGTTTGGCTCTTCGATCATTCGATCAGTAGGAACAGTGAGATATGGCGAAGATTAACCTCAGACCTTGGCGTGAAGAGCGCGCGGCAGCAAAACAAAAAGAGTTTGTGACCAATGTTGCTGCCTCAGCATTGTTTGGTTTAGCCCTAGTCCTCTTGGTTGGCTACTACTACGACGTTCAGTTTGACCGTCAAGTGGCGCGGAATGATTACCTCAAATCAGAAATTGCAAAGCTCGATCTCAAAATCGAGGAGATTGAAGACCTTAAGAAGCAACGTGAGCGTCTTCTGGAGCGTTTGAACGCGATTCAAGAACTACAGGGCAACAGACCTATCATTGTACGAAACTTCGACGAGCTAGTTCGTGTGCTACCTGATGGTCTTCATTATGTCTCTCTGGAGCGCAGTGAGAATGGCTTTGATGATGCAGGCCAAGCTAGTAGTGAAGATGCTATAAAAATCAGTGGATTAGTGCATCAAAATGAAGATGTATCGGAGCTGATGCGTAATCTTAATGATTCGATTTGGTTTGGCGAACCTGACCTTTCAGTGGTTGAGCGCTTAGACGAGAAAAACTCGAAGGTGGTTGTGGAGCACCAAGGTCAAAACATGTTCAATCTCGTGGTTGACTTGGCGAAGCCAAAAGCAGAGGAGGCGGAGTAAACGAATATGGATGCCTTCAAAAAAGCGTTTCAAGGGTTTGATCCTAACAACCTTGACTTAAATACCGCTGGTAACTGGCCTATCGGTGTTAAGGTTATCTTCTATCTCATCGTGCTTGGCCTAGTTTCATGGGGTGGTGTGCATTTTTACGTTCAGGATAAACACGATCGTCTTGAACGGGAGATCAGCCGTGAGTCGGAGCTGCGTAAAGAGTTTGAGTCCAAATCCTTTCAGGTGGCGAACCTTTCTGCTCTACGTAAGCAAATGGAAGACGTTGAGGACAAGTTCTCTGAACTGCTGCGCCAACTCCCAACTGCGAAAGAGGTGCCGGGTCTGCTAGAAGACATCACAGATATCGGCCGAGCAGCGGGTCTAGAAATTAAGAGAATTGCCCTTGAGCCCGAGAAAAAAGAGCAATTCTACATCGAGTTACCGATCAATATAGAAGTACAAGGAACCTACCATCAGATGGGGCAGTTCGTTAGTGGTGTAGCAGCGATTAAACGAATCGTGACACTACATAACTATAAAATTGTTGCTGATGAGGCCGGTGTACTGCAGCTGAAAATTGATGCTAAGACATATCGCTATGATGACTCAGAATAAAGTGAAGTTTCTAACCGCCAAAGGGCAGCTGATATGCTTGGCGGCCTCCGTCGCTTTGTTATCCGGTTGTATATGGGTTGAAGATAAAAATGACCTCGTGCGTTTTGTCAGTGATGTACAGGCGAGGCCGAAAGGCAAGATAGAGCCTCTTCCCACGTTCAAGCCTTATCTCAGCTTTGTGTATGAAGGCGCTAGTTTGCGTGACCCATTCGTACCTCTTGTCAGAGTGGAGCTGGGCGACATGGAGATGGAGATGGATGATGGCGTCGAGTTAGAGCCTGATCAAAATCGGCCTCGGAGCTATCTCGAGCAGTTTTCGCTCGATGACTTAGAGATGGTTGGTACCGTTGGGAAGACCGAAGCTGAAGTTACTTGGGGCCTTGTTCGAGATCAAAACGGCGAGATTCATCGGGTATCGGTGGGTGACCATATGGGGCTTGATTTTGGTAAGGTAATCGCCGTTTTAGATGAGCGATTAGATGTACTTGAAATTATATCTGACGGTCGAGGCGGATGGATGCACCGCCCACGTGTTGTTGAGCTAGTAGGACAAGAGTAATAAGGAACCAGAATGACTACCAATAAATGTTTGCTGAGCGTCTCAGCTAGGGAACTGAAGCGTGTATTACTGGTTTGCTTGTTGCTTTGCTCTACGGGCATCGCCTCGCTAGCTAATGCTGCTAATACACTATTAAAAGATACGGCTTTCGTAAAACTACCCGGTAATAAGCTGGAAGTGCGGCTTGACTTCGATCACGCACCGGGCGATCCGCGCGTGTACGCAATCGACAGCCCTCCAAGGCTGGTACTCGACTTCTTCGGAGTCGAAAACGACATTGGTAGCAAATCGGTGGCAATCAAAAATGATTACATCGATACACTCAATTTTGCACAAAGTGCAGATCGACTTCGGGTGGTCGCAAACCTATTCCTAGCGACACCTTATGAGACGTATGCGCAGGACAACAGCTTGTTTATCGTGTTCGGTGGTGGAGAGTCGGTTGCTAGTAAAAACGCTTCGGCCCCTGTGCAGCCTCAGCCCGTCGCAGAAGCGAAGCCTGCGGTCAGTGCACCTGTAACGAAGGTGGCAAAAGCACCGGCGTTAGCTAAAGCTCAAACGGTCAAGCAGGCCTATGATGACAATACACGCGTTAAAGGTATCGACTTCGAGCGCGTTGCTGGTGGTATCGGACGTGTGACGATTGCTTTGTCTGATGACAAGGCTGGTATTGATATTGAAGAAGAGGGCAACAATGTTGCGGTGACTTTGACAAGCGCATTGCTGTCTCCAGGTCTGCAGCAGCGAGTTAATGTCCAAGACTTCGCGACACCGGTGATGTTTATCGATTCGGTGAGCCAAGGTGGTAATACAACCATCTTGATCAAACCAGAAGCGACACCTTACGACTACATGGCATACCAAACGGGTTCTCAGCTCGTTCTAGACTTCAAACATTTGACTCGGTCAGAAGAGGATGAGGAAGCCGAAAACGAGTTTCCTTACAAAGGTGAGAAGATCGACCTTAACTTCCAAAATGTTAGCGTGCGGTCAGTGTTGCAGATCCTTGCGGAAGTGGCTCAACTTAACTTGGTTGTGGACGATGAAGTAACTGGCCAGATCACGTTGCGCCTTAAACATGTACCTTGGGATCAGGCCTTGGATATCGTGCTGAAAACGCGAGGCTTAGACAAGCGCCAAGTGGGTAATGTTTTGCTGGTGGCGCCTGCTGAGCAAATTGCCGAACGTGAGCGTATTGAGTTGGCAAGCCAGCAGTCGGAAAAAGAGCTATCTCCGCTGCGTACAGACTTTATTCAAGTTGATTTCCGTAAAGCATCAGAAATGAAGTCACGTATTGAAGCAGCGCAGCTCATTTCAGAGCGCGGCCTCATTATCGCTGATAACGAAACGAATATTCTGATGGTTCGAGAAACGGCAGCGCAGCTCGAGCAGATTCGAAAGACCATCAAAAAGTTTGATGCCGAAGTTGAGCAGATCATGGTAGAAGCTCGTCTGGTTACAGCGTCTACCGACTTTACCAAAGAGCTAGGTGTTCGTTGGGGGTTTGGTTTGCAGTCGGACCGCTGGGTGGCTGGTGGTGGCGGTAGCTCATCCCCTTACTATGCAGAAGATTTTCCCGCAATTGGTGTAAATACCCCCCTCAATGTCGACTTAGGTGTTGATGAGGCAACGTCGACTTTCCGCATTGGTTATGCGTCGAGTGATTTCTTGATCTCTGCAGAGTTATCTGCCCTTCAGAACGAAGGCAGTGCAGAGGTGGTATCCCAGCCAAAAGTGATTACCACGAATGGTAAAGCGGCGCGTATCGAGTCCGGTACAGAACTGCCATACCAAACGGTCGAAAACGGCGAAGTGAAAATTGAGTTCAAAGAGGTTGTATTGCGCCTAGATGTTATTCCGCAAATCAACCCAGGTGATCGAATCGCGCTAGACCTTAAGATTACTCAGGACTCTGTTGGCCAAGCATTGGAGAGTGGCGAATTTGCTATTGATACGAATGAGCTTGTGACTTCAGTCGTCGTGAAGGACGGTGATACAATCGTCCTCGGCGGAGTATATAAAAACAAGCAAGTTGACGGTACGCTCAAGACGCCAGTACTCGGTGATTTGCCGGGGATCGGCCGTCTGTTCCGTAAAGAGACTAAAATCGATGAAAAAGTCGAACTCTTGATCTTTATTACGCCAAAGATTATCCGTGAGTCGCTGTCAGCTAGTCGTTAATTGAGGCAAGTTTTTGAATATTATTTTAGTAGGGCCTATGGGGGCAGGAAAAAGTACCATAGGCCGACTACTTTCTCATGAGCTAAAGCTAGCTTTCACGGATGTTGATCGAGAAGTAGAGGAACGGGCAGGGGCGAATATCCCGTGGATTTTTGATGTTGAAGGTGAAGAGGGCTTTCGGCAAAGAGAAGCTCAGGTGATAGATGAGCTTACACTGCAAGATGGGCTGGTTATCGCTACAGGCGGTGGTGCTGTGATTCGTGCCGAAAACAGAGCTTGTTTACAAAGTAGAGGGACGGTCATCTACCTAATGACATCTGTTGAGCAGCAATTAGAGCGCACAGCTAAGGATAAAAACCGCCCACTACTGCAAGCCGATAACCCAAAACAAGTGTTAGAGCAGCTGATCGAAAAGCGCGAGCCGTTCTACCTTAGCACTTCTGATATTGTCGTTAAAACAGACCGGCGCCATCCTAAAAATGTTGTCAATGAAATTATCAGACAGCTAAAGCGTAAAGAACTCATCAACTAGTACTGCGGAGCCATCTACTGTGCATACACTTAATGTCGATTTGGGCGATCGATCTTATCCAATTTTTATCGGTTCAGATGTCATCGATACGGCACAACTGACTCCTTATATCAAAGGCAGTCAGGTGATGATTGTTACCAATGAGACAATCGCTCCCCTGTACTTAGATCAACTACGTGGAATGTTGGCCTCGTTTGAGGTGGATAGCGTCGTGCTGCCCGATGGCGAAGCTTATAAAGACCTCGAGCATCTTAATTTAATCTATGATGCACTCTTAGAGGCGCGACACAACCGTACGACAACGTTAATTGCGTTAGGTGGTGGTGTTGTAGGAGACATGACAGGCTTTGCGGCTGCGAGCTATCAGCGTGGTGTTAACTTTATCCAAATTCCAACCACCTTGTTGTCTCAGGTGGACTCTTCTGTGGGGGGGAAAACGGGCGTAAACCATCCGCGTGGCAAGAATATGATTGGTGCATTTTATCAGCCACAAGCTGTTCTGGCGGATATTAGCGTCTTCTCAACGCTACCTGACCGAGAGCTTTCCGCAGGGCTTGCTGAGGTCATTAAGTACGGCCTCATTTACGACGTACAGTTTTTTGAGTGGCTAGAAGAGAATATGCCTGCGCTGATAGCGCGCGACCCAAAAGCACTCTCTTATGCAGTACAGCGCTCGTGTGAAATCAAAGCCGAAGTTGTTGCCCAAGATGAGCGAGAAGCAGGTATTCGTGCGTGGCTCAATCTTGGTCATACCTTCGGTCATGCTATTGAAACGCATCAGGGGTATGGTAATTGGCTGCACGGCGAAGCCGTTGCTGCGGGTACTGTTCAAGCCCTTGAGTTGTCCTGCGAACTGGATTGGATCACCGAGCGTGATGTGGCACGTGCTACTGAGCTTCTCGCCGCCGCTAACTTGCCGATCGAGCCGCCAGAAAATATGTCTGAAAAAGACTTTTTAGAACTGATGGCGGTTGATAAGAAGGTTATCAATGGTGAGCTACGATTAGTGCTTCTCAAAGCACTGGGCGAAGCGACGGTGACGTCTGACTATCCGGCGAGCAGTTTGTCCAAAGTACTGAACCGCTCACGCTAGCCTATTAGGTATCCCCATATGAGCCAGAACTTCTACTTTGAGCCAGATAGCCGTCTGCAGTTAATCGACAAAATTCTCCATTTGCTGCGCTACTCCGACTTCTTAGTGGTCGTTTCAGGCCCTAAAGGCAGTGGTAAAACATCTGTTGCGAAAAAGTTAGCAGTAGAAAGCCTAACCTCTGATATCCGCCAAATTCGGATATCTCTGCGTGAGGAGACCAGCGCAAGCCAGTTGATGGCATTGGCGGCGAAAGCGTTGGGAGTGGATGTTACTAATGATGACCCATTAACACAGCTTCATGCTCATAGCCGTGCCCTCCATGAAGTGCACCAACACCTGCTGATACTGATCGATAATGCCGAGTGGCTAAATGATGAAGCGATCGAGCTGCTAGCAGGGTTGCTCGTCTCTGGCACCGGAATGCCAAAAGTTATTCTCGCGGGCGAGCCGGCTATCAAGACGCGCCTTGCTTCGCTTGCTGTTGGAGAGCTACTCGAAGGAAAAATACACTTTGAAGAGTTGCACCCATTTACACTCGATGAAGCGAAAGAGTTCATCAAGCTGCGCTTCCCGAATCAGCCGGCGCTCAAAGCCAAGCAACTGAAGAGTGTATTTAAAAGCAGCGAGGGGTTTCCCGGGCGTCTAACGGATGCCGTATCGGAGATTCACCGTAGCGGTGGTCAAGCTGCTCCAGCTAAGCGCTCAACTGCCTTTCCTTTACCGCTGCCGCACATGATTGGCATGGCTGCGGTGCTAGTAGGGGTATTGGGTATCGCAACTTGGCAGTTTATGCCAGAAGATTCGCAGGCTGTGCAAGCGAACTCAGATGACCCGAAAAGTCGGATGTCAGTGCCACTGCGTGTTGCTGTGCCTGAAGAGGAGGTCCTAGCGACCACCGAATCTGTCCCAGTGATTAGGAGCACGCTATCAGAACGTTTGGAGCGGCAAGAAAAACTACGTCAAGGTGAGCTGGTACCACCGCTTCCAGAAGGCAACGAAACTAAGAGTGAGTTAAGTAAGAAGCTTGACCAAGCGCTGGCCGATAGTACGCTGAATACTCCAGCTCCAGCTCCAGCTCCAGCTCCAGCTCCAGCTCCAGCTCCAGCTCCAGCTCCAGCTCCAGCTCCAGCTCCAGCTCCAGCTCCAGCTCCAGCTCCAGCTCCAGCTCCAGCTCCAGC
>NZ_SPLL01000003.1:274520-600440 GCF_004959845.1 Neptunomonas sp. XY-337 | reverse complement strand
TCCAGCTCCAGCTCCAGCTCCAGCTCCAGCTCCAGCTCCAGCTCCAGCTCCAGCTCCAGCTCCAGCTCCAGCTCCAGCTCCAGCTCCAGCTCCAGCTCCAGCTCCAGCTCCAGCTCCAGCTGTTGTGGAAAGCGCCGCCCAAAAAGCACCAACTAAGACTAGCTCTAAAGTCGAACAGACAAAGCTGGATGTAGTTAAATATCCTGATTTGAAGGATGATTCAGATAAAATCAAGGGCATAAGTCCCTGGTTGAAGGAAAAAGAACTGCTTAATTGGCCTGCGTCGGCTTTCACATTGCAGGTGCTAGGTGCCAGATCAGAAGAAAGTGTCGAAAAATTCATCGCCTCACTCGATAGTAGAGACCGCCTCTACTACTTCAAAACCGTCTTAAGCGGTAAACCTTGGCATGTTGTGGTCTATGGCCAGTATGCGAGTAAAGCGGCTGCATCCCGCGCAATTACTGGACTTCCGGAAGAGCTGCGCAAATTAGGACCATGGCCGAGAAGCGTGAAAGGGGTTCACCAAGACATACAAAAGAAATAGCTTTTGGTCTTTCGAAAAAACAGTAAAATTTATTAAAAAAGCGGCATTTTGCCGCTTTTTTTCTGTCTTAGGTCACTTTTTGATCGCTTAAAATTTGTCCCAATTTGCTCCTGTGTGTAGAATGTCCGTCCATTTTTGCCTGCTAAGATATTGTTCAGGCAACAGGATATGATGACAAGTATCTGATTTACAAAGAACTTTTTGAGTGAGAATGACTTATGAGCACAGGTCTGTATCGCCCCGGTGAGTTTAAGGATAACTGTGGCTTTGGTCTGATGGCGCACCTGGAAGGGGAAGCCAGTCATGATCTATTACAAAAAGCAATCGAAGCACTCGCTTGCATGACCCATCGTGGCGGTATCGCTGCGGATGGTAAGACAGGTGATGGCTGTGGATTGTTGATGCAAAAGCCAGATAGTTTCCTTCGTTCAGCAGCTAAACAAGAGTTGGGTATTGAGCTTGGTGAGCTGTATGCGGTGGGTATGGTGTTCATGTCCCGTGAACCAGAGCAGGCAGAAGCCGCTCGTCAAACCCTGAACCGTGAACTATCAGCACAAGGACTTTCAGTCGCCGGTTGGCGTATTGTTCCGACCGACGAGTCGTGCCTTGGCCCGATTGCAAAGGATACATTGCCACAAATTGAACAGGTCTTTGTTGAGCCAACTAGCCAATCTGAGCGTGAGTTCCAAGTTAGCCTATTTACAGCGCGTCGCAAGGCTGAAATCGCACTTGCAGGCGATACCGATTTCTACATCTGTAGTTTGTCCGATAAGGTCATCTCCTATAAAGGTCTGACGATGCCGGTTGACTTGCCGGTCTTCTACAAAGACCTTGCCGATGAAAGCCTGACAACTGCGGTTTGTACATACCACCAGCGTTTCTCTACGAATACGGCACCGCGCTGGCCGTTGGCTCAGCCATTCCGCTTCCTAGCGCACAATGGTGAGATCAACACTGTCGAGGGTAACCGCAACTGGGCGCGTGCGCGCTCACGCAAGTTTGCGACAGACATGTTGCCAGACCTTGATGCGTTGCAGCCAGTCGTAAATACAACCGGTTCTGACTCTTCAAGTATGGACAACATGCTTGAGTTCCTAATGGTCGGCGGCGTCGATATCTACCGCGCTGTACGCATGATCGTTCCGCCTGCGTGGCAGAATGTTGATACGATGGACACCGAGCTACGTGCGTTCTATGAGTACAACTCGATGCACATGGAACCATGGGACGGCCCAGCAGGTATGGTAATGACCGATGGTCGCTTTGCCGTATGTATGCTGGACCGAAATGGTCTGCGTCCATCGCGTTGGGTGATGACTAAGCAGGGTTATATCTGTACAGCGTCTGAGATTGGCGTCTTTAGTTACCAGCCAGAAGATATTGTCGCTCAAGGCCGTGTTGGTCCGGGCCAGATCTTGGCAATCGATACGCAGTCTGGTGAAATTCTTCACACGGCAGATGTCGATAATAAGCTTAAAAAAGCGCAACCATACAAAAAGTGGCTGAAAGAGAATGCGCTGCGCCTAGAGCAGACGATGAACCTCAAAGAGGAGTCGCAATCCTTCCGCGACATGTCTGCGGACGAGGTCAAAACCTGCATGAAAATGTTCCAGGTGACCTTCGAAGAGCGTGATCAGATTATCCGTCCACTCGGCGAGTCGGGTATGGAAGCGGTTGGCTCGATGGGTGACGACAAACCGATGGCGGTTTTGTCGAACCGCATCCGTGCACCTTACGATTACTTCCGTCAGCAGTTTGCTCAGGTAACAAACCCACCTATCGATCCGCTGCGTGAAGCGATCGTTATGTCGCTAGAGACATGTCTGGGGCGTGAGCAAAATGTCTTTGAAGAGACGCCACAGCATGCTCGCCGTGTGATCTTAACAACGCCGGTTCTCTCTGCGTCTAAGTTCCGCCGCTTGCGTGATAATACGGTTGAGGGCTTTGAGGTCGCGACGATCGATCTTAACTATGACCCGAACGAGAAGAGTCTCAAGCAAGCCATTGAAGCGGTTGCTGATGAAGCTGAGCAGTTGGTTCGCGATGGCAAGGTTATCATCATCCTGTCTGATGCTAAGCTGGAACAGGGTAAGCTGCCTGTTCACGCGGCGATGGCAACAGGTGCAGTACACCACCGTCTGGTAGATACGGGCTTACGCTGCGATGCCAACATCGTTGTAGAGTCTGGCACCGTGCGTGATCCGCACCATTTTGCTGTGCTATTCGGATTTGGTGCGACAGCGGTCTTCCCATACTTGGTATACCGTGTATTGAACGACCTATGCGCCTCTGGCGAGATCAAACTTGAGCCGCTTGATAGTCACGAAAACTATCGTAAAGGCATCAATAAAGGTCTGATGAAGATCCTATCGAAGATGGGGATCTCGACAATTGCCTCCTACCGTGGTGCACAGTTGTTCGAAGCGGTTGGCTTGAGCTCTGAGATCGTCAACTTGTGCTTCAAGGGGGTCATGAGCCGCATCGAAGGTGCTCGTTTTGAAGATTTCGAAACAGAGCAAGCGTTGCTGGCCAAAGAAGCATGGACGGCACGTAAGCCAATCCAGCAGGGTGGTTTGCTGAAGTACATGCACGATGGTGAGTACCACGCATACAACCCAGATGTTGTGCGTACTATCCATGAAGCGGTCGAATCCGGTGATCCAGCCAAGTACCAAGAGTACGCGGATCTGGTGAATAACCGCGGTGTGGCAACGATTCGTGATCTGTTAGCACTGCGCACTGATCTACAGCCTATCTCGATCGACGAAGTTGAGCCGGCATCTGAAATCCTAAAACGCTTCGACTCTGCTGCGATGTCGCTTGGCGCGTTGTCTCCTGAAGCGCACGAAGCGCTTGCCGTTGCGATGAACGAATTAGGCGGCCGCTCTAACTCCGGTGAGGGTGGTGAAGATCCAGCCCGTCACGGCACCATGAAACGCTCTAAGATCAAGCAGATTGCGTCGGGCCGCTTTGGCGTCACGCCAGAGTACTTGATGAGTGCTGATGTCATGCAGATTAAGGTGGCTCAGGGTGCGAAGCCGGGTGAAGGCGGTCAGTTACCAGGTGGCAAGGTAAACGATCTTATCGCTCGTTTACGTTACTCGGTACCGGGTGTGACGCTTATTTCACCGCCGCCGCACCATGATATCTATTCAATCGAGGACTTGGCTCAGCTCATCTTCGATCTTAAGCAGATCAACCCTGAAGGTTTGGTGTCGGTGAAGCTGGTATCACGTCCTGGCGTAGGTACGATTGCGTGTGGTGTTGCTAAGGCCTACGCGGATCTGATTACTATCTCCGGTTACGACGGCGGCACAGCTGCATCGCCACTGACGTCGATTCACTATGCGGGATCGCCATGGGAGCTAGGCTTGGCGGATGCACATCAATCTCTGCGCGGTAACCAATTGCGCGGTAATGTGCGTTTGCAAACAGATGGTGGTTTGAAAACGGGCCTTGATGTCGTGAAAGGCGCAATTCTGGGTGCTGAGAGCTTTGGCTTCGGTACAATGCCGATGGTTGCCTTGGGTTGTAAGTATCTACGTATTTGCCACTTGAATAACTGTGCGACCGGTGTAGCGACGCAGAATGAGAAACTGCGTGAAGAGTACTTCCGCGGTACCGTCGAGATGGTGAAAAACTTCTTCACATTCGTTGCTGAAGAAGCGCGTCAGTGGATGGCTCAGATGGGCGTTCGTTCCATGGAAGAGCTTGTTGGCCGCGTTGATCTGCTGGAAATTGCTGAAGGTAAAACACCGAAGCAACGCAATCTGAATCTTGAGCCAATTATCAGCACCGCAGGTATTGCACCTGAGTATCCAAATACGTGTCAGAAACCGAAGAATGATCCGTATGATGCCGGTGACCTAAACACGAAGATGGCAGAGCTTGCTAAAGCGGCTATCGACGCAAAAGAGGGCGGCATGTGGGATCTCGAGATCACCAGCTGTGACCGCTCTGTGGGTGCACGTACGTCGGGTCTGATTGCTAAAGCACATGGCAACTTGGGCATGGAAGATCAGCCAGTTACCTTTAACTTTAAAGGTCATGCTGGTCAGTCGTTCGGTGTTTGGAACGCGGGTGGCCAGAACTTGATCCTTGAAGGTGATGCGAACGACTACGTCGGTAAAGGCATGGCTGGTGGTCAGGTGGTGATCAAGCCATTCAAAGAGGTGACGTTCGAGTCGAATAAAACATCGATTCTGGGTAACACCTGCTTGTACGGCGCGACGGGCGGTAAGCTATTCGCGGCAGGCCGTGCTGGTGAGCGCTTCGCGGTACGTAACTCAGGTTGTCACGCCGTTATCGAAGGTGCGGGTGACCACTGTTGTGAGTACATGACTGGCGGTTTGGTAACAGTACTTGGCCAAACAGGCTACAACTTTGGTGCGGGCATGACCGGCGGTTTTGCTTATGTTCTGGATCAGGACAACACCTTTGTTGATAAGTACAACCATGAGCTGGTTGAGATTCACCGTATCCACACGGAGCAGATGGAAATTTACAAAAACCATCTGCGCTCAGTGATCATTGAATTCACAAAAGCGACGAACAGTGCTTGGGGTTGGGAGTTGATCGAAAACTACGAAGACTACCTAGCACGCTTCTGGCTTGTGAAGCCAAAAGCAGCATCGCTGAATGATCTACTGAATAGTGTTCGCATCCGTCCAGAGTAAAGACGCGCGAAAGAAGTTTAACGTGCGCCCGCAGTGCGGGCGCTAAGAACGAGGTGGGGACCATGGCTGAACGTCTTAACAACGATTTCCAGTTCATCGACGTATCCCGAAAAGGGCCTGAGAAGATCGAGGCCAACGTTCGTAAGCAGCAATTTGCTGAAATCTACGAGCCTTTTGAACAAGAAGATGCATCCGACCAGTCACATCGTTGTCTGGAATGCGGTAACCCTTACTGCTCTTGGAAGTGTCCTGTACATAACCATATCCCCAACTGGCTTAAGCTGGTGTCGGAGGGGAATATCCTGAAAGCCGCGGAGCTTAGCCACCAAACTAACTCTCTGCCAGAGGTGTGTGGCCGCGTTTGTCCACAAGATCGCTTGTGTGAAGGCGCATGTACACTGAATGACGGTTTCGGTGCAGTCACCATCGGGTCTGTGGAAAAGTACATCACAGATACCGCATTTGCGATGGGCTGGAAGCCTGATATGTCTGCAGTGCCGGAAACAGACAAGCGTGTTGCCATTGTTGGCGCAGGGCCTGCGGGCTTGGCGGCAGCGGATATTTTGGTACGTAATGGCGTAAAGCCGGTCGTCTTTGACCGTAACCCCGAAATTGGTGGCTTGCTGACGTTTGGTATTCCAGAGTTTAAGCTCGAGAAAAATGTGATGTCGCGTCGCCGTGAGATCTTCACGGAGATGGGTGTTGAGTTCCAGCTTAATATGGAAGTCGGTAAAGATGTCACGATGCAGCAATTGGTTGATGAGTACGATGCTGTATTCCTTGGTATGGGTACTTACACCTACATGAAGGGCGGCTTCCCAGGCGAAGAGCTCGAAGGCGTTTATGATGCGCTGCCATTCTTGATCTCAAACGTAAATCACTGTTTAGGGTTCGAGAAAGATCCGTCTGAGTACATCAGCATGGAAGGGCAGCGAGTTGTTGTGCTGGGTGGTGGTGATACCGCGATGGACTGTAACCGCACATCGGTACGTCAGAGCGCGCAAAGCGTGATCTGTGCATACCGTCGTGACGAGGCAAATATGCCGGGTTCTAAGCGTGAGGTTGAGAATGCACGCGAAGAGGGCGTCCAGTTTATGTTCAACCGTCAGCCTGTTGAGGTGGTCGGTGAGAATGGCAAAGTGACCGGCGTTAAACTGGTGACAACGCAGATGGGGGCGCCGGATGAAAACGGCCGCCGCCGTGCTGAAGTTGTAGCGGGCTCTGAAGAGATCCTGCCTGCAGATGCAGTATTGGTTGCGTTTGGCTTCCGTCCTAGCCCTGCGCCGTGGTTTGCTGATTTTGGTATCGATATGCACGATGATGGCCGCGTAAAGGCGCCGGAAGCGGGCAGCTATCCATTCCAAACAACCAATCCAAAGATCTTTGCTGGTGGTGACATGGTACGTGGCTCCGATCTGGTGGTAACAGCGATTGCTGAGGGCCGCAAGGCTGCTGAAGGTATTCTTGATTACCTAGAAGTTTAAAAGTAGTCACTTCGCTGTAAAAAAGCCGCGCTTATGCGCGGCTTTTTTGTGCGTGCTGGACTAGATCCTTGATGCTTGGTAAGCGCGATAGAGACGAGCAACGCCGGCGGTTATTTGCTCGGCAGTGGCATGGGTGAAATTGAGCCGAGCCGCATCACTGAACTGCTCTGCGTTTGGGCAAAAAGCCTTGCCCGGCACAATCGCGACACCTTCCTCTAGGCCCCGTTTTGCGAGAATCTCGGTATCACAATGGTGAAAGACAACCCAGAGAAACATGCCGCCACTGGGAACAGTAAAACGGACCTTGTCGCCAAACGTATCTTGCAGTGCATTGACGAGTCGATCACGTTTATTCGCATACGCTGCGCGAATGGCTGGTAGGTGCTGGCTTATCGTCGTTTGGCTTAACGTGTTGAGCACCAGTTGCTGCATCGGTAGGCTGGAGTGCAGGTCGGTCGCTTGCTTGACGCGTAACAGAGCCTTGTGGCTTTCTGGATCGCAGACAACGTACCCGATACGAACGCCGGGGGTGACCGTTTTTGAGAACGAGCTGAGAAAAAAATGTGGCCCAGAGCAGAGCGATGTCACGCTTGGCAGCAACTCGCCGTCGTAATTTAGCTCGGCATAGGGAGCATCCTCAATTAAGCGAGTATGGCTGTGGCTTAGTATCCGTGCGACTTGTTGGCGTGTCTCCGCCGGCCAGCGGTTACCCGTTGGGTTATGAAAATCAGGAACGGCGTAGAACAGCTTTGGCTGGTGCTCGTCGATCAATTTGGCAAGCAGCGCGGTATCAATTCCGCTATCTGTTTGCGGTATCAGGATAATTTGGGCTTCTGCGAGCTGGAACACCTGCAATGCGCCAAGGTAGCTTGGGCTTTCGACAAGCACTGTATCGCCAGGGTTTAAATAAGTACGTGCGATTAAGTCCAGTGCTTGCTGCGAACCTGTTGTGATCAGCACATCGTTATTTTTACCGCAATGATGGTGTTGTTTAATCCAGTCGCGCAGCGGCTCTAGGCCTGCACTAACACCGTATTGAAAGGCGGCTCTATCGTCAGCTAGCTGTGTTGTTGCTAGCCCCAACTGGGTCATTGGAAACAGGCTCGCATCCGGTAAGCCGCCCGCAAATGAGATCATCTCCGGCTGCTGTGTTGCTTGCAGTATTTCGCGGATATAAGATGGTTTTAACCGCTGTGCTCGTGTCGAAATCATATCTTCCCTCCTTTTTGAACCAAGATACGGGCTTCTGGCTTTCGATACTGTTGGCTGTGTGCGGGCTTAGTTGTCCATTTGTGCGAAATCTTTACAGGGCGGGTAATGACGGTGTCGAGAGGCCAGCAGTTACATCAAGGGCGCATCAATGAAGTGCTGTATAAAATTCATCAGGACATCCGTGTTGCACATACTGCAAAGTCTTTAGCGGATGTAGCCGCGTACTCGCCGTTTCATTTTCAACGGGTGTTTAAAGAGGTCACTGGTGAGAACTTAAACGACTACCTACGCCGCACGCGCTTAGAGCAGGCGGCGAATAAGCTCTTATTTGAACCGGAGAGCAGTGTCGCTGATGTGGCGCATAGCTGCGGCTTTCTATCCCATGCATCCTTCAGCCAAGCCTTTAAGCGCCACTTTGGCGCCTCGCCAAAAGTGTGGCGTAGCGGTGGTTATGCAGGGTTTACCCAAGCTAATTTTGATACACAGCAGCGTGATATTGCCGCTGCCGGAGCGCAAGTAGAACTGCCTAACATGCAGCTGCGTCAGATGCCAGAGCGGCGCGTGGCGTATGTGCGCCATCAAGGTTACGATCGCAGTATCAGTATTGCATGGCATCGTCTATTGCAGTGGGCAAAGACTGAGGAGGTCGATACTCAAACGGCGACTATGCTAGCGCTGCACCACTCTAATCCAAGCTTGGTCGCGCTGGCGGATTGCCGATATGTGGCATGTTTAGAGGTGCCAGAAAATGTATGGCGTAAAGGTTCCGTGGGGATTTTAACCATCCCGGGAGGGTTGCATGGTGTTTTTTCAGCGCGTGGCCGTATGGGGGATTTGCTGCCGTTAATTTACGCGTTTTATCATCGCTGGCTACCCGGCAGTGGATATCATCTTGCCAATACGCCTGCTTATGCGATCTATCAACGAAACCAGTTTTTAGACCCAGATGAGCGATTTGAACTGCAGTACGCAGTGCCACTCTCAGTGGTGTAGGGGGAGAGCGCTAGCCCGCACAGCAGGCCAGCGCGGATGTTCTTACAGCTTGCTTAAGTAGCTATCAAAGCGCGCTTTGATTGAGTCAGAAGGCTCGCTGGTTGCCAAGCTAACCACCACAATCGCCACCGTTGCGAAGATCATACCTGGTACGATCTCGTAGAGATCAAACAGGCCGCCGCTCAGCTGCTTCCAAACCACAACCGTGATACCACCGACCAACACACCAGCCAGCGCACCGAAGCGGTTCATGCGTTTCCAGTACAGGCACAACACCAGCGTCGGGCCGAAGGCCGCACCAAAGCCTGCCCAAGCGTAGGACACCAGCCCCAGCACAGAACTGTCTGGCGTCATCGCCAGCATCAGCGCAATAATCGATAACAGGATGACAGCAACACGGCCAACCAGCACGATCTCTTTTTGGGATGCGTCTTTGCGGAAGACTTGCTTGTAGAAATCTTCAGCAAGCGCAGAGGACGATACCAACAGCTGTGAGTCCGCTGTACTCATGATTGCTGCCAAGATAGCAGCCAGCAGAATACCTGCCACAACAGGGTGGAACATGGCGTTTACCAGCACCATGAAGATCTTTTCGCCATCGCCTAAGTCGCCACCCAATTGGTTGTCGACATACAGGATGCCCACTAAGCCAACGAGCATCGCACCAGCCATGGAAAGGCCAGACCAAACCACAGCGATACGGCGAGCTGTACCGATATCTTGGTTGCTACGTACCGCAGCAAAACGCGCCAAGATATGCGGCTGGCCAAAGTAACCTAAGCCCCACGCGGCCAACGAAATAATCGCAATTGCCGTTAGAGGTTCACCACTTGCGTCATTCCAGATGGTTAAGAGTTCAGGGTTTTTCGCTTCCAAGACAGCAGCCAAGTTACCGAAACCACCCTCGGTTTGGATTGCGATGATCGGCACCAATAGCAGTGCCGCAGCCATCAGCAGGCCCTGCACTAAGTCAGTCCAGCTAACAGCGAGGAAACCACCAAACAGCGTATAGGAAACGACACAAACTGTGCCGATGATCACGGCCAACGTGTAATCGAGACCAAACACTGTTTCAAATAGCTTGCCGCCAGCAACTAAGCCAGAGCTGGTGTAGAACAAGAAGAACAGCAGGATGAAGAAGGCGGAGATCACCTGTAGCAGGTTGGACTTATCTTCGAAGCGCTTGGCGAAGAACTCCGGCAGTGTCAGTGCATCATCTGCTTCAATACTGTAAGTACGCAGACGTTTGGCAACTAACAACCAGTTCAGCCATGTGCCTAGCAGCAACCCGCCGCCTAGCCAAATTGATTCCATACCGGATGCAAATGCATAGCCTGGTAGACCCAAGAGTAGCCAGCCACTCATGTCAGATGCACCCGCGGATAAAGCCGCTGGCCAAGGCCCTAGGGAACGGCCACCCAAAAAGTAATCAGATGAGTTTGCGGTGCGTCGATACGCGTACACACCGATGGCCAACATCAGCGCCAGATAGACGAGAAAGGTGCCAATAATGGCCACGTTGTTTTCGATCATGGTGATACCTCATGCTTATTTTTAGAACTGATCGGGTGGGTAACAGGGTGGAGCTCCCGATCAAAAAGCGCCAAAGGTTATACGACTTTTGGCTAGTGTGCGAGCCGCTTATCCCACTCAAAAAAAATGGCACCGAAAATCCTCTTCGGTGCCAGCGAGTGAAAACTTAAATATCCTCGCGGCCTCCCAGCTCCAGAAGAGAGGCGTTACCGCCCACAGCGGTGGTGTTGATAGTGATGGTTGCTTCGGTGACAAAGCGCCATAGGAAGTCTTCGGTCAGTTGATGCGCTAATGGCTCGTCAGTGGATAGCGCAACCAGTTGGGCAAGACAGCCGTCGCGCTGCGCTAGGTTGCGATTCAAAGCCAGAGTATCGCGTGGCTCGCCACAGAACGCGTACAAGCTGATCGGCTCACACGCAGCAAGCGCCTCAAGAGGGGCTTCTACCGCGACGAGTACATCAGCGAAATCGGCTGCAGTGAGTGCCGCTTGCAGGTGCTGCACCACGGGGTGGTCAACAGCCGCCAGTACCACATTGCCTGTTAGCAAAGCGGTGACGAGTTGGGCGATCAAGGCATCATCCGCGCCCTTCGTTTGTGCACACACCGCTACAACGCCACGGCCTTCCCAGATCAGTGTATTTGATTCACCGGTTGGGCCGGGCAGCTCAATGCTGGGCGTCATTACATCCAGCGCCTGCTTGATTAACCAAGGAGCCACTGGCTGTTGCAGCGTTTGAGTCGCTTGGCGCAGAATTTCGGCGCGCGCGGCGATTCCGTGTTGGTTCCAGCGCTCCCATGCAGACAGGGCGCGTTGACCTGCTTCGATCAAGTTAGAGTGCGTCATGTTGAGCTCCTTAGTCATGCTTGGGTGACACGAACGGTTTTCGTGAAACGCTTCAAATAGTGCGGCCCGCCCGCTTTCGGTCCGGTGCCGGATAAGCCCTGACCACCAAATGGCTGTACACCCACAACCGCGCCCACTTGGTCACGGTTGACGTACATGTTGCCGGCGCGCACGCGCTGGGTAATGTGCACCGAGGTGGTTTCATTACGTGAATGGATGCCCAGCGTAAGGCCGTAACCTGTTGCATTGATACGATCAATAATTTGGTCTAGCTCGCTGGCCTTGTAGCGCACCACATGCAAAATTGGCCCAAACTGCTCGCGGCCTAGTTGGTCGATGCTGTTGATCTCAAAGGCTGTTGGCGCGACGAAGGTGCCCTGTTCTGCGTTATGTGGCAGGGGCGTTTGGGCGATCAGTGTCGCTTCTTGTTGCATACGTTCGATGTGTGCCAGCAAGCCCGCTTGTGCCTCACGGTCGATCACCGGGCCGACATCCGTTTGGTGTAGGCTCGGGTCGCCAACCACTTGCTCAAGCATCGCGCCACGAATCATTGGGATAACACGTTCGGCGATATCTTCCTGCACAAAAAGAACGCGCAACGCCGAGCAGCGCTGCCCCGCTGAGGCAAATGCAGAGCGTACGACATCGCGTACCACCTGTTCAGGCAGTGAAGTGGAGTCGATGATCATGGCGTTTTGGCCGCCCGTCTCAGCGATCAGTGGTGCCGGTGCCGTGTTGCGGTTTGCCAGCGATCGGTTGATTAGGCGGGCTGTCTCGGTCGAGCCTGTGAAGGCAACACCCGCAATACGCACATCGCTGGTGAGTGGTGCGCCCACTGTTGCTCCATCGCCCGGCAGCAGTTGAATTGCACCTGCCGGTACGCCTGCTTCAAGCAACAGCTCGATGGCGCGGTAAGCGATTAAACTTGTTTGCTCTGCAGGCTTCGCAATCACAGTGTTACCCGCTGCTAACGCTGCTGTTACTTGACCGAGGAAGATCGCCAGTGGGAAGTTCCATGGTGAGATACAAGCAAATACACCACGGCCTTGGCGTTCAGTGACAAAGCTTGTGCCATTGAAGTCTTGGCTCGTGTGCGGCGTGGTTAGGTGCTCTTGAGCCTGTACGGCATAGTAGCGGCAGAAGTCGACCGCTTCGCGGATCTCATCGATGCTGTCTTGCAGGGTTTTACCCGCTTCACGATGGCAAAGCGCCATCAACTCACCGTAGTTTGCTTCGAGCAGATCGCCCAACTTCGCGATCGCGGCAGCACGCTCTGCAACGGGCGTTGCACGCCATGTTGGGTAGAAGTCGGCAGCGGCGGCAATGGCTGTTTGTACGGTATCTGCATCGGCCCAGTAAACCTGACCCACGGTTTCGCTGTGCTGGTAAGGCGCAGTTACGCTGTGCTGTTCACCAGTCTGGCATAGCTGGCCATTCACGATGGGGCCTGCCTGCCATTGGGTGCCCATAAACGGCTTGATGATGGCAGCGAACGCTTCCCAATCGGCTTCGATATCAATATTAACGCCTTGCGAGTTGGTGCGTGTATCACCGTAAAGCTGCCCAGGCAGTGGAATATAGGGATTTGCTAAGCTTTTACGAGCGCTCAAGACGTCCACGGGATGGTGGACAAGATCAGCTACCGGGCAGCGTGCATCCACCAAACGGTGCACGAATGAACTGTTGGCGCCGTTCTCAAGCAGGCGACGCACCAAGTAAGGTAGCAAGTCTTTATGGTTGCCAACCGGAGCATAGATACGCACGTTAACATCGTGCTGCTTGATAACCGTGTTGTAGAGCGCATCACCCATGCCGTGTAGGCGCTGGAATTCGTAATCATCGTGCGCTGTCATGGTAACAATGGCGGCAACGGTGTGCGCATTATGGCTGGCGAACTGTGGATAGATATTGCCGCGAACATCTTCACTCAACAGGAAGCGTGCACAGGCCAAGTAAGCGGTATCAGTGGCTTCTTTGCGTGTATAAACCGGATAGCCCTGCAAACCCCGTTGCTGACAATTCTTGATCTCGCTATCCCAGTAGGCGCCTTTTACGAGGCGCAAAGGAATGCAGTCACCTTGTGCTTTCGCAAGAGCGGCTAGCCAAGCAAGTACTGGCAGTGCCCGTTTTGAGTAAGCTTGCACGACAAGGCCAAACTGCCCCCAGCCCTTGATTGCGGTGCTGGTATAAAGCTTTTCGAATAGCTCCAACGATAGTTCGAGGCGGTCGGCTTCTTCTGCATCAATGGTGATGCCCACATTCAAAGCACGTGCTTTTTCTGCCAGTGCGATGACCTGTGTGTACATCTCTTCCATTACGCGTGCTTTTTGCGCCACTTCATACCGTGGGTGCAACGCCGAGAGTTTAATGGAGATCGTTGGTCGCGGAGCGTCGCCGGTGAATGTGTTGTTACCCACCGCTTCGATCGCGCTTAAGTAGTCATCGAAGTACTTCTTCGCATCAGCTTGGGTCAGTGCCGCTTCGCCTAGCATGTCAAAGGAGTAGGTGTAGCCTTTCTCGCGATAGCTCTTACCGCGTTTCAGGGCTTCATCGATTGAGCGGCCCAGTACAAACTGGTGACCCATAATTTTCATCGCTTGGTACATCGCCTTACGGATCATAGGCTCCGACATCTTGTTAACCAAGCGGTTGATCGCACTAGACGCATTGCCCTCGGTGTCTTTGTCCATCGAGACAACTTTACCGGTCAGCAGCAATCCCCATGTGGATGCATTAACAAAGAGCGAGTCTGATTTGCTCAGGTGAGCTTTCCAGTCAGCCACTGATAGTTTGTCGCGGATCAGAGCGTCGGCGGTATCAGCGTCTGGGATACGCATCAAGGCTTCGGCAAGACACATCAGCAGAATACCCTCTTGGGTATCAAGGCTGTATTCTAGTAACAGCGCATCCACCATGTGAATAGCGTCATCGTCTGCGCGAACCTGTTCGATTAGGGCCGTGGCACCTTGTGTGATGGTGTTGCGCTCGTCGTCTGAAGGTGCGGCAAGCGGCAATAACTCTTTCAACCAGGCCGATTCATCCACCGCATAAAGAGGTGAAATTTTTTCCCACAACGTATCGCGTGGCTGGTCGATATATCCCGGTATTAGGACATCAGTGGCTTTGAACATAGCTATGCTCCCTAAACAATCGTGACGGCGTACGATGCGCGGTCTTCGTATTTGGACTCGACACTGTAGGGGAGTGTTCAATGAGCGTCTTACATGATCCTCTGGTTTGTTTGCGAAATACTCTGATTTGGCGAGTATTTGAATAATTTTCATGATGCTGTCATCAATTTCCTGACTCAAAAAGCAGCTTTTTCCGCAGCGGAGGGGTGCGTATTTTTGCGTGAGAACAGGCGAACGCGAGCTAGTTTTTTGCTACAATGCCGCTTTGCTATTTTCAAGCCCCAGCGAGCGATCATTCGATGCTGTGCCGGGCCTACCGTAAATTGGATTGACGTTATGCAAGCAAGTGTTGCCATCATCATGGGTTCTAAAAGTGATTGGGAAACCATGAAACCTGCCACCGAAATTCTTGATCAACTGCAAGTGGGTTACCACGTGGAAGTTGTGTCGGCGCATCGCACGCCGGGTAAGTTGTTCAGTTTCTCTGAAACCGCAGCTGAAAATGGCTATCAAGTGATCATTGCTGGTGCTGGTGGCGCTGCGCATCTACCTGGCATGGTTGCTGCGAACACGCGTCTTCCTGTGCTGGGTGTTCCGGTACAAAGCAAAGCCTTAAGCGGTATGGACAGCTTGCTATCGATTGTTCAGATGCCAAAGGGCGTTGCCGTTGGCACGCTTGCGATTGGTTCGGCAGGTGCTTTTAATGCCGGTTTGCTAGCGGCTCAAATGCTGGCTAACCAAGATGCTGAGTTAGCAGCGCGTATCGAAGCTTTCCGCGCTGCTCAGACTGAAACTGTTCTTGAAAATCCAGATCCACGAGAAGCTTAATGAGTAAAGTTTGGGTATTAGGCGCCGGTCAACTCGGTGCAATGCTACGACATGCGGCCATGCCTTTGGGTGTTGACGTCGAACCGGTTGATATTGAACAACCGTTCGCTGTTGAGATGTCACCAAATGATGTTGTGACAGCGGAGCGAGAGCAATGGCCAGAAACTGGCGCAACGGTCCAGTTGGCGAATCATCCGCACTTTTTGAACCGTGAAGTATTTCCGCGTCTCGCTGATCGCTTTACACAAAAGCAGCTACTGGATGAGCTTCAGATCGCAACAGCGCCATGGCAGCTGGTCGGGCAGGATACCCAAGCGGCAACACTTTACGAACGCCTCGGTGATACGGTGCTGTTGAAGCGCCGTACGGGCGGTTACGATGGCCGTGGGCAGTTTTGGCTCAAGCAGGCTGAAGGCACCAAAGTGCCTGAAGGTTGGCACAATGAAGCGATTGCTGAGAAGAAAATTCCGTTCGATGAGGAAGTATCGTTAGTCGGTGCCCGTGATGCCGAAGGTAATCTGTACTTCTATCCGCTAGCGTTGAATCTACACGTCAACGGTATTCTGATGGCGTCCGTGGCGCCACTCGCACGTCTGGAAGCGCTGCAAAGTGAAGCTGAGCAGATGCTGGGTAAGCTGCTTGACTCATTGGATTACGTGGGTGTGATGGCAATGGAGTGCTTCCGTGTTGGCGATCACTTGATGGTTAACGAGCTAGCACCACGCGTACACAACAGCGGGCATTGGACGCAAGCCGGTGCGAGTATCAGCCAATTTGAGTACCACGTGCGCGCAGTTGCAGGTCTGCCGATGGCGCCAGCTATCGTGAAGGGCCAGTCTGTGATGATCAACCTGATCGGCGTTGAGAAGCAGGATGCTTGGTTATCAGTACCGAGCGCAGAGCTTTACTGGTATGGGAAAGAGGTGCGTGTTGGCCGTAAAGTGGGGCATATCAATCTGACTAATTCAGATCTACCGGCGCTACAGCAGTCATTGCAGGCACTTCAACCGATGTTCCCTGTGCCGTATCCACAGGTCTTTGAATGGGTTGAAAATGCGTTGAACAACGCCACCTAAACGCCCTTGGTTTGGTTAATCAGCCTCTGCTTGTGCAGGGGCTTTTTTATGGGTGGCCTGAATGCCCAACCAGAACGTATAAGAGGTGTTAAAGCCTTGCGCAAGGCGATAGGCAAGTTGGTAGTTAAGCGCCTGCTGACCCGAAAGTATCGCTTCAAACACAGCGCAATCTAGACCGCATAAGTCAGCGGCTTCTTGGGCGCTCATCTGAGTGGGGTGCAGATACATTTCACGAATAACATCACCTACGGTAGGATGAGACGTAAATTTTTTCATAGCGTTAACAGAGAGTAGCTCGCGTGTCAGAAACAGTTATCTACAGTTTAATAGCGATAGGTGTGATCGCCATTATCGGTTTGTCGATCTATATATACCGACAGTACCGCTTTATTAAAACGAAGCAAGCGCAACAACGTGAGCAGCTCGCGCGTTTGGAAGCTCAGCGCCAAGAAAAGTACACCTATGTTGTGGATAGCCTAAAAATTCTTGCGCATGCGCTGCAAGAGGAGCAAGTGGGTCCGGTTGAGGCCTCGATCCGCATTCGCTCGCTGCTCGATTACTATGATGCGTCACTTCATCAGCAAGCTGAATATCAGGTATTCGATGAGGTTTTCCGAGAGACCGAACATATTCCAATTCTAGAGGCCTGGAAAGCGCTGGATCGTAAGACACGACGCAAATTTGAGCGTGATATCGAGCAGATTGAGCAAGCACGCGGTGATGCCGTCAAAGCCGCGGCGAAGCAGTTACTCGTGCTATTGAATCAGCCTCGGCATTAATCGCTGATCACGCGGCAAGAACGAGGAGAACCCAATGGAATTTATGCTGGTGTTTTTTGTGTGTCTCGTCGTTATGTTGGCGTTAACAGGTGCGCTTCTGTTTGGCCGTGCGCCTGTGTATCGGCCTAAGCGCGCTGATATCTATGAGATGATGCAAGCACTGCAAACCGGTCAACTTGAGCATGATCGCTGGTCGTTGTTTATTGGCATTCCTATCGTCCATGATCCTGACTTGGAAACGATTCGCCAGCGGTGTTACGACCTAGAATTGGAGGCGGAGGAGGGTAGCGGTGAGGTGCGTTTTGGTATTGGGCGATGCCGTTACAACCCTGCAGGTATGGCACAGCTACAGCGTATTGGTGAGCGGCTCAAAAAACTGATCGATACATCGCCTATTGTGCGCACGTTTTAGCTTTCTACCTCTGTCCCTTCAAAGCGCTCGTTGATATGTCCTACGATCGCCTCATCAGAACCTTTCAACAGGCGCTTCAAGCGCCAGCTTAGTTTCCATAATTCAGACCAGTCGACCGGTGTCGCATGGACAATCGTATGGATATCTGCGGTGCAGCACTCCACCTCTGGCAGCTCGTACAACCCCGCCAATCCCGCTAGTTGGTGGTTGGTTTCGCGTAGGGCAATTTTATCCGTGCGTATCACCGCCGCTTCTAGCTGGTTTGCTAAACGCAGCAGCTCTTCAACCAGTTGGTCTTTCAAGTCGTATTTAGCGACATCGAGTACCGGTGCGGCAGGGGTATTTTCCAGGTGATCTAGGTGTTTTGGTCGATCCCGCTCCTGCTCTTGTGTGCGGCTTACGGTGGTTTCGATATGTTTAATGAGCTGCTTATCATTGATGGGCTTGAGCAACACTTTTGATACGCCTGCGTTGTAAAGCGAGAGATGTTCACTCTCTATAACGTTGGCCGTCAGCGCGATAATGGGCAGCTTTGGTAATATTTGGCGAATGCGAGTGGTGGCCTCTAGACCATCCATGACCGGCATATGCACATCCATCAAGACAAGATCCGGTACTTCACTCTCGGCCAGCTGAATCGCTTCAAGACCATTGTTAGCCGTGATGGTTTCCATATGGTGTGCGTTGAGAATTTTGCTAATAAGGAGCTGGTTATACTCATTGTCTTCAGCAATCAGGACGCGTACTGTGCGCCTGATTGTGGGTTGTGGTGCAGTGCGCTGGGGGGTAGGTGATTGCGCCAGTAGCTCCAGCAATTTCTCGAGCCGTGCAGGCTTGGGTGTTGCAACGGCGTTCGTCAGGTGGGTAGGTAGCTCGTAGCCACAGGGTGTTAGGCAGATTAAACGTGTTTTAGGTTTGATGCCGGCCAGTGCGTGGGAGACCTTAGGTTCACTAAATCGATCCACGGGAATACCCACCAGCGCTACATCGTAGTGTTCCGCTAAAGCTAGAAACTCATCGAGATCATGCGTGACTTTGATGTTATCCCGCGAGGAGGAGAACAGGTGCAAGGTTGACTCTGCTACAGCGGGGTCTTGGTCAAAATAGAGCAACGGCCGGTCTAATTCAGGCGCCCGTTTTAGTAGATTACGAGTTTGTTCAGACATACGCAGAGGAATGGATACCTCCACCTGCGTGCCCTGATTAACCTCGCTATACATCGACAGCTTACCGCCCATCAGCTCTGCGAGCTTTTTCGATATCACCAGTCCAAGGCCAGACCCGCCAAAACGCCGGGTAATTGATGTATCGGCCTGCATAAAGGCTTGGAACAGTTGGTCGAGGTGATCCTTTGGAATGCCGATGCCGGTATCGCTCACATAGATAGAGAATAAGCTCTGCTGGGAGTTGATACGCTCGACGCCCAACGTGATGTTGATATGCCCTTTTTCCGTGAACTTAATCGCATTAGATACGAGATTCGCGATGATCTGAGTCAGTCGAGTTGGATCCCCTACGACTCGTGTATTGGCTTTTGCAGGCAAGTTTACCAGTAGCTCTAACCCCTTATCGTGGGCATGGGGGGCTTGCATCTCGAGTACGCTATGGATGCTCTCTTCAAGGTTGAAGGAGATACGTTCAAGCGCAATGGCGTTCTCTTGTAACTTGGAGAAATCTAAGATGTCATCGATGATCGACATCAGCATTTGCGCAGTTTGGTTGATGATACGAATATGCTGTAGTTGATCGGCAGTGCAGGGCGTTTGGCTTAATAAACGCGCGAAGCCGACCACCGATGTCAGTGGTGTACGCAGCTCATGGCTCATGCGTGCAAGGAAGTCATCTTTCGCCTTGTTAGCATCATCAGCGTGCTGGCGGGCTTTGGCGAGCGCCTCATTTTGTTGCTCTAGGTGGCGCAGTGTGGCGGTGAGTTTGCGCGTTGATAGGTCAATGCGTATCGCTTGGTTCTCCAGCGATTTTTGTACCGCATCCGCCAGTTTATTTAACCCCTCGGCAAGATCACTGAACTCCGCGGAATATTGCTTACCCAAACGGTAGTGCTGATCACCGGCTTGGATACGCTGCATCGCTTCGGTAAGTTCCAGTACGGGCGTACTGATCTGTTTACCGAGTCTGCGCGCCATGAGGAAAGTGATTAAGAAACCAACGAACAGTAGTGCGCAGCTGGTAATCACGATCTGCCGCTCTTGAGCGATCTTCTCCGCGTCCGATATCACCACAACCGCCCAGCCAATGACATCCTCAAGTGCCTCGGTATTTTGGTACTCTGGGTTATCCACAACGCTCAAGCCAGTGCGTTTGATCGGTTGAGAGAAGAACCATTTGCCTTCGCTTTTAAACAGCGGTTGGCGTGTGACTTTGTAAGGATCAAAGGGAAACTGCGCATTGCGCAGCAGCAGTTTCAGCTCATCATTGAGGAAGATGGCATCTTCGACGCCTTGCTCCATAAAGGTGCCTTTACTGATCTTTTTAAGCTCGGCGTTGTTATTGGTGAGATAGATAAACTCGGTTGACGATGCCATGAGCCGTGCTAGTAGCTCGCCATGTTCGGTTAAATGGCGTTCCGTATCTTGGAGGCGGGTGTAGATAAAGTAGCTACCAAGTAAGAGCGAAATCAGCAGCAGCGGGATCAGCGTTAATAGCAGAATGCGTTGGCGGATATCGAGGCGATGAAACAGCGAGGGCGTCATTGCATCCACTCCTGTAGCTGACGCGTGAGCTGCTCGGCATTGGGTATCGGCCAGCCAATCAAGCGCGCAGTACTGTCATTGATCTTGACCGTAAAATAGCGCGGATGGGCTGGCGCTGGGAAAATTCCGTTTTCGAGGTAGTTGTCCACAGCTTCCGCCGTTTGTCGTCCGATCTGCTCCGGGGTTGAATACACCGCCGCCAGCGCGCCGGCATCAACATATTTTTCTGAAAAACCAATGAGCGCTTTGCGAGCGCGTAAAGCGATAAATAATGACCATTTGGCGCTTGCTCTATTAAATGCCGATTGATCAGGTATCGCAAGAAAAAGATCAGACTGCTCGATAATGGGCTGCAGAACAGCAATCGGGTTGTCGTCTGGGTTTAAGGCAACGGTATGCAGTTCTAAGTCTTGTTCGTAAGCGGCACTATAAAGGCGCGCGCTGTCTGCTTGCGAAGAGGGACCAAATACTGAACCAATGGTTTTAGTGTGCGGCGCTAGCTGCTTAATCAACCGTAGCTGGAGCGCCATCGATTGATCTAAGTAGACGGCACTGATATTGCCGTTATGGTTAAAGGATTGCTGAGTTTCTTCGTAACTACGGCGCGGTAAAAAACTGGCCAGCATGGGTTGTTGTAGATTTCTCTGCAGGAGCGTTTTGAGTGCTTTGGTGCCTATTGCAACAAGCAGGTCATCCTCAGGTAGTGCTGCTGGTAACGTATCGGCTTGCCATTCATGCAGCGATACTGAGGGGGCTAGCTGTTGTTTAATCGCTTCAGCTACGGTGCTGTAGCTGGGGTGCTCAGAGCTAAGAACCACCGAGACCCCAATCGCATGGGCTGGCATTAAAGTGCTCAGCCACACCAGCAGCCAAACACCCAGCCAGAGGCGCAGTGTAAAGCTGATGAGTGGTTTGAGCAGGCTATCCATGCGTTGGCCCGATGACTTAGAAGTCTAAACTCAGGATTAGGTAGATTTTTCTCTCCTGCGCATTGTTGCGGTGGAACTCTGAATATTTAGCATCCCAGAGATTTTCGATCATCAGTGTTGCACTCACGCGCTCTCCGCTGGAGGTCGGGAATTGTTGAGTGAACTTGACATCTAATGATGTGAAATCGTCGTGTAGGCTTGAACCTTCCCACTGAACTTTGGACATATGGGTCAATATGAAGCCCGCATCAAATGTTGGGCTGAAGCGGCGATTATAGAGCAAGCTTAATGTATGCTTTGGAGCGGCAGCAGAGAGGTCACGATCTGGCTTGTGGTCGCGAATATCGCCGCGCTGCAGCACACCGCTAATATCGTTATAGCTGTAGGCTAGGTTGATAAGATCTTTCGGTGTCGGTTGTAAGAACGTCTGTACTTCAACGCCGCGGTTGCGATAGTCCTTCGAGTTGCGCAGTTGTCGCTCCTCATCGGGATAACCTTGCGCCAGCGTGGCAAGGTCCAGATCGCTGTAATAGAACCAGCCTTCAATGCCATCGCGCGAGTCCTCAAAAAAGAGCTTAATATCAGTAAAACCGTGCAGAGTCGGGTGCTTTAAAAAGAGGCCCAGCTCAACGGCATCGAGCTTCTCTGACTTGAGCTGATCACTTTTCTTCAACTGATAGTCAAACGGAACACCTTCTGGAAAAACATAGGCTGTCTCGGCGTTTTGCTCCAATAACGAGGGGGTGCGGAATGCCTGAGTCAGTGATGCGCGAACGGTGGTGGTGTCATCAATATGATAGTTGGCGCCGCCACGAACCGAGATGGCGGGGTCATCCGTCGTCGTTTTGAACTCCGCCATGACGCCTAGGTTCCAGAGTAATTTGGCTGTTTGCTGCCACTCGATATTTGAAAACGCGTAGTAGTTCTCTTCGTGTACACTTTTCGCTTCGGGAATAAAGCTATCGCTGCGTGCATCTTCGTAACGAAAGCCGACACCTGACGCTAGGGTAAGCTCAGTGGTTGGGCGCTGGGTGAGTTGTAGCTCGCCGCCGTACACATGGACGGAACCGTTCTCGCCCTTTGTTAGGGTGCGAAAGTCGGAAACATGACTGCTTGGGAACGGGTATGCGTCACCGTACTGTTGCTCTAGATACGCGAGTTGTGCATTGAGCTGCTGTAAGCCCGGGTCGCCCAATAGGTCTGAGGCCCAGTAACTCGGTGTTTTGAGGCTTAGAAAGTTATGAAAAAGTTGCAGGGTGTATTCGTTGAAAGGATCGGATTCATGTTTCCACTGTAAATGTTGATAGCTGGAGATATGGTCACGATCATCGTATTGGGATAACTCGCCTTGCCCAGTAACGATAGAGCCTTGACTGAAACCTGCACTGAAATCGAACGTGTCATAGAGTGTTGGTGTTAATGTGACCTGCAAGCTGCCCTGATACACCTCTTCGCCATCGCGCTGGAAGTCGAATCCGTTGTTTTTCTGCCCTGATAAACTCAAGCGGTATTGAGCGTTTTCATGCTGGTTACTCAGTGTTGCGGTGTAGTCGCGGCGTTTATCGGGGCCTGCGGTAAACGTCACTCTATTCTGCGGTTGGCTAATGGGTGATCGCGTGACGATATTGATCGCGCCCATCAGCGCATTTGATCCATAAGAGGGTACATTCGAGCCGCGTACGACTTCGATATATTCGATGTCGTCCAGCGTGATGCCAAGAGAGTTCCAATCCACAGTGGAGAGCATCGGCACATAGACTGGGCGGCCATTAATACGCACTTCTAAGTCATTGGGAAACTCAGACGATTCGCCGTGGTAGGTCACGGCATACTTATTGTGGTTGGTTGGGTAGACCTGAAAACCTGGCACTAAACGCAGCAATTCGGGAATTTCTATCATCCCGGACGCCTCTATCATCTGACGGGTGATCAGTGATGTGGCGACGGGGACATCGTCCAGCGGCTGGCTGATACGTGTAGCAGAGGCGACCTCGGGGATATCGCTAAGAAAGTCCTCTTCGCTAAACGCACTGGCATACGATGACAACAATGTGGCGGCGATTGCGAAGGCAAAGGGAAAATAGGTACAAGGCAGTGTTGGCATGACTAATCCTTTACAAGCAACTGTCTTTCTTGATTTTAGATACGTGTTCCAACGTAAATAATGATGGCTAACATCACGATTGCTTCGATGATGAAGCCGTTCGTACTGAGAATCCAATCAAGCATAAAGATAATATTTTAAGGTTTAGGATAATGAATTTTAGAGGTGCAGAGTAGCAGTGCAGAGGGCCGCTGCAAAACGCTATTTGATTTGTAGCAAGAAAGGGTTGGATCGCTTGTGTAGAGGAGTGTGCAAAGCCGATATCAGCGATCGGCTTTGCTGGGAGCGGGTTCAGATCTTCTTCGGCGCAAGAACCGCGAACGCTGCGAAAAGCCCACCTAAAACGAGTGCGACAAGCATCGCAGAGGGTGTGGCAATTAAAGCGCTGTACTCACCTGTTGCCGCAAGTGTTACTTTGCCTCCACCAATGGGACTGAAGAGCCAACTATCGGCGATTGCGCCATAGCTTAACGTGTAGAGAAAAGCGCCAGCTAAACCGCCGAGTACATAAACAAAGGCATCCGGTTTCCCTTCACCCATGGCTGCAACACCGGTACCGGGGCAGTAGCCAGCAATTGCCCAACCTAGCCCGAGCAGCATACCGCCCACAATAACACCGTTGTAACTGCTCTTAACCGAGAGGTGGCCTGCGTCGATAATGCCGATGCTCATACCGGCAAACAGCACGATTGAGCTTACGCCTATGGCAAAGAGTATCGCTTTTGCCAGATGTAGATCTCGAAGCGTTAACATGCCCCAAATTTTGCGTGAATCTGTGGCACCAACGCGTTGTAAGACAAAACCGAAGAGCGTGCCAAGGATGAGTGCGAGAATAATTTTCATCTTAAAGCTCCTTAGCGACGGCCATATAGAAAGATTGCAGTAGGTACAGCAACCGCGAAGGCACCTGCTGCGAACAGATAACCGCTGAGTGATGTCTGCATCATTCCACTCATCATATGGCCACTCGTGCAGCCGCCAGCAAGACGCGCACCAAACAGGACAATCGCACCGCCAACAAACGCCCGCAGTAAGCGTGCTGAGCGTTGATCGCCTAATCGACAAACCGGTTGTGAGGCAGTATCGGCGGGAGTGGTTGGGCGGTTAAAGCGGCTCGCTAACCAAGCGCCAAAGATCATCGCTAAGACGAATAAAAAGCTGTAATTAATGGGATTTTCAACAGCGGCTGCATACTTACCACCGCTTTTACCTAGGTAAGCGTTGGTACTTGCATAGCCAGACTTGCTGTCTGTATCGGTTGTGATCAAGCTGTCATCAAATAATGACCACAAAACACCATCGGCGATCACAAACTGGGTTGATACACCGATTGGTTTGACAAGTATGACCGCCAGTAAAAAACAGATTGCCAGCGTGGTACCGCTGGTTATCCAGCTCCAGTATTGCCTCATAGTCCCACCATATTAGTAATTATTTATATAAGTAAATATTAATATAGTAATGGATGCCGGTAAAGCGTACTGCCTGGAGTGTTGCTACTTTTAGTAGGGTAGCGGTATGCAATCAGTTTTTTGCAGTGCAAAAAAGTGGTACGGTGGAAGGACTGTCGGCATGTAGATAGATGTGCCATTTTAGGATCGAAAAGGGGAGCTTTTGAGCATGTTAAAAGGTAAAAATGCACTGGTTACAGGATCAACATCAGGTATTGGTTTGGCGATGGCGCGCGCGTTGGCGGAGCAGGGTGCGAATGTCATGATCAACGGCTTGGGCGACCCTGCTGAGAACGAAGCGATCCGCGCTTCTATTGAAGCGGACTTCGGCGTGAAAGCGCTTTTTTCGCCAGCTAACATGCTCAAAGCAAATGAAATTCAAGCGATGGTCCAAGAAGCTCAAGCGCAGTTTGGTTCGGTGGATATTCTGGTTAATAACGCCGGTATCCAGTTCGTATCGCCGGTTGATGAGTTCCCTGAAGAGAAGTGGGACGCCATTATTGGTATCAACCTGACGTCGGCCTTCCATACCACGAAGGCTGTGCTGCCAGGCATGAAAGAGAAGGGCTGGGGCCGTATTATCAACACAGCATCGGCTCATGCGTTGGTAGCGTCGCCATATAAATCAGCTTACGTGGCAGCCAAGCATGGTATCGCAGGTTTAACAAAAACGGTGGCCTTAGAAGTTGCAGAGCAGGGAATCACTGTCAATGCCGTGGCTCCGGGTTACGTTTGGACGCCGTTAGTGGAAAAGCAGGTTGGCGATACTGCTCGGGCGCGTGGCATTACTGAAGAGCAAGTTAAGCAGGATGTCATGCTTAAAGCGCAGCCAACGAAGCAGTTTGTAACGGTTGAACAAGTGGCCGCCGTAGTGACCTTTTTGGCTGGTGATGCTGCTGCATCTATCACGGGTGTCACTATGCCTGTTGATGGTGGCTGGACTGCCCAATAACTCAGCTGTCTAAAATCGAAGAAAGCACACACTTAGTGTGCTTTTTTTTTGCATTAGCCGCTACACTTATAAACAGAACTGATGGTAAAAACATACATTTATTCAGAGCCGAGTTAACCTTGTAATACAACTGCCACTCGGCATGAGAGTACACAACGCGCAAGGATGTCGTGTGGGAGATCAGTCAATGCATAAGCATAAGAGGTGGATAGCAGGGAACGTCCTTATATTATCATCAACCCTGTCAGCGGCAGGCTCTACGATAGATACCTACCAGCAGACCTTGGTGTTGGGCACAGAGCGGTTTACGGTAACCGTCCCGCAAGGCTATCAGCTATCGGTGTTTAGCACAGATATACCTAGCCCGCGGATGCTATCGCATGGTGAAGTTGCTGGTGAAGTCTTAGTCGGCTCAGGTGCCGGTGCTATCTATCGCTTAACGCCTCCGGATTATAAGGCGCAGCGTATCACGCCGCAGTTTCGTTACCCCCATAGCGTGCTTTGGCATGAAAATGCGCTTTGGGTGGCCTCTAGTGAAGGTGTTTATCGTACCCAGCTCAACCGCCAGGAAAATCGGCTCGAAGCGATAGAAAAGGTATTTGCGATGCCCGCGAGTGGTGGGCATAGCTCACGTACGCTGGTAGCCGGACCTGATGGCAGCCTTTATGTCAGTATTGGTATCAGTGGTAATTGCTCGAACCAATACCTGAGTGAGACCTATGCATTTAATGAACGCCGTGGCGGCGTTTGGCGCTTGCAGAAAAAAGCAGGCCGCTGGCAAGCTGACGTGTTCTCAAGCGGGTTACGCAACCCGGTAGGCTTAGCGTGGTCGCCACATGAGCAGCGGCTCTATGCAACCAATAATGGCCCTGATCATCTGGGCTTTGAACAGCCCCCGGAACAACTTGTTGCGCTCTCTGCAGGCTCTTTTCATGGTATGCCATGGTATCAATATGATGGCGAGCAGGTGTTTCGTGATCGTTGTCAGCGCTCGCAGCCGCCTCAGCGTAAAGATCAGGTGGAACACCCTGTTACAACCTTTCCCGCACGACAAGCACCGCTGGGCCTCGACTTTGTTCCAGAGCAGTCTGTTTATGGGAGCCTGAGCGGTCAATTGCTGGTGGCGTTTCATGGCTCTTGGGCGGTGGATGCAACAGGCTCTGCTGCAAGCCGACGGCCCCCAAAAATAACTGCCTTACATCTAGAAGATGGTGCTGTTATTACGCAGCAGGATATTGTTTCGGGCTTTCAGTTAGATGATGGGCAGCGTTGGGCGCGGCCTGTGGATCTGCTGGCATTGCCCGATGGGAGAATTCTGTTTAGTAGTGACGGGCCAACATCTGCCATTTTTAAATTAACACCTATTCCGTAGTTAGCGTGAGATTCTGCCCTTTCATGGGCTGTGTGAGTCCGTTTAGCTTATTAGTATCTGCCTTTGAGGTTTTAGACAGAGTATGGCTCGGTTAGCTTATCAACACCTTCCATCCGCATTTGGTGCATTGAGCGTCAATAACTCGTTAAATCGTAATTTGGAAGCGGTTTTGAATGTTGTGCAGGGACGTTACCGCGATATTGTGCGCATTAACTTTGTGGGCTACGAAGCACAAACAAACACGCTGAAAGCGTATTTAACAACCGCGGGTGCAGAGGAGCCCATGTCGCACCATGAGGCTAAGATGACGGCTGACAACCCGCTCTACCCGCTCATGCAGGACCCCGCAGCGCGCTTGATTCGCGAGCTAGACGAGCTGCCACACAGTGATAGCGCCCAACGGTTACTGAAGCTGGGTATCAAAAGTAGCTATGCCGTACCGATCTTTGATCAGAAACGCTTTCTGGGGCTGCTCTTCTTTGCTTCCTCGATGCCTAAACGCTTCTCCTCGGTGGTGATTCGTACTCAGTTAGATGTGATCGCCAAACTTATGGAGGTGGTATTAATCGCAGAGAGCTATGCCGTACAGGGTGTTATTGGTACCGCTAAAACACTGAAAGATGTCGCTTCTCTAAGGGATAACGAAACCGGCCAGCACCTTGAACGTATGGCGCGTTATAGCCGAGTGATTGCGCGTAAGTTAGCACGGGATACGCCCCTTAGTGATGAGTATATCGAGGATATATTCACCTTTGCGCCCCTGCATGACATCGGCAAAATTGCCATTCCAGACAGCATCTTGCTGAAGGCCGGGCCGCTCACGGAAGAGGAGTACACCACCATGAAGGAGCATACGGTGCGGGGGCTCGAAATTATCGATCAAGCACTCACAAACCTGCGCTTGGAAGAGAAAAGCTACAGCCAAATTTTGCGCCATATTGTGCATCTGCATCATGAAAACTGGGATGGCTCAGGTTATCCATGCCAGTTGGTTGCGGAGGCGATCCCTTTAGAAGCGCGCATTGTACGTGTGGCAGATGTCTACGACGCACTGACTAGCGAGCGCCCCTACAAAGCAGCTTGGTCGAGCGAAGATGCCCTTGCATTCTTGCGCCAAGAGAGTGGCATACAGTTTGATCCTGCTTGTGTGGCAGCGTTAGAAGCCTCCATCGAAGAGGTGTTAGAGATCGCGAAAAGCTTTGCAGATGAAGCGGATGCCACCACAGGGTGTGTTATTTCATAAGCGCTTTTACCCTGATCAACAGGGAGCGTATGACAGCCTGTAGCAACGATCTTTGCATCCCCGGCTTGCACTTTGCCTTAAACTGCATAAAAATACTGTATAAATAAACAGTATTTGTTGGTGCGTTATGGGTACAACATCGCTCAATCAAATGATCCACTCCGGCGTGCTATGGCAAGGCCAGCAAGCATCGGTGGATAACTTTGTGAGTACTGGCTTTCAGCAGTTGGATCAGCAGCTAGGTGGCGGCTGGCAGCTAGGGAACTTGGTGGAGTTGCTATGTCAGCAACCCGGCTGCGGCGAGTTACGGCTCTTGCTGCCGCTGCTGTTAGAACGCCAAACGCCTGAAAAATGGCTGCTCTGGGTGGATCCTCCATGGTTGCCTTATGCGCCGGCACTGCGTGCTTCGGGGCTGAATCTTGATCACATTCTCGTGGTGCATACACGTCAACTTAAAGAAACCGGTTGGGTACTCGAGCAGGCCCTGAAAAGCGGCTGCTGTAGTGCGGTACTCGGTTGGCTCCCCTCAGGGCAGGAAAAAATGGTGCGCCGATTACAAGTGGCGGCAAATGAGACCGGTACACTCGGCTTTTTATTGCGTCCTTGGGCTGCGCGTGAACAAAGCTCTGCCGCACCCTACCGTTTACAGCTGGAGCCGGCTTCGCAGGGTATTTCGTTAACGCTACTCAAGCGCAAAGGCGGTTGGGCACAACCAGAGATCAACCTTGCGGTGGGCGAAGATCAGCTCTTGCCCGCGCTACAGGCTGTACCCACACTTCATGCAGTAGGTTAGCACGATGGCTGGGTCACTGTGGTGTTACCTGCACTTTCCGCTACTCCCGCTGGAGGCGCACTATACCGATCAAGCATGTTCGCAAGCGGCAGCACTGCTAGATGAACGCGGTACCCACGTGTTGCTGTGTAATGCGGCAGCGACGGCGCAGGGCGTCTCTGCTGGGATGGCAATAGCGACCGCCTACAGCTTAGCGCCAGAGCTACGTTGTTATACGCGTCACCCTGAGCAAGAGCCGAGTAGCTTAGAGGCACTTGCCATGTGGGCCGGGCGGTTTAGTGCGCAAATTAGCCTCTATCCGCCCTATGGCCTTTTGCTAGAGGCCGGTTCAATGCTGCACTATTTTGGTGGTTTATCGCCCTACTTAGCACAGCTGCACAGTGCGTTGGATACGCTGCACTGGAGTGCGGAGATCGCCACAGGGCATACACCTTTAGCGGCTAAAGTGTTGGCTGAAACAGGAGGTTTTACCGCTGAAGAGGCAAGCGCGCATTGTACACGCCTTGAGCGCTTACCCATTCGTGGATTGAATCTTGAGCAGAAGGTGGTACAGCGCTTAGAAGGGATGGGTATTCAACATGTGAAGCAATTGCGCGCGCTGCCAAGCGATGCATTAACACGGCGTTTTGGTAAAACGCTACCGCGCTATCTGGCGCAGCTGTTTGGTGAACAGCCAGATCCACCGCGCTACTTTACGCCACCGAAGCATTTCACCCGCCATCTTATCTTGCCCCATGAGCTTGAGCATAGCGGTGGTTTGCGCTTTCCGCTGCGACGCCTGCTTGCCGAGATGGAGGGGTATCTACGCCAATGTCAGTTATCTGCGCAAGAGACTACACTCACATTGCGCCTGCGTGACCTTGAGACTCAGGAACTTCAAGTGCGGCATAGCCGTGCGGAGTTGCAAGCGTCTGTGTGGATGTCGTTGTGGGAACTGCGCCTAGAGCGGGTACGTTTAACCCAGCCGGTTATCGAGATCACCCTGCGTGCACAGGGTTTGGCACCACTCGAGGTGATGACAACTGACCTGTTTAATTCAGCCGCCGCAGTGGATACCCCTGAGCACTTGGTGAGTAAACTACAAACCCGTTTAGGGATTGATGCTGTGCAACGGATGGTGATGGTGGCAGATCACCGCCCTGAAAAGAGCTATCGTTGGGTGCTACCCGACAGCCGTTGCAAAGAGGTCCACCTTCCCCCTTCAGGGGCTAGGCCGCACTGGTTGCTGCCCAAACCCGCAGACTTAGCGGCAGCAGAGATCACCCAGTGGCAGCCATTATGTGGCCCTGAGCGTATTGTGGGAGGCTGGTGGGATACTTTGCCCGTCCGGCGTGATTACTACATCGCCCGCAGCCCCGATGGACGTTTGGGGTGGATCTTCCGTGATGCGAACCGCCAATGGTATCTGCATGGGTGGTTTGGCTAGTGGTGGCGCCATTTCCCTATGCTGAACTGCATGTGCTGAGCAATTTTAGCTTTCTGCGTGGTGCCTCCCACCCTGAGGAGCTGGTCGCACGGGCGGCTGAGTTGGGTTATCAAGCGCTTGCCTTGACCGATGAGTGCTCTGTCGCAGGTGTGGTAAGGGCGTGGGAGGAAGCCAAAGCACAGCAGATTAAACTCATTATTGGCAGTGTCTTTCGCCTCGATGATGAGCAAGTGATTTTGCTGGCATGTAACCGGCGCGGCTACGGGCAGCTATGCGAACTGATCACGCAAGCGAGGCGCCGTGCAGAGAAAGGTAAATATCAGGTCACCTGGGATGATTTTGTTCACCAATCTGACTGCCTCTTACTCTACTTGGCAGGTGATGACTTAAACAGCGCGCGCCGGCGTATGGCGCATCTGAAAACGCTATTTCCCAAACGTCTTTGGTGGATGGTCAGCCGTTTACTGAGCGGTGATGATCAGTGGCGTTTTCAGCAGCAGTGCCGTATTGCCAATCAGCTGGGTGTGCCGCTGGTATGTGGGAATCGTGTTGAGATGCACAACCCTGCACGTCAGCCGCTGCACGATGTATTAGCGGCTATCCGCGAACAAACGTCTATCCAGCAAGCCGGTTATCTTTTAGCAGCCAATGGTGAGCAGCATCTACGCTCGTTTAAAAAGCTCACCTCGCTATATCCGGCGGATATGCTGGCCTCCACGGTAGATATTGCCGCCCGCTGCTGCTTTGAGCTCTCTGAGCTGCGCTATGAATACCCTGCTGAACTTGTGCCTGAAGGGCGCAGCGCTGCTGAACATCTGCGCGCTTTAGTGCTGCGTGGCCAACAACTGCGCTTTCCTGAAGGGGTACCAGATGCCATTGCACAGCAGATTGAGCGCGAACTTCACCTGATCGCTGAGCTGGGCTATGAACACTATTTTCTAACGATTGAAGATATTGTGCGCTTTGCTCGCCAGCAGGGCATCCTCTGCCAAGGGCGCGGTTCAGCGGCGAACTCAGTGGTATGTTATTGCTTGCATATCACCGAGGCAGACCCGCGGGAGGTTAGCTTGCTAATTGAGCGCTTTATCTCCAAAGAGCGTGATGAGCCGCCCGATATCGATGTGGATTTTGAGCATGAACGCCGTGAAGAGGTGATTCAGTACATTTACCAACGCTATGGCCGTGAACGAGCAGGGCTGGCAGCCACGGTAATTAGCTACCGTGCCAAAAGTGCCATTCGTGATGTGGGTAAAGCACTAGGCATGGATGAGAGTTATCTGAGCTGGATTATCGCTCAGTTAGAGCGTCGCGAAGGGCGTGAGGTTTGGCTAGCGCAGTTGGCTGAGCTAGGTGGCGAGGAGCCATCGCCCTTATATCGCCACTTTGTCGCGCTGGTGGAGGAGATTCTGGGATTTCCGCGCCACTTGTCACAGCATGTGGGCGGTTTTGTGATTGCCGCGCAGGCGCTTTGCCAATTGGTACCGATCGAGAATGCTGCGATGACAGACCGTACTGTGATTCAGTGGAATAAGGATGATCTGGAGTCGCTAGGGTTGCTCAAAGTGGATGTGCTGGCGTTGGGAATGCTCACGGCGATACGCAAAACGCTATGCCTGCTGGCAAAGCAAGGCGAGCCCGTGACACGGATTCAGGATATTCCGCGCGGCGATAGCCATACCTATGACATGCTTTGTCGTGGTGACAGCATGGGAGTCTTTCAGGTGGAGTCGCGGGCGCAGATGAATATGCTGCCGCGCTTGCGGCCACGCAGTTACTACGATCTAGTGATCGAGGTGGCGATTGTGCGGCCAGGCCCCATTCAAGGGGATATGGTGCACCCCTATCTAACACGCCGCCAGCAACAAGCGCCGATTAGCTATCCAAGCCCTGAGGTGGAGCAGGTGCTAAAGCGCACGTTAGGCGTGCCCATTTTTCAGGAGCAGGTGATTCAACTGGCGATGGTAGCGGCCGGTTTTAGCGGCGGTGAAGCCGACCAGTTACGCCGCGCGATGGCTGCATGGCGGCGCAGCGGTTATATCCGCGAGTACCAACAAAAACTGATGGAGGGGATGCAAGCACGTGGTTATGAGCGCGAGTTTGCGGAGCGTATCTGCCGCCAGATTGAGGGCTTTGGCGAGTATGGCTTCCCTGAATCACATGCAGCCAGCTTTGCCTTGTTGGTGTATATCTCAGCGTGGTTGAAATGCCACTATCCCGTGCAGTTTTGCTGTGGGCTACTGAATAGTCAGCCGTTAGGTTTCTACTCCCCTGCACAGTTAATACAGGATTTACAGCGCCACGGCGCAGAGGTAGAAGGTGTCGATATTAACCTGAGCACTTGGGATTCGTCGGTTGTGGTGGACGGAACCAAGCTGCGGCTAGGCTTTCGCTTGATTAAAGGGTTGCGTTATGACGCTGTGGCAGCGTTATTAAGCGCTCGGGAGCAGGGGGCATTCCGGTCATTGCAAGACGCACGCCGACGCTGCCAGTTGCATCAGCAGGATTGGGATGCGCTGGCAGCAGCGGGGGCGCTGAATAGTATTGCGGGCCACCGTTTTCAAGCTCGTTGGGAGTTATTGGCGCCGCAACATGCTATGGCATTAGATCCGCTGACTCATGTGGCCGAGTCCCGCTTGGCATTGGCTGCACCGGATGAAAAGCAAGATGTTGAGGAGGACTATCGTCACCTTGGTTTAAGCCTTGGCCGCCATCCGCTAGCGCTATTACGGGCGCAAGGTGAGCTACAGGGCTGCAAGCAAGCGGAACAGTTAATGGCATGTCGGCATGGCCAGCTAGTGACGGTAGCGGGCTTGGTAACAAACCGCCAACGGCCGGGTACAGCAACCGGCGTTACCTTTGTCACGCTTGAGGATGAAACGGGGCAGATGAATCTTGTCGTGTGGCGGGATACGGCCAAAGCGCAGCGCAAAGCGCTCCTGACCGCCCAACTGTTGCAGGTGACTGGCGTGTTGGAGTGTGAAGGTGATGTGATCCATGTGGTGGCGGGTAAACTACGGGATATTAGCGAGCAGTGGCGCACGTTAACGGTGAAATCGCGTGATTTTCACTAGCTGATGTCTACTAGTTCACTATGAGCACGGGGCTGTGTATCAGCATGAAACGCGTGATCCCTACCCGCAGCTTTCGCTTGATAGAGCGCCTTATCTGCCGCTTGTAGGAGCTGTTTGTAAGGTATGCGCTCGTCGCTTTGGCGTGTTGCGATACCAATACTGAGGGAGAGACGGTGGCCATGAAAAGTGTCTAGTTGACGCACACGATCTTGCAGCCGTTTAGCAAATGACAATGAATCGTCGCGGCCTAACTCGGGACATAGAATTAAAAACTCATCGCCGCCCCAGCGGCCAATGTGATCGTATGCTCTGGTGTGCTCCAGCAAGTGATGTGCGACGATCTTAATGGCTTCGTCGCCTTGTTGATGGCCTAGCGAGTCATTAATCTGCTTAAAATTATCGATATCAATCAACATCAGAGATAGCGGTGCTTTCATCCGATTACTGCGCTCAAACTCCTTGGCTACGATCGCCTCGAGTGAGCGGCGGTTATAAACTGATGTCAGATGGTCGCGCTCGGCAAGGTCCTTCAGTTCATTTTGCTCCGTTAGGTCGCGCAAGATGCAAACACAGTGCATCTGGTTATTGATCTGACGTGTTGAGATTGCAATATTTAACTCAATAATACAGCCGCTCTTCGTCTGACCGCGCATGGCGGGGCTACGGCTGCTCATATGGCGGGTTTGCTCGCGTTGTGAAAAGTTATGTCGATAGTGACAGTGATTTTCACGCATGCTTCCCTCCATCAAATCTTCTACGCGAAGCGTCCTCAATTCACTCCTCGAGTACTCAAACATATCGGCAGCGGCTTGGTTGGCGCGCAGGATGTGACCGCTTTCATCGATAAATAAAATGCCATCCGGTGACATATTAAAGATGGTGGCATACTCGGTTTTTAGGTGCGTAATCGTGTTGATTAGACGCACTGAAAAGATACTGGAAAGGATAAACGTCGGCAGAAGAACGAGCGCTGCGGCCACGGTGTTGGTTTTGTGTTGTGTGACCAACTCGTCAGTGATTGATGCACTTTGTTCAAGCTGCGGAAGAAGCTTCTCACGCAGCATGATGAGTGATAGTTGGGCGGAGGAGTCATCCACACGTACTGTGCTGTCCAGCGCTTGTGTTGCTAACTGATCATAGTTCTCTCGCACAACATGCAGCTTTGCATAGTAGTCATCTAGCGTGCTTTGAATGAGCTTGGTGTGTGCAATATCTTCTGGATCCTGCGCTTGTGCTTGGAACGTTTGGAGCAGCAAGCTGGTTTGCTGGTAGCTTTCCTCAGCTTGCTGGTAATAGAGGTCAGTGCCTCGGATGACATAGTTTTTAAAATGGTGGATAAAGCCGACATAGCCCATGTTGCGCTCTATCTCGGCCAATTTCGTAGCATGGTTGATGTTTTTAGTGGCTAAGCCTCGCCATGTCTCATCAATGACCTGAATACCAAAAAAGAGCTTGGCAACAAAGAAGAAGAGTAGGGCGTTAACCGCTATTGCCCAGATGATAATTGCTAGCTTAGCGCTTTTAGGGTCTCGGCTTCGGAGCATAGAGAATCCGTCTCAGTTCGAGTCACTACCTGTGTTACATCTTTAACAACGAGGATATTTCAGTGGTACGGCTTATGTGAGCCTATAAAGCAAAAGCCAGGCAGCGTAAGCACACATCTCTACACTTAGTCTAAATGTAGCTGAAATGGCCGTCGAATCAAAAAATAGGTATTTCCAGTCGCGGGCATTCTAACGGAAATATTCACAAAGAAGATGCCTGTTAAGGAGCGTTGAGTGAAATGTTTGCGCTAGCGCAAGTTTCGTTAAATGCTCACGCTATGGGGCGCTGATGTCTGTTTGTATCTGCGTTAATATGCGTGCCGCAACAGCTAAAAAACTAAAGGATGAGTAATGAAGTTAACAGCTTTCACAAGGACTGTGATGCTGGCGCCTTTGTTCGCGAGCTCGCTCGTGCATGGCGCAGTGCAGTCACATAGTTTTACGCTCTTAGGGAATAACGGTGAGGTCGGAAGTGGCTCTTTTACATGGGATGATGTCACTGTGCCCAACGGTGGGAGCGTCGGGTACGACGATCTCCTTTCTTTCTCGCTGACTCTCAATGGCGGTAATGTTGTTGGTGGCAGCGTGACATTTGAGAAAGTCGACTGCGACGACGTTTTATTGCTACCCGCCCCTGATTTTACAACCTCCCTGAATGTGTCAACATGTAGCAAAGGCGGGAATTCGCTGATGGGGGAAACACCGCTTGAGGGTAGGCTTGCAGGTATGGGACCTAGTGTTATCTCCTTTTATCCGGGCTCCACATCGCTGGTAAATACGTCAACTTCCAACGCTCAGTCTATTCCTACGTTGCCCTTTATCGGGCTTGCTTTGCTAGGGGGGATGCTGGGGGTTAGCGGTACGCGAAAGCTACAGCAACCTCTTCGTTAATATAAGTCTGCCACTAACCTTGCGTCGTGCAGGCGTTAGTGGCAGTGACTTTAAACGCTGAACAATCGTTATCTTCTCCTTCCCGAATCCAACCCCTATCAATGGCAGAAATGTGCTGATCTAACAGCGTTGTCTATTAGGTCCAGGCCTGAGCTAGAGCCATGTAACGAAGCGCTCGCTGTATCGCGTGTTAAACATCGAGTGATGATGCTTTGCGTAGCCATCAGTTCCGCTAAGGGAATGGCTGGCTGTTATGCACCATGTTATGTGATGTTCAGTCGATAAGGCGGCTGCGTACTTTTTACTGACCCGGCCCAGCAAATCACTGTGGAGTGCCACTCTACTATCGAAAAGGTATTGATAAATCTGTAGCCATTCTGCAGCATTACTGTCTTTTGCGAGGCTCCAGTGCTTTGTAAAACGGTGGTAGCTGTCAAGGTACATCGCGTGATGCATCGCGCTTTGAACTTGTGCTGTTTTGCGATGTGAATAAATTTTACGCAGATCAAATAGCCCAGAAGGATATTCAGCAACCCAGCAATGACGGGTGAGGTAAGTCCCAAATCATGCAGAGAAATGGCTTTACGCTCATTGAGTTAATTGTAGTAATTGCGCTATTAGGCGTGCTATCGGCGGTGGCTCTGCCGCGTTTGTTAGATCTGCAACAGTCGGCTCGCGTAGCTTCTATAAACAGTATTGCCGGCTCAATGGAGAGTGCTATAGCGCAAGTGCGATCCAAAGCGTTCATTGAAGGGCTAACGCCCAGTGCGCGCAACCCAAGCGGTTCGGCCCAAGCAGACTATCTCATTGATTTTGGTTTTGGATCAGTTGAGGTTGATTGGGGGACGTTATGCCCCGAAAGCCGAGGAGAAGTAGGGGATGCACTATCTATGTTCGATTTTCTCAACCTGACATCTGCAGGCGAGCTGACGACTGCCTTTGGAAATCGCCACACTGTGATTGGTTATCAGCATGCGTTTACGAATGGGCAGTTGGCAAGTCAGAGCTTAACCACGCTACCATCTGGCTGTTATGTGATCTACGATTCGTTCGGGCGATCTGGTAGTACATGCCCTGCGCAAGGATGCCAGTGCACGGTGAGAGTGGTCACAGACGGTTGTTGAGACGCTATCTAGGCAAGACAGTATCACTAGACCCAACCTAAACGCTCAGCATCTCGTGATATAAAAAGGTGGTGGAGGTGGCGGGTTTCGAACCCGTTTCTTTAAATAACTATTATTAAATATTTAATATAAACAAAGGTTTATGGTTTGTTCTGGTACGCATTTTCTAATGGTTACTAGGCTGCGTTATCTTTTCGTTATCACTTCACCATAGGATTTAGGGTTAAAACCTCTGATAAATGGTCGGGTGCAAGGTGTGCATAGCGCATTGTCATCTTCAAGCTCGAATGTCCCAATGCCCTTTGTAGAGTTAAGATGTTTCCACCGTTTATCATAAAGTGGCTAGCGAAGGTGTGGCGCAAAACATGGCTTGCTTGCCCATCAGGTAGTTCTATCGATGTTTTTTCCAATGCGCGCCTAAATGCAGATAGAGAAAATCCAAAAAGCTGGCTTTTCGGAATGGCTAATAGCTCTGCTTCAAGCTCTGGGCTGATCGGAATATTGCGGTTCTTGCTGTTTTTCGTCTTGGTAAAGTGAATCTGACTATTTCTGATTTGGCGTTTCTTTAAGCTCTCGGCTTCTCCCCACCTGCAACCGGTTGCTAGGCATATTCTAGCGATTAGGTTTGCATCATGGTGCTCAATGGCAGATAGCAATTCCGTGATCTGGTCATGCGTTAAATACGCGAGCTCAGTTTCATCGACCTTTAGCGGCTTAATAGAAGCCAAAGGGTTGTCATAATCGATAATCTTGAGGCTTCTTAATTCATTGAATAGCGATTTTGCGTACGTCAGCTCGTTGTTGCAAGTTTTCGGTTTGATCCCATCGCTCATTCGTTTGGAACGGTATTTAACGTATTGGCTAGCATCCAGTTTCTGGCCTATAGGGTTTCCTAAAACGTCGCAAATCGCGGTTAATGCCGTTCTTCTCCTGAGTCCATCTTTGAGGCTTTTTCCGTGATTGTCATACCATAGCTCGATTAGGTCTTTTAATCGGGTCTGGTCTTGGTGTGGGTTCCACTCCCCGACATTAGCGGCGTTTAAAATCCAGTTTTTGAAACGTGTAGCTTCGCCTTTGGTTTTGAAAGTCTTTCTAACCTGCTTGCCTGTTCGTCCCCCAGGCTTTACATAGACTCGCCACTCTCCTTTTTCTGTCTTGGTGATGCTCACTTCAAAAACCTTTGCTCAAACGCTTCGATATACTGGGAAACTTTGTGATCATGCTTCCATAACGTATGGATGAATTTTCCAGAAACGAAGTTAAGCGCTAACGAGATCATGAAAAGGTAAAACCACTTATTGGTTCTCCTCGATCGGCTGGGTGGTTTTCCATTACCTTCTGCGTTTACAAACTTCTGAGCATCCCACTCTCCAACCCTGCCGTATTTCCGGTCTCTATTTTTTCTATCTTCCCAGTACCAGTCTCTGTCTTGAATTCCCATAAAAGCCTCCTTGCTAGCGCTCCCTCACACGTACCACGCATCCCGTATCCTTTGCGCTATTTGGTATCCGTCCCTGTTTTTCCGTAGTCGCCTGCTATGTCTTCGACCTCTGGGCTAATTTGGCCTGCTTCTGGGCATACTTTTCCCGTCATCAGCCACAAAGTGTACTTTTCAAGCCTTGGGTTGCTTGTTACCAGATGCAAGTTTGGGCTGCTTATTTCCTTTTCTCTGTGTTCGTAGCCTTTGATCGTATTGATTGATATTCCGGTTAGCTCGGAGAAGTCTTTCTGACTTAACCCCTCACTAATCCTGATTAATTTCACTTTCTCACTGAAAATTATTGACATGGTGTCTCATGGGATACTAGTATCCACTCCAGTGTCTTGCAGGACACTAATATTTAGTTTTTCGGTAACTCATCAATATATCAGGTGTTTGATATGAGTAAAAAGCAGCAAACACAAGAAAAGCTCCTGCCTCTCTCGTCTGACGCCCTGTACGCAATAGAGCGGGCAATTCTTGTTGAATCGCCTTTAGTTACTCCTGCTGAGTACGCCCGTCGCTCTGGTCGTACTCTTTCATCCGTTCGCAATCGCATCGCTACTGGTGACCTTCCTGTATTTCGTGAACACCCGTCATCAGCACCAATGGTCAACATGATGTTAATTGCTAAGCGTGCGCTTGAGGCTGAGTAATGACACCTGCCGTTATCTATTACGAAATCATCAACGGCGAGTTCTACGCCAGCTTTGAAGATGGGCTTTTTAACTATCCATCTTACGAGGCGATGGTTTTTGATTTTGATAGCGGCGTTCAATTTGAAGAAGTTACGCCAGATACATGGCAGCAACTTTTTGAGCAGGGAGCGTTTAACTAATGCAGTCTAGCTTCTCTAAGGTTTTCCATGATTATTTCTCCTTCACTTGGGTTCCTGAAGAGCTTCAAAGCCTTAAAAAGCTCGCTAAGTTCCATGCAACACAGGCGGGTGCAGCTCAGTATGTTCAACAAGCGCTAGATAAGTATCGTTCTGGCGGCTCTCGTACACCTGAGCAGATAGAGAAATTCAGCCAAGAGCTGCTTAAAAAAGAGCATATCGGCCGTCGCACCACGTTTTCTAAATACCTTTCCAACGAGAAAACCACTGAAGAAATCCAGCTTTTGGACGAAAACTGCCGCCAAGTGGTGTTGGAGTTTTTAACTACAGCAGCTAAGCGATTTTTCCCTGATGATGAGCTACTCGACGCCTTTGATGATGTGCTTCAAGTTAAAGATCGCGGCGCAGGTCTCTTTAACTATAAAAACTCATGGGACATCATTTTTTCTAGCCGCAAAATCGGCGTTTGTGCCTCTGGTGCGCGCAATGGTGGTTGTTACGTTAGTTTCACTGGGCAAGGCTGCGAACTGCTTGATCTTGAGCGTCTGCACGGTGCGTTATCTGAATTGCCTAACGTCAAAATTACTCGTGTCGATCTCACGCTTGATAGCTATGAGTCTCCGTTCTCTTATGACTGGGCCATTGATCAATACGAATCAGGGCGTTTCTCTACCGGTGGCCAATATCCGTCATTCCATGAACACATTTCTGGCCGCTTAGTTCGTGAAATCAACGAATTCGGCGTTGTAAAGATGGTTCGCGATAACTCAGAAGGCCGCACTTTCACTGTTGGAAAGCGCCACAACGGCAAGTGTATGCGCGTCTATGAGAAGGGCAAGCAACTAGGCGATCCTAACAGTCCTTGGGTGCGTTATGAGGTCGAGCTACGCGACAAAAAGCGCCACATCCCATTAGATGTTTTGCTCAACCCAGCGGACTACTTCGCCGGTTCTTATGACGTATGCGCTGACGTGTTAGCGGCTTCTAAAGAAGCTGTTAATCCCGTTCGCGTTCGCACTCGAACCAAAGTGGTTCAACTCACTTATGACAGTGCAGTTCAGAATTCAAAACGCATCGTCGGCGCCTTGATCAACGTCATGCGCGGGGCGGTGCAACTTTCAGATACGGAAATCGTTGATGAGTTAATAGGGCATCCAGACAGTTGTCCTACTCGCCTGCGGCGTTCCGTCGTACCAACACCAAGGGAGTACATAAACCATGCTTAAGGTAGAAATTACATCAACGGAATTCGACCAGCGCTCTGGAACGTCTAAAAAGACAGGCCAACCGTGGGAGATTCGCACTCAAGCCGCCTATATCCATAAACAGGGCCAGCCATACCCTGAAAAGGTAGGGCTTACGCTTCAAGATGGGCAGCTACCGTATCAGGTCGGCGTTTATACCTTAGACCTCAACCAGTGCTTCAAGGTTGGTGATTTTGGCCGTCTCACTCTTGATGAGCGCAACTTTGTGCTGAAGCCATACGTTAAGCAGCAATCCACCGCTAAACCTGCCGCATAGGTGTAGTCATGGAATTAAGCCAAGGACAGGCCCGCGATATGGGCGATACAGCAAAAGCCGACTTTCTGCACTGGTGGTATAGCGTCCCTGTAGTTACCCGAATCGTGCTGGCCGTTAGCTTGGTTTTAATCATTTTCTCGTTGTACGGCTCGCTCGTCGCTCCGTACATCGGCTGGGAGCTTCCGCTAGTTTTCGGGGCGTTCCTTCTCGGCAAGAAATACACGGACAGTTCCAAAAATGTTTTGGATTGAAGTGGTTGCATTCTATGTCTTTGCTTCGTTCGCACTCTCGGGTCTCGTCGTATTTGCTATTTACATGCTGGATTTATAGGTGATTTTTATGGGTCAAGCGAAGCGTCGAGGTTCTTACAACGAAAGGAAAGCAGCAGCTATTTCTGCCAAACGCGAACAGGAGCGTTTAGATAAATGGTTTCTTGATCGAGAACCAGCACCCAAAAAACACCCATCAGAGTTACTGGCTTATGCAGTTTTAGTGGCTGGTTTAACCTTCCAGCCTTGGGGCAGTTTTAAATGACTAAAGATTTTCTGGTTCAGGTGTGTAATCCCGATCAAACGGTGTGCAACTGGGTACGCCTTGGCGATCTGCCTTACACAGCTTTACCAGAATTAAAAATCGATGATGCTTTGCTGATCTCTGGGGCGTATGCGCTCGTTATGGCTACGGCTTGGGGTTTCCGCAAACTTCGCGATGTTAACGACACTATAAATCCATAAAGGAGATTGGATATGTCTTTCGATGCAGCAGATGTAGTAACCGTAATTGCAGCGGTAGGTGTAGCAGCAGCAACAATTGGTGCGGCTGCGCTCGCACTTGATGCGGGTATCAAAGGCTGGAAACGCATGCGCTCTGCGATGTAATTCAGCTGGTTACACAGAGGGGGCTTCGGCCTCCTTTTTTATTTGGAGGATAAGAGGTGGAAGGATGGCTCGTTTTATTTTGTTGCTTCTCTGCAATCTGGTTGCTTTTCAAGTAGAAGCAGGGCAGAGCAGGCATACTTGGCACCGTCTCGATAAGGTCGATTCAGGGCGGGAAACCTATGATGATTACTTCTATGAGTTCAGGAAGCGGCGCAACTCTGGCGATCTGCCGGGGGGGCCTGTTTATGACACCATTCCTGATAACTTTCGCGTCATTCCTCATCCAGCCCCGCATAAAGAACGCTGGATCGATAAGCTCAAGAGATATGATTTTAAGCCGGGCAAAGTTGACGGTTTAAGTATTGCTGTAGGTGTTGCCACAACTGCGGCCGGTTGGATCATTGATGAGCTGACTGATCAGGTAATGAACCCTGTTTCTGTTGATTCAGAAGGAGACTATTACTATCACGCAGATCGTGTTTCTCGCCAAGTTACAGGTGTCGCGCCTTCAGGGTCTTCTGTCGTTCCAGAGCATACGTGTTTTGCCGGTTCTGGTCGTGGTGCCCCATCGGGTTATGCGGTTTCTGATGGCGTTGAAACGCCCGGTGGTTACGGTGTTTTCTGTCAGGGTGCTGTTCAACAGGGTAGCTGTAAAGCTCCTCATAATGATAATGCTAAGTCTATTTGTCAGGACAATTACTTAGAGCCAGTTCCTTGGCCTGATGTTGCCGACGAGATGTGGAACAACCCTGTAACGCCTGACCCTGACGGTTCAGTTATTCGTGAACTGTTTAAGAACGATCAGGGTGATTGGGTTTTAGATCAGGAAGCCTTCGATAAGTACAACCAGTGGCTAGAGGAGTGGGCTGCTAATACTCCGGGTTATGATTTTGATCCTGATAACCAGCGGCTTACATATACTGATCCGAATGGTGGGACGGTTGTTGTAAATCCTGACGGCACGATGTCACCTTGGGAAAATCCAGATGATGGTAGCAACCCAGATGACGACACAGGAAGTGGCACTAATCCAGATGATGGTACCGGCACAGGTACTGACACTGGAACCGATACAGGTAGCGGCACCGGCTCGGGTATTGGTTCAGGCTCGGGCTCAGTCACCAATATCACCAATAACTACAACACCACCAATAATAACGCCGCTGAGCTTCCTGCCTTCTGTCAGTACGCAGAAAAGCTGTGCGAGTGGATCAACTGGACACAGGAGGAGTTTGAAGAACCTGAGCCAGAAGAGTTCCCCACTAATGAGGTTTCCGCTCTTTCGTATTACGAAGATTGGGACGCTGGCTTAGGAGGCGGTGCTTGTCCACCCGATTTGAATATCTCTTTTATGGGTAAAACAGTGACCGTTCTTCCTTCTGAACCTATCTGTGTTGGCCTCAAGGATTATGTAAAGCCGGTAGCGATTCTTTTAGCCAGCTTTATAGCGGTGGCTATCTTGGCTGGGAGGAACATGACTAATGCTTAATGCTTTTTTCGTTATGCTCCAGCACGTAGCCAAGGGCGGAATTACTAGCTGGATGATTCAGGCGGGCTTGGTAGCTACTGTTTTAACAGGCGTTGATCTGCTTGTATCGCAAGCACTTAACTACGTCGTAAGCACAGCCAACGGTATTCCTCAAAACGTTCTCAATTACTTTTTGCTCGGCGGTCTCAGTGAGTGCCTCTCTATCATTGGCTCCGCCATGCTAACTCGCGTTGCCATTACCACAGCTATGAAAACCTTAAACATTGGTTTATCCAATAAGGCGGTATCATGATCTATCTGATAACGGGTGTCCCTGGTTCGGGCAAGACGCTATACACCGTTAACCTTTTGCTTGAGTGGATCAAGGAGAACCAACGCATTCTTCAAACGCCAGAAGAGGAGAGGAAGGAAGGGGAGTTTGTTCGTGATATCTATGTTGGTATCGATGGTTTTGATCATGATCAGCTCGGAACTCAGGAACCGCCACAGGATTGGAGAGATACACCAGACGGCTCAATCGTCGTTTATGATGAGTGCCAGAAATTCTATGGCCCTGATGGCAGCTCTCGTGCTAAGCGAGAGGATATTCAAGCGATGGAAACGCACCGCCACAGCGGCCATGATTTGGTTTTGATCACCCAGCGCGAACGCCTCTTACATCCAAACATTCGAGACCTCGTTAACCGGCACTATCACATACAACGCCTCCATGGTTCACATAACGTGAATATCTTCACTAAGGAGGAGGTGATTAACACGTCCTCGGCGACGGTTCTCAATCGCTGTGATCGAGACTCTTGGCGATACGACAAAAAGCTATTCAAGTACTACAAGAGCGCTACGGTTCACACTCACAAGCTCAGCTTGCCGAAGTGGCTTAAAAGGCTCTTCGTTATGGCTCTTTTATTGCCGCCGCTGATCTTCGGAGGCGCTTACTTTGTGTACGACAAGTTCTTTGTCGTCTCTGACGTTGGTGCCGTTGAAACACCTCCAGATCGTCAACCTCAACAAGCTTTTGAGCCAGTGCAGCCGCCTAAGCCTGTTGTTTATGAGCATTCGGGCGTTATGGGGTGTGTCGTTTGGAAGGAAGGCCAAGCCTGTCGATGTTACGGCCCAGACCTCCAGATCCTAAAGCAGCCATTGGCCGTTTGTCTCCAAGCTGCTGACCAACCCGTTTTTACGTTAACGCCACAAAGTGAGTTGGATGATGCGAGCAAGCGAAGCGCGCGCGGCAACCGGCTCACTGGTGGCGCAAGTTCCTAGGGATAAGCAAAGGAGATAGACTATGGCGCTTTTGATTTTGCGTTATGTATGGATACCGATAGTTGCATTCGTTTTAATCGGCTTCTCGTTGGACTCGAATGCGCAGACAAAGCTACAGCGTTGCATCGAGCTGGAAAAAAAATCGATTGAGGTCACGTTTCTTAAGCGGCAGCGAATCACTGCCCAGCAGCAAAACCGCTTGCGTAGAGAGCGTAAATGGATACGTGATCAGCAAAGCGACAGCCAGTGTTATCGATACTTTACGCAGGTGAGGAAAGCGACGCGCTACTATGATCCGCGTAAGAGTCGGCACTAGAACCGCACAGCCTGTCATCTGACGGGCTTTTTGCTTTTAACGCTGCAGCGTTGATTACCAGTCCTGTAGACCTTGTGTCGGAAGGAGTAGCCCTTTGGGCTATCGGGTGTGAGCGAAGCGAAGGAAGGGCGGCGCCCTTGATTACCTTTACACCCGAATACTAAAAGGGGGGTAAAGTTTTAACCTTGAAATAGGCTTTTTCCTGACTGGTGTTATCACTTCGTTATCTCTTAAAGATCAATGCTTTTCTATCTCATTGATTTTCAAGATTAAAGTTGGTGGAGGTGGCGGGTTTCGAACCCGCGTCCGCCAATCCGCTGCCCTAAGATCTACATGCTTAGACACCTCTATTGAGTTAACCCATAACGGCCCGAGGGTCAGGGCGTATAGGGCGAGCCTTTTTAGTTTTAACCGTTCAGCTTAAGGCGAAGCTTCCGGGCGATCCCATCTCATATGACACCGCGAACCTCTGAGTTATAGGCACCTCTGAGTGCGGCGTAGCAGACTTATGCTGCTAGTGCGTAGTTATCGTCGTTAGCAACTATAACTGTGTAGTAATGGATTTACGTGATTCACTACACTCACGACATGCACCTAAGGTTTTGTAACCGGCGTCGAAGCCAAGTCACCCCCCAAGTAGCCCAATAGTATGCGGCTTATTACCTGAAATTAAAAGGCTTTATGCGAAATATAGATTAATGAGCAGCCATTACGCGTTGCTTTTGGCGATTCCAGTCGCGCTCTTTTTCAGTCTCGCGTTTATCATGGAGCTTCTTACCTTTCACAAGCGCTATCTCGCATTTGATGCGGCCTTGCTTCCAATACAGAGAAAGCGCCACGCATGTGTAACCTTTCGCTTCTGTCTCGGCGGTGAGGCGTTCGATTTGGCGCTTGTGCAGTAGGAGCTTTCGATCCCGGCGCGGCTCTGTGACAAAGTGAGTGCAGGCCTGTGTTAGCGGGGTGATGTTCGCGCCGACTAGCCAAGCTTCACCATCCTTGATTAGGACGTATGAGTCCACAAGCTGAGCACGGCCCTCTCGAAGGCTCTTAACTTCCCAACCGGATAACGATAGCCCCGCTTCGATCTTCTCTTCAATATGATATTCGAAACGCGCGCGTTTGTTTTGGCAGATAGTACTGCTGTTATTCTGTGCTTTTTTCTTTTTAGCCATAGCGACGGATTATAGCGATGGCTGACCATTGCAAACAAGCATTGTTCGTTGGTGTGGCACATTCTGTTGCGGTAAATGCGATGTGATTAAAACTTTACGAAAAATCTGAGCTATGACGTTGTCAGCGCTATGAAATGTGTGAACAATGCCGTGCTTTACAGCGAACTTGAGTGTTAAGAGAGCAGTTATGCAAGAAAAGTTATCCATGCATGGATCTTGGACGAGCCGTTGGATTTTCGTATTAGCGGCGACAGGGTCGGCAGTTGGACTGGGTAATATCTGGAAGTTTCCTTATATCACGGGTGAAAACGGCGGTGGTGCGTTTGTGCTCGTTTATCTTGTATGTATCTTGCTGGTAGGCGTGCCGATCATGATCTCTGAAGTGCTGATCGGTCGTCGTGGTCGCCACAGTCCGATCAATTCGATGAAAGATGTCGCCGTTGAGTCCGGGCGCAGTCCGCGTTGGTCCGCAGTGGGCTGGGTTGGTGCTCTAGCTGGGGTGATGATCTTCTCCTTCTATTCGGTTGTGGCCGGTTGGGTGCTCCACTACATTGCCGGTATGGTGCGGGGCGATTATATCGACATTGGTAGCGCCATGGCGTCGCGCCAGTTCGAGGCCTTATTGGCTGACCCTAAAGTGCTGTTAATGTGGCACTCGATCTTTGTTGTCATGGTTTTGGTTGTTGTCGCGGGTGGCGTAAGTAAAGGACTAGAGCGTGCTACGCGAGTGATGATGCCTGCGCTGTTTGTCTTGTTATTTGTCTTGTTGGTATACGCGATGACAACCGGTGCATTCATGCAAGGCGTTGAGTTCCTGTTTGCTTTTGATCTTTCCAAGCTAACGATGGAGGCTATTTTAGTCGCCCTTGGCCATGCATTCTTTACGTTGTCATTGGGGATGGGCGCGATCATGGCATACGGCTCCTACATGCCGAGTAAAGCCAGTATTGGTAGCACGGTTTTAATGATTGCAGCGTTGGACACGTTGGTGGCTCTGGTTGCCGGTTTAGCGATATTTCCGATCGTATTTGCGAATGATCTGGACCCCGGTGCAGGCCCAGGCTTGATGTTTATTACACTACCGGTGGCGTTTGGGCAGATGCTTGGTGGCCAAATCTTTGGGTTTTTGTTCTTTCTGCTGATCGGTGTGGCGGCTTGGACCTCCGCAATCTCGCTGATGGAGCCTGCAGTCGCTTGGTTGGTGGAGAAGTTTCCGATATCGCGGGCCAGTGCATGTATGATGCTCGGTTTGCTTGTGTGGCTGCTGGGTATCGCTTGTTTGGGGTCTTTCAACGAAATCTCAGATATGACCGTTGCGGGGATGACTCTCTTTGACTTAATGGACTTCGCCACCGCGAACATTATGCTGCCCTTAGGAGGGTTGATGATCTGCCTTTTCGCTGGCTGGCGTATGAAGCGCGTAGCCCTCGAAGAGGAGTTGTCATTATCCAAGCCGTGGCTATTTCTTGCTTGGTATTTAGCGATTAGGTTTGTCGCCCCGGTCGCGGTTGCAGCAATCTTCGTTGTAAATTTGTACAATAAGTTCGCAATCTAGAGCGGAAGTTAAGCATGACTCAAGTTGATCGCAGCGCATTGGTTCTTCACAGTGCGCAGCAAATGTTCGATATCGTGAACGATGTGAAGGCGTACCCGGCATTTCTGCCTTGGTGTGAATCGACAGACCTATTATTTGCCGATGACCACAAGATGGAGGCAACGCTGCATCTTGCCAAGGCGGGGCTGAGGTACAGTTTTTCGACACGGAACGCTTTGCAGCGTCCTGAGCGTATCGAAATCGAACTATTAGAAGGCCCGTTTTCCCGTTTATCGGGTGTATGGACGTTTGAGCCTCTAAGCGATGAAGCCTGTAAAGTGAGCTTGAGCTTGGGCTTTGAGTTTGCCAACAAGCTTACCGGCATGGCGATGAGTAAAGTCTTTAACCAGGTGGCCACGACAATGGTGGATGCCTTTGTACAGCGAGCAGATGAAGTTTATGGATAATCCAATAACCGTTGAGGTAGCTTACGCCCTACCTGATAAGCAAAAGATTATCGCCGTGCGAGTTGAAGAGGGCTGCTCAGTTTATGATGCGGTGATCGCTTCAGGTATTACGAACGAATTTCCTCAAATTAACCCTGATACCGATCCGATGGGCGTTTTTGGTAAAGCGGTAAGAAACCCGCGGGATCAAGTACTTAAAGCAGGGCAGCGGGTAGAGATTTATCGCCCGCTGATTGCGGATCCGAAAGAGGCGCGTGCGCGCCGTGCTGCGAAGATGAAAGCCAAGAAAGATGCGGAGCAAGGGTAGATAACGCTCCGCACTGGCGTTTTCATGCAGCTAAGTGCCGCATTCGTGGGGCTGCAAAGGTTTAGTTACTTGGCGATGGGCGATAGTCGCCAGATACCTTTACCAGTTTGCCTTGTTCAAAAAATACCGAGAAGCGCTCACGGGAGTAATCGCCGTTACCTTTCTTGATTGTGTAGACGTAGTCCCAGCGGCCATCGTGGAAAGTATCGGTGATTAACGGTGTACCAAGGACGTAGCGCACTTGGTTGTGGTTCATGCCGGGACGCAGTTGATCAACCATTTCTTGTGTTACGATGTTGCCCTGTGGAATGTCTATCTTGTAGACGCCCGGAAATTCAGAGCATCCCGAGATCACTGTAGCCGCGATAATACTGATAAGAACCTTTCGCATCTTTATTTGGCTTCACTTTGTGGTGTAAATAACGATAATTAGAGTCTAACATTCACTTGTTGGAATCAATAGAGAAAAGATCATGTCCCTCGAAAATCAAGAGTTAAGAAAGGCTGGCCTCAAGGTTACGCTGCCGCGCGTTAAGATTTATCAGATTCTGGAGCAGGCAAGTGAGGGAGATCACTTTAGCGCAGAGGATATCTACAAACTCCTTATGGAGATGGGTGAAGATGTCGGCTTGGCAACGGTTTACCGTGTCCTTACTCAATTTGAAGGCGCTGGCTTAGTATCGCGTCATCACTTTGAAGGCGGCCACTCGGTATTTGAGCTAGCCCGCGATGAACACCACGACCACATGGTCTGCGTTAAGTCTGGCGTTGTGAAAGAGTTTAACGATCCGCGCTTGAACGAACTGCTTAATGAGATCGCAGAGACGATGGGCTTTGAGATTACTGATCGCACGATCTACCTATACGGCGAATACAAAGGGACTGATAAGTAATTCGCGCTTTGGTACGCCCGGTGTTAAGCCGTGTGCGTACCGGCTCTAGCCTAACCCTAGCATTTCTCTTGCATGCTCTCTGGAGCGCTGTGTCACATCAATCCCGCCTAACATACGGGCGATCTCTTCAATTCGATCCTTCTGCTGTAGCGCATTTATCTGAGTTTGAGTATTAGAGCGGCTGGCTTTCTTGCTAACGAAAAGATGCTGATGCCCTTGTGAGGCCACCTGTGGTTGGTGCGTTACGCACATCACTTGTGAGCGTTCGCCAAGTTGGCGTAATTTCTGGCCTACCACTTCTGCAATGGCTCCCCCGATACCCACATCCACCTCGTCAAAAATGAGTGTTGGCGTGGTTGCTGTTTGAGCGGTAATAACTTGTATTGCAAGGCTGATACGGGACAGTTCGCCACCTGATGCGATCTTGCCTAGAGCGCGTGCGGGTTGACCTCGGTTGGTGGCGATTAAAAACTCAATCTCCTCTAAACCATAAGGCGTTGGTTTAGCGGCTTCATTCAGTGTGGCGATGAATGACGCTGCAGGCATACCCAGTTCGCTGAGTTCTGTATCGATCAGAGCATTGAGCTTTTTGGCAGCTTTTTGGCGCGCCTTGCTGAGCTTATCGGCATGTTGCTTGTAGCGTTCAAAAAGCGCTTTCACCTCGGCTTCTAGTGATGCAATTGCCTCATCTGAGCTATTAAGTGATGCTAGCTCCTCGGCTAACTGAGTATGCAGCCTAGGGAGTTCTTTGGCGGATACGCGGTGTTTACGTGCCATCTCGTAGATGCTTGATAGGCGCTCTTCAACTTCGGTGAGCCGAGCTGGGTTGATATCGACACGGTCTAGGTAGTGGCGTAGCTCCTGATTGGCTTCTTCGATCTGAATTTGGGCGCTACTGAGCAGGTCAATAACTTGCTCTGTCGCTGCGCCTTTAGGAAGCTCGATGAGCTGGTGAATCGCTTGATGCAATAACTGATAGCAGTTGTCTTGCTCACCATCGGCTGTAAGCGATAGTGCATGATGGCCATTTTGTAAAATCTGCCCCGCTTGGCTCAGTTCTTGGTGTTCCACCTCGAGTGTGCTCAGCTCGTCATCGCCAAGTGCAAGTTGGTTGAGTTCCTCAACTTGATAACTCAGCAGTTGTAAGCGCGCTTGTGCTTCATCATCAAGTGTTTGCAGGCGTTCAAGGTGCTGCTTTTGCTCATGCCATTGGGTATATAGTTGGCGCACTTTAGAGGCCAAAGACTGTTGTTGCGCGAACTGGTCGAGCAGCTCGCGATGGTGCTCTTTCTTCATCAGGCGCTGATGTTCGTGCTGTCCATGAATCGCGATCAGGTGCTCTCCTAGCTCTTTAAGACTGCTAAGTGGGCTAGGTTGACCGTTGATGTAACCGCGAGAGCGGCCCTCTTTGGTGATCACGCGGCGGACAATGCAGTCCCCATCCAGATCTAGCTCTTGCTCTGTTAACCACTGATGGGCGCTTGGTAACGCTGAGATATCAAAGCTGGCAATGATCTCAGCGCGTTCGGCGCCTTGCCTTACGCTGCCACTATCGGCGCGATCGCCCAAAGTCAGCCCTAGCGCATCGAGCATAATCGATTTGCCAGCACCGGTTTCACCACTAATGGCGGTCATACCTTGGCTAAGTTCAAGGTCTAGCGATTCAACGATGGCGTAATTGCGGATGGTCAGCTGAGTTAACATATGCAAGCCCGTATCTGTGTTTTTATACAGTGTTTTATGTATAGGTTATTTCTGTACGCGATGCAATCAATTCGTGGTCGAATAATTTGAAAAAATCGCCTTCGCAGGGGTTGAATAGCCATCCCTATATCCCCATTTACCAAGCAGTTATTTTTTATTTTTGGCAGCGCTAATGGGAGATATCTCGATGTCATCTGAACACACTCAAAACGAACAGGTTGAATCACCTGAGGCAGAAGCAAAACAGGTTGAGGCCGCACCCCAGGAAGAGATCTTAGATGAGTCTGTTGAGACACAGGACGAAGCCGGGCTCGAAGCAGAACTTGCCGCAGCACAGGACGAGGTTGCACAGCTAAAAGATCAAGCGTTGCGTGCCGCAGCAGAGCTGCAAAATGTACGTCGCCGCGCAGAGCAAGACGTCGAGAAAGCGCATAAGTTTGGTCTGGAAAAGTTTGCTAATGAGATGCTGCCAATCGTGGATAACCTCGAGCGTGCCATTGAGTCGTGCGGCGATGAAGAGGCAACAAAGGCGATCCGAGAAGGCGTTGAGATGACGTTGTCGATGTTCTTAAGCGGCCTTGCGAAGTTCGACATTGAGCAGCTTGATCCGCAAGGTGAAGCTTTTGATCCAGCGCTGCACCAAGCGATGTCGATGGTGGAGGCGCCTGATGCAGAGCCGAATACGGTCGTAGCGGTTATGCAAAAGGGTTATAGCTTGAGCGGCCGCTTAATGCGCCCTGCAATGGTTATGGTCGCTAAAGGTTAAAAAAACCTTATTAAAAGCCTTGAAATTGCAAAACATGCAGCCATTAACAAGGCAAGTAGTTAAAAAACAGATTTTTAGCCCGTCCGAGCGGGTAACAAATATCGGAGTAGACAGGCATGGGTAAAATTATTGGTATCGACCTTGGCACAACGAACTCTTGTGTCGCGGTATTGGAAGGCGAAAAAGCACGCGTTATTGAGAACGCAGAAGGCGATCGCACAACTCCATCTGTAATCGGTTATGCAGATGATGGTGAGGTATTGGTGGGTCAACCGGCAAAACGTCAGGCGGTGACAAACCCAGACAATACGCTGTTTGCGATCAAGCGTCTGATCGGTCGTCGTTTTAAAGACGATGTCGTGCAAAAAGACATCACAATGGTGCCGTACAAAATTATCGAAGCAGACAATGGCGATGCTTGGGTAGAAGTTAAAGGCCAGAAGATGGCTGCACCGCAGGTATCTGCTGAAATTCTTAAGAAGATGAAGAAGACAGCGGAAGATTACTTGGGTGAGTCTGTATCAGAAGCGGTTATTACCGTACCTGCTTACTTTAACGATGCGCAGCGTCAAGCAACTAAAGATGCCGGTAAAATCGCGGGTCTAGATGTTAAGCGTATCATCAACGAGCCAACAGCTGCGGCATTGGCTTACGGTATGGATAAGTCGTCTGGCGACAAAACAATCGCTGTGTATGACCTAGGTGGTGGTACATTCGATATCTCCATCATCGAAATTGCAGAAGTTGACGGTGAACACCAGTTCGAGGTTTTGGCGACTAACGGTGATACTTTCTTAGGCGGTGAAGACTTCGACCTGCGCTTGATTGAATACTTGGCCGCTGAGTTTAAGAAAGAGTCTGGTATCGATCTGCACAATGATCCACTGGCGCTACAGCGTTTGAAAGAAGCTGCAGAGAAAGCAAAAGTTGAGCTGTCTTCTGCTCAGTCAACTGACGTTAACTTGCCTTACATCACTGCCGATGCGACAGGTCCTAAGCACCTTAACGTTAAAGTGACACGTGCGAAGCTGGAGTCTTTGGTTGAAGATTTGGTAACTAACTCTATCAACCCTTGCCGTACTGCGTTGCAAGATGCGGGCTTGAGCACATCGGAAGTTGATGAAGTGATTCTTGTGGGCGGCCAAACACGTATGCCGCTGGTACAGCAAGTGGTTGCTGACTTCTTCGGTAAGGAAGCACGCCGTGACGTGAACCCTGATGAAGCGGTGGCGATGGGTGCAGCGATTCAAGGCGCGGTACTGTCTGGCGATGTGAAAGATGTCCTGCTATTGGACGTAACACCGCTAACGCTAGGTATCGAAACGATGGGCGGTGTGGCAACACCGGTTATTGAGAAGAACACTACCATTCCAACGAAGAAATCGCAGATCTTCTCTACGGCTGATGACAACCAAAACGCTGTAACGATCCATGTTGTTCAAGGTGAGCGTAAGCAAGCATCACAGAACAAATCTCTGGGCCGCTTCGACTTGGCTGATATTCCGCCAGCACCACGTGGTGTGCCGCAGATCGAAGTAACATTCGACTTGGATGCCAACGGTATCTTGAACGTATCAGCGAAAGACAAAGCGACAGGTAAAGAGCAGTCTATCGTGATTAAAGCATCCTCTGGTTTGAGCGATGACGAGATCGAGCAAATGGTACGTGATGCTGAAGCTAACGCTGATGCAGATAAGAAGTTCGAAGAGCTAACCAGTGCGCGTAACCAAGGCGACGCGATGGTTCATTCAGCGAAGAAAACGCTGAAAGAAGCAGGCGATAAAGCTACAGAGGAAGAGAAAACGAGCATTGAAGCGGCGATCTCTGCACTTGAAGAAGCACTGAAAGGCGACGATAAAGACGCTATCGAAGCGAAAACTGAAGCCTTGACTGAAGCGATTTCTGGCTTGGCTCAGAAGATGTACGCCGAAGCTGCTCAAGCGGAAGGTGCTGCACCTGAAGGAGCTGATGCTCAGCAGCAAGGTCCAGCAGACGACGCAGTTGATGCTGAGTTTGAAGAAGTGAAGGATGACAAGAAGTAAGCTTCGCGCTTGCCCTTATCATTACTGAAATGTGGCAACGCGGGCGCTAGCCCGCGTTGTCGTGTCCGGCTCCCGGCGGGAGCTAGCCGCGGAACGAAAGAAGAACCGGATATATGTCTAAGAGAGATTATTACGAAGTACTAGGTGTTGATCGCGGCGCTAGTGATCGCGACATTAAAAAAGCATTTCGTCGTATGGCGATGAAATACCACCCTGACCGTAATCCAGACGACCAAGAAGCCGAAGATAAGTTTAAAGAGGTGAATGAGGCCTACGAAATCTTATCGGATGCCCAGAAAAAAGCGGCGTATGACCAGTACGGTCACGCTGGCGTTGACCCCAATTCGGGGATGGGTGGCGGTGGCTTCGGCGGTGCTGAGGGCTTCTCTGATATCTTCGGCGATGTTTTCGGGGATATCTTTGGCGGCGGAGGCGGTGGCCGACGTCGCAGCTCGGTGCAGCGTGGTGCAGATCTGCGTTACACCATGGACCTCACTCTGGAAGAGGCGGTGCGTGGTGTCGAGAAGAAGATCACCGTACCAACGCTAGTGGGTTGTGAAGTCTGTGATGGCAGCGGTGCGAAACCGGGTACGAGTGTTAAAACGTGTGGCACATGTGGCGGTGTTGGTCAGGTACGCATGCAGCAAGGCTTCTTTGCCGTACAGCAAACGTGTCCGACGTGTCGTGGTGAAGGTACCGTTATCAGCGATCCTTGCGATGCTTGTCATGGCCAAGGGCGTGTCGAGAAGACCAAGACACTATCCGTTAAGATCCCAGCAGGTGTGGATACAGGAGACCGTGTTCGTCTGTCTGGCGAAGGTGAAGCGGGAACGCATGGTGGCCCTGCGGGTGATCTGTATGTGCAGGTTAACGTACGAGAACACGCAATTTTTGAGCGCGATGGTCGCCATCTATATTGTGAAGTACCAATTAGCTTTATCGATGCGGCGTTAGGTGGTGAGCTTGAAGTGCCAACCTTAGATGGCCGTGTTAAGTTAAAAGTACCCGCTGAAACACAAACCGGTAAACTGTTCCGCTTGCGTGGTAAAGGTGTTGCACCGGTGCGGGGTGGCGGTGCTGGGGACTTGATGGTTCGTGTCGTGATCGAGACGCCAGTCAACCTCACCAGCCGACAAAAAGAGCTGCTGCGAGAGTTCCAGCAAACCACCGACGAAGGTCAGAAGAAACACAGTCCTAAAAAGGATTCTTTCTTCGACTCGGTGAAAAAGTTCTTTGAAGACTAGTTTAACGGGCCGCGATGCGGCCCGGTTTTGTTTACCGTGGAGCGTCCATGTTGAGAGAAAGATGTATCGCGTCGGATGAGTTGTGGGCTAGCCTGCAAGAGGAAGCTAAAGCTGAAGTGGCTAAGGAGCCATTCTTAGCGAGTTTTTATCATTCGAGCATTATCAATCATGCTGAGATCAAGGCGGCGCTATCTTACATTCTCGCTAATAAACTAGCGGACGATGTTATGCAGCCGGTGTTGCTACGTGAGCTAATTGAGCAAGCGATGGATGCGGACCCGCGCATTATTGATGCGGCCTGTTGCGATATTCTCGCAGTCAAAACTCGTGACCCTGCGATTAGTCTCGCCTCAACCGTGTTGCTTTACCTGAAAGGCTTCCATGCACTGCAAGCTCATCGCGTTGCGCATTGGATGTGGCAAGAGGGTCGACGTTCTATGGCGCTCTATATTCAAAGTCGCGTGAGTTGCGTTTTGCAGGTGGATATCCATCCAGCCGCACAGATTGGCCAAGGCGTAATGCTTGATCATGCGACAGGTGTTGTGATCGGCGAAACCTGTGTGATCGAGAATGACGTTTCCATTTTGCAGAACGTCACGCTGGGCGGTACCGGTAAAGAGAGTGGTGATCGTCATCCTAAGATTCGCGAAGGTGTTTTGATCGCCGCCGGTGCGAAGATCTTTGGCAACATTGAAGTCGGTAAAGGTGCCAAGGTTGGCGGCGGTAGTGTCGTATTAGATAATGTACCACCACATACCACCGTGGTTGGTGTGCCTGCTAAAGTGGTCGGTGCTGCGGGTTGCGAAACCCCCGCGTTCGATATGGATCACAAGCTGGGCTAAATGATTTTGCAGGAGAGACAAATAATGAGAGTTGCGGTAATGGGCGCTGCTGGGCGCATGGGTAAAACACTAGTTGAAGCGGTAACCCAAGCGGATGGTGTCGAGCTAACAGCAGCGACGGTCTTGCCTGATTCTAGCTTGATTGGTGCTGATGTGGGCGAGCTTGCCGGCGTAGGCAAGTTGAATGTCGCGTTGGCTGGCTCTTTGCAAGATATCGTTGACGATTTTGACGTGCTGATTGATTTTACGCAGCCAGAGACAACGATGGAAAACCTGACGTTCTGTGCTGAGCATGGTAAAAAAATGGTGATCGGCACAACAGGTCTAACTGATGATCAGAAAGCGCACCTAGCTGCGTGTGCTGAAAAAACAGCGGTGATGTTTGCGTCCAATATGAGTGTGGGTGTGAACTTATGTTTCAAGGTGCTCGATATGGTGGCTCGCACACTTGGTGATGACTATGACGTTGAGATCATTGAGACACACCACCGCCACAAAGTTGACTCACCATCAGGCACAGCGCTTAGTATGGGTGAGGCGGTAGCGGGTGCCTTAGGTCGCGATCTTAAGAAGTGTGCCGTCTACGGGCGTGAAGGCCAAGTGGGTGCACGGACGCGTGAAGAGATCGGTTTTGAGACGATTCGTGCCGGTGATGTGGTTGGTGATCATACGGTGCTGTTCGCCAATGAGGGTGAGCGGATTGAAATTACCCACAAAGCGAGCAGCCGAATGACGTTTGCTAAAGGTGCAGTGCGCGCATCCAAGTGGCTCGAAAGCCACGATAAAGGCTTGTTCGATATGCAGGATGTGTTGGGCCTGCGTTAATTGGTACTTGTGCCGAACGCTTGATAAAAAGCCGCTTTGAAGCGGCTTTTTTGTTTTCGCGACATGAGTCAGGTGAGGCTGACTTTTCTATTTGCTTTGCCGAGTATTTCAGCTAGTCTGCGTTATACTTTTGTATATAACGAAACGCTATTCAGGAGCAGTAGGGCTATGTCAGAGGAAAAATTCCCCACATTAACTGAAATGGGTATTGAAGAACCTAGCGATATCGAACGTTACACTTCGCGCATTGAAGGCGATGTTGATGTCCTAAAAATCTACTTCCATCGCCACCAAGGTGAGTGGATGGCGAAGAGCAAAAAGTTCAAGTTCAAGCGCATGCACAAGAATATGCGTGTGAACGAAGGGCGTGTGCCGTACATCGCGACTACAGAGTCATCGCCTTATTTCTTGCGTGCAGTTGCAGAGCTGGATAGCTTGGTTGCCGCTGAGCGTACGAGCCAAGATCATAAGCAGCGGCTGCTTGATGACATTGAGCATCTCGAGAAGGTTGTTTCACGTAAGATTGAGGATATGCGTCGCCAGATCGAAGAGATGTAACGCTCTATTTAGTGATATTTTTGATCGGCTCACGATGTTTTGCCGCCTTTCATAAGGAGAGCTAAGTGTATAAATTAGCGTTTTTTGTCCCTGAATCTCATCGTGAGCTTGTCAAAGAGGCCCTTTTTGCTGCCGGCGCTGGTCGAATAGGTGACTATGAGGCGTGTTGCTGGCAAACCTTAGGCGAGGGTCAATTCCGTCCTAATGAACAGAGTCAACCGTTTATAGGCCAGCATGGTCAGCTCGAGACCTTACCTGAGTGGAAGGTCGAAATGGTTTGCAGCGATGAGCTCATCAAATCTGTCATCGCTGAGCTACGTCATACTCACCCCTATGAAGAACCCGCCTTTGACGTATGGAGACTTTCTGACTTCTAAATCAGTATATAGAATATTGTTTTTCTATTGGTCTTACTAAAGAACTGATATAGTAGGCGCCTTCAAAAGTGTTGTCGCTTTATGCAAACAGGTTTTGGTTTGTAAAGGCAGATTTGGCCCTGATTGCAGAGGGCTTTGTTGGTGGGAGTCGTTTGTAACCCGTTATGTCACTCAACATTGATACGCAATCTATCCCGCGTTACCTAACAGCAGGTATGCTAGGTGCAGTATTATTACTGCTCGCGACAACAATCGTTTTCTTTTTCTCTCGACTCTATGATGACACATCACGTTTGGAAGAGTTGCATGTCGATGTGGTGGAAGCACAGAAGAAGCGTCTAACACACGAGTTAAACTCCTTGCATGATTATATCCGCTTTACGTCAACACAAGCGGAGATGGAGTTGGAGCAACAATCGAAAGAGGTTGTTGATCTTGCCTACCACCTTGCCCATTCCTTATACCAACAAAATCAGCAGCGTCTAACGGAGGCGCAGCTCAAAACTCAGATAATTGAAGCGTTGCGTGGGCCGCGTTTTTTTAGTGGGCGCGGTTACTATTTTATTGATGATATGGCCGGGCAGTGCATATTGTTGCCGACTGCACCCGACTTAGAGGGGTCGTCGCTACTCGATAATCGTGACGATACTGGGCATTACATCATGCGTGGTCTGATTGACGTAGTAGAGCAAAGTGAAACCCACTCGGGGTATAGCCGCTATCGTTGGTATGCGCCGGACTATCCCGATCAGATGCGTAATAAAATTGCTTACGTGCGCTTATTTGAGCCGTATGGCTGGATTATTGGCGCTGGAGACTACCTATATCAATTCGAGAATGATCTCAAAGAGGTTGCTCTCACACGGATACGTTCTCTGAGATTCGGCGATAATGGATATTTTTCGGTACTCGACCGAGAGGGAAATGTTCTCTATGCACCTAAATCGAGTGCGCAGTTCCCCGTTCATGTGGACAACATCCCATCCAAAATGGAGCGTGATGTTGTGCATAAAGTGTTGGCGGTGGCTGAACAAGGCGGCGGCTTTGTGCAATACGATTGGTTCACGCCCAATACTGATGAGCCGCGGATAGCACGCAAGCTCTCGCTGGTGCAGAACGTTGATGAGTGGGGTTGGGTGCTGGTCGCTGGGGTGTATCCCGAAGAGATTGAAGCCGTATATCGTGATCTGGTGTTACGCCAGAAAGAGAATGACCGAAGTGACTTTATCAAGCTGGTGATCGCACTGTCTGTGATCGGGGCGGGTGTGCTGGTCTGTGCTTGGTTATATGGCAGTTGGCTGAAACGTTTGTTCTATGCCTATCAGAAGAGTATCGAAACGCAGCAGTCCAAAATTGAAGGTGATGCCAAGGCGTTACGGATTGCATCGCGTGTTTTTGACACTGCGAGCGAGGGTATCATCGTCACGAACCCCGATAACCAGATTGTAGCGGTTAACCGATCCTTTACTGCCATTACTGGCTACCAAGAGGAGGAAGTGGTAGGGCGCTCGCCATCCATTCTCTCCTCTGGAAAGCACACACGCGAGTTCTACGACAGCATGTGGCGTGTGCTGCAAGATGAAGGACGATGGGCGGGTGAAATCTGGAACCGGACCAAGTCAGGAGCGGTTTACCCCGAGCAGCTATCTATCGCAGTTTCGCGCGATGAAGATGGCAACGTCGTGAACTATATTGCGACTTTCAGCGATGTGTCGGATCAAAAGAAAGCGGAAGAGCAGCTACGTTATATGGCTGATTATGACGAGCTGACGGGGTTACCTAATCGACGCCACCTGATGGCGCAGGTTGCGCGTCTTATCAATGAAGTGGATCAGAGTGAGTTGCACCAGTTCCACCTGCTATTTATGGATCTTGACCGTTTTAAAGTGATCAATGACTCCTTGGGCCACTGGGTTGGTGATAAGGTTTTGCAGGAGATCGCGCAGCGCTTACGTCAAGATGTGACTGATATCGATATGATCGGGCGCTTGGGCGGTGATGAGTTTGTTATCTTGTTGAGAGAACGGCCTGAAATAACAGAGAGTGCCGGTACTTATGCCCAGCGCTTGATACACATCGTTGCCGAAGCGATCAAAGATAAAGACTTTGACCTCGTTATCACGCCAAGCATCGGTATCTCATCTTACCCCGATGATGGGGCTGACTTCGGCGAGTTGGTTAGCAGTGCTGATGCAGCGCTTTATCACGCTAAATCTCAGGGGCGCAACAACTATCAGTTTTATCGCCGTGACCTTAATGCGAAAGCGTCTCGTCGTTTATTGATGGAAAGCGCGTTGCGTATGGCATTAGAACGCGACGAGTTAGAGCTCTATTATCAGCCGCAGTACAACTTACTAGATCGCAGCATCGTTGGCTGCGAAGCCTTGCTTCGCTGGAAACATGATGGTCAGTTTATCTCGCCTGCGGAGTTTATCCCGCTGGCAGAGGACTCTGGACTCATCCTCTCAATCGGTGATTGGGTGCTGGAAGAGGGCTGTCGCCAAGGCGCTGAGTGGTTAAAGCAAGGGTTTGATCTGCCCTGTGTGGCGATTAATGTCTCACCGGTGCAATTCCGCGAAGGCTTCTTCGAAACCGTAATGGATATTCTGGAGCGCACCGGTTTCCCTGCATCCCATCTAGAGTTGGAGCTTACGGAGAGCACGCTAATGAACGATGTGAATCGCGCTCAGCAGCTACTCAGTAGCTTTCGCGCGATCGGTGTACGGACGGCTCTCGATGACTTTGGCACCGGATATTCTAGTCTGGCCTATCTTAAAAAGTTCTCTCTTGATAAGCTCAAAATCGATCGTGCCTTTATCGACGGCTTGCCTGATGATAGCGATGATAACGCGATTACTGCCTCAATCTTGGATGTGGCCCGCCACTTAAGCTTGGAAACCATCGCGGAAGGCGTTGAAACCGAAGCACAGCTCAACTTCTTGGGTGCTTACGGGTGTGATCAAGTGCAGGGCTTCTACTTCTCTAAACCGCTGACTTCTCAAGACTTCGTGCGTCTATTGCATAAGGTCCACTAAAGCACTAACAGCAAAAGGAATAACGCTATGTTGCTTCGTTGGTTGCCAACGCTGAGCTTGTTTTTCGCGATGGCGTTGTGGGCAAGTTCATTTATTGCGCTCAAACTGGCTTTTATGCATTACGATCCGATGGTGGTGATCTTCGGGCGCATGGTAATTGGGGCCTTGTGTTTTATTCCGTTTTATAAACTTTGGTGCCGCTTTGAGTATCGCCGTGGCGACTTGCTTTGGCTTGCCGTGATGGCTATTGCTGAGCCTTGCTTGTACTTCGTATTTGAAGCAAATGCACTGACTTATACCTCGGCCGCACAAGCTGGGATGATTACCGCAATGGCCCCGCTGCTTGTGGGTATTGGTGCGTTCTTTGTATTGAAAGAGCGGATGAGCCGCTCGGCGCTGTTTGGGTTTTTAGTGGCGGTGGCCGGTGCGCTATGGCTTAGCCTCACTGCTGAGGATTCGGCACATGCTCCTAACCCGCTACTGGGTAACTTTTTAGAGTTTTGTGCCATGGTCTGTGCAGCGGTTTATTCGTTGGCTCTTAAGCATCTGAGTGAGCGTTATTCGCCGTGGTTTTTGACAGCCCTGCAAGCCTTTTGTGGTTCGGTGTTCTTTTTCCCGCTGCTGTTTTTACCGCAAACGACACTCCCAACTGAGTGGGCAGGCTCTGGCGTAATGGCTATTCTCTACCTCGGTGTATTCATCAATATCGGCGCGTATGGGCTGTATAACTTTGCCGTTTCTAAAGTTAAAGTTTCTCAGGCATCAGCATTTATTAACTTGATTCCGGTCATTACGCTCTTACTTGCGTTTATCATCTTGGATGAACGTATGACCTTCGAACAGTTGCTTGCCTCTGGCGTGGTGCTGGCCGGGGTTATTCTGAGCCAGCAGCGCAGCTCAGAGTCTGCGCCAGAAACCGCTAGCGCTTAGTTTTTAGGGTCAGTGTAGACGCCCGGTGGTGTGTTAATATCGACGCAGTGCAGAGGGAACTCCCCACGGGCTAAATCCTCTATATAAAAGCGCAGTGCGTTTCGTATCGTCTGAAAAGCCAACTGATCCCACGGGATCTCATCGAGGTGGAATAGGCGTACTTCAGACGATTCTGAGCTGATATCAAACTCAGGTTTTGGCAGGTCAGCAAGGTAGATCAACTGCACTTGGCTGACATGTACGATGGATGTGAGCGTGTAGAGCTTACGTATATCAACCTGTGCGTTTGCCTCTTCTGCGGTTTCGCGTAGGGCAGCTTGCTCGGTGGACTCGTTGTTTTCCATGAAACCTGCGGGAAGTGTCCAGTAGCCGAGGCGCGGCTCAATCGCACGTTTGCACAGTAAAACGTATGTATCTTGGTATACGGGAAGGCAACCGGCAACAATCTTAGGGTTGCTATAATGAATCGTAGCGCAGTGCTCGCAGACGAAGCGCGGTAGGTTATCGTTCTCGGGTACTTTTAGGGTGACGGTGTGGCCGCATACGCTACAGAACTTCATCTATCTCACTCTCCCTTTTTGAGAGCTATTTTGAGATAAGAGGCGATAGACGACAAGCGGTTTTCGCGCTCATATCCAGCAAGTTTAATCGATACGAGGATTTATGCTCGAACAACTACGAGAGCGTTTACAGCAGTACTCCCCATACCAGTTCAGAAGCGCACAGCCCCAAGCAAGTGTGCTCATTGCGCTGACGGACGCAGCCGATCCCGAGGTGATTTTAACCAAGCGCTCCTCGCGCTTGTCTACGCACCGGGGGGAGGTGGCGTTTCCGGGCGGTAAGCAAGATCCAACAGATCCTGATCTTTTGTTTACGGCGCTGCGCGAGGCTGAGGAGGAGATCGGCTTATCACCGAATGCGGTTGATGTGCTAGGCAATCTTGGTCAGGTAATGTCCAAGCACCAGTTACAGGTGACACCGTGGGTTGGTATTGTGCCCACAGGGCTGAGGCTTGAGGCTAACCCGGATGAGCTGGAAAGTATTTTTACCGCACCGCTATCCTTCTTTTTACAGGATCATCGCGCGCGTACGGATAGTATTCGCTTTAAAGGTTTAACGCATTACGTTCCCGCATACGAATATGAAGGGCATATCATATGGGGGTTAACCGCTTATATGCTTGTAGAACTGCTGAACGTTGGATTTGACGCTAACATCCCAATGAAACCACGACCGGAGCACGATAGTGAGTGTTGAGACTAACGAAGATAAGCCTGTGAGGAGTCCGTGTGTCGGTGTTTGTGCACTGGATGAGCACGATCTGTGTATTGCTTGCCGCCGTCACGGGATCGAGATTGGCGAGTGGGGTGTGCTAACCAATGCGCAAAAGCGTGAGGTGCTCGAAAAAGTCGCGCGCCGCCATCAAGGCGAGATTTGTTGAGGAGCATGTGATGAAGGTGATGATCGACTTATGTGTGGTGCCGATGGGTGTTGGTGTATCGGTATCGTCCTATGTGGCCGCCTGCCAGCAGGAGATCGAAGCGGCCGGTTTGTCCCACCAGATGCATGCCTACGGAACTAATATTGAAGGTGAGTGGGATGAAGTATTTGCCGTGGTGAAGCGTTGCCACGAGGTGGTGCATGAATTAGGTGCTCCGCGAGTCACAACCAGTATGCGTATCGGAACACGCACTGATCGCGACCAAACCATGGCTGATAAAGTACAAAGCGTAACTGAGAAGTTGACGACGAGCTAGCCCGTTACAGGCTAGCTCGGTAAGTGCTATGAGCGTTGAGGAATCGCTACTAGGCGTGCGGACTTAATCAAGTTGTCAGTGATTTGTAGCGTCTCAATACGATACTGGCCGATGGTCAGGCAAACGTTTGCATCGGGGATCGATTCAAGCGTCTCAATAATAAGGCCGTTGAGTGTTTTCGGCCCATCAGTAGGGAGCTCCCAATTGAGCGTCTTATTGATCTCGCGAATATAAGCAGAGGCTTCGATGAAGTAGCTGCCATCTTCCTGCAGGTGAATATCAGAGTTCTCCTCCTTGTGATCTGCAGAGAGTTCTCCAACGATCTCTTCGAGGATATCCTCAAGCGTTGCAATACCCTGTACATCACCGTACTCATCCACCACTAACCCAATGCGGCGGCTCTCCTTTTGAAAGTTCAGAAGTTGAGTTTGCAGCGGTGTGCTTTCTGGAATGAAATACGGCTCTGCGATCACCTGCAAGATAGCGGCTTTTGTCACCATGCCCTGCTGGATCAGTTGTGCTAGGTTGCGCATGTGCAAAATGCCAACCACTTTGTTCACATCACCATTGTAAACCGGCAGACGAGTGTGGGCGGTTTTGGATAGCTTATCGAGGATATCATCCAGTTCAAGATCAAGGTCGATGCCTTGAATCTCATTTTTCGGGATCATGATGTCGTCAACGGTCACATCATTGAGCTCTAAAACGCCCAACAGCATCGACTGCTTGCGCTTTGGCAGCAGGGCGCCTGCTTCATTGACCAGTGTGCGCAGCTCTTCGGTGCTGAGATGGTCCTCGTTCTGGCTATCAACGTTAACGCCAAACACCTTCAAGATGCTATTTGTGATTCCGTTAACGATCCAAACGAGTGGATAAAGTAGCTTGAGCAGAGGCGTTAAAACAAATGAAGCTGGAAATGCGATGCGTTCTGGAAATAGCGCAGCCATTGTCTTTGGCGTGACTTCAGCGAAAATTAGGATCACCAGTGTCAGCGCAGCTGTAGCGATGGCAATACCGGCGTCTCCCCAAATGCGCACAGCTAGCACGGTAGCAATTGAGGTGGCTAAGATGTTAACGAAGTTGTTGCCGATCAAAATAACGCCGATGAGGCGATCTGGACGGTCTAAGAGGTTGCTCGCTCTGCGGGCCCCCGCATGTTTCTGTTTTACTAAATGCTTTAGTCGATACCGGTTGAGCGACATCATGCCGGTTTCAGAACTCGAGAAAAAAGCAGAACAACAGATCAGAAAAACGAGAATTCCGAGAAGAAAACTTATCGATGCTTCTTCCAATGTGGGAGGCCTTAGATTACTTAGTGGAGCTCCATTTTCAAGAGCGGGCCACGAGGTGTCAAGAGGTACTCACCATCTAAAGGTTTAATACCTCAATCACCATCTTTGAGCCGAAGAAGCCGATCATCAGCAAGAAGAAACCACTGATCGTCCAACGCACGGCTTTTTGGGCTCGCCAACCCTGTACTTTGTGCCCCCACAGCAGCACTGCGTAGAGTAGCCAAGCGAGCATAGTGAATACGGTTTTATGCACGAGATGTTGGGCAAAGAAATCATCAACGTAGATGAAGCCGGTAATTAGCGACGCGGTCAGCAAGCTGATGCCAATCCATAGCATCTCAAACAGCAGGCGCTCCATGGTCTGGAGCGGCGGCAGGGAGGATACAAGACCACGTGTGTGGTGCTGTTTTAGCGCTTGGTCCTGCATCGATAGCAAGAATGCTTGAAATGTTGCGACCGTAAAGATGCTATACGCCAAGATAGACAGCAATATATGTAACAACAGACCGCCACTGTAGAGTTTGGTTGTCCCCAAATTAGGCAGCCAAATCGCGGTGAGTGCGGCGAGGGCAGCCATCGGTAGTACACCGATATAGAGGTTATCGATTTGCTGGCGCAGGCTGCTGATAACCACAACGCCGGCAACTAACCACCCAACTAAAGAACCTGCGATAAAGGTGCCAAGGTTGATGCCATCGGGGCGATGCAGCACCAAATATAGCGCAAAAGTGTGCATCAGCATCCCTGCAATGGCGCACCCTTTGATAATGCTGCCATTTAACGTGATACGACGTTTAAGTTTTAGAAACTGTATAGATGCTGCGGCAAAGTAGAAAACAACGGCCAGCAGTGTCGAGATGGTTAGCATCATGCCCTCCTGATAAGAGTCTAAGTGTGTCACAAATGCTGCACGCTGAAAATATGGGTGGGGGGATAAAGATCGCTGAGTTATAATGCTGCAAATTTATGATTTCAAGACGCTTCTTAGATAATGTTGGATAACCGGTAAAGCGGATTTCAACACAGCAAAGAAGCGCATTAGAGGTAACTATGTTTGAGAATCTGTCAGATCGCTTAACGAAAACGCTACGCTCTGTTACCGGACAGGCAAAACTCACAGAAGACAACATCAAAGGCACACTGCGTGAAGTCCGTATGGCGCTTTTGGAAGCGGATGTTGCGTTACCCGTCGTTAAAGAGTTTGTAAATGGCGTTAAAGAGCGCGCGATTGGCCAAGAGGTGAGTTCTAGCCTAAAGCCGGGCCAAGTCTTCGTTAAAATTGTCAACGAAGAGCTTGTGCGCGTAATGGGTGAAGCCAATGAAGAGCTAAACCTCTCTGCTCAACCGCCTGCCGTTGTTCTTATGGCGGGTTTGCAAGGTGCGGGTAAGACCACGTCTGTTGCGAAGCTGTCGCGCTTTTTGCGTGAGCGCGAGAAGAAAAAAGTTTTGGTTGTTTCTGCTGACGTATATCGTCCTGCAGCGATCAAGCAGCTAGAAACATTAGCGAGTGAAGTGGGTGTCGACTTTTTCCCTTCAACCACTGAGCAAAAGCCGATCGATATTGCGAGTGCAGCGATCAACCATGCACGTATTCAGCACTACGATGTGCTGCTAGTGGATACGGCAGGCCGTTTGCATGTTGATAGCGACATGATGGACGAGATCAAAGCACTGCATGCTGCCATCAACCCTGTCGAAACACTATTTGTCGTTGATGCAATGACGGGTCAAGATGCGGCTAACACGGCTCGAGCGTTTAATGATGTTCTGCCGCTCACCGGTGTCGTGCTGACGAAAGCAGATGGTGATGCGCGCGGTGGTGCTGCGTTATCTGTGAGACACATCACAGGTAAGCCGATTAAGTTCATCGGTATGGGTGAGAAGGTTGACGCACTCGAGCCATTCCACCCGGATCGTCTTGCATCACGCATTCTGGGTATGGGTGATGTTCTTTCGCTTATTGAAGAAGCTGAGCGCAAGATCGATAAGACTAAAGCGGAGAAGTTCGCCAAGAAGATCAAGAAAGGGAAAGGGTTTGATCTTGAAGACTTCCGTGAGCAGATCCAGCAGATGAAGAATATGGGTGGCATGATGGGAATGCTGGATAAGATGCCCGGTATGGGTCAGCTTGCGCAAGCTGCAGACGCTGCGAAAGCAGAGAAGGGCATTGTGCAGATGGAGTCGATTATCAACTCTATGACACCTGCGGAACGCCGCAACCCGGATATCATTTCCGGCTCACGCAAAAAGCGTATTGCAGCGGGTTCAGGAACTCAAATTCAAGATATCAATCGTCTGCTAAAACAGCATAAACAGATGTCTAAGATGATGAAGAAGTTCTCGGGTAAAGGGGGGATGTCGAAGCTGATGCGCGGTATGAAGGGTATGATGCCGCCGGGCATGGGTGGCGGCCCTGGTGGCTTCCCAAAACTGTGATGGTTTTTTGACCACAAAGTAGCATATATGCTTTCAAATAGGGGGCGGTTCTAGTAGAATCCGCCCCCTATTGTTTTATCAGTACCGCAATTGAAGCGTGTTTTAGTTATTTTGAATAACAAATACGGACTGAAGGCGGCAAGCTAACGCTAGGCGATACCAAAACCTAGCACAATAAAGGGATCATCGTATGGTCACAATTCGTTTGTCTCGTGGCGGCGCAAAAAAGCGTCCTTTTTACCAAATCACTGTTGCTGATTCTCGCAATGCGCGCGATGGTCGTTTTATCGAACGCATCGGTTTCTTCAACCCAGTTGCTCGCGGTCAGGAAGAGAAGCTACGCATTGATTTAGAGCGCGTTGAATACTGGACTGGTAAAGGCGCGCAACTATCTGAGCGTGTCGCTCAGCTAGTGAAAGAAGCTAAAGCTGCACAGTAATCGCGACTAAGCTTACCGGGATAGGTTATGAGCCGTAATACAACTAATAATATTGCTGTACTCGGCCAACTGACGTCGGTCTATGGTGTGAAAGGGTGGCTTAAGGTCTACTCACATACCGATCCGATGGAAAATATCCTCTCGTACTCGCCTTGGTTGTTAAAAATCGAAGGTCAGTGGAAACCGGTAGAGGTCGAGGCTTCTAAGAAGCACGGCAAGGGCTTAATAGCGAAACTGGCTGGTGTAAGTGATCGCGATGTGGCACGACAATTTTGTGGTGCTGAGATCGCTGTTGATCGCTCGTTGTTACCTCAATTGGAGGCAGGCGAGTACTACTGGAGCCAGCTGGAAAAACTGTCAGTTTATACACTGAATGGCGAATTGCTAGGACGTGTAAGTCACTTGATTGAGACGGGTTCCAACGATGTGTTAGTTGTTCGTGGGAATGCCGAGAGTATTGATCGTAAGGAACGTATGATTCCTTATTTGCCTGATCAAGTGATTAAAGAAATTAACCTGGAAGCAGGTACGATGCGGGTCGATTGGGACCCAGAGTTTTAACGCGTGCAATTTGGCGTTGTATCGCTCTTCCCTGAAATGTTTGATGCGATTACTAAGCATGGTGTTTCAGGGCGTGGAGTAAAAGAAGGCTTAATCTCTGTTGCATGCTGGTCTCCACGAGACTTTGCATACGATAAACATCGCACAGTGGATGATCGCCCTTATGGTGGTGGTCCTGGTATGTTGATGAAGGTTCAGCCTCTCAAAGATGCAATCCATGCAGCGAAGGCAGCACTGGGTGATGACACCCAGGTTGTTTATCTTTCGCCGCAGGGACGTCGCTTTGATCACTCTATTGCTCAGGAGTTTGTTGCCTGGGATAAAATGATCTTAGTAGCGGGCCGTTACGAGGGAATAGACGAGCGCTTAATTGAAACGGAGATCGATGCCGAAATCTCTTTAGGGGATTTTGTTCTCAGTGGTGGTGAGTTACCCGCCATGGCGATTATCGATGCCGTATCAAGGTTAGTGCCGGGTGTTTTGGGCCATCAAGCGTCTGCAGTCGAAGATTCATTTGCAGATGGTTTGCTGGACTGCCCTCATTACACTCGTCCAGAAGCAATCGATGAACTGCGCGTACCTGATGTGCTGTTAAGTGGTAACCACGAAGAGATTAGACGCTGGCGTCTAAAACAGCAGCTAGGCCGAACATACGAAAGGCGGCCTGAATTGCTGGATCAGATCGAGTTGTCCGCAGAGCAGCAAAAGTTGTTAACAGATTATATCCATGAGGCTAAGACGCCTGATGGTGGAAATTAGGAGCGAGCGATGAGCAGCAAAAAACCAATCATTCAGCAGCTTGAAGCTGAACAGATGACTAAAGAAGTCCCTGCATTTGGTCCTGGTGACACAGTTGTTGTGCAGGTACGTGTAGTTGAAGGTAACCGTAGCCGTCTGCAGGCGTTTGAAGGCGTTGTTATCGGTAAGCGTAACCGTGGTCTGAACTCAGCTTTCACTGTGCGTAAAATTTCTCACGGTGTTGGTGTTGAGCGTACTTTCCAAACGTACAGCCAAACAGTTGAAGAGATTCACCTGAAGCGTCGTGGTGACGTTCGTCAGGCTAAACTATACTACCTACGTGAGCGTAGTGGTAAGTCTGCTCGTATTAAAGAGAAGTTGAGCTAAGCTCTCTTTAAGCGGCAGTAAAGAAAAAGGTGACTATGGTCACCTTTTTTGCGTTATAGACTAGTATATTTTCTTACGGTATCTGTATAACTACTGCCTGAGTGGTCACTTCAAAAGAGGGAAAGCATGAAGCGTTGGCTTAAGTGGGCTGTTTACCCGTTAGTCTTAATTTCGATCGTAGCAGCGATACAGGGTTACTATTGGGTAAAAGCTACCGATGCCGTCAATGCGCTGATTCGCCCGTTTAAAGGTGTCGCTAAGGTCGATTATCAAGAGGTTTCAGCGTTCCTATTCTCTCCGGTGGTGGTGTCTGATATCACGGTTAGAGATCAGCAGAACAATCCGCTACTCTCAATTGATAAGCTAAATATAGCGGGAAATAGCTGGCACTTTTTTCTTACCGCGCATGATCAGATGTATAGCGGTCGTCTCACCGAACCTTTCTCTCTGCAAGCGTCTGGACTCTCGATAAACTTACCGAGTATCTCCAAGGCTTACTCTAAAACAGATACATTGCCTGATCAGCTCTGTTCACTACAAGACGACCTGCTGCCAGCAGCACTGCTTGCGTACGGTTACGGTGCGCAACCTGGAGAGGTTAAAATTGCATTTGAGCCTTCTGCAAACCGTCAGCAGTTAAAAATCAGTTTAGATGGTGATATGACTGGTATAGCGACAGTAGAGCTTCAGTTATGGCTAGGCAACGTCAACGGCGTCTCTTTGTTGCGTAAAGATCTGGCTCTCAGCCGCGTGGCATACAGTCGTTTACGGGTGCGCGACAAAGGAATGAATATTCGCCGCTTAAACTATTGCTTGCCTGAGTCTGCATCACGTGAGGGGCAGCAACGCTATTTGGCGGAGCGTGTTGATCAATGGGCTTTAGAGCATGATATACAGCCCTCTAGGTTGCTAAAGCAGGCGCTAGTCGCGATTGAAATGTCAGGCTCAAAAGCCGAACTATTACTTGAACCTGCCGTGCCGGTATCGCTTGAGGCACTGCTACGGACTAAGGTTGCCAAAGACTCCCTTATTACGCCATCGGAGGTCGCATTGACCATCAATGCGGAACAGGTAAAGCTCAGTGAGGGTGATTGGGTGGTGATCAATAGTGTTGCAGAGAAGGCGCCAACCTCAGAGCTTGCGAGTGACTCAGAAGAGGATGTACCGCCAGTATTGCCGATTGTAGAGGCGGTTGAGGTTATTGAGGAAGAGGTGGTTGAGGAGAAGCCCGCTAAGCGCTTGAGAGAAATTATCCCCGGTGTTGTGGCGCTGGAGCACAGCGATGTATCAGTCGCTTATATGAATACAGCTGTAAGTGAGCTGCCTGCTTATATCGGGCGTGAGGTGAAGATAAAAACACGCTTTGGCAAAGAGGTGATGGGGCGCTTAGTGGCAGTGAACAAAGAGCGTGTGAGCGTGCAACATCATCTAGAGCAGGGTAATATCACCTTTCCGATCTATCGCGAAAATATCGCTAACGTCAAAGTGCTGCGTTAAGAGGTTGCCTTGGATCAGCGGTTTACGCAAAGAGCACCCACGGCGACTAATCTTGTACTTATCAACAACTTTGTTGATGCTTTATGGTTAGAAGATGGGTTGAGCCGAAACACTCAGCTCGCTTATCGGCGTGATCTCTCGCTTTTCGCCAACTGGCTGCAGGATCATGGTGTCCTATCCTTGTCTGACGCCGCTAAACCCGACGTGCAGCGCTATCTTGTTTGGCGCGTGAGCGAGCAGTTTAGCGCAACGTCAACGTCCCGGTTTCTCTCCGCAGCGCGCCGCTTTTATCGCTTTTTGGTGCGTGAGCATCATATCGTTAGTGATCCTCTTATAGATATTAAGCTGCCCAAAAAAGGGCGGCGTTTACCCAAAACGCTGACCGAAGATGATGTGGAAGCGCTCTTAAATGCCCCGGATACCTCTACGGCGTTGGGGGTGCGGGATCGCGCTATGTTGGAGGTGTTATACGCCACCGGTTTGCGTGTGACCGAGCTGGTTAGTTTAGAGCTTAGTCAGATTAACCTGACACTAGGTGCTATTCGGGTCGTGGGTAAAGGTGACAAGGAGCGCCTTGTCCCGCTGGGCGCTGAAGCGATCGAATGGATTCAGCGATATATGGATCAAGCGAGGCCTGACTTGGTGAAGGGGCATAGCCTAGAGGTATTATTTCCAAGTCAGCAAGGGCGCGTGATGACTCGGCAAACATTTTGGCATAGGGTGAAGCGCTATGCGGGCGAGATTGGTATCGATAAGACGTTGTCGCCACACGTTTTGCGTCATGCCTTTGCCACGCATTTGATAAATCACGGTGCAGATCTTCGCGTTGTTCAGATGTTGTTGGGCCACAGTGATCTATCTACTACGCAGATATATACGCATGTCGCGCAGGAGCGGTTGCAGCAGCTGCACCAAGCACATCATCCGCGTGGCTAAATTGGGAACTTAAATGGGTCAGGTTCGTCTGACTATCTAAATTCAAGAGAGTTGAGGGATACATGTCTAGAAGTTTAATCGCAGCAGGTGCTTTGGCGCTGATGGCTGTTAATGTGAGCGCGGATGCGACGACAGACCTTATCGAGTCACAGATCCGTAAAATCGATGCGCGCATCCCGATCAACTCGATCAAGCCTGCATCTATCGGAAACTTGTATGAAGTAGAGCTGGGCTCTGGTGAAGTTCTCTACTCTGATGCCAAAGGTGAATACTTTGTATTGGGGCAACTTTACCAGCTGAGCGATGACAAGGGCTTCGTCAACCTGACAGAGCAGCGCGCAAATGGCCAGCGTAAAGAATTGCTTGAAGCGGTTGCCGCGGACGATAAAGTGACGTTCCCAGCTCAGGGGCCAGTGAAAGCATCAGTTTACGTGTTCACAGATGTTGACTGCCCATACTGTCAGAAGCTGCACCAAGAGGTGCCGAAGCTTCAAGAGATGGGTATCGCTGTGGAGTATCTAGCGTTCCCTCGCCAAGGCGCCGGCTCGCCTGCACATCAGAAGATGGTAAGCATCTGGTGCGCGGATGATAAGCAAGCTGCGATGACAGCGTCTAAAGCGCGTCAAACACTAGAGAATAAAACATGCGAAAACCCAGTTCTTGAGCAATATGCACTTGGCCAAGAGGTAGGTGTTACAGGTACGCCTGCAATCGTCACGCAAGAGGGTCAGTTGATCCCGGGTTATGTGCCAGCAGAGCGTCTCGCTGCAATGTTGGGTATCACTGCGGAGTAATATACTCGCTAAGGCAGCCGCGAGCATTGCGGCTGCCACCGTTTTGCATGCTGCTCATTACATAGCAGTGTTTTTCGTCTGCTTTTTCCTGCAAAAAACGGCCTTTTAAACCTTTTTTCCTCGCCTAGTTTTTCTTACTTATCCCCTCTCGTTCAATAGAGAATACTCAGCTTATCGGATATACTGTTTGCCCATTTTTTGTTCGCAACCTCTTATGGCGGCGGATTGGCTTGTAAAACGCGAGGTATTGGTTTGAAACCGGTAAAAGTTGGAATTTGTGGCCTAGGGACCGTAGGCAGCGGTACCTTTAATGTTCTGCACCGCAATGCAGAAGAGATTTCTCGTAGAGCTGGGCGTCGAATTATTGTGGAGCAGATTGGTGCTCGTCGCGATAATCCGAACTGCAATACGAAAGGTACACAGGTGACACGTGACATTTTTGATGTTGCGAAAAATCCGGAAATCGACATCGTTGTTGAGCTAATCGGTGGCTATGACGTAGCACGTGAACTCGTGATGACAGCAATCGAAAACGGCAAGCATGTCGTAACGGCAAACAAAGCACTGATTGCTGTTCATGGTAACGAGATCTTTGAAGCGGCTCAAAAGCACAATGTCATGGTGGCGTTTGAAGCAGCAGTTGCTGGTGGTATCCCGGTTATTAAAGCGATCCGTGAGGGGCTATCGGCAAACCGCATCAACTGGCTTGCAGGCATCATCAATGGTACGGGTAACTTTATCCTGACAGAAATGCGCGAAAAGGGCCGTGACTTTGCTGATGTATTGGCAGAAGCACAGGCGCTTGGTTATGCCGAAGCGGATCCGACCTTCGATGTGGAAGGTATTGACGCAGCGCATAAGCTAACGATCCTGTCATCGATCGCCTTTGGTATTCCGCTGCAGTTTGATAAAGCGTTCACAGAAGGTATCAGCAAAGTGACACCGGAAGATGTGACATACGCTGAAGAGCTCGGCTATCGCATCAAGCATCTAGGCGTTAGCCGTCGTACAGAAGAAGGTGTCGAACTGCGTGTTCACCCAACCTTGATTCCGGAAGCGGCTCTGCTGGCTAATGTGAACGGTGTGATGAATGCTGTGCTGGTTGATGGCGATGCTGTTGGCCAAACGATGTATTACGGTGCGGGTGCAGGTGCTGAACCGACCGCTTCTGCTGTGGTTGCTGATGTAGTCGATGTGGTTCGTACACTCACAGCTGATCGCGATAACCGTGTGCCGCACTTGGCGTTCCAGCCGTCGTCGCTTTCTGATGCTCCTGTTCTACCTATCGAACAGACTGAAACCGCTTACTACCTACGTATGCAGGCGCAAGAACAGCCTGGCGTGCTCGCAACGATCGCGCAGCAGTTAGGTGATCAAGGTATCAATATCGAGGCGATCATCCAGAAAGAGACAAGCGAAGAGCAGGTACCAGTTATTATCCTGACGCAGCGTGTTCAAGAAGGAAAGATGAACGCAGCGATCGCAGCTATCGAAGCGTTGGACGCGGTCCACGGTCAAGTGACACGTATTCGAGTAGAGCAGCTTTAAGAGATAAACGTCATGAAATATATTTCGACGCGCGGCACAGCGCCAGTTTTGAACTTTGAAGAGGTCTTGCTAGCGGGCTTGGCGAGTGATGGTGGCCTGTATGTTCCAGAAACGCTGCCATCTTTTAGCAAGGAAGAGATAGCAAACTGGGCTAGCCTAAGCTACGCCGAGCTAGCGTTTAAAGTGATCTCGCCGTTTGTTAGTGATAGCGTTGCAGCTTCTGACCTGAAGAAAATGATCGACGAGACCTATGCAGGTTTCAATCATTCTGCTGTTGCGCCGCTGAAAGAGCTAGGCACCAATGAGTGGGTTCAGGAGTTATTCCATGGCCCAACCTTGGCGTTCAAAGACTTCGCGTTGCAGTTACTAGGCCGTTTGATGGACTATGCCCTAGCGAAACGTGGTGAGCGTTTGGTTATCATGGGGGCTACATCGGGCGATACAGGCTCGGCTGCGATTGAGGGCTGCCGCCATAGTGACCACCTGGATATCTTTATTCTGCACCCTCACAACCGTGTATCAGAGGTGCAGCGCCGCCAGATGACGACGATTTTGGAAGACAATGTCTTCAATATCGCGCTGGAAGGTAACTTTGACGATTGCCAGCAGATGGTCAAAGACAGTTTTGCCGATCAAAGCTTCTTGAATGGCCGTAAGTTGGGCGCAGTTAACAGTATCAACTGGGCGCGCATTATGTCCCAGATCGTTTACTACTTCTCTGCAGCGCTAGCACTGGGCGGTCCACATCGTGAAGTGAGCTTCTCTGTACCAACAGGTAACTTTGGCGATATCTTTGCCGGTTATTTGGCGAAGCAGATGGGCTTACCTATTAAGCAGTTGGTGGTTGCAACGAACCGTAACGATATTCTGCACCGTGTGATCAGCGGTAACGATATGTCTAAAGGTACGCTGGAGCATACCCTATCGCCGTCGATGGATATTATGGTCTCTTCTAACTTCGAACGTCTGCTGTTTGATGTGTATGGCCGTGATGGTGCAGCGATTGCTGATCTGATGGATCGCTTTAAGTCGGGTCCTGTCAAACTCGATGGTGCGCGTTGGGATAGCGTACGTGAGCTGTTCGATAGTGCCGCGGTTAACGATGAAGACACCTGCGCAACGATTGCCTCTGTTTATGAAGAGACCGGCTACCTGCTAGATCCGCACACAGCGATTGGTGTGAAAGCGGGCCGTGAATGTAACCGTGATGCGTCTGTACCTATGATTACATTGGCAACCGCTCATCCGGTTAAATTCCCAGATGCGGTGCTAAAGGCGGGCTTAGATGCACCGCAATTACCATCACATATGGCAGACCTCTTCGAGCGTGAGGAGCGTGTATCGGTGATCGATAACGATATCGCGCAAGTACAAGCCTTTATGGCTGGCCATATGCACGATTAAGCGATGGTTGCTTAGCTGTGAAAAAGCCCGATTCTTATCGGGCTTTTTTGTCTGATCAGAGTTTTCAAGGACAATACGTGAAACAGGTGACGATAACACGGCGGCAAGTGAGTGATACTCAACTGCCGATCTTTTCTGAAGTGCCCTCTGCATTAGCACGTATCTATGCAGCGCGCGGTATTACCGCAACTGACCAGTTGGGCCGCAATCTCAAGGAGTTGCTTCCCGATTCTCAGATGAAAGGGGTTGATGCTGCTGTTGCCCGTTTGGTGAGTGCTCTCAAAGCGCGTGAACGCATCATGATAGTAGGTGACTTTGACTGTGATGGCGCAACAAGTACTGCTGTTGCGATAACAGGACTGCGTATGATGGGCTGCCGTGATGTCGAGTATCTAGTGCCCAACCGCTTTGAGTTTGGTTATGGGTTGAGCCCGGAAATCGTCGATGTTGCTGCCACGCAAAGTCCTCATCTCATCGTGACGGTTGATAATGGTATATCCAGCTGCGAAGGTGTGGCTCATGCTAAGCAGCATGGTATCGATGTGATCGTTACTGACCACCACTTGGCGGGGCGTGAGCTACCAAATGCTGCTGCTATCGTGAACCCTAATCAGCCAGGTTGCAGTTTTCCAGCTAAATCGACCTGTGGTGTGGGCGTCATCTTCTATATTCTGATCGCCCTGCGCCGTGAACTCATGGCGCAGCAATGGTTTGAACAGCAGGGAATAGCTGTTCCCAATCTGGCCAATCTGCTGGACTTAGTGGCACTGGGTACCGTCGCGGATGTGGTGGCCTTAGAGCACAACAATCGCACGCTGGTGTATCAAGGTTTGCAGCGTATCAAGGCGGGTCAGGCGCGGCCGGGAATTCTGGCGCTGATCGAGATTTCGGGGCGCCGCCGTGAGCGCTTAACGGCAAGTGATCTGGGTTTTGCTTTGGCGCCGCGGCTTAATGCGGCGGGCCGACTAGAGGATATGTCGATCGGCATTGAGTGCTTACTAGCGGAAGATGAAGAGTATGCCCGCGAGCTTGCACAAACGCTCGATGCGCTCAATCTTGAGCGACGTGGCATTGAGCAAGATATGCAGCAGCAAGCGCTACAGTGGCTAGGCCAACTGAGCCTTGAAACCGAAAACCTGCCGGTTGGGCTTTGCCTCTTCGATGAAAGCTGGCACCAGGGTGTCGTGGGTATTTTGGCGTCCCGTATTAAGGAGCGTACTCATCGCCCTGTGATCGCCTTTGCGCCCGGTGACAACGGAGAGATTAAAGGGTCCGCTCGCTCGATTCCAGGGCTCCATATTCGTGATGCTTTAGATCAAATTGCGGCATCCAATCCGGGCCTGATCAGCAAATTCGGTGGCCATGCAATGGCCGCAGGCTTATCGCTGCAGGCAGATAAGCTCGAGGCGTTTCGCCAAGCGTTTGACCGTGTCGTGCGGCAAACGCTATCGGATGAGGACTTAGAGCAGCGCATCGAGACTGATGGTGTGTTGCGTGGCGATGAGATGACACTCGCTTTTGCTGAACAGTTGCGCGACGCAGGCCCTTGGGGGCACCAGTTTCCCGAGCCGCTCTTTGACGGTGAGTTTCGGCTAGTGCAGCAACGAGTCGTGGGGCAAAAGCATCTAAAAATGGTGCTGATGGAGCGTGACACCGGTTATACCGTTGATGCGATTCACTTCAACGCCGATATGATGCTTTGGCCCAATGAAAGTGTGCAGAGCGTGCGTGCCGTCTACAAGCTAGATGTAAACGAGTTTCGGGGGCAGCGCACCGTGCAGCTGTTAATCGATCACCTCGAAGTGGTCGAAAATTAATACAATAGAAAGTAGGGGAAAGTTATGAACGATTTTACATTAGATGAGCTAAACGCTTTGGTTGCTATCTGTCAGCGCGCAGATGCAGAGCAAGGCAGTGCCATGGAGCAGGAGCTGTTTACACGTATTCAAGCGGCTCAAGCTGAACGCCAAGAGTTAGAGAGTATGGATTTTGATGACTGCTTAGGCGGTGCGTGTAAGCTCTAATGGCATTGAAACCCTATTTTATTGGTGCGCATGTCAGCGCCGCGGGCGGAGTCGAAAACGCTCCGCTCAATGCGCATGAGCTTGGGGCGAACGCCTTTGCGCTATTTACCAAAAATCAGCGCCGCTGGGAGGCTAAGCCCTTAACCAGCCGCAGTATCAAGCTTTTCAAGGAGCGCTGTGAGAAGCTTGGCTTTATGCCTGAGCAGGTACTCCCTCACGATAGTTACCTGATCAATCTAGGCCACCCCGATGCCGAAGCGTTAGAGAAATCCCGCCGCGCTTTTATTGATGAGATGCAGCGCTGCGAGCAGCTGGGTCTTTGCTACTTGAACTTCCACCCGGGGAGTCACCTGCGAAAAATACCAGAGAGTGAGTGTGTGGCGCGTATTGCGGAGTCGATTAACCTCGCGCTTGAGGCAACAGCAGGAGTTAAAGCGCTGATCGAAACAACGGCTGGACAGGGGAGCAATTTAGGCCATCGCTTTGAGCAAATAGCACACATTATTGCTCAAGTTGATGACCAAAGTCGGGTGGGGGTGTGTATCGATACTTGCCATATTCACGCGGCAGGCTACGCTTTGAGAACGGAGGCTGATTGTGAAGCGACGTTTAACTCCTTCGCGAAGATTATCGGGTTTGATTATTTGTACGCGATGCACTTGAACGATGCCAAAGTAGAGCAGGGAAGCCGTGCGGATCGTCACCAAAGTCTTGGCCAAGGTGAGATCGGCTGGCCCGTCTTCCAGTACATCATGCAAGATGATCGCTTCCGTGGCATTCCTTTAGTTTTAGAAACGATTGACGAGACTTTATGGAAGGAAGAGATTCAAGCGCTGCGCAGCTTTGCTCACTAGCTTGCTTGGTATCGTCGTTAATTAGCAACTAAAGTGTTTTAAGGTCTATCTGTTTTTTTAGCGATGAGAGTGTATGCGTTTAGTGTTCGGGAAGTTTGTCCAACTCATTGTCTGCTGTAGCGCACTTTTCGCTTTTCCAGCAGCGGCTCAACCCGTTTCTAACAATGATAGTCTTGTTCTCGTTATCGACTCCTATCAAACTGGCTTTGCTCAGTCTGAGCAATTCCTCACAGGATTAAATGCTGGGTTGAGTACGGTCAGTGACCTCTTTCCAGAACTGAAAATCATCAGTCTTGACAGTAACCACTATAACAGTGATGTGACAGCACCTTTGTTGTTGCAAGAGATACATCAAAAATCTCTCACAGACCCTGCCGTTGTCGTTCTGAATGGCATGCCCGCATTGACGTTCTTCGAACAACACCGTGACAGCCTGTTTGCTAACACGCCAGCGATACTGGCTGGGGTCTTTGCGGGCCAGTTAGATGAGAAGTCGGTGCGTGAAGACGCATTATTGACTGGCGTTATCTCTTTGGACCCTCTTGCTCGCACCATTGAGCTGGCTGCAAAACTGCATCCAGAGAGCACCCATATGCTGGTGGTGGGTGATAGCAGCGCGCAGGTCGCTCTAGAGCAACAGCGTACCGCGTCGGCAGAAGCTCTGCTAGCCCGGCCACTGCATGTTGAGTTCCTTTCCCATTGGGATGTACAACGCTTACCTAGACGCATCGCCGAGTTGGGAGAGTCTGGCGTGATTGTTTCAACATCGGCCGGTGGGCGAAATCAAACATCGCGTCTATCACCTACCGTGATGCTAAGTCTGCTCAGCATGGGCGGCCGCCCAGTATACACAACAGATATGCGGCTCGTTGAGCTCGGAGCTGTGGGTGGCTACACTGAAAACGCAGAACAGCGCGGTAAGCTGGTGGCAGGTTATATCAAGCGTATTATGCGGGGAGACTCGCCAAGTGAACTGCCTTACTTAAGCGATCAGGCAAGCCATGCTGTTTTTAATAAAATAGCGATGGATACTTTTAACATTGAGCTCCACCATGTTCCGCGAAGCGCAGAAATTAAGCAAGCTGGTGCGCCGGTCTCTGCATTTTTCTATTTATCCTTGCTACCTGCACTCGCTGTCCTCATCTGGTTGGGCTACTTCTTCCTAATCCGTCCAGGCTCCTCTATTTTCCGCCGTGGCCCATTATCGGGTATGGACGAAGCTACGTTGCTACGGATGCTACTCAATAGTAACCCCGATCTGATTTATGCCAAGAACCGGCGTGGGCAGTACATCGAGTGTAACCAAGCATTTGTTAGCTTTACAGGGCGTACCTATGGCTCTGCTATTGGCGAGATGGTCGGGCGGGTGTTTGGTGATGCCCATATCGATATGATCGTCGAACAAGATCAAGAGGTTTACAAAAAAGAGAAAACGATCTGTCGTGAAACTTGGCTCCAGAACGATGATGGTGAGCCCTTCCTCTTTGAAAGTGTGAAAACACCACTGCGTAATCATCGCGGTGAGATTGTCGGATTGTTGGGCATCGATCGTGATATTACCGGCCGATACTATGAAAATGCGCTGCTGAAGCAGAGTAATCGTATCCTCGATATGATTATTCGTGGTGTTGCACTGCCTGCTATTCTCCTCGAGGTGACCCGCAGCTTTGAGAAGGTGTGTCCTGATAGCCGTTGCTCTATCTTATTGATTGATCGTGAACAACGCCGTTTTTTGCATGGGGCGGCTCCGAGCATGCCGGACTTTTACAATGAAGCGATCAATGGCCTTGAGTTTGGCGTGGGCGTTGGGTCGTGCGGTACCGCGGCGGCTACCGGTAAGCAGGTCATTGTGGATGATGTAAACAGCCATCCATACTGGGCGCCCTATGTTGAGCTCGCTCACAAAGCGAACATTGGAGCGGTGTGGTCGCATCCGGTTATTGGTTCTAGTGGTGCGGTCATGGCGATCTTTACCATCTACCACGAGACACCGCGCTCACCAAACAGCGATGATCTTTCGCGCATGGAGCAGGCCGGGCGTTTGGTGAGCTTGGCGCTTGAGCGTAAGCAAGTTGAGGGTGACCTGCAGAAGCTTTCACGCGCCGTTGAGCAAAGTCCGACTATGGTGCTGATTACCGATGCGCACGGCACCATCGAGTATGTGAACGAAGAGTTCACCGAGGTGACAGGATACAGCCTTGATGAAGTCCGAGGGTTAACTCCTGCCGTGTTAAATGCCGGTGAGATGGAAGGCGACTTCTACAAGGACATGTGGAAAACCATCAAAGCGGGCCACGATTGGCACGGTGAAATACGCAACAAAACGAAATCGGGACAGCCTTATTGGTCGATGCTCTCGATCTCGCCAATCTTGGATGAGTCGGGCGATATTACGCACTATATCGGTGTTAGCGAAGATATTTCGGCCCAGAAAAAAACGCAGGAGCAGATCGAACAACTTGCGTTCTACGACCCGTTAACGCGCTTAGGGAACCGTCGGCTGTTCCGTGAGCAGCTCGAAGGCGAAATCAGAAAGGCCGTTCGTAGCGATACCCTGTTTGCGCTTTTCTACCTAGATCTAGACAACTTTAAGCAGGTTAACGACACATTAGGGCATGATGTTGGGGATAGGCTACTACAAACCGTAGCGGACCGTTTACGCTACGTGCTGCGTAACTCCGACTTCATTGCACGCCTTGGCGGTGATGAGTTTATTGCGTTGCTGCCGGATGTGAGTGGCCCGATAGAGGCTCAGGTCGTTGCAGATAAGTTGCTGAAAGCTTTGTGTCAGCCGATCTATCTGGGCAACACTGAGGTAGATGTGACGGTTTCATTGGGTATCACGCTAGCGCCATTGGATGGCGATGATTGGTCGGTTCTGATGAAAAATGCTGATCTCGCTATGTACCGTGCTAAGCATGAGGGGCGCAATAACTATAAATTCTTCACACCGGAAATGAACGAGGAGGTGCTGCGCCGCGTTGAGATGGAGCAGCAGTTGCGCCGAGCCATAGAGAACAATGAGTTCCGTCTCTATTACCAGCCCCAGTGGAATATTCTTAGTGAGTTGCGGCCGGTGTGTCTTGAGGCCCTAGTACGTTGGGAGCATCCGAAGCGCGGCCGCATCCCTCCCTCTGAGTTTATTCCCATAGCTGAAGAGCTAGGTCTGATCGTTGAATTAGGCGACTGGATCTTGCAGCAAGCATGTGCAGACGGTCAGCAGCTATTGCAGGGTGGCCATAATATCAGTGTGGCGGTAAACCTCTCTATGCGGCAATTCTTCGACCCACAGTTACTTGTTAAAGTGAGTGATGCGCTAGCGCAGAGCGGTTTCCCAGCTGAGCACCTGGAGCTTGAGATCACCGAGTCGATGTTAATGGATGATGTTGATTTAGTGCGCTCCACGTTGGAGCGTTTGAAAGAGCTAGGCGTTTCACTGGCGATTGATGACTTTGGTACCGGCTACTCGTCGCTAGGTTATCTTAAAGCACTGCCGTTTGATCAGCTGAAGATCGATGCATCTTTTGTGCGTGATATTCCCCATGACAAAAACGATATGGAGATCACCGCTGCGGTTGTCGCTATGGCGCATAAACTTGGCCTTAAGGTGGTGGCTGAGGGGATTGAAACACAAGAACAGTTGGCGTTTTTGCGTGAAAACCGCTGTGAAATGGGGCAGGGCTACCTGCTTGCCCGCCCAGCTCCGTTTGACGAGGTACTGTCATTACTAGATGTTGAGTTTGATTCGGACATTGGTTAAAGGTAAACGACAGTAGGCTACCTGCTGTCATTTTTTTGTCATTATTTGAACATAATCTAACCAATCCTAAGCTTGTTTATCGCTCAGTAAAATGCCGTTACTTCAAGAAGCTCGCTCGTTGTCCGAAGCAGAACAGGTGTTGTCGCAGATTATCGATAGTGAAGCGATAACGCCCTACTTTCAGCCGATCTTTGACCTTTTAACAGGCGATGTAGTGGGGTATGAAGCGCTGTCCCGAGGCCCAGAAAATAGCCTGTTATTCACCCCAGATGCGCTCTTTCAGACCGCCATCGCCATGGGGCGACTACATGAGCTTGAGCTGGTATGCCGCAGCCAAGCATTGAGTCGGTTCGCCGCGCTCAAACTGCCTGGCAAGCTGTACCTAAATATTAGCGCTTCGCTGTTGGCTTCACCCGATCATCAAAAAGGGATGACGTTAGCGCTGCTCAAAAAGATGCAAATCGAGCGTGAACGTATTGTTATCGAGCTCTCGGAAAAACAACCCTACGACCATTTTGGCCTCTCCCGAGCAGCGGTGGATTACTACCGTGAAATGGGCTTTCAGGTGGCCATAGATGACCTTGGTGTTGGCTATTCTGGTTTGCGTATGTGGTCGGAGTTGCAGCCTGAATGCGTCAAGATCGACCAGCATTTTGTGCGTGGTGTTGATCGCGATATGGTGAAGCGGGAGTTCATCTTGGCGATTGTCTCCATTGCGCAGAAGTTGCAGTGCGAACTCATCGCTGAGGGGATTGAGACGAAAGAGGAGCTAGATACGCTCATTGAGCTGGGAGTCAGCCGCGGGCAGGGTTTTCTGCTCGGTAAGCCGCATCCGGAGCCCAGCCGTTTTCACAGCGATTTTCTCTCCAATCGTGCGCGCCGCATGGAGGAGAAGACACGCATGAGCGAGGACGAAACGGTGCTTTCGCTCTGTCGCACCATGCCAGCTGTGAACGAAACGCAGATGCTGCATGAGGTTGATCGGCTCTTTAAAAAGACGCCCGAGCTCGATGCAGTCCCGGTTTTGAACAACGGGATACCTGTAGGGATTGTGCGCCGCCAAGATCTGTTAGAGCTGTTCTCCGCCCAATATGGTCGGGCGCTCTACGAGAAAAAACCTGCATCCAGTGTGATGTCACAAGATATGCTGGTGGTGGAGAGCTATGTCGGGCTATCGAAGGTGTCCTATCAGTTAACGAACCAAGATACCGCGCAGCTGACTAGCGAAATCATCATTGTTCAAGATGGCGTCTACCTTGGTGTTGGTAGTTTGCGTGACCTGCTCAAGCGTATTACTGATCTCAAGATTCAAAACGCCACCTATTCAAACCCACTCACGTTGCTGCCGGGGAATGTACCGATCAATAGAGAGATCGATCGCCGCTTAAAGCAAGCGCTGGAGTTTCGGGTTGCCTATTTTGATCTCAATGACTTTAAGCCCTTCAATGACTACTACGGTTACGCCAAGGGTGATCAGGTTATTCAGCTATTAGGGCGGATCATTAAGCGCTGTATTACCTCGAGTGACTGTTTTGTAGGGCATATTGGTGGGGATGACTTCGTGGTGATTTTTGGGTGCCTTGATTATGCCGCACGCTGCCAGCAGATCCTTGATGAGTTCGCTGATGAGGTGCGGGAGTATTATGCGCCAAAAGAGTTGCAAGAGGGGGGTATTTGGGCAGTGAATCGTGCCCAAGAGCGCAGTTTCCACCAGATATTGAGTCTCGCGATTGGTATTGTTTTTCCAGACCCTTACGCCTGTGAAAGCTACCATGAAGTTGCCGAGCTTGCTGCTGAGGCGAAGAAGCAAGCAAAGAAAGAGGGCGGCAACACCTTATTTATTTCGCGCCGCCGCAAAGTTCGCCTCTCTTAGTGGCGCGCGGCAATAGGTGCTGTGCTTACAGAGTTAACACCGCGTTTCAAGTTGCCTGACGCCCTCATCTGTGGTGAAGAAGATCTCGCCATAGGCTAAGTGCTCGGCAAATTTTACCCGCTCCAAACGGTCCATTACCGGGCCTTTAATCTCTGAGAAATGTAGGCAGATCCCTTCGCTGTGCAGTTGATGGCTAAGGTTTTCGAGGGTCTCAAGCGCGCTGGCATCGATATCATTCACAGCCGCACAGTTGATTAGGGTGTGTCTGATGCTCGGGTGCTGGGCGATGTGCGCCAGAATAAACTGCTCGACATAGCGTGTGTTCGCGAAAAATAAGCTCTCATCAACCCGCAGAATCAGAATATCAGGGTGAGTGGAAACATCATGGCGTTCAATGTTACGAAAATGCTCCGATGCGCCCACGCGACCAATGATCGCGATATGTGGTTGGCTCGTACGTTTAAGTAGGATCGCAATCGAGAGTGCAATACCCAACACAATGCCCAGCTCTACGCCCAGTAAGAGCACCGCAATAAAGGTGGCGACCAGCGTTAGCGCGTCGCCTTTGTTATAGCGCCACGCTTGGCGCAAACTGCTGATATCGATCAGCGGCAAGACCGCCAGTAAGATAATTGCGGCCAGTGTTGCGGTGGGTAGGTTGGTGAGCAGTGGCGTAAAAAATGCAACGACCAGAGCAACGAGCACCGCCGTGATCAACGAAGCGATAGTTGTTTGTGCGCCTGCAGTAAAGTTAACCATCGAGCGGCCAAAGCCCCCAGCAACCGGAAACGTGCCGCTAACGGCTGCACCAATATTAGCTGCCCCCAGTGCCAGGAGTTCTCGGTTTGGATCGATGCGCTCGCGGCGTTTACTGGCCAGCGCGGTACCCACTGATACGCTCTCCACGTAACCAATCAGCGCGATAAGCAGCGCGGGCATCCATAGATCTTGCCATAAAGTTGGGTTGATGAAGTTTAAACTGAGAGCGGGGATGCCACTCGGTATTTCACCCACAATCGCCACTGACGCGCTATCTAGCCACGTGACCAGCACCATACCTGCAATGATGGCGAACATCGGCCCGCCCTTGCAAACGGCTTCGGCTAACCAGCTTGGCGCTGCTGCGCGCTTGAGCAAACAGCATAGCGGTTTTTTGGTGATGAGCAGCACTATAATCGAGCTGATACCCACCAAGAGCGTATCAGCATCGAAGTTCGGCAGTGTATTAGCTGTTTGGGTTAGCGAAGCGAGAAAGTCGCCCTGTTCAATCTCTAATCCGAGTAGATGTTTGAGCTGGCTGAGTGCAATGATCACGGCAGCCGCGCTGGTAAATCCAGATATGACGGAGTGGCTCATAAAGTTCACGACACTGCCGAGCTTTAGCAGGTGCATCAGTAATAGGAACAGCCCAACCAGCAAGGCGAGATTGATAGCCGCTTGGATATAAGCCGCAGAACCTGGTGCAGCGAACTCGCTGAGTGCGGATGTCACCATCAGTGATGCGATCGCAACCGGGCCTACCGCAAGGGAGCGGCTGCTGCCTAGCAGTGCATAACAGAACAGTGGCAGCATGCTGGCATAAAGCCCATATTCTGGAGGCATACCTGCCAGCAACGCATACGCCATACCTTGGGGGATGATTAGGATAGCCACAACGATGCCAGCCATCAGATCATTGAAGAGGCTGCTGCTATCGTAGTGCTGTAGCCAGCGAACCATTGGTTGCGTGGCTAAGATGTCGTCTATTTTGCGGCGCCGAAGCGTTATTTTCATATTCTATTATCGAATAAATATATATTTATAGATTATAAATAATACCATAGGGTTCGCCAGTGCCGTGGTATATTTTCTCACTCTTAAGGAGGACCTATGCAAAAGAGTTGGCAGCCTCAATTCTGCAATAACGATCTGCAGATTGAGCGTGACGAGGTGATTTGCGAAAGCTTCTATCAGATGCGAGAGCTTGAAATCACTTTACCAAAATTTGAGGGCGGCAAGATCACGATTAAACGCGATCTGTTTTGGCGCCCCGATGCCGTGTGTGTGTTGCTGTTTGATCCGCGACAGGATGTTGTGGTGCTGGTGGAACAGTTTCGTATTGGCACGATTGATCATCCGCATAGTCCTTGGTTGCTGGAGCTGGTTGCAGGTGTTGTGGATGAGGGGGAGACGTTAGAAGGCGTGGCCCGTCGCGAGAGCATCGAAGAAGCTGGCGCTGAGATTGAGAGAATCGAGCATCTCTATCGCTTTAGTCCAAGCCCCGGTGGTGCGCGTGAGTATATTGATATCTTCTGTGCTCAAGTGGATGCGGCTGTGTTAGGTGGCTGTCACGGGCTTGAAGAGGAGGGCGAGGATATCAAGGTTCATCAGTTTAAGACGGCAGAAGTGTTCACGATGTTGTCGCAGGGAGTTATTGATAACGCCCCCGCTATTATCGCTCTGCAATGGCTGCAGTTGCACCGCGAGCGCTTGATTCGCGAGTGGAGCTAACTTGATGAGGCGCAAATACGTTCCGGATCTTACGCGACAGATGTCGATCTGCGAGGCAAACTACGCACGAGTGAATAAACTGATGCCCGACCTAGAACATCAGGATGCGCGTGAGTTCTCGATCAGCTCACAAGAGCAGCAGTCTGCGGTACGCATTGAGGTCATGGAGCGTTTTACCTATACAACGACGCTGCGAGTCTCACAAAGCAGCGCAGTTACACCGTGGCTTGATGCACCAACACTGTTGGTACGTCTTTACCACGATGCAGGCATGGCGGAAGTTATCCACACGGAACGGCGCCAGTTTTCAGGTGCGTATAGCTATCCGAATCATCAGATGTTTCAACCGGATGAAAAAGCGCAGTTGAACCATTACTTAGGTGAATGGCTTAGCCACTGTCTGCGCTATGGGCAGCATCACGAGCCTATCTATCTGGCCTATCCTGCGTCATGAAACTCATTCAAATTACCGATTTTCACCTCCAAGAAACGCCTGATACATTGCACAATGGCGTCGATCCAGAGGTGCGCTTTGATGCGGTACTGGCCGCCATTAGAGAGGAACATGCTGATTGCGATCTGTTGTTGATGACAGGGGATTTAGCCCATCACGGCTACGAGAGTGCCTATCAGCGGATTGAAATGGCAACCCGCCATCTTGCCAAGCAGCGTTGCTGGCTGCCGGGCAATCATGACGATGCTAGCAAGATGCAGCGCTTTACTGAGCTTGCTCAGCAGCGGCTTATTATGGCGCCGTGGGATATTTTGCTGCTCGACTCCACAAGCCAACCCGATGGTGTGGGTAGCGGCTCACTTGCAGACGCCGAATTGGAGCGGCTAGCAAACTTTTTGCAGGCCCCAAAAGCGCCCTTTCAGATGGTGGCGCTGCACCATCCGCCGCTACCGGTAGGTAGCCGTTGGCAAGATGAGATTCGCTTGGGTAACAGTGCTGAATTTCTCTCCATCGTTGAACGTTACGCCAGCAATGCACTGAAATTAGTTGTATGTGGGCACTTACATCAAGCCCATGAACTGGCACTGGCCGAGGCGCAGCTGATCTCTACGCCAGCCACTGCCGCACAATTTGTGAGCTTTCAAGCAACACCGCAGATTGAGCTTCGTGGTGATGCATCTCTTCCCGCCTATCGCTGGTTTGAACTAGACTCAAACGGTTGCTTCAAGAGCGCGGTGCAGCGCGTCCCACTCGCCTAGCGTTATCTGGGCTTGCATCGTGCCAAGAGCTTCGGTAGTTTTCAGTTAAAATGCTGTAAGGATAACCAGTATGTCACGCCACATGATCATCTACGTGCACGGCTTTAATAGCTCGCCTGACTCTATCAAAGCACGCTTGTTAGGGCAGTACTTGACTGCCCAGCACCCAGATATCGACTATCGCGTGCCTGCGCTATCCCATTGGCCGAGTGAGGCGGTTGCCAGTGTTGAGGTGCTGATTGAAGAGGTGCCCGACCAGAAAGTAACACTGGTAGGTAGCTCACTAGGTGGTTTCTACAGTATTTGGTTAACTGAACGATATAAACAGTGCCGTGCGGTACTGGTGAATCCAGCGATCTATCCACATCGTTTACTGGCTGACTGGTTGGGAGAAAATGAAAATCTCTACACCCATGAGCGTTACACATTGACCCCCGCGCATCTTCACCAGCTCGAAGCGCTGGCGCTACCATGCATTAAGCAGCATGAGCGGTTTTTGCTGCTGACCCAAACGGCAGATGAAACGCTCGATTATCGTGAAGGTGTGGAGTATCTGGACGGTGCAGAGCAGTTTGTACAGCGTGGAGGCAGCCATGGTTTTGATCGCTTTGAGGATCTTATGCCAGCCATTGTGGCCTTTGGCCGCGGCACGGTGGCACTGCCACCGGCGACTGAGCTTGCTGCCAGTCAGTAAATCATAGAATCGACAACGTTTTAGCTACAGGAAATTTCCATCCATGTCGACGCAATATAATGCAGACGCGATTGAGGTGCTCAGCGGGTTAGATCCCGTCAAGCGCCGCCCGGGCATGTATACCGAAACGGATCGCCCAAACCACCTAGCTCAGGAAGTGATCGACAACTCAGTCGATGAAGCTTTGGCGGGCCACGCCAAGCAGATCGACGTTACGCTGCATAAAGATGGCGCGCTAACGGTATCTGATGATGGCCGCGGAATGCCTGTTGATATCCACCCAGAAGAGGGGGTGAGTGGTGTTGAGCTGATCCTTACACGGCTCCACGCAGGGGGTAAATTTAACAACGACAACTACAGCTTCTCCGGTGGTTTGCATGGGGTTGGGGTGTCCGTTGTTAATGCGTTGTCGAAGTTACTCGAAGTACAGATCAAGCGCGAAGGAAAGGTCTACCAGATCGCCTTTGCTGATGGTGAAAAGGTATCCGACTTGGAAGTGGTCGATACCTGCGGAAAGCGGGCCAGCGGCACGAGCGTACGCTTTCTTCCTGACCCGCAATATTTTGATTCGCCCAAATACAGTGTTTCGCGCTTAAAGCACAACTTAAGAGCAAAAGCTGTACTGTGCCCCGGTCTTAAAGTCACTTTCACCGACCTGAGCAGCGGTAAGAAAGAGCAAGAAACTTGGTACTACGAAGATGGCTTGAGCGCGTATTTAAAAGGCCTTACGCAAGTCTATGAAACACTACCTGCTGAGCCTTTTGTGGGTGCTCTGACGGGCGATGAAGATGCCGTAGAGTGGGCAGTGCAGTGGTTGCCAGAGGGCGGAGAGCTAGCGTGTGAAAGCTTTGTTAACCTGATCCCTACTGCGCAAGGCGGCACGCATGTTAATGGTTTTCGTACCGGCTTATTGGAGGCGATGCGGGAGTTTTGCGAGTTCCGCAATCTATTGCCGCGCGGCGTTAAGTTGACGGGTGATGATATTTGGGAGCGCTGTTCTTATATTTTGTCGGCGAAGATGCGTGACCCACAGTTTGCTGGACAAACGAAGGAGCGGCTCTCCTCCCGTCATATTGCGGCTTTTATCTCTGGTGTGACAAAAGATGCTTTCTCGTTGTGGCTTAACAGCCATGTTGAGGAGGGAGAGAAGCTAGCCGAATCGGTGATCGCCAACGCACAGCGCCGTTTGCGCTCTAGTAAAAAAGTGGTGCGTAAGAAGGTGACTCAGGGGCCTGCGCTACCGGGTAAACTCGCCGATTGTGCAGGTTCTGAGGCGATGCGCTCTGAACTATTCCTTGTTGAGGGTGACTCTGCTGGCGGTTCAGCTAAGCAAGCGCGCGACCGCCAGTTCCAAGCGATCATGCCCTTGCGCGGTAAAATTCTGAACACTTGGGAGGTGGACTCTGGTCAGATTCTCTCTTCCCAAGAGATCCATGATATTTCTGTTGCCGTGGGTGTGGAGCCGGGGTCCGCCGATCTAGAGGGGCTGCGCTACGGCAAAATCTGCATTCTTGCCGATGCTGACTCTGACGGCGCCCATATCGCTACGCTGATCTGTGCGCTGTTCCTGCGCCACTTTAAACCGCTGGTGGATGCCGGTCACGTCTTTGTGGCGATGCCGCCGCTGTATCGGATCGATGCTGGCAAAGAGGTCTACTACGCTCTGGATGATGATGAGCGCGAAGGGGTAATGGAGCGTCTGCGTGCCGAGCGTAAAAATGTGAAGATCAACGTACAGCGCTTTAAAGGGTTGGGCGAGATGAACCCCATGCAACTGCGCGAAACAACCATGGATCCTGATACGCGCCGCTTAGTGCAGCTTACCGTGTCTGCAGAGGACGATGCGCATGAAATGCTGGATATGCTGTTGGCGAAGAAACGGGCGGCAGATCGTAAGAGTTGGTTAGAAAGTAAAGGTAATCTGGCGGAGCTATAGGCGGGCGGATAAAGAAACATGAGTGAACTAATTGTAGATGACAGCATCGAGCGCCTGTCGATAAAAGCCTTTACCGAAAAAGCGTATCTGGATTACTCCATGTACGTAATTTTGGATCGCGCACTACCGCATATCGGTGATGGCATGAAACCGGTGCAGCGCCGCATTGTGTACGCTATGTCGGAGCTGGGCCTCAAAGCGGCAGCAAAATATAAGAAATCTGCCCGCACCGTGGGCGATGTGCTGGGTAAATATCACCCTCATGGCGATAGCGCCTGTTATGAGGCGATGGTGCTGATGGCGCAGCCGTTTAGCTATCGTTACCCATTGATTGATGGGCAAGGTAACTGGGGTTCGCAGGACGATCCTAAATCCTTCGCCGCGATGCGTTACACCGAAGCGAAGTTGGCAAAGTACGCCGAAGTTTTACTGAAAGAGTTGGGGCAGGGAACCGTTGATTGGCAGCCAAACTTTGATGGCACGCTATCTGAACCGGTAACGCTACCCTCGCGCTTGCCCAACGTATTACTCAACGGCGGTACCGGTATCGCTGTTGGCATGGCAACTGATATCCCGCCGCACAACCTGCGCGAAGTAGGGCAGGCGTGTATCCACTTGCTTGAAAATCCGCGTGCTGACCTAGCTGAGCTATGTGAATTTGTGCCCGGGCCAGATATGCCTACCGATGCTGAGATCATCTCCTCACGCAGCGATCTGCGTAAGCTTTATGAGACGGGGCGTGGCTCGGTAAGAATGCGCGCGGTTTATCAACGCGAACAAAGCGACATCGTCATTACGGCGCTGCCCTATCAAGTTTCCGGTGCCAAAGTGCTGGAGCAGATTGCCCAGCAGATGCAGCAGAAAAAACTGCCGATGGTGTCTGACCTACGGGATGAATCTGACCACGAGAACCCCACGCGCTTGGTGATTGTGCCGCGCTCGAATCGTGTGGATGTTGAGCAGTTAATGGCGCACCTGTTTGCCTCCACCGATTTGGAGCGCACTTATCGTGTCAATATGAACATGATTGGTGTAGATGGCCGACCACAGGTGAAGGACCTGCGCCAGATTCTCACTGAGTGGCTCAGTTGGCGTACACAAGTTGTGCGTCGCCGCCTGCAGCACCGACTCGATAAGGTGATGGATCGCTTACATATCCTCGAAGGCTTGATGGTGGCTTATCTCAATATCGATGAGGTGATCGCGATCATTCGCTACGAGGACGACCCTAAAGCCGAGCTGATGAACCGCTTTGGGCTAAGCGCCATTCAAGCCGATGCCATTCTAGATCTTAAACTGCGCCACTTGGCTAAACTGGAAGAGTTTAAGATCAAATCAGAACAGGATGAGCTAGAAGAGGAGCGTAAGCGTCTTGAGCTGATTCTAGGTTCTGATCAGCGTATGCGTACCTTGATCAAGAAAGAGATTCGCGAAGACATCGAAACATATGGCGATGCTCGCCGCTCCCCGATTGTTGAGCGTCAGGAAGCGCAAGCCTTCAGTGAGAAGGATCTGCTCTCGGCCGACCCGGTCACCATGGTGATCTCTAAGCAGGGCTGGGTGCGGGTTGCTAAAGGCCATGAAGTGGATGCCGCTGGGTTGAACTATAAATCAGGAGATGGTTTTAAGTTGGCCTGCCAAGGGCGTATGAACCAGCCGATGATCCTGCTTGACTCCACCGGCCGTAGCTTCACATTGGAAACCCATCAACTGCCCTCCGCGCGCGGTCAGGGGGAACCGGTAACCGGTAAAATCACCCTTGCGAAAGGTGCGACGATTGACGCTGCGGTATCGGGTAAATTGTCGGATAAAGTACTGGTCGCATCGGATGCCGGCTACGGCTTTGTCACCACGATCAACGATCTAACCAGCAAGACAAAGAACGGTAAAGCGGCACTGACGTTACCGAAAAAAGCACAGGTATTGCCGCCTATCCCAGTGACCAATGCGGATGCGTTACTCGCCGCGGTCACGAATGAAGGGCGCTTGTTGGTGTTCCCCGTTGCGGATTTGCCGGAGCTTGCGCGGGGTAAAGGCAATAAGATCATTAATATTCCTACCGTGCGTGCTGCAGCACGTGAGGAGTTGGTAACGCAACTTGCCCTGTTGTCACCAAGCGCAACCTTGCAGGTGAATGCTGGTAAGCAGCATCTGAAGCTGAAACCTGCTGATCTTGATCACTACCGAGGTGAGCGTGGCCGCCGGGGTAACAAGCTACCGCGCGGCTATCAACGTGTGGATAGTCTGGAAGTGATGGGTGAGGAGCAACCGGCTGATAGCTAGTATCAGCCGGTTGTGCAAACGGGCTTCCTTGCAGCCATCCTTTGGCTGTCCTTGCTGACTTGGCGTCCTGCCTGCAGCATCAACATCCGATAGTGCTCATCTTGCCGTTAATTTGTGACGGCAAGATGACGCTTTTATCCCTTAATCTTTGGGTGTTGCTGCTTTCTCTTTACGATTGAGTATATGGCCCGCCTGTTTCTTGAGAAGATCCTGATAAGTTTGGCCTAGCGACATAATCAGGACTTTATCTTCATCCTCGCGGCGAACTTCTGCGCCAGATAGGAGTGTGGATTTCAGTTTCTTCGCTTCGGTTAACGCTGTGTGGCTGATCAGATCGTTGGATTGTGTGGTGCGCGTTAGGAAGAGCGCTTCCTCTTTGATGCGGTTTATCTTTTCGCGGCTGCCGCGCACGATCGCCATGTGCAGATTAAGTACCGGCTTAAAGGCACGGATGCGCTGCTGATTAAAGGCGCGATAAAGCAGTGTGTATAGCTTGGCTGCGCACAGGCCGTGGATGCCGTGGCTGTCGTCGGCGCTTTGTTCATCAAAGAACAGTTGTAGGTCGCCGCTGGCGGTGACCTCTAAGCGGCCACCATAGATGGAAGCTACTTTGCGCATGAGCGCTTCATAGCTTTGTAGCAGGTATTCGTGCTCTTCCGGTTCGACATAGTCGGCGTGACCGGTTGTGGCATCAACCAAGAACAGGTAGGAAGCCTCCTCTGGCGCGATACTGAGTTCCAGTTCATGTTCCAGTGAGTAAAGGTCAAGTTGCTCCTCTTGGCGAGCTTTTTCATGTACCCGCAGCGGATTGGGCTGGTCAGCGGGTGCTGTTGATTGCTTCGGTGCTAGCTGAGGGGCGGGTTCCAGCGAGATCTCGGGTTGCTCCGCTTTGGGCTCAGGGTCGCCAAGCGAGGGCGTGAACTGTGGCATTGCTGGCACGGACTCAGGTTTTAGCAGGTCGATCAGGTCATGGTTATCCACAGCGGTGTTCTGTGGTTGAGCGTCAAGTGGCGATGGCTCAGGCTGATCTTCGGCTTCGGCTTCGGCTTCGGCTTCGGCTTCGGCTTCGGCTTCGGCATCAAGAGCGCTCTCTTCAAAATCGTGCAGTTTTTTAGCATGTTGTGGCGCGCTTGTTTCTGTCTGTTCAAGAGCTGCTTCCGGTTGGCGCTTTAGCAGCCACCACAGTGCGATAAGTGCAATGACAATCGATACCAAAGATAGCAGCGCAGCTTGCATCAGCAAGCGCTCCGTTTGCCCACGCACATTCGATGGGTCAAGGTGGACGGTAAGTGTGCCAATACTCAGGCTTGCTCCGCCAAGGGTGACTTCAATTGTTTGAGGGGAGGTGTCACCCGCTTGAGCCAAGCGTTGGTTGTTCTCATCGATCACCTCAGCACCGCTAATCCATGGGATCTCAAGGAGATTGGAGAGATAAAAATTCAGACTGATTTTATCTTCAGCAATAATGTAGGGCTGAATTGAGATCGCAGTTTGGCGTGCGATATGCTCGCCGGCATGCTGAGTTTGGGTTTGAATCGTTTTATCTGCCATCAAACTAAGGAAAACACTAACCACTGTCCAGCCACAGAGAAGGATCGCGGCCGTTACCAGTAACGGGCGTAGGGTCTTGAGTTTGGTGTTTGCGCGCATAGAGGTCCGCTTGGTTGGAATCAGGGCAGATATTCCGCGAATCATACCAGCAACCGCCACAGATCGTTACTCTCTGTGCGCAATTCATGACCGCGCACAAATAGCATTGTATAATGCTGGGTTCACTGAATGTGGAAGGGTGAGAAATGAACGTCGAAGAATACATGGTTAAGTTGGGTCAGCAGGCACGTCGTGCGGCTCGGCTGATCGCTCGTGCGGACTCGGGCCAAAAGAACCAAGCGCTGCTGGCAATGGCTGCAGCACTGGATGCTAACCGCCCCGCACTGATTGAGGCGAATGCGAAAGATCTAGCTGCGGGTGCAGCGAATGGTTTGGACGCAGCAATGTTGGACCGCCTTGAGCTTAAACCCGCGACGATCGATGGCATGATCGAAGGGTTGAAGCAGGTTGCGGCATTGCCTGACCCGGTGGGCGGTATTACCGACATGAACTATCTCCCCTCTGGCATTCAAGTGGGTAAGATGCGCGTGCCGTTGGGCGTCATCGGTATCATTTACGAATCACGCCCGAATGTGACGGTCGAAGCCGCAAGCCTTTGTTTGAAGTCGGGCAATGCAACGATCTTGCGTGGTGGCTCGGAAGCGATCCACTCTAACCAAGCGGTTGCAGCGTGCATCGCGCAAGGTTTGGAAGCGGCGGGTTTACCTGCTGAAACGGTACAAGTTGTTGAGACAACGGACCGTGCAGCGGTGGGCCAGTTGATTACGATGCCTGAGTACGTTGACGTGATCGTGCCGCGCGGCGGTAAGGGCTTAATCGAGCGTATTAGCCGCGATGCTAAGGTGACAGTTATCAAACATTTGGATGGTATCTGCCACGTCTACATTGATGCGCAGGCTGATATGTCGAAGGCGGTTAATATCGCCCTCAACGCAAAAACTCATCGCTACGGTACGTGTAACACCATGGAAACGTTATTGGTACACGAAGCAGCCGCTGCGGAGGCTTTGGCTGAGTTAGCGGTGGGCTTTGCGACAGCGGGTGTGGAGTTGCGTGGCTGTGAGAAGACACGTGAGCACTTACCAACGATCAATGCCGCGACTGAAGAGGACTGGAGCACAGAATATCTTGCTCCGATCCTGTCGATTAAAGTCGTTGCTGACATGGATGAGGCGATTAGCCATATCAATGCCTATGGCTCTCACCATACGGATGCCATCGTGACAGAAAACTATACGCTGTCGCGTCGCTTCCTGCGTGAGGTGGATTCCAGCTCGGTGATGATTAACGCATCGACACGCTTTGCAGATGGATTTGAGTACGGTTTAGGTGCTGAAATCGGTATCTCTACTGATAAGATTCATGCTCGTGGCCCTGTTGGGCTGGAGGGTTTGACCTCGCAAAAGTATGTCGTTCTTGGTGATGGGCACGTGCGTAAGTAACGGATGAAAAGCCCTTACGTAATGATGGGTGGGACCTTCGATCCTATCCATCATGGCCACTTGCGCACGGCGCTAGAGATCCAGCAATGGCTGAATGTTCCAAAGGTTAACCTTGTGCCTGCCAAAGTACCGGTGCATCGAGAATCACCCGGTTCTTCGGCTGAGCACCGCTTAGCGATGGTTCAACACGCGGTTGCAGACGAACCTGCGTTAGGCTGCAACGCGCTCGAAATTGAGTCCAGCCATGACTCCTACACAGTTTTAACTCTGGAAAAACTGCGTAAAGAACATGGCGAAGATACCCCTTTAATTATGATTGTCGGGATGGACGCGTTCCTGAAACTCCATACATGGTTTCGGGCTAGCGAGCTGCTGACGTTAGCCAATATTTTGGTGGTCGCTCGGCCCGGATATCAGGCGCGCTTTTGTGAGGTGTTGAAGGCGCTGGTGGATGGCCATATTACGGCTGATAAAGCGCTTTTGCTGGCGCGCCCACAGGGCGTGGTGTGCTTTCATGAGCTAACACCGTTGGCGATATCAGCAACACAAATAAGGAACCTGATTGACGATGGGTTGTCTGCCAGATACCTGTTGCCAGAATCTGTACGTCGTTACATCGATGACAATCAGCTTTATCGAACAACTTAAGAGTAAAGAAAAAATACATGCAAACTGAGCAACTGATCGAAATCGTGCGTAATGCACTAGATGATATGAAAGCACGTGATATTGATGTAATCGATGTACGTGGTAAATCGAGCGTGACGGACTACATGATGATCGCCTGCGGGACATCCAAGCGCCACGTGATGTCGATCGCCGAAGAGGTTGTGGTCAACGTTAAAGAGGAAGGCCTGCAGCCCATCGGTACAGAAGGCCAAGGTGTAGGTGACTGGGTGCTGGTTGATCTTGGTGATGTGCTTTTGCACGTGATGATGCCAGACGCACGCAGCTTCTATGACCTAGAGCGCTTATGGCGCTTTGATCCAATGGATGATGAGCAAAGCGCGGAGCAAGCTTAATGAAAATTCGCTTACTCGCTGTTGGCGGTAAAATGCCCAAGTGGGTTGAACAGGGGTATCAAGAGTATAGTAAGCGCTTACCGCGCGACCTAACGCTTGAGCTCGTGGAGCTACCTTTGGGGCATCGTGGCAAAAGCAGCGACAAAGCGAAAGCGATTCGCCAAGAGGGCGATGCTATGCTCGCGGCGATCGGTAAGAACGAGCGCGTTGTGGCGTTAGAGGTGCTGGGTAAACCTTGGTCGACTGAAGATCTTGCTGAGCACCTTAGCGGCTGGCAGATGGATGGCCAGAATGTGGCGCTGTTGGTGGGTGGGCCTGATGGGCTTGATCCACGTTGCAGCGCACTCGCTACCCAGAAGTGGTCGCTATCACCATTAACCTTGCCGCACCCTTTAGTGCGCGTGCTGCTGGCTGAGCAGGTTTATCGCGCTTGGACCGTCAATCAAGGTCACCCCTACCATAAATAACTATGTCTCGACCGGAACGCTTTAAAGATCACCATCAAGAGGGGCGCACATTCCGTTTTCGCGCCGTGCTTGCTTTCCTGTTTGTCTTGCTAATGATCGGCGTCCTAGTGGGGCGGATGTACTATTTGCAGGTGGTCGAGCATGATCGTTACGCGGCTATGTCGGACAACAATCGCGTGCAACTAAAGCCCGTGGCGCCAACACGGGGCCTGATCTACGACCGCAACGGCATTTTGTTGGCCGATAACCGGCCTAGCTACAGTGTCACCATCCTCAAAGAGGAGGTGGGTAAAGCGCTGGAGCCTACACTCGCAGAGCTGCGTAAACTGATCCCTATCACAGATAAAGAGGTTGAGCGCTTTCGTAAGCGTCTTAAGCAGCGCCGCCGCCCTTACGAGAGCGTGCCGGTGCGTTTTCGCCTCACTGAGGAGGAGATAGCACGCCTCGCTGTGAACTACCATCGCCTTCCCGGTGTGCAGGTGGAAGCAAACCTGATTCGCTACTACCCCTATGGCGAAAGCTTAGTGCATGCGCTCGGTTACGTTGGCCGGATTAACCAGCGTGAGCTCGCAACGGTAGACCCAGATAACTACGCCGCTACCCACTACATCGGCAAACTGGGTGTCGAAAAGTTCTACGAGCCGACCCTACATGGTGAAGTGGGTTGGCAGAAGGTAGAGACAAACGCCCGTGGGCGCGTGATGCGTGTCCTAGAGAGCACGGACCCTGTGCCGGGTGAGGATCTGCAGCTCACTATTGATCTGCGCTTACAGCTGATTACCGAAAAGCTGCTGCAAGGCGAGAAAGCCTCTATTGTGGCTATTGAACCGAAAACGGGTGATATCTTAGCGCTTGTTTCGACCCCCGGTTACGACCCGAATCTATTTGTTACGGGTATCTCTACAAAAGACTACAGCCGCTTACGTGACTCTCCGGATCTACCGCTGTTCAACCGAGCTTTGCGCGGCGGATATCCGCCGGGTTCGACTGTGAAGCCGATTACTGCGTTGGCGGCGATCGACAGTGAATCTGTTCCTGAAACCCACACCGTGCGTGATCCCGGCTGGTATAGCCTACGCCCGGGCGGGCGTCGTTATCGCGACTGGAAGCGTGGTGGCCACGGCAACAAGGTTGATCTGAAACTGGCGATGGCGCAGTCGTGTGATGTCTGGTTCTACGATGCTGGCTACAAAACGGGTATCGATAATATGTCTGACTACCTTGGCCGCTTTGGCTTTGGTCAGGTAACCAGTTTAGATCTACCAGAGGCGCTGCCCGCAGTGTTGCCGTCTCGTGAGTGGAAAAAACGTACGCGTCGCTTACCTTGGTATCCCGGCGATTCGTTGAACCTAAGTATCGGGCAAGGGTTCTTGGTGGCTACACCGTTGCAGTTAGCCACAGCGTCTGCTGTGTTGGCTAACCGTGGTAAGTGGGTGCAGCCAAAAATGTTGAAGGGCGTGCGCACACAGTTGGATGACGGTGGAGTAGGGCTTAATATGCCGGTGCTGGATAACCCCCAATCGCATCCTAAAGATGTTGAACTTAACCATCCTGAGTTTTGGGATTTAACGGTCGACTATATGGTTGAAGTGGTACACGGCGAGCGCGGCACTGCCCGTAAGATCGGCCTTGACGCGCCATACACTATCGCCGGTAAGACGGGAACTGCGCAGGTTGTCGGTATCAAGCAAGATGAGCGCTACGATGCAGATAAACTTGAAAAGCGTTTCCATGACCACGCGCTCTTTATCGCCTTCGCGCCCGCTGAAGATCCAAAAATTGCCTTAGCGGTGATCGTCGAGAATGGCGGAGGCGGCTCAAGCACGGCTGCGCCGTTGGCGCGCAAAGTGATGGATGCGTACCTGTTAGGTGATGATCTAGAGCCTAAACCGGAGGTGGCGAGTGAGTAGCCGCGATTTCGAACGCTCGATGCCTGAGTCTGGGCATCACCTTCAACGTAAGCCTAGTTGGTGGAGCTACACTCACCTTGATGGCTGGATGTTGGCGCTGTTGGCGCTGCTGTGTGGATTTGGTTTGTTTATTCTATACAGTGCATCTGGCAAAGATGTGGCTTACGTCTCACGTCAGGCGGTGCGCATGGGAGCAGGCTTCGTTGCGCTAGTAGTTTTGGCTCAGTTTAGCCCTCGTCTAATGGCGCGCTGGGCACCATGGGTGTACGGCATCGGCGTTCTGCTGCTCGTTGGCGTAATACTGTTTGGGGTTGGCGCAAAAGGAGCACAGCGCTGGTTGGCTTTACCCGGTTTTCGCTTCCAGCCCTCTGAAATTATGAAACTGATTCTGCCGCTGATGATCGCTGCTTATCTTGCGAAGCGGCCGTTACCACCGAGTTTGAAGCACTGTTTCTGGAGCCTGGTGATGATCGGCCTGCCTACGGTGCTGATCATGAAGCAACCGGATCTTGGTACATCACTTTTGATTGCCGCATCAGGCATTTTCGTGCTGTTGTTCTCCGGTATTCGTTGGCGCTATATCTTTGCGGCATTGGGCGCAGCAGGGGCTGCGTTGCCAGGCCTTTGGATGGTTATGAAAGATTATCAGCGCCAACGTGTACTGACGTTCTTAGACCCGGAAAGCGACCCATTGGGCTCAGGTTGGAACATTATCCAATCGAAAACGGCGATCGGTTCGGGTGGTGTTTGGGGTAAAGGCTGGCTGTCTGGCACTCAGTCGCAACTCGACTTTTTGCCCGAGTCTCATACTGACTTTATTATCGCTGTTATTGCCGAAGAGCTTGGCATGATCGGTGTCATCCTACTGCTAGCGGTGTATATCTTGATCATCGGCCGTGGGCTGTGGATGGCTGCGCAGATTCAGGATTGCTTTGGTCGATTAGTTGCTGGCAGTATCGTGCTCACGTTTTTTGTCTATGTTTTTGTCAACATTGGTATGGTGAGCGGGCTGCTCCCTGTTGTTGGGGTGCCGCTTCCGATGGTGAGCTACGGTGGTACGTCCATCGTGACCTTGATGGCGGGTTTCGGTATTTTGATGTCGATGCATACCCATAAACAGATGCTATTACGCTAGTGCGAATAAGGATGAATAGGATGTTGCAACGAGCAGGATGGTGGATTGGTGTATTGATGGCCTTTGCAAGTGGCGCGCAAGCGAGCTACCTGCAGCACCCCGAAGCTAAAGCTTGGATGGATACGTTAGTCTCTCAAGGTATCGAGAAGACAGAGGTCGAGAAAGTACTATCGGTGGCTAAAAAGCAACAATCGATTCTTGATGCGATGAGCCGACCTGCTGAGAAGCGTCTAGACTGGGGCGGCTATCGTAAGATCTTTATGACCAAGAAGCGGATCAGTCGTGGTGTGACTTTTTGGCAACAAAACGCTGCAGCATTGCAGAAAGCCGAGGCAACCTACGGTGTGCCTGCTGAGGTGATCGTCTCTATCATCGGCGTTGAGACCCATTATGGTCGCATCATGGGCAACTACCGCGCAGTGGATGCGTTGGCCACGTTGGGTTTCGACTATCCGCGTCGTGGTGAATTTTTTCGTGGCCAGTTGAAAGACCTGATGACCGTCGCGGCTCAAGAGGGCAAAGCTATTGATAGCTTTAAAAGCTCCTATGCCGGTGCCATGGGGTATGGCCAGTTTATTCCTTCAAGCTTCTTAGCGTATGCGATCGACTTTGACGGCGATGGTAAGCGCGATATGTGGCGCAATACTACCGATGCTATCGGCAGCGTTGCGAACTATTTCAAACAGCATGGCTGGGTCTCGGGTGAGCCAGTTGTGTTACCGGTAACAGTGCCGCGTGGCGAGCCCACTGATATTAATACGGGTTTAAAGCCGAGCCGTGCACTGGCTCATTGGTTGGCTGAAGGAGTCGTCATTGAGCAGAGCGAGATCGCCAACGATCCGGCGGTTTTGTTGGCGATGCGCAGCGGCGAAAAAACCGACTATTACCTGGGTTTTAACAACTATTACGTCATTACACGCTATAACCGCAGCCGACTTTACGCGATGGCGGTACATGAGCTTAGCCAAGCAATCGCACACGCTTATCGCGGAGGTTAGAGATGATTCGTTATGGAGTTTTGGTAACACTGATCGCCGTTGTGCTGGCGGGTTGTTCGAGTAAGCCCAAGAGTCGCTATAGCGTTGAACATGACTACGGGCCTAAGAGTCCTGTAGATGTGTCACATGTAAAGGACGCGGTGCCTCGCGTTGAGTCGAAGAGCCGTGGTGGTAACAAAAGCCCTTATCGTGTGCTTGGAAAAACCTATCACATCATGCCGTCATCGCTTGGTTATAAAGAGCGTGGCGGGGCCTCTTGGTACGGTAAGAAGTTCCATGGGCACCTCACTTCAAACGGCGAGCGTTACGATATGTATGCGATGAGTGCTGCTCACAAATCGTTGCCGCTACCCACGTTTGTCAAGGTGACTAACCTTGCCAATGGGCGTCAAGTGATTGTGCGTGTTAATGATCGTGGCCCGTTTCACCCCGGACGTATTATTGATCTCTCTTATGCCGCGGCTTCTAAGCTAGGTATGCTTGCTCAGGGAACCGCACAGGTTGAAGTCGAGGCGATCGATCCTGCGCGTTGGCAATCGAGCCAGCAAGTATTAACTGCAGAGCATCCTACACCAGCGCCCACGTTGGGCCGGTTCGTTCAAGCGGGCGCTTTTTCCAATGAGGTCAATGCACGGGCTTTAGCTGCGCGGCTTGAGCAGCAACTGGCCTTGCCTGGCAAAGTTGTTTCGACGCAAGCGGCACAAGGTTTGTTGTATCGTGTCTATGTGGGTCCGCTGAAATCTGACCCGCTTATTGAGCAAACATTAAAGCGCTTAGCAACGTTGGGTGTCACTGGCGCGCGTCTGGTGGACTTACCCCAATGACGCCGGTAGAGTAGAACTTTTCGCGTATTTCGCCGTCTATCTGAACTAATTTTGGTAAATGAATCAGGAATTTATTGTGCAACGAATGCCTTCTGCCTTGTTGAGTTTCTTCCTTTTAATCGTGTTTGCTGGGCATCTGCATGCGGCGACTGCGCTCATTCCGTCTGCGCCTACTGTTGCTGCGCGCTCGTACCTTGTAATGGATGCTGATACTGGCAAAGTCATTCTTGATGAAAAAGCGGATGAGCGTTTTGCGCCAGCCAGCTTAACGAAGATGATGACCAGCTATATCGTTGAGTATGAGCTAACGAAAGGCAATGTCAGCGAAGAGGATCTGGTACTGGTCAGCGAAAAAGCATGGCGCACACCGGGCTCGCGCATGTTTATTAAAGAGGGTACTCAGGTCAAGCTTGGGGATCTTCTGAAAGGTATCATCATTCAGTCTGGTAACGATGCATCGGTTGCTGTGGCAGAACATATTGCGGGTAGTGAGTCAGCTTTCGCAGACCTCATGAACCAGCATGCTCAGCTGCTGGGCATGACAAACACTCACTTTGCTAACGCAACGGGTTTGCCAGCGGAAGACCACTACTCATCGGCGGCTGATATGGCAATCCTAGCCAAAGCGATTATTCAGCAGTTCCCACAACACTACGGTATCTATTCTGAGAAGTACTTCACGTACAACAAGATTCGTCAGCCAAACCGCAACAAGTTGCTGTGGCGTGACCGTACGGTTGATGGTATCAAAACAGGCCATACTGAAGAGGCGGGTTACTGCCTTGTAGCCTCTGCCAAGCGTGATGGTATGCGTCTCATTTCGGTTGTGATGGGCACCTCTAGCGAGGAAGCACGCGCCCAAGAGAGCCAAAAGATCTTGGCGTATGCCTTCCGTTACTACCGTACTCACAAGCTTTACAATGCTGATGAGGTATTAAACTCAGCTCAGGTTTGGGGTGGTTTGCAAGATAGCGTGCGCTTGGGCCTTGGCAGTGAGCTTTCAGTCACTATCCCTCGTGGTCAGGCTGATCAGTTAGAAGCAACACTGGATGTGGACAAAGTCATCAAAGCGCCGGTGGTTGCAGGCGAGAACTATGGTGTTGTGCGCGTGATGCTCAATGGTGAAGAAGTGTCTGCGGTGCCATTGATTGCACTGGAAGATGTATCTGAAGGCGGTCTGCTGAAAAAGATCTGGCACTCGATCATGCTGTTCTTCATAAATCTGATCGGCTAAGTTAAATCCCTTATTGATTTTGCTCTTAGATGCCCACATCGTATGATGTGGGCGTTTTTATTTATGAGGGCTGCACTATGGAAATCGTCTATCTGGACGGTGCATTTCTGCCCGCTGATCAAGCGAAAGTATCGGTCTTTGATCGTGGTTTTCTGTTTGGTGATAGCGTGTATGAGGTTATCCCTTTTTATCAAGGCGTTGGTTTTCGTCTTGAGGAGCATTTAGCGCGTCTGGCGCATAGCCTTGATGCACTGCAAATCCCTCACAGTGACAACCTGGATGAAGCGCTCAATAAGCTTGTGGCTCAAAACGGCGGTGGAAACGTGTCTGTCTATGTGCAGATTACGCGCGGTAACGCAGGTAAGCGTAGCCACGCGGTAACAGCAGATATCACGCCTACGGTGTTTGCGTGCTGTCAGCCGATAGCGCCTATTTATGAAACCGGCCCTGAGGTGATTGAAGGCGCTCGTGTCATCGTAACCGATGACCTGCGCTGGCAACGTTGCGATATTAAAGCCAATGGCTTGTTGGCGAATATTTTGGCAATGCGACAGGCGCATGAAGCGGGAGCGGCTGAAGCGCTATTGCAGAAAGAGGGCTGGATTAACGAAGGCTCCAGCAGCAATGTATTTATCGTGGAGCAAGGGCATGTTATTACGCCGCCTCTGCATAAAGGAATACTCAGCGGCACAACGCGAGCGCTCGTATTGGAGCTTGCCCAGCAGCACGGCGTACAGGTTACAGAGAGTAACATCAGCTATGAGCGGCTGATTGGCGCGGATGAGGTATGGATTACCAGCTCAACACGTGGCGTGTTACCTGTGACCGCAGTTGACGAACACCTCATTGCTGGCGGCCAAAAAGGGCCACTTTGGTTACAAATGTTTAAGTTATTTACTCGTTATCAACAAGGCCTGATGACGGGGGAGTCCCTATGACAAATCAAGAACCACCAAAAATTGAATTTCCATGTGAAAACTACCCAATCAAGGTTGTGGGTAACAAGTCTGATGAGTTGCATGTTCTCGTTTTAGATATCGTGCGCAAGCATGCTCCTGACTTTGATGAAACCACCGTTACCTTTCAAGATAGCAGTAAGGGCAGCTTTCGGTCGGTACGCTTCTCCATCACCGCTACCGGCGAAGCGCAGTTAAAGGCGATGCATGAAGAGCTGATTGCTCATGACAGCATCAAGATCGTTATCTGATGGATAGCCAAGTCATTATTCGTCAGCTCGGTGTTGAACCTTATGAACCGACTTGGCAGAAGATGCAGCACTTTACTGATCAACGCGATGAAAGTACGCCTGATGAGATATGGCTGCTGGAACATGAGCCTGTGTTTACGCAGGGACAAGCTGGTAAAGCGGAGCACCTGTTAAACCCTGGCGATATACCCGTTGTGCAGGTCGATCGTGGCGGCCAAGTGACTTACCATGGCCCGGGGCAGCTGGTGGTTTATCTGTTATTGAATCTACGTCGCCACAAATTTGGCGTGCGTGATGCGGTTACGATGATGGAAGAGGCCGTTGTCGAAACATTGCGTAGCTTTGGTATTGAATCCTATGCCAAGCCTGACGCACCGGGTGTTTATGTAGATGAGCAAAAAATTGCATCGCTTGGGCTAAGGGTGCGTAAAGGGTGTACCTTCCATGGATTGGCTTTGAACATCGATATGGATATGGAGCCTTTTTTGCGTATTAACCCGTGTGGATACGCAGGTATGCAGATGGCCCAACTTGGGGCGTTGGTGCCTGGCGTTGATCCCCAAGAGGTGCGCCGCCGTATGATCGATTACTTTGTGAGCAGAATTGGTTATACTTTAGTATTGAATAAGAATAGTTTGGATGTGTAAAGCTTATGGCGAATTCTCTTGGTAAGACGACACCCAAAGGAACAGCAGAACAGGGAGTTAAGTTACGCGGTGCAGAAAAGGTAGCGCGTATACCCGTAAAAGTTATCCCCACTGAAAAAGACGAAATGCCGCGCAAGCCTGAATGGCTGCGGGTTCGAATGGGTTCGAGCCAAGAAGTAAAACGTATTAAAGATAAGCTGCGCCACCATAAACTATCTTCCGTTTGTGAAGAAGCTAGCTGTCCAAATATTGGCGAATGCTTTAGCCATGGTACAGCGACTTTCATGATTATGGGTGATATCTGTACACGCCGTTGTCCGTTCTGCGATGTGGCCCATGGTCGTCCTAACCCTCTGGCTGAAGATGAGCCACGTGAGTTGGCAGAAGCGATTACCGACATGGGGCTGCGTTATGTGGTCATTACCTCGGTTGATCGTGATGATCTACGCGATGGTGGAGCGCAGCATATCGCCAACTGCATCATCGAAACGCGTAAACGCTCAGACAGTATTCAAATCGAAACACTGGTGCCAGACTTCCGTGGCCGTATGGATGTAGCGCTAGAGATTCTCGCGGCAACACCACCTGATGTGTTCAACCATAACCTTGAAACAGTACCGCGCCTTTATAAGAAAGTGCGCCCGGGAGCTGATTATCAATGGTCGCTGGATCTGCTTAAAGGCTTTAAAGAACGCCAGCCAGAGATTCGCACCAAGTCGGGGCTTATGGTGGGTGTTGGTGAAACCAACGAAGAGATTATTCAAGTGCTCCACGATCTGCGGGCACACAACGTAGATATGCTAACGATTGGTCAGTATCTGCAGCCAAGCCGTAACCACTTGCCGGTTGATCGTTTCGTGACACCGCAAGAGTTTGATGAGTTCGCAGCCATCGCTAAGGAGCTTGGTTTTAGCCATGTCGCCAGTGGCCCATTGGTGCGCTCTTCCTACCATGCCGATCTACAAGCTAAAGGCGAGAAGGTAGGCTAACGGTTGTTTTAGCATCAATAGAGGAGCTTCGGCTCCTTTATTTTTAGCTTTTATATTAAATTGTACTAATTTAATATATTGCGCTTTATTCTAGAGACGAGGTTCCTATGTCAGTACTAAAAACAGTGCGTATTGAAGCGCAAATGACCGATTCATTTAAAGTAGCAGCCGATATTCGTGGTCATCAGATGACGATCGATCAGCCTGCTGCCGGTGGTGGTACTGACCTTGGCCCAACGCCGCTAGAGATGTTTCTGTTCTCTTTAGGTGGCTGCATTGCAACGATTGGCCGTATCGCCGCTAAACAGCAGAAGATTGAGCTGCGCCACTTTGCGGTTTCTGTTGAGGGTGATTATGACCCTGCTGCGTTATTGGGGCGTGAAACAGAAAGCCGTGCAGGCTTTCAAACCTTGCGTGTAACAGCTGAAATCGATGCTGATTTGAGCTCTGCGCAAAAACAAGCGTTCTTAGATGAGGTGTGTGATCGCTGCCCGCTGCATGATAACATCAAGCTTGCGAGTGAAGTGGTTCATACGCTCGCTGAGTAGGCTATTTAAACCTGCTCACGTACTCGGCAATAGCGTCCGTTTGTTGTTCAGTGAGATGTGCAAACATCGGTGTTCGATGCGCTGCAATTTTGTTGTTGCCGTAAGTCATTAAAAGCAGTACTTCGTGACTCTTTAACGGGGTATTGCTGCTACGTTTGGCAAGTTCTGCTCCCACCCCCGACTCCACATGGCACGCTTCACAATAGTAGGCGTACAGGTCATCGCCTTTACGTAAGGTGTTAGGGTCCTGTTCCCAGCATCCACTTAAAAGGATAGCAGTGGCCAAGAAGGCGAGGGGTTTAGCTAAGCGTGACATAGGATCACCCGTAGTCAGTGGAGGTGATCTAAGTATAGGAGAGTCTGTCTAATGGGGCATAGGGAGTTTAATCGGCCCACCACATAAGCGCACGCTAATATCGTTAAGCAATAACCAAGGTGAGCCTTGGCTGATGCCTTTAATAATACGATCCAACTCGTGGCAAGAGGTAATAAGCTGGTGCAGTGTTTGTGTGCTTAAACGATCAGCGCAGCGTTTCATTACCGCTTTCTTTTTGCCCCAAATACGCTCTTTCTTGCACAGCATATCGTAGCTTTGGCCGCGCTCGAGCCCCTGTTTAATGGCATATAAGGAGCGAATCTCTTTGCTCAAGGCCCACAGAATAATGGGCGGCTCTGTACCTTCTTGGTGTAGCACATTGATGATCTTGATACAGCGCTCGCTTTGGCCCAGCGCGATAGCGTCCATAAGGCCATACACATCGTAGCGCGAGCTATCTGACACGGTGGCGATAATATCGTCAGCCGTTAGCGTGCTTTGTGGGTGCAGTAGCGCTAACTTCTCAAGCTCTTGTTTGGCTGCGAGCAGATTGCCCTCAACGCGGTCACACAGTAGTTGAATGGCGCCATCATCAAGGCTGAGTTGTTGGCTTGCTGCACGATGGCGTATCCAGCCTGGCAGTTGGTTGATCTCAACCGGCCACACTTCAAGGAGTACCCCAGATTTTTCGATCAGCTTATACCAAGCCGACTTTTTGGTATTCGCATCTTGTTTATCCGCAATAATAAGCAGAACATTGTCTTCAGGTGCATGGGCGGCATACTCCTGAATGATCTCGCTCGCTTTTTTATTCACCTTTTGAGAGCCCAGGCGGATCTCGATCAGCTTTTGACTAGCAAATAAAGAGAGCGCATTGGCACACTCGAGCAGATACTCCCATGAAAACTGCCCGTCCACATGCAGGACCTCACGCTCTTCAAATCCTTTTGCGCGCAGCGCTTGGCGGATAAGATCGCAAGACTCTTCGATGATAAGGGGCTCATCTCCTGTGACTAGGTAGATAGGCGCAATGCCGCGTTTCAGCTCTGCACCTAGCTGCTCAGCGGAGAGCTTCATTAACGCGTCGCTTCTAGCTGGCGTATTTGGGCGATATATTGACGCAAGATCCGCGTCGAAAGGGTTTGCCACATCTCTTGCTGAATCTGCTGCTCTTGCGCAAGGCTGGCGGTTGCAGCATCGGCATCGTAGTCATAGATACGTTCCGTGCGTGCTTGCAGCTTCGTTGCAATAACCTTCTCTTCGCGATCCAGTATCTCAAAGCTAACGAGCTTCAATAGCTCGTACTCATCTACGTTCGCTTTTTCATCCAGCGTGATGGAGCGGCGATTCTCATAGATTTTGTCGATCTTGATCTGGTAATCCGCATCGCCTGTGATGCGGATACCTTGCTCAGCAATGGTGAGCATTAAAAAGTGCTCAAAGGCATCAGGTGTATTTTTGGGTAGCGTTAACCTTAGCTCGGTTGCTGCAATAGGCACATCGAGCGCCCCGCGCAATTTAAAACCGCAGCCTGCGATGATCGCGGTGATCAGCACCAGTGCGCTAGCCTTTAACCATACACCTGTCCTTTGCACGCTTTTTCTCCTACTTAACCGACAACAATGTTGACCAGCTTACCTGGTACAACAATTTTCTTACGGATCGTTTTGTCACCCATAAAGCGCTGTACGTTCTCGTTACCCAGCGCAGTATGTAGCACGATATCTTGGTCAGCGTCTGCAGCCACTTCGATCTTGGCGCGAACCTTACCGTTTACCTGTACCACCATCTCGATCGAAGAACGAACGAGCGCTGCTTCGTCAAAAGCAGGCCATGCTGTGCTAAGCAGGTCATCTTGATGACCAAGCTCGTGCCAAAGTTGGTGGGTGATGTGCGGCACAATAGGTGCTAGCAGTTGGATTGTTGCCTCCAGTGCTTCACGCATCACAGCGCGGCCTTGTTCGCTGTCATCAACGAACTTCGTAACGGCGTTTAACAGCTCCATGACCGCTGCAATAGCTGTATTGAAGGTTTGGCGACGCTCGATATCGTCAGAGACTTTTTTGATCGTCTCATGAACTTTACGGCGTAGCTCTTGCTGGGTGTTGTTGAGTTGCGCAGTGTCCAACGCGGCTACGTCCGCTCCGCCTGCTAGGTGGTCGTTCACCTGCTTCCATAAGCGACGTAGGAAACGGTTTGCACCTTCAACGCCTGAGTCCGACCACTCCAGCGATTGCTCTGGTGGGGCTGCGAACATCATAAATAGACGCACGGTGTCCGCACCATAGCGATCGATCATCACTTGTGGATCGATACCGTTGTTTTTGGATTTCGACATTTTAGTCACGCCAGCTGGCATCACTGCTTCGCCGTCGTCTTTGTGATGAGCGTTGATGACACGGCCCTTGTCATCTTTTTCAGTGATAACATCGGTTGGCGCAATCCAGATTTTGCCGCCCTTATCATCTTCGCGGTAGTAAGTATCGGCCAGTACCATGCCCTGACAAAGCAGACGAGTGAATGGCTCATCAGAGTTTACGAGGCCTTCATCGCGCATCAGTTTGTGGAAGAAGCGAGAGTAGAGCAGGTGTAAGATGGCATGCTCGATACCGCCAATGTATTGGTCGACAGGCAGCCAGTAATTAGCGGCTTCTGGATCAAGCATCGCATTTTCAGTGTGGCGGCTGGCGTAACGTGCGTAATACCAGCTCGATTCCATGAAAGTATCGAACGTGTCAGTCTCGCGTTCAGCAGCGCCGCCGCATTTCGGGCAGGTTGTTTCGATAAAGCTCGCCATCTTCTTGATAGGCGAACCGCTGCCATCAAACTCAACGTCTTCTGGTAGCACGACTGGCAGCTGATCTTCTGGCACAGGTACCGAACCACAGCTTGCACAGTTAATGACTGGGATTGGCGTACCCCAGTAGCGCTGGCGAGAGACACCCCAGTCACGTAGGCGGTAGTTGATCGTTACCTTGCCTTTCTTTTGGCGCTCGAGCTCAGATGCAATCGCTTTAAAGGCTACATCGAACTCTAGGTCATCGAAATCGCCCGAGTTGATCAAGGTGCCTTTGTCAGTGAAAGCCTCTTTGGTAAGGTCAACTGCGATGTTTTTATCCGTTGGCTGGATAACTTGCTTGATCGGTAGGCCGTATTTGGTCGCAAACTCCCAGTCGCGTTGGTCATGGCCCGGTACTGCCATCACGGCACCTGAGCCGTAGTCCATCAAGACAAAGTTGGCTGTCCATACCGGTACGTCTTCGCCGGTTAGCGGGTGCTTAGCGGTGAAGCCTAGCGCCATACCGCGCTTCTCCATTGTCGCCATATCGGCTTCTGCAACTTTGACGTTTTTGCACTCTTCAATGAAGGCCGCTAATTCAGGGTTATTCTGCGCAGCTTTCAGCGCCAGCGGATGCTGCGCTGCAACGGCTACGTAGGTGACGCCCATCAACGTGTCTGGGCGCGTGGTGAAGACTTCAAGGTCGCTGCCGTCTTCAACGTGGAACATCAGTTCAACGCCTTGGGAGCGTCCAATCCAGTTGCGCTGCTGAGTACGAACTTGCTCGGGCCACGCATCGAGTTTGTCGATGTCGTCTAACAGTTGGTCTGCATAATCTGTGATCTTAAGGAACCACTGTGGGATCTTTTTGCGCTCAACGAGTGCGCCAGAGCGCCAACCGCGACCATCAATAACCTGCTCGTTAGCAAGTACGGTTTGATCGACTGGGTCCCAGTTCACTTCCGCTTCTTTTTTGTAAACCAGCCCTTTTTCCATCAAACGCGTGAAGAACCACTGTTCCCAGCGATAGTATTCTGGGTGGCAGGTTGCAAGCTCACGGTTCCAGTCGTACCCAAAGCCCATCTGTTTGAGCTGGTTGCGCATGTACGCAACGTTCTCGTAGGTCCACTTGGCAGGAGCGACATTGTTGTTCATGGCCGCGTTTTCAGCGGGTAAGCCGAATGCATCCCAGCCCATTGGCTGTAGTACATTTTTACCCAGCATACGTTGATAGCGTGAGATCACATCACCAATCGTGTAGTTGCGAACATGTCCCATGTGCAGTCGGCCGCTTGGGTATGGGAACATAGACAGGCAGTAGAACTTCTCTTTACTGGTGTCTTCGGTGCATTTGAAGCTGTCGTTCTCCTCCCAGAATTGCTGTGCCTGGGACTCAATATCTTGCGGGTTATATTGTTCGTTCATGTTCGCTTTATTGATCTCTTGCCCATCTAAGTGGAAAGATTTTTTCACTTCAGAGGGGACTGCTGGAAAGTTAAAGTTATGGCGCATAGGATACATTATAAGGCCCGCCACAAACAGCGGCAGGCTGCTCAATTTTGAGCTGTTCCGGAGGTAATCATGGATAAAGATGACAACAAAACCCCCGTTTCTGAGGGGCAGGCAACCAAAGCATACCGGCGCGCTTTAGATCGCTTAACGGAGCGCTTGGAGAAAGCGGAGGAGCGATCGTGGGAGTTTATTCAGCAGCAGATCGAAGAGGCTGTTGAGATCGAGTTAACTGCGCAAGAGATGACGCGTGATGAAGTTGATCTCCTAAAAGCTTACCTCACAAGGGATTTAAAGCAGTTAGGTTATTACGCGCATGAAACCGGTGAAGGTATCGCGGCATGGCTGAACTTTGATCTGAATATCCTTGAGTCGGAGCTGGTGAACCGGTTAATTGCATTGGCGGATCAGACGCGGGTGGATCAAGAGCGCCTACGCGAGCAGCTTGCCAATGATAATGACGAGTACATGGCGGGCGAGATCGCGGCGATGGGCACCATGGAGTGTCAGCAATGCAAAGCGCAAGAGCAATTGCTCGATATCAGCTTACTGACGCCGTGCTCATCATGTGGAGGAACACTGTTTCGTCGTGTCTCAGATACATGGGCAGGCTAGCGCTGCTTCTATTGGCGGGGGTATGGCTGAGCGCCTGCCAGCCGCAAGGCGATTATCAACCTCTGTGGGTGCAGATCGCGAATCAAAGTAGCCAGCGTTTGGCGCGTGTCGAAATCCAGCACGGCAATGCGAATACGCAAGAGCAGATTACGCTATTGCAACTCGAATCTGGGCAGTCGCGGATGTTGGCACTGAACCATCAGCCCGGTCAGGGGTTTAGCTTAACAGTGGTGTATGCAGATGGGACATCATTTGAGATGTGTGTCGGGAAGTATATCGATGCACCCGTTATTACGGAGGTGATAACTGATGATGGTCTTGATGAGAGAGCAGGGCGCTAAAGTTGGTGTATCAAAAATTTGGGGGCCATTCGGCCCCAAATTCTTTGCCGGTTCAGCTTTAGTGATGCGCTGGACGGCGGATCTCGATGCTCGGTGTGCTGATGTGCAGTAACGCCTTAACTTTTTTCACGATAGCTGCAAATAGCTCAGCATGGTATTCAGCGCGCAGTTCACGTGCTTGATCCATGTAGTATTGTGTGTCGATTTGGCCTGAAGCGTCGGTTTTGATCTGAAATTCGTCGTTCATCTTGAACCTCGGTGGTTAATGGGTTGTTTTGATGGGTTTATACTAAGGTCGAATCGCGATTTGCACAAACGATCAAAATTCACCAAAATGCTGAGAAAAATTCAGCAATGGTGTTTTTATGCGTCGTTTACCTCCGCTCAAGGCTATTCGTATGTTTGAGGCTGCTGCACGGCACCAGTCGTTTGCTGCGGCTGCCGATGAGTTACACGTCACAGCATCAGCGGTTAGCCACCAAGTGAAAGCGCTTGAAACCTATCTAGGGATCGCTTTGTTTCGGCGTAACAAACGCCAAGTTGAGCTGACACCCGTGGGCGAGCAGTACCTGATTCCCATTAAGCACGCGCTTAACGAGATAGAAGTGGCGACGCAGCGGCTTGTTACCACAAGTGATCCCGCGCTGGTAACCATCAGCGTTGCGCCCAACTTTTTGACGCGTTGGCTGATGCCCCGTATGAACCGCTTTCAGGAGCAAAACCCTGATATAGAGCTACAGATCAGTGCTTCAACAGGCTTGATCGACTTCTCCACATCCAACACCGATATGGCGATCTACTTTGGCCATGGAGACTGGCCGGATATCGATATCCACTTCCTGCGCGATGTATTGCTGGTACCGGTTTGTAGCCCGGATCTTTTAACTGGGCGCAAACCGCTCGCCACGCCCGATGACCTGCGCCAGCACACCTTGATCAGTGTGTCGAAGCGCCTGCATGAGTGGCCTGAGTGGTTGCAGCTAGCGGGGGTAGATAGCGCGGGTCTTGGGCGCGGCTTGCAGCTTTCGAGTAGCCAGTTGGCAACTGCCGCAGCACAAGAGGGGCTTGGCGTTGCATTAGCGGATAGTACGCTGACATCCCGTGAGATCGAGGAGGGCAAGTTGGTTGTCCCCTTCGATATCCAGATGGATACCAATAAGAGCTTTTACCTCGTCTATCAGAAAGGCCGCTCGTTAACAGCCGGTATGAAGGCGTTTAAAGACTGGGTGATGGAGGAGATGCAGCACAGCGTTATTTGAGCTATTGGCAGTAAAGATCGATGCGTTGCTGCATCCGCTCCAGTGCCGGTTGTGCCTCAGGGCCGTCAACGCGAATGATTTTTCCTGTCGAAGCTTGATACGCTTTTACGCCATTGGCGCGCGCATTACGATACTGCTCCCGCGCTGCACGGCACGCGTTTTCATCATACGTATCGTGTTGGCGTGTGCGGTAATGAGAAGAGCGCTGCTGACGCTCTTTCAAGCGCTCTTTGCGGTTCAATTCATGCTTCAGCTTGCGGTTAACACGGTCGGAGTTGATACCGTGATGTTGCTTGGGAAGGTCCACCGCTTTTGCCTCGCCGGAGACCTCTTTGGGCGGCACTGTCGAAAAGTGTAGTTTGCCGTTCTCATCGCGCCACTTGTATACCTGCTCTGCCAAGGTATTGGTTGCAGGCAGTGCAATTAACATCATAGAGATAAGAACAAACGGCTTAAACGTCACAACTACAGTTCCCTTTGAAGTATTAGCGATAGATTGTGCCTCAACTAAGGCAAGAGTCTAAAGTTTACTGTCTCTCATTGATTACGCAAAATTTAATTCATCGGGCTTTCGTCCTATGAGTTGGCTCGGGCGCGATCGTTATTGGTATCGAGTAGCGGTGGCCGGTTATCCGCACAAATGGCGATCAGAAGGATTATCTATTGACTTTTTGTACTTTCATACTAGTATACTAGTACATGAGTACGGAAAAAGAATACATATCAGATTTAGTGACGCACCTGTTGCAGCAGCAAGATCCTGATGCGATGGAGTCTGCATTGCGCGCTTTACTAACCCCAACTGAGTTTACGGAGGTCACGAAGCGTTTGCAGATCTTCCGTATGCTTGAGCAAGGCGTGCCGCAGCGGCAAATTGCAGAAACCTTAGGTGTTGGTATCGCCACCGTGACGCGTGGCTCCCGTGCCTTACAAGGCAAATAGAGTACCGAAAGAGATGACTATGAAGGCCAAGCCAGAGCGCATTGATTTAGCGCGCAAACCCCATTACGTCACAATGTCAGCCGACTGTGACTTTTTTGCTCTTTTTAAAAAGATCGAGAAGCGCTTTAGCACCTGCTTTATGCTCGAATCCCTAGGTGAAGAGAGCTATATATCGCGCCACTCCATTATTGGTTTTGATCCCGAGAAAACCCTCTGGGCGCAAGGTAAAACGCTGTATATCGCTGATCGTGACGGTAATACCGAAAGCTATGAGAGCGATAACCCCTACTATCTATTGCGTGAGTTAGTACCGCAGGATGTTATCTCGCGTAAATATGCGGGTGGACTAACGGGTTACCTTGGCTACGATGCGATGAATTATTTCGAACCATCGCTCAGTCTGCAAAACAGTGAAATGTTCGATGCGTTCCGTTTTGGGCTTTATAAAGATGGCCTGATTCTAGATAAGATGACCGGTGAGGTGATCTACTTCTATTACGATGAAAACCGTTTGCCTCTGGTGGAGGAGATTCTTACCCAAGAGTACGAGGGCAACGGCGAGCTTAAGATTACTAACCTTGGTGACACCATGAGCCGCGCAGAGCATGAGCAAGCGGTTTTGAAAGTGAAGCAGGACATTATCGAAGGCAAAATTTTCCAGACAGAGGTGGGTTTTAAGAAGCGCTTTCACCTAGATGGCGACACCATCAACATCTATGAGCAGCTGCGCGACGTGAATCCGTCGCCACAGATGTACTACGTCAAGTTTGATGATCAAAAGCTGATCGGTGCTAGCCCTGAGCTGTTATTCCGCTTACGCCAAGGCGAGATGGAAACCTTCCCGCTAGCGGGTACGGCTAAACGTGGAGCAACCGAAAAGGAAGATCGAGCGTTGGCGCGTGCGCTTTTGAATGACCCTAAAGAGATTGCTGAGCACAACATGATTGTTGATCTGCACCGTAACGATATCGGCCGAGTGGCGCGCTTTGGTACGGTAAAAGTGCGTAGCTTGATGGATATTAAACGCTTTAGTCACGTACAGCATATCTCAAGTGAAATTGTCGGCATCATCTCTGAAAAGCACGATATGTTCTCGGCATTGGCGAGTAACTTCCCTGCCGGCACTCTCACCGGTGCACCAAAAATTGAAGCGATGAAGATTATTGATGATCTTGAAGCGGATGGCCGTGGCCCATATGGCGGAGCAGTTGGGCATTTCTCGTTTAACGGCGATTGCACCTTTGCGATTCCGATTCGTACTGTGTTTGCTAAGGGTGAAGACGCTTATGTGCAAACCTGTGGCGGTAACGTGTTTGATTCTAACCCAGAGGATGAGTACGAAGAGATTCGCCGTAAGTTCGCGGGTACGAAGAAAGTGCTGGATCAGTTTATGGTAGCGGAGGGTGAGGCATGAAAGTCCTGATTATCGATAACTACGACTCTTTCACCTACAACCTTTACCAATTTATTGGCGAAATCCTCAGCGCTGAACGTGGCCGCGGGCATATTGAAGCATTTGATGTGATTGTTAAGCGCAACGATGAGGTCACACTTGAGGATGTCAAAGCGATCGCTGCGGACCGTATTATCATATCGCCAGGCCCTGGCAACCCCGAAGATGCGCACTATTTTGGTGTATGCGCTCAAGTGATCAAAGAGGTAGGTAAGACGACACCGCTACTGGGCGTGTGTTTGGGTATGCAGGGTATTACGCACGTTTTTGGTGGTCGTGTTGTTAAGGCCGCGTTGCCGATGCATGGCAAAGTGAGCCCAATCACGCACGATAGCTCAGGTATTTTTGCCAGTATTCCTGATCAGCTTGAGGTGATGCGCTATCACTCGTTAGTGGCAGAGCCTGCTGAGTTACCAGCATGTTTGCGCTTAACGGCGGTAGTAGGAGAGCTAACAGCGGATCAGTTTGAAGATCGTCAGCGCGTTGCTGCCGGTGACGTGTTTGAAATTATGGGCATTCAGCATCGCGATTACCCCATCACAGGGATTCAGTTCCACCCAGAATCCTTTGCGACTGAGGGCGGTAAAGAGCTCATTAAGAACTTTTTGTTCGGCGCAGCCTAACAGCGCTAACGAGTACCAGTGCCAAGCTGGCCAGCAGCGTTGGCATGTTGCCCCACCGTTGATACGGCGTGAGTCCTTCGCGCCGTTCAATCTCCCCACGCAGTACCCCTTCTTGGTAAGAAGGAATGCTCTCAGTGATCTCACCATGGTGATTAATCAGCGCAGTAATACCATTGTTGGTGCTACGTACAATCCAGCGGCCATTTTCTAGAGCGCGCAATTGTGCAATTTGCAGATGCTGCGCCGGTGCGAGCGTATGGCTGAACCAAGTATCGTTCGAAACCGTTAAGATCCAATCCGCTTGTTGTGCCGATGCGGCGACTAGCTCCGGATAAGCAATTTCGTAACAGATCGCTGCGGCAATCTTATGTTGCGATGTGAAGAGCGGTTTTTGGTCGGCAGGTGGTAAGCTAAAGCTCGACATGGGTAGATCAAAAAACGCCGTGAGGCCACGTACCTGCTTCTCAAAAGGGACATATTCACCAAACGGTACAAGGCGCTGCTTATGGTAGGTGTTCATGATGCCAGTCAGCACCGATAAGCTGTTATGTACACGGTAGCCGTCTGGGTGGCTGCGGTCGAACTCAATGGAGGGGATACCGCTGATGAGGGTACGGTCTTGTGACTCGAGTGCCGATAAGAACGCCGCTAACATCGGTTCTGCGTTGTAGATGATTTCGGGCACCGCGGTCTCGGGCCAGATGATTAACTCTGCATCGGTGTGCTCTGCTGTAAGCTGTATATAGCGGTCAATAATCTCTGGTAGGTAGCGCTTATCCCACTTCATATCCTGTGGGATATTTGCCTGCACAACCGCAACAGAGTGGGGATTACCAACGGACTGAGTCCAGTTGCTTGGCAACAGGAAGGTCCCTAAGCAAGCGGATAATCCGAGCGCTATCCAGCCGCGTTGTCGGCGGCTTTTGGCGTTGTATAAACAAGCACAGGCAACAGAGATCGCCACCGCGATGAAACTGAGTAACCAGATGCCGCCAATGGGCGCCCATGCACGCAGGGGTGAATCCAGCAGAGGGTAACCTTGTAGCAGCCACGGAAACCCCGTAAATAACCAGCCGCGTAGCCATTCAAAGAGCACCCATAAGCCAATAAAAGTGAGAGCACCATATCGGTAAGGTTGGTTTAGACGTGCGTACAGCCAGCTTTGAGTCGCAAAGAACAGCGCCAGTGTTGCGACGAACACCGCCGTCATAGCCGCTGCGAGCAGTGCAGGTGTTGCGCTAAATTGACTGATACTGACGTAAACCCAGGACACCCCTGTGCCAAACAGTCCGGCGCCAAAGCTCCAGCCGGTCCAGAAGGCGGGTGTCGGTGCTTGGTAGCGAATGAGCCAGAAAAGGATGGCAGGGCTAATGAGCGCAATTGGCCAGAGGTGAAAAGGTGCGAATGCCAGTGGTGTGATTGCTCCGGCAAGCAAGGCAAAACCACACCTTTTGTTCAGCAGCCATTTGCGCATAGGATCAGGAGTCGAGCGGGTTACGTTTCACTTGTAATAAACGGATACGGCGGTTATCCGAAGAGAGCACCTTGAAGGTAAAGTCTTCGATATGCACCTCTTCATCCTTGCGCGGCAGGTGCCCAAACTGCTGTGTCACAATGCCGCCAATGGTATCGAACTCATCGCTTGGGAAGCTGGCATCGAAGTATTCGTTAAAATCATCGATCTCGGTGAGCGCTTTTACGATGTAAGCGTTGTCATCGAATGGGCGAATATTGCCATCATCCTCTTCAACGTCATGCTCATCTTCGATCTCACCAACGATCTGCTCTAAGACATCTTCGATCGTGACAAGGCCTGCGATACCACCGTACTCATCAACCACGATAGCCATGTGGTTGCGGTTAGCACGGAACTCTTTGAGCAGCACGTTGAGGCGTTTGCTCTCTGGGATGAAGGTCGCTTTGCGTAGCTTGCTATAGATATCAAACGCTTGATCGCCATCTTCGATAATCAATGGCAGCAGATCTTTAGCGAGCAGTACGCCGATCACTTCATCGGGTGATTCGCCAATAACAGGAAAGCGCGAGTGGGCGCTGGAGATAATAACGGGGAGGAACTCTTTTGGGGTTTGCTCGGCCTCAACAACGACCATCTGTGAGCGTGGGATCATAACATCGCGAACTTGCATCTCAGCGACTTGTATAGCGCCTTCAATAATGCTCAGGGCCTCGTGATCCAGAACGCTTTCTTCTGCTGCATCGCGCAAAACCGTCAGGACTTCCTCACGTGTTTTAGGCTCATCAGTAAACGCCTGGGCCAGACGCCCCAGCCAACTTCGCGGTTGGCCCGATCGATCTTCGCTCATGGTTGTTTCTTACTCTCCGTTTTCATAGGGGTTGGGAATATCCAAAGAGGCAAGAATCTCAACTTCGAGCGCCTCCATGGCTTCAGCATCTGCATCCTTTATATGGTCGTAGCCAATTAAATGCAAGACGCCATGTATGGTCATATGCGCCCAATGGTTGCGCAGCGGTTTACCTTGTTCTTGCGCTTCGCTGGCAACAACATCCGCGCAGATCGCTAAGTCACCTAGTAGGCTGACAGGAACCTCAGGCGGTGCTTCAAAGGGAAACGAAAGTACGTTCGTCGGCTTGTCTTTACCGCGGTAGTCATTGTTGAGCTGCTGGCTCTCCTCTGGCGAGACGATGCAGATGCATACCTCGCCCTCGGTTTTACGGCCCGTGAGTGCACAGCTGACCCACTGCTCGAAGTCGGCATTGGAGATAGCTTCGAGCTCAACTTCACGCTGTACATCAACGACGAAGCTCATGACTCGTTGCTCTCTTGAGTTTTCTCGAAGCGGTCATAAGCCTCAACGATATGCTGTACTAGCGGGTGACGAACCACATCTTTCGAAGAGAAATGGGTAAAGCCGATGCCTTTCACGCCATCGAGTACATGCAAAGCGTGCTTGAGGCCAGACTTGGTACCCTTTGGTAGATCGACTTGCGTAATATCGCCTGTGATGACTGCTGTAGAGCCAAAACCGATACGCGTCAGGAACATTTTCATCTGCTCGCGAGTGGTGTTTTGGCTCTCATCTAGAATAACAAACGCGCCATTGAGCGTACGGCCACGCATGTAGGCAAGTGGAGCTACTTCAATGATGTTACGCTCAATCAGCTTGCCCACTTTCTCAAAACCCAGCATCTCATACAGGGCGTCGTAGAGCGGGCGCAAGTAAGGGTCCACCTTTTGGGAGAGATCGCCCGGCAAGAAACCGAGCTTCTCACCTGCTTCAACGGCGGGACGAACCAGCAAGATGCGTTCAATCTCTTCGCGCTCTAGCGCTTCCACCGCACATGCAACTGCCAGGTAAGTTTTACCTGTACCGGCGGGGCCAATCCCAAAGTTGATGTCATGGCTCCAGATTGAGCGTACATATTTTTGCTGGTTGGGACCACGAGGCTTGATAAGTGCTTTGCGCGTGCGAATGGCGACTTCCATCTTTTCGTTGCCCGCGCTGGTGGCCGTGCGTTGTTCAACGCCAGATTGCTGCAGCAGCAGGTGAACGCTTTCTGGTGTGATCTGTGCGCCATCCAGTGCGTCTTGATAAAGGTGCTGTAGGATCTCTGCAACCGATGTTGCGGTGGCTGTGTCACCGCTTACATGAAATTCGTTGCTGCGGTTGTTGATCGTTACTTTAAGGCGTGATTCGATCAGCTTTAGGTGTTCGTTTAGCTGACCGCAAAGGCCCGCGAGGGCCTCTGCATCGAAGGGGCTGAGCAGGAATTTAATATCCTGCGTTTGCTGTTGGGTCATATAGGTTTGACGATCCTTGGTTACTGGAGCGTATCCAGTTCGGAGCTTTCCAGCTCACCGCGTAGGGAGTTAGGGAAAGCTTCTACAATTTTTACGTTAGCGAAACGGCCAATCAGGTCTGGATTATCGCTACGGAAGTTTACAACGCGGTTATTCTCGGTACGGCCAGAGAGTAACCCCGGATCTTTCTTGGAGTAGCCGTTTACCAGAATGCGTTGAGTGGTGCCTACCATACGGCGGCTAATCGCTTGTGCTTGCTGGATGATGCGGTTTTGCAAAATCGCTAGACGCTCTTTTTTCGTCTCTTCGCTGACATCATCGGGCAGGTCTGAAGCAGGTGTACCCGGACGGCGGCTGTAGATAAAGCTGAATGAGTTATCGAAACCGATCTCTTGAATCAGGTTCATCGTTTGCTCAAAGTCGAAATCTGTCTCGCCAGGGAAGCCGATAATAAAGTCGGATGACATGGATAGATCTGGGCGGGCCTTCATCAGCTTACGAATCTTGGATTTGTACTCGAGTACGGTATGGCCGCGTTTCATGGCCATCAGAACACGGTCTGATCCTGATTGTACCGGCAGATGCAGGTGGCTAACGAGCTCAGGTACATCAACATATGCTTCGATCAAACTATCGGTAAACTCAACCGGGTGTGACGTCGTAAAGCGGATGCGGTCGATGCCGTCGATCGCTGCAACCATGCGAATAAGCTCGGCAAGATCTGCGGTATCGCCATCGTGAGTAGCACCACGGTATGCGTTAACGTTTTGGCCTAACAGGTTTACTTCACGTACCCCTTGTTCGGCTAATTCAACGCACTCGGTGATCACGTCGTCTAGTGGGCGGCTGACCTCTTCACCACGGGTGTAAGGTACAACACAGAACGTGCAGTACTTGCTGCAGCCTTCCATCACCGATACAAAGGCTTCAGCACCCTCTACTTTCGGGGCTGGCAGGTGGTCGAATTTCTCGATCTCAGGGAAGGAGACATCCACAATACCAACCGAGCCTTTCTTCGTCTCTTCGATCATCTCGGGCAAACGGTGTAACGTTTGCGGGCCGAAGATCATATCAACGTAGGGCGCTCGGCCAAGAATCGCTTCACCCTCTTGGCTGGCAACACAGCCGCCCACGCCAATTTTTAGTGCTGGGTTTGCCTCTTTCAGCTTGCGCCAACGACCCAACTGGTGGAATACTTTTTCCTGCGCCTTCTCCCTGATGGAGCAGGTGTTGAGCAGTAAAACATCGGCCTCGTCCGGGTTGTCCGTCAGTTCCAATGCATGACTCTCGCCTAGTAGATCAGCCATACGGGCCGAATCATACTCGTTCATCTGACAGCCATGAGTTTTAATAAATAGCTTTTTAGCCATTACACACCTTAGTTGGATCGTTTAAAAAAAGACCGAAAATTATACAGCAGCCTTGGCGGTAATCATAGATTTGCAGGGCGTTGTAATTTCCGATTACGTCCCCATCAATGCGATCATAAGCTATCGATTTCAACCCTTTTAGAGAGCAGCTTGTTATGTCTAAAGACGATCGTATCTATCGCGTGATGTTCGTCAATCAAGATCAAGTGTACGAAGTGTTTGTAAAGCATGTTTTTCAGAGCGATATATGGGGCTTTTTGCAGCTTGAGGATTTTATCTTTGGCAGCCAATCCGATTTGGTGGTTGACCCGAGTGAAGAGAAGTTAAAACAGCAGTTTGCAGGCGTGGAGCGTAGTTACATTCCGATGCAAGCCGTGATTCGTATTGATGAAGTGAAGCAGGAAGGGGTGGCCAAAATTACCGATGCCAAAGGTAATGTGGCGGCTTTTCCTATCATGCCGCCACCCACTAAAAAGTGATCACTAGAGCCCCTGCTTGATGCGGGGCTTTGCCTTAGAAGCAAGTGCTGGTTGTAGCGTTCGCTAGCATCTTGCCTTGTGCCATTTCGATGCTGCCATCTTCAAAGATGATCTCGACCTGATCAACATCGATACACGCAACTTGATTGCCTGCCCAGGTGTTGTCCCAACGATGATTATCAACAACGGTTCCCGGCATAATCGGGCCCGGAACGCGCAGGTAGGCGCGCTCATCTAAGCTCTTGCGTGGTTTGACTACATTACCGTTCTTATCAAAAGCGGTCGCACGGAACAGTAAATACTGATAAGTCGCTGCAGAGGTGTTCGTAAAACCAATTTCAGCACCAGACGCCTTCGAGCGTTGCTTCAGAACTGGTGCCATGTTGTTTAAGCTGATCAGAGGCTCAGGCGCAGGTGGCGGCGGTGGCGGTGGTGCAACAACCACTGACTCGCGGCTACAGGCGGCAAGCAATGTTGCCGTTGTGATGATGGCGAACCATCGTGTCAGTTGCATCGTGCGCATGAATCCAAGCCTCTTCGTTTTTATCCTCGGGGTAGGATGTACTGTATAGCAAAAAGTTCCTTAACGGCACACTAAGGCGTATGAGCACCTAGCAGTGTTTTGGAGGGTCTGCCGGGTATCTCTCTGGCTAGGCGTGGCAGTAGGTAGCCCGGAACTTCGCGCTGGAGTGCTTGAACTAGCTGGATCGCTTCGCTGTCCGGTATATCAAAATGAGCGGCACCTGCCACCGCATCCAAAACGAATAGGTAGTAAGGTAAAACGCCTGCACTGAACAGCGTTTGGCTGAGCGCCTTTAGTGCCTCCACCGAATCATTAACACCCCGCAGCAGCACCGCTTGGTTAAGTACGGTTGTATTGCTGTTTTTTAGCGTTGTGATGGCAGCCACTACTTGATCATCCACCTCTTGGGCGTGATTGGTATGCAGCACCACAACCTTATTCAGGCGGCTTGCCTTTAATGTGTTGGCGAGTGCTTCGGTGATGCGGTTTGGAATCACAACGGGCAAGCGGGTATGGATACGCAGTGTTTGCAGGTGTGGGATCGCATCGAGATCCTTAATCATCCGCTCAAGTCGTGCGTCGCTGGTGGCCAGCGGGTCCCCTCCTGAAAAGATCACCTCGTTGATATCGGTTCGCTCGGTTAAATAAGCCAACACGTGCTGCCATTTCTCGCCGCCAAGCTGGTTGTCTGCATAGGGAAAGTGGCGCCGGAAACAGTAGCGGCAGTTGATAGCACAGGCACCGCTTAGCACCAACAACACGCGGCCGTGATACTTATGGATCAGACCGGGCAGTGGGTTGGAGGCCTCCTCCTCTAGTGGGTCTTGGGTATAACCTGGGTGGCTTTCAAGCTCCGCCGCTGCGGGTAAAACTTGTAGCAGGAGCGGATCGTTTGGGTCGCCTTTGCGAATACGCTTGAGATAAGCCGGAGGCACTAGTAGAGGAAACTGATTCGCCGCAGCACTTGAGGCGCTAACAGCGGCGCTGGTACCGGTTAACTCAAGATGTTCAAGGAGTTGCTGAATGCTGAGCTGTGACTGGCGTAGCTCGGTTTGCCAGTTCGCAGGATAAAGTGTTGCTTGCGGTGTCATGAGGCTGGTCTGCAATTGAATTGGCTCGCATTCTGCTTTCAAGTAGAATGACTGTCAATTTTCGGGCTAAGGCCCACTAATGAATCAGTTTTAGGACAGAAATATCATGGCAAATTACTCCGCAAACCAGCTGAAAAATGGCCTTAAGGTAATGATCGATGGTGACCCTTGCGCCATTATGGATTTGGATTTCGTAAAACCCGGTAAAGGCCAAGCGTTTACGCGTGCGAAGATGCGTAACCTGCTTACGGGTCGCGTTTGGGAGCGTACTTTCAAATCCAACGAAAGCGTTGAAGGTGCGGATGTAATGGACCGTGACATGGAGTATTTGTACTTCGATGGTGAGATGTACAACTTCATGGTGCCAGTAACGTTCGAGCAATACGCCGTTGATAAGTCAGCGATCGGTGAGGCTTACAAATGGATGAAAGAGAACGAAACGTGCATGGTGACCCTGTGGAACGATAATCCGATCTCTGTTCTGCCGCCTAACTTTGTTGAGTTAGAGGTGACAGAAACAGACCCAGGTCTGAAAGGTGATACGGCGCAAGGCGGCTCTAAGCCAGCAACACTGAGCACCGGTGCGATTGTTCGCGTACCGCTATTTATCGACCAAGGTGAAGTGCTGAAAATCGACACCCGTACAGGCGAATACGTGAGCCGCGCGTAATATCGACGCAACGCTTAATTTACGGCAGCTTCGGCTGCCGTTTTTGGTTTTAGGAGCATCAATCATGAGCTTGCACTGGCAGCCTTCCACAACAGTAGCCGCGCTGCACCAACGCGCCGCGATACTGGCACAGATTCGCCAACACTTCGCCAATGAAGCGGTTTTAGAGGTTGATACTGCGGTGCTGTCACAATGCGCCGTGAGCGACCCTTTTATCGACTCTTTTGAGCTGTCGTTTCGTAGCCATCCAGACAATGCCGGTCAAGCTTGTTTTCTGCAAACATCGCCAGAGTATGCGATGAAACGCTTACTCGCCGCAGGCAGCGGTTCCATCTATCAATTGGGTAAAGTATTTCGCAATGGCGAGGCTGGCCGCTTTCATAACCCTGAGTTTACAATGCTGGAGTGGTATCGCATCGGGTTTGATGAGCACGCGCTGATGGACGATATCGAGCGCCTGCTCACGCCGCTTCTACCAGACTACCGCTTTGAGCGTATCAGCTATGATGCGCTGTTTGAGCGCGAGCTTGGCATCGAGTTGGCGAGTGCCTCCAATGCCCAGTTAGCTGCGCAGATGCGCCAACATGTGGACGTGGAGCACCCAATGGATGATCGAGATGGTTGGCTCAACCTGCTGATGTCCCATGTGATCGAGCCGCGGCTGCGCGGTAGCGCTGTGTTCGTTACGGACTATCCAGCCAGCCAAGCTGCGCTCGCGCGTTTGAAAAGGTTACCAAACGGGCAACAGGTTGCGGCGCGCTTTGAACTGTTTGTTGATGGTATTGAGCTTGCAAACGGCTACCACGAGCTAACCGACGCCAACGAGCAAGAGCGGCGCTTTTTGCAGGATAACGTGCAACGCAAACAGCTTGGCTTGCCGCAACGGCCCTTAGATATGCGGTTGGTTGCTGCGCTGCAATCAGGGTTACCCGATTGTGCAGGTGTGGCTTTGGGGGTGGATCGGCTCGTGATGTTGGCTACAAAAGCTGCACACATAGAAGAGGTGATCCCTTTTATGTTTGAGCAGGCCTAGCGGCTATTGGCCCCCCTAAGAGGGCCAGACAGGTATTACGCAGGCAGGTGATTGAGCAGCGCTGTGCGAATGCGTTTTACGGCTTCCTCAAGGAGGGGGCGGGAGCAGCCAAAGTTAAGGCGCATAAAGCGGTCATCGCCAAAATCACGCCCCGGTGACATACCGACGCCTGCTTGTTCAAAGAAGCGTGCAGGGTTTTCCAGCTTCGCTGCAGATACATCAATCCATGCAAGATAGGTCGCTTCAATCGGTTTCAGGCTGAGGCCCGGAATCTTATTAATCTCTTGCAGCAGGTAATCTCGGTTTTCGCGCAGATAGTCGAGCTGTACCTTGTTCCACTCATCACCGGCTTCGTAAGCACCGATCGCAGCAGTGTAACCTAGCAGGTTGACGTCGGGCACAATGCCTTTGCGAACCCGGTTAAAGCGTTGGCGCAACTCCGCATTCGGAATGATAGCGAATGAGCAACCCAAGCCTGCAATGTTGTAGGTTTTACTCGGTGCCATCAGTGTAATTGTACGCTGCGCAATCCGTTCGTTCAGGCTGGCCAAGGGGATGTGTTTGAGATGAGGCTCCAGAATAAGATCACAGTGGATCTCATCAGAGCAGATAATCAGATCGTGGCGCTCGGCAAGTGCGGCTAACTGTTCTAGCTCGGGTTTGCGGTAAACCGTGCCCCCTGGGTTATGAGGGTTACAGAACAGCAGCAGCTGCGTTTGTGGTGAGATCGCCTCCTCAAGCTTGGTAAAGTCGATCACCATCCGGTCAGCCACTTCAGTCATCGGCACCTGTGTGACCACTCGGTCTGAGAGGTGTGGGCCAGTAACAAAAGGTGGATAGATCGGCTGTGGCGAGATCACGCGGTCGCCGGTTTCTCCCACCGAGCGGCAGGCTAGGTGTAAGCCGCACACCAAACCGGGTAGCCACACCAGCGCGTCTTTTTCAATCGACCAGCTGTAGATACGCTCCATGCGTTGCACCACCAACTCTTCTAAGCGCTTAGGTGTATTGGTATAGCCGAATACTCCGTGAGATACCCGTTCTTGGAGCGCTTCGATCACGCTTGCAGGCGCCATAAAGTCGGTATCTGCAACCCACATAGGCAGCACTTCGCTATCTTGATAGCGTTCCCACTTTTGGCTGGCGGTGTTACTGCGATCGATAGGGGTATCAAAGTCGTTAAATGTCATAACGTTTCCTGTTCTGTACCGGTGGTAAATTATCAGCTGATACGGGGTGTTTGCTTGCATCTAATCACACATGGCGGAGCTTGCAAATGGACCGAGCCGCTTTATAGTGACGCTTATTAGATGACGAAAACCCGTGAGAGTGCGCCTTGTGCTGATAAGTCGCGCTAATAGTGGTTACTAAAGGCGGCTGTTATCAGGATAGTTAATTCCGCAGCCGCTCATAATTACGATAAAATAGAACGCTTCGCACAGTGTTAAACATAGACTGTGCTCAGTGGGAGTTGGTTCAATGAGCAATAATCAGGTTATTATTTTCGACACAACCCTTCGCGATGGCGAGCAGAGCCCCGGCGCATCGATGACGCGCGATGAAAAGCTGCGTATTGCTAAGCAGCTTGAGAAGATGCGTGTTGACGTTATCGAGGCGGGGTTTGCAATCGCCTCTCCGGGAGATTTCGCCTCCGTTAAAGCGATCGCTGAAGCGGTGACAGAGAGTACCGTTTGCTCATTGTCTCGCGCGCTCGACGCCGACATCGATCGTGCTGGTGAAGCACTGCAGAACGCAGCTTCTGGCCGTATCCATACCTTTATCGCAACGTCGCCTATCCATATGAAGTACAAGCTACAGATGGAGCCAGATCAGGTGATTGAGAATGCGGTACGTGCGGTGCGTCGTGCTCACAATCTGATTAGCGATGTGGAGTTCTCATTAGAAGACGCGAGCCGCTCCGAGCTAGATTTTATGTGTCGCATCATTGAGAAGGTGATCGATGCAGGTGCCCGCACCATTAATATCCCAGACACTGTGGGTTACGCGGTACCAGAGGAGTTTGGTTACACGATTCGCCAACTGTTAGAGCGCATTCCAAATGCAGATAAGGCGATCTTCTCGGTGCACTGCCATAACGATTTGGGCCTAGCGGTTGCTAACTCATTGGCGGCAGTCTCTGCGGGTGCCCGCCAAGTGGAGTGTACGATCAACGGTTTAGGTGAGCGTGCTGGTAACGCATCACTGGAAGAGATTGTGATGGCGTTGCGCACGCGTCGAGATCATCTTGGTCTTGAAACGGGAATCGATACGACGCAAATCGTACCGGCTTCGCGTTTGGTTTCTAGTGTGACAGGCTTCCCAGTACAGCCGAACAAAGCCATTGTGGGCGCTAACGCTTTTGCGCATGAGTCCGGTATTCACCAAGATGGTGTGCTGAAACACCGTGAAACCTACGAAATCATGACAGCGCAGGATGTGGGCTGGAATACCAACCGCATGGTGATGGGTAAACACTCAGGCCGTAATGCGTTCCGCTCCCGTCTTGAGGAGCTAGGCACCAGCTTCAGTTCCGATGCTGAACTCAACAATGCGTTTGCACGCTTTAAAGACTTGGCTGATAAGAAACACGAAATCTTTGATGAAGATCTCGTGGCTTTGGTGTCAGATACCCGTGCTGCCGATGCGTATGAGAAGTTCAAACTCTCATCTTTGAATGTGACCTCCCAAACCGGCGAAACCCCATTGGCGCAGATCACCATGATGGTGGATGGCCAAGAGCACAAAGCTGAATCAACCGGTGGTGGCCCAGTGGATGCCGCACTGTGCGCCATTGAGCAAGTGGTGGCATCAGGTGCATCGTTAGAGCTTTACTCAGTGAATGCGATTACCAGCGGCACCGATTCCCAAGGAGAGGTCACCGTGCGTCTTGAGAAGGGCGGCCGTATCGTAAATGGCGTGGGTGCTGATACCGACATCATTATTGCTTCGGCGAAAGCTTACATTCACGCACTGAACCTGCTGGATGCGAACGTTCAGAAAGCGCACCCACAGGTTTAATCGCCCGTGCATTCTCAGCAGCGGCGCCACCAGTATTTAGCAGCGCTCGGTGTGACCAGTTGGTTACCCCGAGCAGAGCTTGCGGGTGCCAAGCGCTCGGCGGATTGGGTACATACCTTTTTACATCAAGATATTCCGTGGGATGAGTCCGATTACGAAGAGAGCACGCTAGCAGAGCCTGCCTCGCATACCGCTCCGGCGCCGGTCGCAAAATCAGCTCCGGTAACGGCAGCGTCTTTGCAGTTGACCGAACCGAGCCCAATTACTGCGCGTGTGGCTGAAGCATCCAGTGCTAAGCCTAATCAGCCAGTGGCGGATCCATCGCAGGGCTTAGCACCTGTCGCGCTTACGGCGCGCCAAACAGGTACGCCCGTTGCGCCATTTAGGTTGTGCTTTTGGCTGTTTAAGGAGCTTTGGGTGGTGGACAGTATGCCGCACCAAGGGCGAGGGCAGCAGGACCCTGCTTATCAGCGCTTGTGCGCTAACCTTGTGCGTGCTCTGGGTAAAGATGCAGCGTTAACTGTGCCCGCTTATACCCTGACGTGGCCGATGTTAGCGGGTGCTACGTTGGATCAAGGTTTGGAGCAGGCGCGTATTGCGGTGGAGCACAAGCTTAAAAAATACCGCCAAGCTCAGCCCACTCCAAAAGCGATTGTGCTACTCGGAGAGGCCGCTGCGCAGCTAGTTATGCAGCGGGATGAACCCTTGGACCAACTGCGTGGTTTGGCGTTTAGCTATACCAGCGATATCAATGCCATCGCGTCGCTGAGCCTTACCGAGATGCTACGCATCCCCGAGTGCAAGCGTGATGTTTGGCATGATCTTCAGCCGGTCTATCAAGGCTAACTATGGATGTTAAACGCGTCGTAACGCTCACGGAGGAGCAGCTACCTCAACTGTTGGCGTTGGGGGCTGACGCTATGCAAGAGGATGCTTGGAGTGGGACGCAGATCGCCCAGCAGCTTGCTCGGCCACGCAGTATCAATATTGGTGTCTTTGTTGAAGCGCAACTGGTGGGGTTTGTGTTTGCCACCTACCTCTTTGATGAGGCTGAACTTCTGCAGATCGGTACGACAGGCTCGATGCGTGGCAACGGGTTAGGCAAGGCGCTGTTATCGGCGCTGGCAGAGCGGCTGCAGGCAGAAGAGGTGACACGTCTAATGCTTGAGGTTCGATCTTCTAACACTGCGGCACTGGCACTTTATCAACGTGTTGGCTTTGCTCAGGATGGGCGGCGTAAAGGCTACTATGCGGCGCCAAATGAAAGTGGCGAGCGCGAGGATGCTGTACTCATGAGTAGCCCTGTTAGCGCGGTGTTAACGTCTCTTGGAAACTAACGATTCGGTTTCTGCCTTCGCTCTTGGCGTGATAAAGTGCTTCATCGGCGAGCTTAATCAGCTCGAGTGCCGTTTTCGGATTATCCTGTGTTGATGCGATCCCGATGCTGGCAGTGACTAAACCGTTGTGTGGTGAGTGACTATGGGGCAACTGAGCTTTTTTTAATGCCAGCACAATACTGCGGGCAATAACAAACGCACCCTCGGTTTTTGTGTTGGGTAAGATCACCAGAAATTCTTCACCGCCAAACCGAGCCAGCGTATCGGCTGGGCGTTTGAGTTGCTTTTTGATAATGTCACAAAACGCAATTAAGCACTCATCGCCTTGCTGGTGGCCATAGTTATCGTTGTACTGCTTGAAATAGTCGATATCGAAAAGCAGCACACAAAGCGGCGACTGTTCGCGCTGGAATAGTTTCCATGTGCGTTTGAGCTCCTCCTCCATTCCGCGCCTGTTGAGGACGCCTGTTAGAGGGTCAAGTTGCGTTAGCTGTTTTAAGCGGCGGTTGGCTGCATCGAGCGCGTGTTGCATCTCTGAAATACGCGCCATCGCTTTAATTTTCGCCTGTAATACGATGGCATTGACCGGCTTGGTTAGGTAGTCGTCGCCGCCTGCATTGATCCCATCCACGAGGTGCTGCGTATCTGTTTGTGCGCTAAGAAAGATAATTGGAATCCAACGGCTACCCATATCGGTCCGTATTTTTCGGGTAAGATCAAAGCCGTTAATTTCAGGCATCTCAACATCCATGAGGATCAGGTCTACATGTTTGTCGGCGAGAATTTCGAGGGTTTCTTGAGCACCTGATGCGAGCAAGGCCGTGTGGCCGACTTCATCTATGATTGCCGCGACGAGGTCCCGAATGAGCTGGTTATCATCAATGACCAATACTTGCATACGACTGACTGACCTGTATCAACTTGGCTGGGCGAACGCATACAATTGTATGCGCTTGGCGCTACAATACCAAGCTTCGTGCGAATTCGATCGTTTCTGGATGTGTTATGAGTATTACAACTGATCTTTTAAGTGGACTGTGGTTGTGGCTTGCGCATCTGCTCTTCGCGGGTGTTCTGGTGATCGCTGCATGGCGCGCACCATGGCGCGTTATCGTTGAGAATCGCGGTTTGCAGCACCTTTTTTTAGGTGCGACGGTTGTTCTGCTCGTGATGTGGAGCATGCGCGCTGGGATCTCTCCCGGTTTAAGTATCCACTTCCTAGGTTTAACGGCTTTGACTCTGATTTTGGGCTGGGATTTGGCGATCTTATCCGCCACGCTTGTGTTACTTGGAATGACAATAATCGGTACTGAGAGCTGGCAAGGTTTCTCGGTAAACGGTTTATGTTTGGTGGCAATACCTGCGCTGTTAACCCACGCTATTCAGCGGTTTGTTGAGAGTCGTTTTCCGAAAAACTTTTTCGTCTATCAGTTTTTATGCGGCTTTGTTGGCGCAGGTATTGTGATTGCCGTTTCCGGGCTATCAATGATGGCCGTGCTGTGGCTAAGCGGTGCGTACACGTGGGCCAAAATTACGGCAGAGTACATTCAATACTTGCCACTGATCATGTTCCCCGAGGGCTTGATGAACGGCATCCTGATGACCGGCATTATGGTGTTTTATCCCGATTGGATTCGCACATTCGATGCGAAAGTTTACATCGACGATCAGTAGCCGCTTATTTGCGAACGGGGTGCTTGGCCAACTTACGCTGTAGCGTGCGCCGATGCATCCCCAGCGCGCGGGCGGTGGCCGAGATATTGCCATCGTGCTCATTCAGAACTTTATTGATGTGCTCCCACTCCAGCCGGTTCACTGACATCGGCGTCTCTTCGATCTCGATATCGGCATCTCCCTCGTTTTGTTGAAGTGCGCTGAGAATATCATCAGCGTTGGCGGGTTTTGGCAGATACTGAGTAGCTCCGAGTTTGATCGCTTCCACCGCTGTTGTGATGCTGGCGTAGCCGGTAAGCACAACGATCCGAATCTCAGGATTGATCGCTCTAAGGTGCTCAATAATTGTGAGCCCCGAAGCTCCGTCCATTTTGAGATCGAGAGTGGCGTAGTCCGGATGCCATTCCGCTGTTAGCTCCAGCGCGCTTTCAGCGCTGCGGCACACCTTGGCATCAAAGCCCCGTTTGGTCATCGCACGTGACAAAACACGTGTAAAAACAGGGTCGTCATCAACGATCAAAAAACGCTCATTGTTATCCATGCACAGCTCTCCTCGATAAGCGCACCTCGGTGATGGTGCCTTGATGCTCGGCGTTATAAAGTTTCACGTCACCATCCAGTCGGGTGATGGTGGTGGAGGTTAGAAAAAGGCCGATACCTAGGCCGCGCCCTTTGGTGGTGATAAAGGGTTGTCCTAGTTGATTCACCTTGTCGATGGGTAAGCCTGGGCCGTAATCCCGAATCAGAATCCAGATGCTCTTATCGTCCCAATGAATGCTGATCTCAATCCCGTTGGGGTTGGCATCGGCGGCGTTGTTAAGCAGGTTCAGCAAGGCTTGGCGCAGCATTGTGGTGCTGCGCAGGTCCGGTGGTAGATCATCTTGCAGATGCAGCGTGTAACTGACATCAGGGCGTGCGATCTTCCATTGCTCGATCACCTCATTGATGAACTCACCAATTAAGCAGGTGCGCTCACTTTGGTACTCCTCCTGAACCGAGCGCGCCATCTCCTGAAGCTTCGCCGCACAGAGATTAACTTGCTGCTGAAGTAGCGCGATATCCTCCAGGTGCTCGTCGCTAAGCTCTGTATCCAATGACATGTCATGCAGCAGTACATCCATTGTGCTCAGTGGTGTGCCAAGTTCATGTGCCGTGCCGGCGGCAATCGTACCTAGTGCCAAAATTTGTTGGTTCTGAACTTTGCTCTCGCGTGCTGCAATAAGGTGCTCGCGGTGCTTTGCGAGTGTACGATTCATCGTGTAGACAAAGTAGGTGATGACTCCAACGGTCAGGGTAAAGTTTAGCCACATGCCCATCATGTGCAGGTTGAAGAGGGCTTCAACGGAGATGTTATGATCAGAGCGTGCCAGAGAAATGGGCACGTAGTACACGAGCAACGATCCATATATGGCGATCACTGTTAGGGCCATCAGCCATATATAACGCCGATGCAACGTAGTGACCGTGATAATGAGCGGAATTAGCAGCATGAAGATAAATGGGTTAGTCCCGCCACCCGTATGGTAAAGGATGAAGCCGTAGATGATGGTGTCAGCGAGCAGTTGAGAGAACAGTTCTGGCTGTGTCACCGGCCAGTGTGAATGTAGCCGTGCGTATGTGATGAGGTTAAGTATACCCAGCAACGCCAGTGCTGAGCCGGTATGCCATGGGTTAAGGTCTGCGTGCAGATACCAAAGCGCAAAGAGGATAGCCGCGCTCTGTCCAACCAGAATGATGAAGCGAATATAGGTTAGCTGCAGTAGCTGTTGATGATTTCCGTTCACAGTAAGCTCAGATCTTGATGCCGACGGGCAAGTATAACGCACAAGGGTGGTTTAGATCGTGAGGCAGATTGTCGCAGTAGAAACAAAAATGCCCCAGCTAAGCCGGGGCATTATCACAGGTGCTGCTAAATTATTTAGCCAGCTTCTGCATCTCTTCCATTGTGTTTTGACCAGCTTCAGTTGCTAGTGCAGTGAATGCTTCACCTTGGCTTTTCAGTAGTTCGAACAGCGCTTGGTTAGATTCAATGTTAAACTTCACAACTTCTTCAGGCGACTTCAGATCTTTCGCTTTTTCAACGCCGCTTTGGAAGAAGCTTGCTAGCTCTTCACCTGATTTCTTTTGCAGCTCTACTGACTTGTTCAGTGTAGCAGCTTGCAGTGCCATCAGAGTTTTCATTGCTTCAACTGGTTTTTGGAAATCAAGAGTGTTTGTCATGGTGTTTGGTCCTTTATGTTGCAGTGCACAATATTGGTTATTTTATAGCCAAATATATTAAAGTCAATCTTTTTTGTGCGGTGCACAATGAGATAATCCCTAATCTCTCATAGTAATATGACGAAGAGGTTAAGCCCTGATCGCTAGTGTGATTCACTAGATCAACAGTACCCCTTTCACACCCTATGAGCAGGCAAATTGTTAACGAAGCCTTGGGTAAGTTCAAGCTTATTGTTGGGTATATCTGACAAACCCTGCGCTACGGCAGTACTAGGAAATAGAAGAGGAATTATGCGCGTACTATTGCTATCAGCTTACGATGCTCAAAGTCATGCTCAGTGGCGGCGCGCATTACAGGCGATGCTTCCCCACTGGCAGTGGACTGAGGTTTGCTTGCCTGCACGTTACTTCGCGTGGCGAGTCCGAGGGAATAGCTTGTCGCTGGCGTTTGGCGAACATGCCGACACTTTGCGCGAGCCTTATGATCTAGTGGTGGCCACCTCGATGACTGATCTCTCCGCACTGCGTGGCTTTGTGCCCGAATTGGCACGCATACCAACGGCTGTCTATTTCCATGAAAATCAGTTTGCCTATCCGACCTCTTCGCACACGCACAACTCCGTTGAGCCGCAAGTCCTTAATCTGTACACCGCTTTGGCAGCGGACTATGTGCTTTTTAACTCTCACTTTAACCGGCGTTCGTTTTTGCAGGGTGTTAGTGCATTACTGAAGAAGCTGCCAGATTTAGTGCCGAAAGGATTACCTGAGAGACTTGAGAAAAACAGTGAAGTACTGCCGGTACCCTTGCCTGATCTAACCGATGCATCGGCATCAGACGCGTGTTGGTCTGAACAGGAAGATCCATTGCGGATTGTGTGGGCAGCACGCTGGGAGTTTGATAAGGATCCTGAGTTACTTAATGCCATTCTTATGGCGCTTGATAAGCGCAACATTGACTTTCGACTGGCACTTTTGGGGCAGCGTTTTAGGCACACTCCGCGCGTGTTTGATGACATCATTCAACGCTTTAGTGATCGTATTGATCAGCAAGGGTTTGTTGAAAGTCGGGCAGCCTACCTAAGCTGGCTAGCATCGGCTGACTATATCTTATCCACAGCGCAGCATGAGTTCCAAGGCCTTGCGGTGTTAGAGGCTGTGGCACTGGGTTGTTGTCCCTTGCTGCCGCAGCGGCAGGTATATCCCGAGTATTTCGCGCATGAGCACCTTTACAGTACAACCGGTGATGTAGCCCAGCAGGCTGAATCTGCTGTGGATAAGCTAGATGCCCTGCAAGCGATGGCGACTAAACCTGAGATATCGGTGGCGTCTTTTGCAAGTCAGCATCTGTGCCACACGTACGAAAGTGTCTTAACGCGTGTCGCGAATCGCTAGTGCCATAGTGGTATGTTGGAGTGCTCGTTATTTATTCGATTTAGGAATACACTTAGATTAGATAATCATAATAAAAGGAGTGTGTTATGCGAGCGGTTTTTTTAGCGTGCCTGCTGTTCAGTGGTTCTGTCAGTGCCGAAATTATTCCTGATAAATATCCCGAGTCCTTGCTCTATAGTGCGCCGGTCAAGGTGGCAGATGGCGTTTGGTCGGCGATTGGTCAGACTCAGTACTACAACTATGAAAATGCCGGTCACAATAACAATTTGAGCTTTGTTATCGGTAATGAAGCCGTGCTGGTCGTAAACGGAGGCTCCTCCTATCTGCTCGCAAAAGCGCTACACGATGAGATAAAGAAACATACCGCTTTGCCGGTGAAGTATGTGGTGGATGAGAATGGCCAATCCCATGCGGCATTGGGAAATGGATACTGGAAAGCATTGGGTGCCGAAGTGATCGCCCACACAGACGCGGCCGACGAGATCGAGAGCCACGGCTTAGATGGATTAACTAATCTGCAAGCGATCTTGAAAGAGCGCAGTGACGGCACCGAGGTTGTGGTCCTTGATCGTACTTTTGATGATCAGCTGGTGTTGGATCTTGGGGGGATAACCGCTGAACTGCATTATTTAGGCGCAGCGCACTCGCCTGGGGATATCTCGGTTTTGATTCCTGAACGCAATGTTGTGATCGCGGGTGATATCGCGTTCCATGAGCGGATGCTGCCCATTTTTCCAGATACCGATACGGCAGCATGGTTAGAAACTTGGCAGCAGAGCTTCACCGAGTTTGCTAAAGGCAAAGTGATTGTACCCGGGCACGGTGGCCCAACTGATTTTGCCACAGTAGATCGCTATACACGTGGTTACTTAGTGTTTCTGCGCGGTAAAGTGGGTGAGCTGCTGGAAGAGGGTGGCACATTGGAAGATGCGTACGCGATTGATCAGTCTTCCTACCGCCATCTTGAAACATTCGAGGAGCTAGCGGCGAAAAACGCTGGGCGCGTATTTGAAGCGATGGAGTTTGAATAGCCCCGCCGGCTGCTAACCATGCGGGGCTTGTAAGGCTACTTCAATAGCGAGCCGAGTAAACCTCGTACTAGCTTTTTGCCAATACTGCGCCCAAGGCTACTGCCGACGCTGCGAGCAACACTCTTGATCAGTGCTTCCCCAATGCTCTGGCGGTTGCTGCTGCGGCGTGGCTTCTGCTTCTCCTGTGCGGCGCGTTCAGCTGCTTCGCTTTCGGCAGCTAAGCGCGCTTTGGTGCGCTCCTCTAAAACTTCATGAGCTGAGTGTGGATCAACTGCCTGTGCATAGCGCCGTTGACAAGGTGAGCGGCTGATCAATGTCGTTCGCTCGTCTGCTGTAATGGGGCCCATACGTGACGAGGGCGGGCGCATTAGCGTACGTTGCACAATGGAAGGGACACCGTTCTCCTCCAGCACGGAAACCAGCGCCTCACCAACCCCCAGCGTTGAGATCACACTTTCCACATCTAAGTTAGGGTTGCTGCGGAAAGTCTGCGCGGCAACACGTACCGCTTTTTGATCTTTGGGTGTATAGGCTCGCAGGGCGTGCTGCACACGATTGCCAAGCTGGCCTAAAACGCTATCGGGTACATCGCTTGGGCTTTGGGTAATGAAGTAGATACCCACGCCTTTGGAGCGGATCAAACGCACCACTTGCTCAATCTTTTCTAGGAGGACTTTATTGGCGTTTTTAAAGAGCAGGTGGGCTTCATCGAAAAAGAACACCATGGTGGGTTTTTCTGGGTCACCAACCTCAGGAAGTTGTTCGAACAGCTCAGAAAGTAGCCAGAGTAAAAATGTGGAGTAGAGGCGCGGGCTCTGGACGAGGCGATCGGCGGCCAGTAAGTTAATCACGCCACGGCCATCACGAGCCACTTGCAAGAAATCATCGAGCTGCAGTGCGGGTTCACCAAAGAAGTGCTCGCCCCCTTCGCGCTCTAACATCAAAAGACGACGCAGTATTGCGTTAACCGAGGCTTTGGAAACTTTTAGCCCAGTATCAATATCGCCGCCGTGCTCAGCGATAAAGGACAGTGTTGAGCGCAGATCACTGAGATCAACAAGCAATAGCCCTTCATCATCCGCGTACTCAAATACCAGCGTCAGAATACTCTCTTGGGTCTCATTCAGGTCTAGCAGACGTGATAGCAGCTGCGGGCCCATCTCCGAGATTGTTGCCCGCACGGGTGTACCTTGCTCGCCAAACAGGTCCCAAAGCTCGACGGGATAACTGCTCTGTTGGTAGTTATCGATCTGTATTTGCGTTACGCGCTCAGCGATCTTGGCGTGTGGTGCACCTTTTTGGCTTAGGCCTGCAAGGTCCCCTTTGATATCGGCGAGAAATACCGGCACACCCAGATCAGAAAAGCCCTCAGCAAGGCACTGCAGGGTAACGGTTTTACCGGTACCGGTGGCGCCTGCGATGAGGCCATGGCGATTTGCATAACGAGCATTGAGAAAAATTTGGCCCGACTCATGCCCGCCCAATAGTAGCCCAGATTTCATAACACATTCCTTGCCGTTAGAGGCCTTGAGTCCGGCGTGAGCCGGTGCATCGACATTAATTTAGGTATATCGCATCTATTGCGAGATTAACACTATCCATGTGAGCCGCGTATTAAGATATGCTCAAAAAATAAGCGAATGATAATTCAGGTATTGTTGAAAATGATAATAAATATCATGTATTGTTTGGCGCGAATTGAACTTTGGAGAGTTTTAGATGTATCGCCACTCATATTTAGCTGTATGCATCTGCGCGGCAAGCCTAGGCGTAGCACCTAGTGCGCTGGCGGCTGATGCCGCTCATGTTGAGCAAACCGACAAGTTAACGATCGTGGGCAGTGATGGTCTGGCTGATGCGCCTGCCCTGATTAAACCTGCCTCGGTGGCAAAATCGGGCGCGCCCGTGAAAGAGCTGCCCTATTCGGTATCAGTGATCGACACTGAGTTTGCTATCGAGACGGGGGCCAAGAGTGTGCAGGACGCGTTGCTGTATAACGCAGGTGTCTATGCCGGTGGTTTCGGTATCGATACGCGTGTTGATGCTAGCAAAATCCGCGGTGCAGACCCTATCAAATACGTTGATGGCTTACGCTCGCACTACGGCAGCTACAACAATGTGCGCCCGAACCTCTTTGCTATGGAGCGTGTTGAAGTACTAAAAGGTCCGGCATCTGTGTTGTACGGCCAAGGCTCAGTGGGCGGTGTTGTCAATACGATCACCAAACGACCACAAGCGGAGCAAGCGGGTGAGTTCTGGGCGCAAGCGGGCTCATTTGAGCGTAAACAATTAGCGGCGGATTGGACCGGTGCGCTCGATGCTGAAGAGCGAGTGCTGGTGCGTATGGTTGGTTTGCTGCGTGATAGCGGTACCCAAGTTGATCACGTTGATGACGACGAAATCTTGATCAATCCATCGTTAACATGGCGCATTTCCGATGCGACTGATCTAACCCTAATCTACAACTATCAAAAGCGTGAAGGCGGTATCACTGCGCAGTTCTTACCAACGCAGGGTACGCTGCAGCCGGGCCCGTTGGGTTATCTACCCACTTCAACATTTATCGGTGAGCCGGGTTGGGATCGTTATGATCGCGAGCAGAACGCGGTGACACTCGATCTGCAACATGAATTCAACGATAGCTGGAAACTGGCCGCTATTGCGCGCCATGTTGATGCAGAAACTGAAACTCGAGAGCATTGGGCGAACATTGGCTATGCCCCAACGGCTGATGGCACGATTGGCCGTACCATCTATCAAGGTGACAAGAGTACCGAAGGGCTCAATCTAGATCTGCGCTTGCAAGGGCAAGTGGTGGTAGGTGAAACAGAGCACCGCTTATTGTTCGGCATTGATCGCCAAGATGTGAGAACGGACGAGAGTAACTTCTACCGCGGCGCGGGTACGCCAATCAATGCGTACAATCCAACCTATGGCAGCTTAGCTGTGATACCAGGCACCATCGATCGACCTTTCGTCGATACCGAGCAACTTGGCTTTTACGCAAGTGATCATATCAATTGGGGTGCATGGGTGCTGTCGGCTGCGCTGCGTCACGATACGGTGAAAACAACACTGGAAGGTAGCGACACCGCAGAGTCGAGCGCCACCACCGGTCACCTTGGCGTGATGTACCAGCTAGAGAACGGCTTATCACCTTACGTCAGTTACTCCGAATCCTTTGAGGCCAACACCGGTAGCGATGGTTTGGGTGGCACGCTAGATCCAACCGAAGGTGAGCAGGTTGAGGTGGGTATTAAATACCTCTCGGCGGATGAGCGCACCATGGTGACGCTATCGCGCTTTGATATCGAGCAGAAAAACCGTGTGATCAGCGGCAATATTCCGGGTGGTTTACAGCAGACAGCTGCCACGATCGATGGCTGGGAGCTTGAAGCACAGCAGAAATGGGACCAGCTGGATCTGCGCGTGAACCTATCAGCGCTAGACGCGCGTGACGGTGCTGGTAACCGCCTGCCTTACTTAGCAGAGCACCAAGCCTCGTTCTGGGGTACGTATAAGATCGATAACCACTGGCGTGTTGGTTTGGGTGTTCGCCGCACCGGTGCCAATGTTGGCTGGGGTGGGGCACCTGTCGTCGATGGTGTGACGTTGGCTGACGCTATGATTGGCTACGATATCGAAAATTGGCGCTTCTCCTTAGATGTGAAAAACCTAGCGGATAAGCGTTACATCGCATGGTGTCGTTCCAATGGCACCGACTGCGGCTTTGGTGAGCGCCTCAACGCAACGCTAAACGCACGTTACTCATTCTAAGAAGGGGTCATCCCGCACAAAGCCTTGTCGCTATCGGCAAGGCTTTTCTATTTACAAGGACAAGGGCATGACGATCGCTGTAAACCCCGAAACACAGCCTAAAGTGAGCCGCCGTCGACGCAAACTATCGCTGCAGTATAGCGCTTACTTTATCCACAGCCTGATGGGCTTAAAACTGACGTTATTACTCACCGTTGTGCTGTTAAGCGGCGCGTTGGCGACTGTGCAGCAAGAGATTGACTGGCTGCTCTACGATGAGATGCGAGCACAGGTGCAGCAGGAGCGCCTTGGCGCAGGTGAACTCTTGGATAAACTACAAGCCGCGTATCCTGATAACGGCATGTTCTTTTTCCGCACCGCAGAAGATTATCCACATCTCAATGCCTATGCTCGTTATATCGATAATCAAGGCGGCTGGCGTCAAGCATGGATTGATCCTTACAGCGGAGAGGTCACTGGCGATACCGTACTGTTAACGGTAGGACAGTTTATCGGTTTCCTGCACGCGACCTTGTTCCTACCTGCGATTGGTAACAGTGTGGTGAATGCGCTGGGCCTGCTGGTGCTGATCTCTCTGATTACCGGGCTCATTGCAGTACCTAAGTTTTGGCGCTACTTCCTAGTGTGGCCGCGCCGTGGAAATTTACGTGTTTTTCTTGGGGATTTGCACCGCTTAGTTGGGCTTTGGAGTCTTTGGATTGTATTGATTATTGGCGTGACTGGCAGTTGGTGGTTCTATCAAGACCCGTTTGTGAAGTACTTTGGCGTGCCTGACGTTGTGGCTGCTCATCGCGAGGCACCGGTGTTAGAGCCAAGCCAACTCAGTGAACTTGCGGTGGCAGGTGTCCCTGTGGCGTTAACCGCTGCGCAAGTTGTGGAGCGGGTAACGGCGGCTTATCCCGATCTGCAAATTAATGTGATTAATCCGCCAGAGCATAATGCTGAACCCTACGAGGTGATCGGTAAGCGCGATGAGTGGCTGCTCAGTGAGTGGAAGGGTGATCGTGTGTTTGTGCACCCTTATACCGGCGAGATCATAGTGACATATGCAACGGCGGAGTTCTCGCCAGTACAGCGCTTTGATCTGGCAATGCAGCCGTTGCACTACGGCACATGGGCGCATAAGAGCGCAGATATCACCGTGAAAGTGATCTACCTTATCGGCGGTCTCGCGATGAGCTTTCTGGCGATCAGTGGTTTGATCGTCAGCTATAAGCGTGTGCGCCGTGCTGCAAAAAAAGCACAGCGCTATAGCCTGCTGCGCAGGCGGCTGTTGGCTCTCTGGAAAGTTGTGCGCCCGTGGGGTGGTCCAATGGGCGTGTTCAAATATTTCAATCTGCTAGCACTCATTGGTATTTGCTACGGCACCAGTGTGGCGCTGACGTTGAGTGAACAGGGGACCCGTGGCAGCGGCTACCTTTATGCCGAACAATCCGTGGGGCCTTGGCAGGTATCCATGAATGCGGTGGCGGGTTTGCTAGAGAAAGACCTACCGCCCATTCGGCCAGGTGTCAGTACCGTTTTGAATGCATCGCTCTCTAGCGAAGCGTTGCAGCAGATCCAGTTTATATACGCCAATGTTGGTGAGCCGCTGGCGCTTGAGGAGGTCGAGGAGTTTATCCACGGCCCCATTGGCGCAAAGCATATGGAGCTGGAAGTACCGGAGCAGATTGATGAAGAGACGCTGCTTTGGGTCACCGCAGTGGATTGGCAAGGGCAGGTCTATCGTCGAGCATGGCCTTTGCTGCCAAACGGTGAGTTAACCTATAAAGCTCAGCAAAATTAGGTAAGAACGGAGCCTGCTTAGCAGGCTCCGATGGGTTTTAGGCGGCTTCAGCAAGCTGGGGTTGGATCAGTTCACACCATGCAGCGACACGCTCATCTGTGAGCTCACGTTGCGTATCTTCATCAATGGCTAGACCCACAAAGTGCTGTTTGTCTTGGGTCAGCGCTTGAGATTCATCGAACTCGTAGCCGGTGACAGGCCAGTGGCCAATCACATGAGCACCACGCGCCACCACCTTGTCGTGCAGCATGCCCATCGCATCTACAAACCACTCGGCGTAGCCGAGCTGGTCGCCAAGGCCAATAAACGCGGTTGTTTTGCCATTGAAGTCGTAGTTATCGACCTCCTCCCACACCTCTTCCCAATCTTCTTGGACTTCGCCGTAGTCCCACGTTGGAATAGCGAAAATGAGCTGATCAAAGGCATCGATAATTTCGAGCCCTACGTCTTTGACATCGAACAGCTCGACGTTTTCCGAGCCCAAGTGTTGGGCGACCTTCTCTGCAATATCTTGTGTATTGCCTGTTGTAGAACCATAGATAATAGCGATCATCGTTTCACCCTTGCGATATCAACATAGAAAACTTAACTAGACACTAAAACATACAAACAGCATGTAAATGCAATTGCATATGATAATGATTTGCATATAGTATTGTACCCCAGCGGGGCGGTTCAAGTCTGGAACGTGCTTTTCGCCGTTTTTTCCGTCTCTATTTTTGACAGCGCCGCATGGATGTAACAGATGTAAAGAGCGTTGCTTCTGTAAGGATATTTTTGATAATCATTCGCAATTAGTTTTGCTTTTAAAGTTGTTTGCTATGAATCTACTTCCCAAAGTTTTTCTAGCGGCGAGCCTATTTGGGCTGTCAGCCGCCGCGCCTGCTGTGGTTTCAGCAAATGAGCTGAGCCGCAGTGAAAAAGTCGCAAAAGACACCCATGAAGCGGCAAAGCGTTCGCAAACGCGTATCGATCAAGTTGACCTTGCTTCAAGTGAAGCGCGGGAAGAGTACTTGAGCAATGAGCGTTCTGCCGATGTGACCGAAGCTTACAACCGACAACTGGCGAAGCTAGTGGAATCGCAAGAGGCGGAACTGGCGGACCTAGATAAGCAGTTACTCTCACTGGAAGAGACAGATAAAGCCGTACTGCCGATGTTGGGACAGATGGTTGCAACGCTCGATAAATTTGTAGCAGCTGATTTGCCGTTTCTGCCTGATGAGCGCATCGAACGGGTTGAAAAACTGCACGGCTTACTGAATCGCGCAGATGTTTCTGTTGCCGAAAAGTACCGCCAGATCCTCGAGGCTTACTTGGTCGAAGCACAGTATGGCCGCACATTAGAAGCGTACAGCGGCCGTGTTGAACAACAAGGTGCCGAGCGCCAAGTGACATTCCTGCGCATTGGCCGTACAGCGCTTTACTATCAAACCCGCAGCGGAGATCAAAGTGCGCTTTGGGAACCGTCGCGTGGGGAGTGGCGCACGTTGAGCGAAGCACAGAATCTAGCGCTGAAAACAGCCATTGCCGTGGCGCGCCAACAGCAGGTGCCAAGCCTATTAGAGTTGCCTATGCCGAAGCAGGAGGCGCGATCATGAAATCACTCCTGGTCATTGGATTAACGGCTTCGCTACTCGGTGCGAGCGTCACCGCAGCCGCTGCCCCAGAAACCTTGAATGGCTTGTTAGAGCAGGTGCGAGGGTTTAGTGCTGCGGACAAGGTCACCAATCAAAAACGTGAGCAAGCTTTTAATCAAGACCTTGCCCAAAAGCGGGCCTTGTTAAGCAAAAGCCGAGATCGCTTAGCACTGGCCGAGGCCGAGCAAGAGCGCTTGAAAGAGGCGTTTGATGCAAACGATCTACTGCTGGCTGAAAAGGAAGCACAGCTCACTCAGCGTGCTGGCCAGTTAGGCGAGGTCTTTGGTGTTGCCAAAGAGAAAGCCGCTGAGTTGCGCCCACTGCTAGCGGATTCGCTCGTGAGTGCTCAACACCCCGACCGTGATCAGGTGTTGACCTTCGCAGACTCCAAGCGTGTCCCAACATTGCAAGACCTAGAAGCACTTTGGTACCAGTTGCAACTGGAGATGACGGCATCAGGCCAGATCAGCCAATTTAGTGCGCCGGTCATTGGCCAAGATGGTCAGCAGCGTGAGTTGGCAGTGACTCGCTTTGGGGTGTTCTCTGCTGCAGCCGAGGACCTGTATCTACAGTGGGATGCAGAACAACAAACATTGGCAGCGCTGCCAACGCAACCGCGCCAGGCGGCGTCTCAGTTAGCGGCGTATGCCAGTGGTACCGCGGCGCAAGTCACGATCGATCCATCACGAGGACAGCTATTTATGTTGCTGGATCGTGAGCCTCGCTTACTGGAGCGTATCCAGCAAGGCGGTAACGTGGGTTATCTAATTCTTGCGCTAGGCGCTCTGGGGTTATTAGTCTCGCTTTATCAGGTGTTGCGCATGGTGATGAGCGAGATCAAAGTGGCAGCGCAGCTGCGCCGCCCAGAAAAATTGAGTGTTAAAAATGCGCTGGGCCGCGTCTTGTTGGCCGCGCAACAAACCGGTTCAGCCGAGCAGCGCGAGCTGAAAGTGGATGAAGCCATCCTGCAGGAGCTGCCCGCTATCGAGCGCGGCCAAAGCTTTGTGAAGCTGCTGGCGGCGGTGGCGCCCTTGCTTGGGCTGTTGGGCACGGTGATCGGCATGATCGCTACGTTCCAGAGTATTACCCTGTTTGGCACCAGTGATCCTAAGCTGATGGCCGGTGGTATTTCGCAAGCGCTGATGACCACTGTGTTGGGGCTCGTGGTGGCGATTCCGCTGCTGTTTTGCCATAGCTATCTCGCGACTCGCTCACGTCGCTTAACCCAAATTCTGCAAGAGAAGAGCCTTGGCTTGTTAGCCGAGCCTGTTGCTGCAGCGCCGCAGCAGGAGTTGCCTCGTGCCGCTTGAGATGCCAAGCCTGCATGATTGGTTATTTGCACTGGGCCAGTTTTTCCAAACCGGTGGCTGGGTGTTGTACCCGATCCTGTTGATCGCGATTTTGATGTTCATCTTAATTACCGAGCGGTTGCTATATCGCTTAGTGAGCTACCCAAAGCAGAAACGAGCGACCTTGGCGCAGGTTAAGCAAGAGCCCACAACTGGCCGCCGTTTAGCGGTGTTGTGTGATCTGGATCTTGCCCTGAAAAAACAGTTCTCTTTGATCAAAACCTTGATCACGCTCTGCCCGCTGGTAGGGCTGTTAGGCACTGTGACCGGCATGATTCAGGTATTCGATAGCCTCGCGCTGTATGGCACGGGTAATCCTCGCTTGATGGCAGCAGGGGTGGCGAGCGCTACCTTCCCAACGATGACAGGGATGGCGGTGGCGGTGGCGGGTCTGCTGTTTCATAACCGTTTATTCCGCTGGTCCACAGCGGAACAGTATCAACTTTTATTGCTGCGTAGCCCGCAAGAGGGAGAGCCATCATGCGTCAGCGCTTAAACCTGACCCAAGCCCAAGAGGAAGCCGAGATCAATATGACACCGATGTTGGATGTCGTGTTCATCATGTTGATCTTCTTCATTGTTTCGACCTCGTTTGTGCGTGAAGCGGGTATTGACGTTAACCGTCCAGTGGCTGATAGCGCCAACAGCCAGAGCAAAACCGCGGTGATGGTTGCGATCTCAGCGGAGGATCAGATTTGGCTTGATCGTAAGCCGCTCGATCTGCGCATGGTACGCCCAGCGATTGAGCGCCTGCGTAGTGAGCAAGCCGAGATCAACGTGGTTGTGCAAGCCGATGAAGAGGCCTCAACTGGGCAGCTCATCAAAGTGATCGATCAGCTTCGTTTGGCGAATGTTCCCTACACTGTGGCAACAAAGGCGAGTGAGTAAGTCATGTTGCGGATGATGTTGGCTCTGCCGATTGGTGTTTTGCTCGCCAGCTTGCTGTTCTACTGCTTGGCGCTGACCACCACCATGGCTGCGCAGTGGGATGATACGCCAGCAGACACCGTGAACTTCGACTTCCTGCTGGTGGAGCGTAACAGCGAGGTGGAGGTGCGTCGCCGCCAGCGTCCCCCCGAGCCTGAGCAGGTGCTCGAACAGGTACAGCCTGATATCCCGCCGCCACCGAAGCCACCGCTACCGCAAGTCAGTGCGACCCGGTTAGATGTATCGGTTCCCGATATTGATGTATCGGTCAATGTCAGTCTAAACACGATGAATGCGTTGCCTGTGCCAGCACCTGCACCCGTGGTAGCCGCTCCTGCGCCGGCAATCAGTCTTGAGGCAAACCCCACCATTACACGGCAAGTGCCGCCCCGCTATCCGCAGCGAGCTTTGCGACGCAAGCAAGAGGGCCGCGTGGTGGTTGAGCTATTGGTGACAGCCCAAGGCACTGTGGAGCCGGGCAGTATCAAGATTGTTTCATCGACTCCCAAAGGGGTGTTTGATCGTGCCGTTCAGCGCGCCGTGCAGCGCTGGCAGTTCCAAAAGAAAGTGGTGAATGGTCAGGCGGTCCCGTTTCGGGTGCGTCAGGAGCTAGAGTTCAAACTGGAGAGATAATATGTGGCGTTTTGGAGTCGTTGTTCTATTGTTGGCATCTACCCTGAGTCATGGTCAGGAGAAGTTATCGCAGCATGATTACAAACAGCTAAAGAAAGCGTTTGATCTGATTGAAGCCTCGCAAACGCAGGCGGCGAAGCAGCAGCTGTTATCAGCCAGTGATAAAGTCACTAGCCCCTATGCCAAGGCGCTTGTGTGGCAGAACCTTGGCCAGCTTGAACTGCGTGCTGAGCGACATCGCACGGCACTTAAGTATCTGCAAAAAGCTCATGTTCTTGAAGCATTACCCGCCACTCAACAAAGTAACCTGTTAAAAACGATCGCCCAGTTGCATTGTATGGCGGAGCAATGGTCGGCATGTAGTACAAAGCTGAACCGCTGGATTAAGTCGGCCGGTAAGCAGGTGCGTGGTGATGATCATTTACTACTCGCACAGGCGTATAGCCAGCAAGAGAAGTGGCGCGCAGTCTTGCCATCTATCCGTGCTGCCATCGCGACTCGCAAAGTGGCACCGCGTAGCTGGTATCAGCTTGAAACCGGTGCTCAGATCCGTCTGAAGCGCTGGGCTGCAGCTGCAAAAGCGCAACAGCGTTTGGTGCGTATCTATCCAAAACGCAGCGCGGACTGGCGCCAGCTGACAGCGTTGCAGCTGCAAGCCGGTCAAAATAAGGCGGCGCTGGCCACTCAGCGCATGGGGTTTGAAAGCGGTTTACTGACCCAAGGGAAAGACTACCGTCAATTGGCGCAAATGCTGTTGCGCCAAGGCGCACCCTACAAAGCCGGTGAGGTTTTGGAAAGTGGGTTAAAAAGAGGTTCGCTAAAGGGGACTGCACGGGAGCTAACGCTGCTCAGCCAAAGCTGGCAACTGGCTAAAGAGAAACACAAAGCGATTGCCGCGCTGACGCAGCTCCAAAAGGTGACGCCAAGCGCGAAAAACTTGGCACGCATCGCTCAACTGCAGATCGATTTAGAGCAGTGGCGCAGTGCACAACGAACCCTCAGCGCTGCACTAAAAAGTGCGAAAGGCGATGACCGTGCCTCTTTGCAGCTGTTGTTAGGCATCACGCAAGTGAAGCTGGAGCAGTTTGTACTAGCGCGCAATGCGCTAAAAGCGGCGGCAGACTTCCCGTCTGTGTCGGGCAGCGCAAAAAGTTGGTTACGCTACCTTGAGCAGGTGGCTCCGAACGAGCAACTGGCAGTTGCTGGATAAGCAAATCATCACTATCGAGTGAGAGCCTGCTAGGTGCAGGCTCTCATTTTCGTTAGTCTCCTTTTCTGCGCAGTTTTACCTCCTTCATCACGCTGCGACAGTAGCGAGTAAAGTTTCTTTCTTGTTCGCGACGTTGAGCAATGGTTGCCGTATTGAACGCCTGCTCACGCAGGAGCTTTTGATAGTTCGCTAGGCGCCGTGCCTCTAGGCGGCCATCATCTATCGCGTTGAGTACCGCACATCCTGGTTCATTCGAATGCGTACAATCAGCGTATTTGCACTGTTGCGCGAGTGCGTCTATATCGGCAAATGCTTGTTGTACGCCCTGTTCGCAATCCACTAACTGTAGCTCGCGCATGCCTGGCGTATCTAGGATGAGTGCGCCAGAGCGCGTAGGGTGCAGTGAGCGTGATGTGGTGGTGTGGCGTCCCTTGCCATCATTCTGGCGTATCGCACCGGTGGTTTGCTGATCGACTCCGCTGAGTGTATTGACCAACGTGGATTTCCCCACGCCTGAAGAGCCGAAAAATGCGACGGTCTTTCCCTGTTTGCACCACGGCCGCAACACCTCGATGCATGTGCTGCTGCGTGCATCGACCGTCTCTACAAGCAATAAAGCATCGAGTTGTTGTACCTGCTCTTGGTAGTGCGCTGGATTATCACAAAGATCGGCTTTGGTAAGCACGACCACTGCTTCGGCATTGGCAGCCTTAACAAGTGCGAGGTAGCGTTCGATCCGATTAAGGTTGAAATCCTCATTAAGCGAGCAGGTGATAAACACGGTATCCACATTCGCTGCAAGATACTGTAACGAGGCTTGGCGACCCGCGGCTTTGCGAGTGAATTCTGATAGCCGCGTTAGCGCGCGATATACCTGATCTTCTGAGTCGAGCAGTAGCCAATCGCCAACGGTGATGGTTGGTAATTGTGAGCTGACGGCAAGGTTGATGTGGCCCTGTTCAGTCAGGAGTTCAAAGTGAGATCGGTGTTGCGCGGCGACTCTTGCCGGGCGGTAGTGTTGCCACTCATCAAGGGAGAGTTGTTGTTGAAAAAATGCTGACCATCCCAATTGGGACAGAGAATAGATCGTAGTCATAATTACCCCAGGCACAACAGTGCCTACGCTGTTTAAGCATATCGTCAGGGGGCATTGGCAGCCCCGGCTTAGCAACCGGGAGAGGCGTTATGGGCGAGTTAAATACCCGCAGCCTGCAACCCGGCAGGGATAATTACAATCATCAAATCCTCCGGTGTTGGTTAGTGAATCAACTACAGCAGCCGATGATAACAGCTTATGCACCATGGTGTTAGTTGCGGCGTGGGTTGTGGCTTAGGTTGTGGATTGTTTAGCTGGCTGTGAGGGGCGGCTCCAAACAAAAACCAGCGCAAAAATCACAGTTGCGCCGGCTGCTGCCTTGAGGCCCGGGTGGAAATCGCGAAAGATGAGCGGGTAGCTAACCATGATAATCATCATGCTGGTGGCCAGAATCTTTGCTTTTAATGGGATCACGCCATGCTGCTCCCAATCGCGAATTAAGTGGCCTACATAGCGGTTATTGAGCAAGGCTTGATGTAAGCGCTCGGAGCTACGCGAGAAGCAAAAGGCCGCCACCAGTAAAAAAGGGGTTGTAGGAAGCAGCGGCAATACCACACCTACCAATCCCAGCAGCACAAAGAAGCCTCCGGCGATTAGGTACAGTGTTTTAATGACAGTTTTTCGCAAGCGCGGCTCCTTGGGTCACCCTGTTTTAAGGCAGGTGTTGTTATCAAGATAGCAGATATCCGCACTTGAAACGATTTAGCCCGCGGCGATCAGTTGGTTCAGTTCCGGGATGCAGGAGCCGCAGTTGGAACCACACTTAAGCTGAGCCGCGAGGCTATCGAGGTCCTTACAGCCTGCTTCAATTGAGTTTTTGATCGCGTTTGCGCCAACCTGAAAACAGCTACAGATCATCGCGCCGCTATCGTCTTGGCTCCCGCCGCTGAGGCTCAATAACCACTGTTCCTCTTCGTGAGTGAGCTGAGGTTTCGCGAACTGTTCTGCCAGCCAGTCGGTGGGGGGAATTTGATCATAGGGGAGTACCGCTAGCAGCCATTCTAGCTGCCCATTTTTTACAGCCGCGGCTCGATAGATATCGTTATCGCTGCTCTCGATCACGCTGGTAGCGGGGCTCAGCTGAGCCGATAGTGCTGCGATGGTGGCATCCAGCGGTTGCTGATCGGCTAAGTAGTACTGATTGGCAGCGGCTTTCGGTACCCGCGCCCAATAGCCGGTTGTGGGCTGATATTTACAACCAGAACGCACCATCAAGAGGCCTTGCCACTGTGCAGTAAATGGCTTTAATGCCGCGCGACCATGCTTGGACTCAGGCTGTCCTGAGTAGGGGTCGACAACCGGTTCGATGAGGTTGCTGATATTGCCTTGGCTGGCAAATTGGCGGTTCCAGTGGATCGGGGCAAAGAGCTCCCCTACGCGTTGATCGTCGCTCACCTGCGCCCGCGCAATATAAACCCCTTGTGGGTGGCGCAGCTCAATGAGATCGCCGGTCTTGATCTGTTCTTTGATCGCATCTTGAGTGGCGATCTCGATAAAGGGTTCACTGCGGTGCTGAAACAAACCCTCAGCGCGGCCGGTAATGGCCATTGTGTGCCATTGATCACGAATACGCCCTGTGTTGACGATGTAGGGGAGTTCGGAGGTGGGTTGTTGTACGGCAGCGTGTTGGCTAGTGGGTATGAAGCGCGCTTTATGGGATGGCGTGAAGTATCGATGATCGGTAAAAAGGCGCGCGGTGCCTGTTGGAGACGTCGATGTCACAGGCCATTGAATAGGGGTTAAGTGCTCGTACTCGTGATCACTTAACTGAGCGAGTTGGCTGATGTTAAAGCAGCGTTGGCCGTGGTTCTCAAACCCCGATAGCGCTGCATGCTCGGTGAATATCTGCCTTGGGTTCTTGTAGTCAAACGCGTGTGAAAAGCCCATGCGCTTGGCAACGGAGGAGATGATCCACCAATCGGGCTTTGCTTCTCCGAGGGGTGGCAGCAGCGCACGTTGTCTGGATATGCGCCGTTCGGCGTTGGTCACCGTACCATCTTTTTCACTCCAGCCGGTTGCCGGTAAACAGATATCCGCATAATCCTGCGTGTCAGTGTGGGCGATACAGTCGGATACGATCACCAGCGGGCACTGCTTCAGTGCTGCACAGATTGCATCGGACTTGGGCAAGCTCACTGCGGGGTTGGTGCCCATGATCCAGATCGCTTTGATTTTCCCGCTCGCCACCGCATCGAACATATCCACCGCTTTTAGCCCCTCTTGGGTGGCCATATTGTAAGCGCCCCAAAAACGGCCCACGCGATCGACATCTTGCTCGTTGAACTCCATATGCGCGGCTAACTGGTTGGCTAAACCGCCGACTTCCCGCCCACCCATTGCGTTGGGCTGCCCTGTGATTGAGAAGGGACCGGCGCCTGCATAGCCCAAACGCCCAGTGGCGAGGTGGCAATTGATGATGGCATTGGCGTTGTTACTGCCTTGGCTAGATTGGTTAACGCCTTGCGAGTAGAAGCTCACCACTTTATGGTGCGTCAAAAATAGCTGATAAAACTGTTCAAGCGCGGCAAGCTCGACACCGCATGTTTGTGCCACGCTGGGTAGGTGTGCAGCGGTATCGTTAGCGATATTGAGTGCCGCGTCGAACTGCTCGGTATGTTGCTTGATAAAGGTCTCATCCAGAGCATCGTGTTTGGCTAGGTAGGCCAGTAGGCCCGTAAAGAGCAGTACATCTGTACCGGGCTGTATGGCTAAATGTAGGTCGGCAATATCGCACGTGGCCGTGCGGCGCGGATCGATTACAACAATACGCATTTCAGGGCGTTGTGCTTTCGCGTGGCGCATTCGCTGAAAGAGAATCGGGTGATTCCATGCTGCATTTGAGCCCACCAGCACCAACAGGTCTGCGCGCTCTAAGTCTTCGTAATTGCACGGCACCGCATCGGCACCGAAAGCCCGCTTGTAACCAACCACGGCCGATGACATACACAGGCGTGAGTTGGTATCGACATTTGCACTGCCGATAAAGCCTTTCATCAGCTTATTGGCGACGTAGTAGTCTTCGGTGAGTAACTGCCCCGATAGATAGAAGGCAATCGCGTCGGGCCCGTGCGTCATCATAGTGCGTAACAACTGTTCAGCGACCTCATTCAGCGCACTGTCCCAGTCGGTGGTGACACCATTCACCTTCGGTTGAGTTAAACGGCCGGTAGCGCCGAGCACCTTATCCAGTGATGAGCCCTTAACGCAAAGTTTTCCTGAATTGGCCGGATGAGAGGTATCGCCTGCCACACTAGCAACATGGTTGTTTTGGACATCGGCGACTACGCCACAGCCCACACCGCAGTAAGGGCAGGTGGTTTTATTCTTCATCAGTCTCTCCCATTTATTGGCCTATTCAGGCGGTACTGCCCAGCGCTTACAAAAGGCCGCTGCAATACCTGTTCTTGTGTGCAACTCCAACCGAAAGGTCAACGCGCCAGTGCGTAGGAGGGGCTCCTCTCGTGACGCTTCTTACGTGATCACCAGCAAAGCGTATGCCAGCTACGGAGGTGGAACGGGATTTGCTCAAAGCCCTTACGATTAAATAAAGATGGGCTCGTTATGGGTAAAAGAGTGAATTTACGAGTGTTGCTCGTTGATGGTGACGCACAGCGGATCAGGCAACTGACGTTAGCGCTGCACCAGCAAGGGCACCGCGTTATCTGTCACACCGCCGATATCGCTAGCTTGAATCAGCAAGTTGCTAAGGAGCAGCCCGATATCGTCATTATCGATATGGACTCGCCTGATCGAGATACGCTCGAGAGTATGGCGATGATGAGCCGCGAAAACCCGCGTCCCATCGTGTTTTTTGCCGAGCAGCAGAACGACCACCAAACGATGGCCGCGGCTATTAATGCAGGCGTGAGTGCCTATATCGCTGACGGTGTCCAGCCCGATCGAGTGACGGCCATTATCGATACCGCTATTGCCCACTTTAGTGCTCACGCGGCACTGCGTGAGGAGCTAGCGGAGATCAAAGGACAGTTAGCTGGGCGCAAAGTGGTTGAACAGGCCAAGGGGCTATTGATGAAGCATCAGGGCTGTGACGAAGCAGCAGCGTTTAAAACACTGCGTAAACTCGCGATGGATCGGGGTCAAAAGCTACCCGACGTTGCAGCGAGCGTAATTGACATTCTAAAGACGACCTAGGAGCAGATCATGGTAACAATAGATGCACTGGAAAAAACCGAACTGCAACTAGGCTTTGTGGCACTGGCGGATTGTGCCCCGTTAGTGGTGGCACGTGAGCAGGGCTTTTTCCGCCAGCAGGGGTTGCAGGTGGTGTTGAGTAAAGAGTCTTCGTGGGCATCGCTACGCGATAAGGTGAGCTACGGTTTGCTGGACGGTGCGCAGATGCTTGCTCCGCTGCCATTAGCGGCGACACTGGGACTCAATGGCAAACCGCAAAAGATGGAGACCCCCTTAGTACTGAGCCAAAATGGTATCGCGATTACGCTATCAAGCGCGCTACAACGCAGACTCAACATGGCTTGCGAGCCTGGGGAGGATCAACACGCACAAGGGAAAGCCTTTAAAGCGATGTTAGCCGAGCTTGGTTACCGCCCCATTATCGCCACGGTCTATCCCTTCTCGAATCACTACTATTTGCTGCGCTTCTGGTTGGCGCAGCATCAGATAGAGATTGGCCGTGATGTGGAGTTAATTGCCGCACCGCCTGGCAAGATGCTCAGTCTATTACAGCGCGGCGACATCGATGGCTACTGTGTGGGTGAGCCATGGAACAGCCTAGCGGTGCAGGAGGGTGCTGGTGAGCTGCTCGTGAGTAGTTACACGCTATGGGGAGCGCATATGGAGAAAGTTCTCGGGGTTACCAGCGAATGGGCGCGGTGCCATCCTAATACCTATCGGGCGATGACGCAGGCTATTTATCAAGCGTGCCAGTGGATTGGGCTGCCAGAACATCGGGACACGCTACTCAACTGGTTAGCTTTACCTCCTTATCTGGATGCTAGCCCGCAACAACTGCGTTCTGTGGCGTTACTGAGCACCTTAGAGCAGCGTTTTTCTGGGCGTGAGGTAAACCGGCCGAGTTTGCAACATGGGGAGTTTTTGTTGCAGCAGATGATGCGCTGTCAGCAGTTGAGTGCCTTGCCCGCTGATGCTCAAGCGCTGGTATCGAGCGTCTATCGAGAGGATCTTTTTACGTTATGGTGTGAACCTGCGGTAATCGATCAAAGGCTACGGGCAGCGCAATGATAAGCACTTTGTGCAATGCACCATGAGTGCGCACCGGTGCAGAAAATTGGCTTGTTGTTGTGCACCAGCTAAAGCATGAAATAGGACAAAATGCTGCTGGTTTTTTATTAAACTGTTGTTATTAAATGTTTTTTAATTTCTGGCACGTAGCCTGCTAGCTACCTAGCAACGGTAAAACGTTACAATCTTATCATGCTCATTATTAGCGTATAGGCAAAGGCGCCTGACTATCCTCTTCGGAGGTATGTCAGCGCCTTTTTTTTTAGCTGGAGGGTTAGATCGTGTTTAAACCTAAACAACGTGGAATGGCAAAGTTGGTCGCAACGGCCGCGCTAGGTTCGGTAATTGCAAGCGGTGCTGTGTGGGCCGAGATCGGCGAACCAGAAAAAGAAGATCTCAAGTTTGGTTTTATTAAATTGACCGATATGGCGCCTTTGGCGGTGGCTTATGAAAAGGGCTATTTTGAGGATGAGGGCCTCTACGTAACGCTGGAAGCTCAGGCAAACTGGAAAGTGCTGCTTGATCGGGTGATCGATGGTGAGCTTGATGGTGCGCATATGCTTGCAGGACAACCGTTGGGTGCGACGATCGGTTTTGGTACGCAGTCGCACATCATCACTGCGTTTAGTATGGATCTTAACGGCAATGCGATCACTGTATCGAACGATATCTGGAACCAGATGAAGCCTCACGTCCCTAAGGGTGAAGATGGTAAACCGCTGCACCCGATCAAAGCGGATGCACTGAAACCGGTTGTGGATAAATATAAAGAGGAGGGTAAGCCCTTCAACATGGGGATGGTCTTCCCGGTCTCTACTCACAACTATGAACTGCGCTACTGGCTGGCCGCAGGCGGAATCAACCCGGGCTACTATGCTCCGCATAAAGGCGATACTTCAGGCACTATTGATGCCGATGCGCTGTTGTCCGTGACGCCCCCGCCGCAGATGCCTGCCACAATGGAAGCCGGTACTATCTATGGCTACTGCGTTGGTGAACCTTGGAACCAACAAGCGGTATTTAAAGGGATTGGTGTACCGGTGGTCACCGATTACGAGATCTGGAAGAACAACCCAGAGAAGGTTTTTGGTGTCGCTAAGAACTGGGCTGATGAAAATCCCAACACACATATTCGCGTCGTGAAAGCGATGATCCGTGCGGCAAAATGGCTGGATGATAATGACAACGCTAACCGCCCTGAAGCCGTTGAGATCCTCTCGCGCTCTGAGTATGTCGGCGCAGACTATGACGTTATCGCCAACTCAATGACGGGCACCTTTGAATACGAGAAAGGTGACAAGCGCGCCGTGCCCGATTTCAACGTCTTCTTCCGCTATAACGCCACCTACCCATACTACTCCGATGCCATCTGGTATCTAACGCAAATGCGTCGTTGGGGACAGATCTCTGAGCCGAAATCTGACCAATGGTTCATGGATATTGCTAAGCAGGTGTACCGCCCTGATATCTACGCACAAGCGGCCCAAGCGCTTATCGAAGAGGGCAAAATGGATGCGAGCATGTTCCCTGACTTTGCAACGGAAGATGGCTTCAGAGCACCGCAAACCCACTTCATCGACAACATCGTTTACGACGGCACTCAGCCAAACGCTTACCTGCAGCAGTTCAAAATTGGCCTGAAAGGTGAGCAGGTCTTGCTATCGGATAATTAATCGTCAGCGCCCGTCTGTCGGGCGTTTCCTGTTCCCAAAAGGAAACCTGTTATGAGTACCTCAACATTAAGCCACCGCGTGTCTGATTCTATGGCTTTTGTCGCCCAACAGAGTAAACAGCTGGTGATTCCGCTGATCGGCTTACTCCTCTTTCTATTTATTTGGGAGGTTGGCGCTAAAAATATCCACACATCGCTGGGCACGTTTCCAGGCCCTGTTGCGGTCTATCAACAAGCGACCAACCTCATTGGTGAACATCAGCGCGAGCGCCAAAAAGAGCAAGCCTTCTATGAGCGCCAAGAGCAGCGCAATGCTAAAAAACTGGCGAAAAACCCTGATGCGGTGATTAAAGTCCGACCATACACCGGCAAGCCGACCTTCTTTGATCAGATCGGAACGAGCCTAGTCACTGTGATGGCAGGGTTCTTTTTCGCTTCACTGATTGCGATTCCTGCTGGCATCGTTATCGGACTTAATCAGACTTTGTATAGCGCATTTAATCCACTGATTCAGCTTTTCAAGCCGGTCTCTCCATTGGCGTGGCTGCCGCTAGTAACCATGGTTGTCAGTGCGGTTTATGTCAGTAAAGACCCGATGTTCGCGAAGTCCTTTATCACCTCGTTGGTGACGGTATCGCTGTGCTGTTTGTGGCCAACCTTATTGAACACGGCGGTGGGTGTCTCGGGAATCAGTAAAGACTTACAAAACGTCTCGCAGGTACTGCGTCTTAGCTGGCTCACTCATGTGATGAAAATCGTGTTGCCCTCTGCGATTCCCATGATCTTCACTGGCCTGCGTCTGTCATTGGGTATTGCTTGGATGGTACTGATCGCTGCTGAGATGCTGGCGCAGAATCCGGGCCTTGGCAAATTTGTATGGGATGAATTTCAAAACGGCAGTTCAAACTCGCTAGGCCGCATTATGGTGGCTGTATTGGTGATCGGTTTGATCGGCTTCCTATTAGACCGCTGTATGTTGATGCTGCAACGCAAAGTGTCGTGGGATAAGAGTGCAGTGCTGCGCTAATACCGTTGCTGAAAATGTTGCTGAATTAAAAGGAGAAAGGTTATGTCTCAGCCTCCGAAACACCTTGAACTAACCCAAGTTGATATCGACTTTCCAACCCCAAATGGACCGTTTAAAGCACTGAGTAATGTGAATCTGACGATCAACAAAGGGGAGTTTGTCTCCCTGATTGGCCACTCTGGCTGCGGCAAATCCACCGTGCTGAATATTATTGCAGGTCTTTACCAAGCCACGGAAGGTGGCTGTTTGCTCGACGGTAAAGAGGTGAACTCACCGGGGCCAGAGCGCGCTGTGGTGTTCCAAAACCACTCATTGCTGCCTTGGCTGAATGCCTATGAGAACGTTGAGTTAGCGGTGAAGCAGGTCTTTGGTAAGCGGATGAATAAAGCGGAAATGCGCGACTGGATTGAGCATAACCTCGCATTGGTGCATATGGACCATGCGCTTGATAAACGGCCCGACGAAATATCGGGTGGGATGAAGCAGCGGGTTGGTATCGCCAGAGCATTGGCGATGCAGCCAACGGTGCTGCTGATGGACGAACCCTTTGGTGCACTGGATGCGCTAACACGTGCCCATCTGCAAGACTCGTTAATGGAGATTCAGGCTGACCTCAACAACACCGTTATTATGATCACCCACGATGTGGATGAAGCGGTCCTACTCTCAGATCGTATCGTCATGATGACTAACGGGCCTGCAGCAACGGTGGGCGAGATTCTTAATATCGATCTACCGAGACCGCGTGATCGCATCGCGCTGGCAGATAACCCCGAGTACAACCAATATCGTCATCAGGTACTGAAGTTCCTCTACGAGAAGCAGCGCTCCCCCGATGCGCAACAAAGCACTAAACCCGCGTCAGGTGCGGCGGTTACCCTTGCGCTGACACCAAATCAAACGAACGACGATACGGAGCAAGCGGCATAGTTTGCACCATCATGGCACCGATGGTGTGAAAGGGTGCAAAAACAGCCCTAGGTTGCTGTTTAGAACGGCCTTTTTGTTTTTTAAATATTTGAAAAATAACAACATTTAATATCTGGCACACCATCTGCTAAAGATCTGTGTAGTCGCAATATAAAAATAATAACAGCGCCTAAAACAACTAGAACGAACACAATAAAAATAAGAACTGAACACGGCTTTAGTTAGCCTCGGACATAACAATTAGGCAGCGATGAACAAAGGCGTTCGTCACCACAGGTTTAAATGCCTGTGGTGCGTGCGCCTTTTTTATTGGAAAGAGCAATGAAACAACGACTGATTATCATCGGTAATGGCATGGCGAGTGGACGCTTGCTGCAGCTACTACAAAAAGCCGCGCCTGAGCGCTTTGCCATTAGCGTATTTGGCGAGGAAGCGGGCGGTAGCTATAACCGTGTGCTGTTATCGCCGCTGCTGGGTAAAGAGTTGAGCCTCAGCGATATCATGACGCTCACGCCGTCATGGTACGACGCAGCAGGGATCGCCCTGTATCAGCAGGAGCGTATCGTCGCGATCGATACCCAAGCGCGCCATGTGGTTAGCGACCAGGGGCGCACACTTGAGTACGACCAGCTTGTTATCGCAACAGGTTCTCACCCGCTGGCGCTAAACGTGCCGGGTGAGCAGTTGGGCAACCTCTATCGGTTTCGTACTCTGGCTGATGTGGATGACCTACAGCAACATGCGCAGCACCAGGGTAAAGCGGTGGTTGTGGGAGGCGGCTTTTTAGGTTTGGAGGCGGCTGAGGGGCTGCGTCGGCTAGGTATGGACGTTACCTTGGTCCACCGCAGCCGATACCTGTTAAACCGGCAGCTAGACGCCCAGTCAGCCCAACTGCTGCAAGAGACACTCGAAGCCCGCGGTATCCGTTTTGCGTTGGAAGCGCAGGTTAGCGAGTTTGTCGGTGATGAGTGTGTAACGTCTGTGCAGTTGGACAACGGCTTATCGTTAGCTGCGGAGTTAGTGGTAACAGCGATTGGGATTCGGCCTAACTGTGAGGTTGCCGCGAGCACGGAGCTGACCGTTAAGCGCGGCATCGTAGTTGATCAGCAACTGCGTACCTCTGATGCCAATATCTATGCACTGGGCGAGTGCTGCCAATTTGGCGACCACACCTACGGGTTGGTTGCACCCATCTGGCAACAGGCGCAGGTACTTAGCCAAGTACTGCTGGGCCAGCCGGCTGCTTACCAAGAGCAGCCTGTTGCGACGCAATTAAAAATCAGTGGTGTGGAGCTGTTCTCTTGCGGGGATATCGCACCGCCTCACGCAGAATTTCTTGTCTATCACGACCAGACTCATCGGGAGTATCGCAAGCTGTGGCTGCGCGATGGTCGTCTAATCGGCGCTGTACTTTATGGCGATGTCCGCCATGGTCAGTGGTATTTCGAACAACTTAATGCACGCACGGATTTAAACCCATGCAAGCAGCACTTGCTGTTTGGCGAGGCGCTTTGCCGTGCGTCACTGCAACCGGAAGATAAGAGGGAAGCAGCTATGAATGAGCAACAGAAACACCGCATCGTTGTGGTTGGTAACGGCATGGTAGGGCAGCACTTTGTTGAGCAATTGGTTGCCACCGCGAGCGACCCTACTGAAGTTCACGTACTCTGCGAAGAGCCTTGTGCCGCGTATGACCGGGTGCACCTCTCTGAGTATTTTTCGGGTGCGAGTTACGATGATCTTTGCTTGGTTGAGCCGGGTTTTTATGATCAACCCGGTCTGCACCTTCATTTAGGCCAAGCGGCACAGCGTATTGATCGTGAGAACAAGGCCGTGGTCACCGCATCGGAAACCTTCCCTTACGATACATTAGTGTTAGCAACGGGTTCTTATCCCTTTGTGCCGCCTATTCCGGGCAATGACGGTGAGGCCTGCTTTGTTTATCGCACCTTGGAAGATCTCGATAACATACGGGCCAGCGCGAGCGATGCTCAGGTTGGGGTGGTTGTGGGCGGGGGCTTGCTGGGGTTGGAAGCTGCCAATGCGCTGAAGTCGTTGGGGTTAAAAGCTCACGTGGTGGAGTTTGCGCCACAATTGATGCCTGTGCAGCTAGATCGTGATGGTGGGCAGTTACTCAAGCAGAAGATCACTGAACTGGGCGTGGATGTCCACTGTGATAAAGCCACCGCAGAGATTATTGCGGGTGAACAGCACCGTTACCGGATGAATTTTGCCGATGGCTCCTATCTTGAAACCGACCTGATTCTTTTCTCAGCGGGTATACGACCGCAAGACACGTTGGCAAGAGAGAGTGACCTACGCGTGGGTGAGCGTGGCGGCATCACGGTGAATGATCAGTGCCAGACATCTGATCCATCGATCTATGCCGTAGGTGAGTGCGCGCTTTGGAATAACCAGATTTTTGGGCTAGTCGCGCCCGGCTACACAATGGCGAAGACTGCAGCCGCCGCGATTGCTGGCCAACCGGCAGCCTTTACTGGGGCTGATATGAGCACCAAGTTAAAGCTGTTGGGCGTTGATGTCGGCTCTATTGGCGATGCGCACGGGAGAACCCCTGGTAGCATCAGCTATCGCTACTGGGACGAAGATGCGGTGGTCTATGCACGTATTGTTGTATCGGAAGATCGCACTAAGTTACTCGGTGCAGTGCTGGTGGGGGATAACAGCCGTTATGACACCCTCTTGCAATATGCGCTGAACGGCTTGGCGCTGCCTGAGCAACCACAGAGCTTAATCTTGCCCTCGGTTGAAGGCTCTGAGCCGGTGCTGGGTGCTGACGCTCTGCCAGATAACGCGACGATCTGCTCCTGCCTTAACGTCACCAAAGGCCAGATTTGTGGGGCGGTGTCTGAGGGCGCTCTCAACGTGGCAGATGTAAAAGCCGCTACGAAAGCGGCGACCGGCTGTGGTGGCTGTGCTGCGATGCTGAAAAACGTTGTCGATGCCGAGCTCACCAAACAGGGTATAGAGGTGAGCAATGACCTTTGCGAGCACTTCGCACATACCCGCGAGGATCTATACAACATTGTCCGAGTCGAAGGTATTCGCAGCTTTCAAGATCTGATTAGCCGCCATGGTCAGGGGCTCGGTTGCGATATTTGTAAGCCGGTTGCGGCCTCGATTTTAGCATCGTGTTGGAATGATCATATTCAAGAGACGCCGCTTGTGAGCTTGCAAGATACCAATGATACCTTCATGGCTAACATGCAAAAAAACGGTACCTATTCCGTTGTTCCGCGGATCGCGGGTGGAGAAATTACCCCAGATAAACTGATTTTGCTGGGTGAAGTTGCCAAAAAATATAACCTCTACACCAAAATTACGGGCGGCCAACGCGTGGATCTATTTGGTGCTCAGCTACACGAGCTACCGTTGATCTGGGAGGCGTTGATCGAGGCTGGATTTGAAACCGGCCATGCCTATGGTAAGTCTTTGCGTACCGTCAAATCCTGTGTCGGCAGTACGTGGTGCCGTTACGGTGTCAACGATAGTGCGGCCATGGCGATCTATCTTGAGAACCGCTACAAAGGGTTACGTGCGCCCCATAAAATCAAGATGGCGGTATCGGGCTGTACACGCGAATGCGCGGAGGCTCAGAGCAAAGATATCGGCGTTATCGCCACTGAACACGGTTGGAATCTATATGTGTGCGGCAACGGCGGTATGAAGCCCCGTCATGCCGACCTGTTTGCCACCGACTTGGATGACCAGACGCTCATCGCCTACATCGACCGTTTACTGATGTTCTACATCAAAACGGCTGATCGCCTGCAACGAACCTCGGTGTGGATGGATAACTTAGAGGGTGGCTTAACCTATCTGCAAGGCGTGGTGATTGACGATCGCTTAGGTCTTGCGAGTGAACTGGAGGCACAGATGGCGCACGTTGTTGGCACGTATCAATGCGAATGGCGTTCGACCTTAGCCGATCAAGAGAAGCTAAAACGCTTCCGCACGTTTGTTAACAGCGATGATCAGCAAGACCCGCAAATTGTTCACATCATGGAGCGGGATCAGATCCGTCCTGCCCCTTAATATCTGATAAGGAGATATCGCATGACTCAATCAGCTGCAACACAATGGATCACGCTGTGTGATCGTACTGACTTGATACCCTTCTCGGGCGTCGCTGCAAAGTGGGAACAGCAACAGGTGGCTTTGTTTTATCTGCCAGACTTTGAAAACGAGGTGTATGCGCTCTCAAACAATGATCCTTTCAGCCGTGCGAATGTGTTAGCTCGGGGCCTTGTTGGGGATCTGCAGGGGGAGCCTTGTGTGGCATCGCCGTTGTACAAACAGCACTTTTCACTGCGTACCGGGGCGTGCTTAGAAGATAGCAGTGTGCAGGTAACTCGCTGGCCAGCTCGTATCAGAGAGGGGCGCGTAGAGATCGGCCTTTAGCGGCGAATTGCAGGGCGGCAACGGTGGTGTTAGAAAGTGGCGCTTCCATAGGGGAGTCTGGAAGCGCCTTGGTCTGTGTCTAGCGGCCTAGCGCTTTAACTGACTTACCTCCAATACCGAAGTGTTGCTTGGGCATCTCATCGATAATGACACGGACGTTTTCTACGGGTGCATCGAGGGATCGCGCAATAGCTTGGCTCACCTCATCAATGAGGCGCTCCTTCTGTGCATCGCTACGGCCCTCAATAATGTTAATTTGGGCGATTGGCATAGTAGCCTCCTGATTATGTTCGATCTAGAACACCTTGGTGAGTGCGAGCCTAAACTTCATGCCTTCAAAACCATTATCGACGCTGACTTCATCATAAACACCCACATCAACTCCCAGCATCGCTTGTGGCCAGAAATAACCAACGGAAGCACCGACAGCATGTACCGACGCATCGCCGCTTTCGACATCCCAACGGCTGTAGCCCACGATACCAAGATCCAGTAGGCCTTGGTGTTTACCTAGTCCCCACTCGAGCACAAACTCATCGTTGGCTTTATCGGTATCGGGGATTTCATAGCGGGTCAATATGGACATGGATAGGTCTTTTTCGGGACGTAAGTAGTAAGTTCCGCCCAGCGTTAGCATCAGTTCAGCATGACCAAAACCGGGATCTGCTGGGCTGTCGCTGCTAGCGGTGTCGCTCCAGATGCCCGCAGCTGCAACACTATCCCAGCGCTCACCATGCCACCCGATCAAAGCCCCTACGAATAGGTCACCCACGCCGGTTTGCTTATCTTCCACGATACCGCCGCCAATATTGAGGTCGGTTTGCACCATCGGGAGGATCGCTTCAAAGCCGAGCTGACCGCCCAGCACCTCTTTTTCTGTTACCCAGATTAGGCGGTGTGCTAGGGCGTTAACCGTGACGCTGCTTTGTGGCGGCAGGCCGTCGCTTTTATCGGCATCGTAGTGAACGGCGTAGCCTCGATAGTAGACACCCGGTGGTGGCACGACAGCGGCTTTTACACCCTCGATTCCCGGCACATATTCACCGGCGATTGCGCCTGATGAGAGACAAGTTAACAGCGTCGCAGCGAGTGTTATTTTTATATTTCGCATCATTACTTCCTTTCTATAGATCTGTCATTGAAAACGTATTTTTAACTACACAAATCGGCCTGATAAACTGCCCAAACCCTGATAGCGCACGGTAAAGGCATCACCTTTATTGACGCTGACCGCGGCTGTGATGGCGCCAATCATCACCAGCGTTCCTGCCTCGAGATATTCATCTCGCTCGCTCAGCATATTGGCAAGCATCGCAACAGAAGCAGCAGGATGGCCAAGCACCGCAGCACCTGCGCCGGTTTGGACGACCTCGCCATTGATCTCCATAACAACACCCAAAGTTTTTAGGTCCAGCTCCGATACAGGAGACATCTGTCCACCAACCATGAAGCGGCTTGAAGAGGAGTTGTCCGCGATCACACTTTTGAGATCGAATCTGAAATCTTTATAGCGGGAGTCGATGACTTCGACAGCGGGCATTACGAAGTCGGTTGCTCGCAATACATCGCCTATGTGGACGCCAGGCCCTTTAAGATCCTCTTTCAGTACAAAAGCTAGCTCGGCTTCGATTTTAGGGTGAATGAGCTCATCGAAGACAAAGTCGCCACCTTCTGGCACGCTAAAATAATCAGCGAGGAAACCATAACACGGCTGCTCGACCCCCATCTGCGCCATTTTAGCCCAAGAGGTCAGGCCCATCTTCATACCAACAATTTTATTTCCGCGGCTCTCCTTGCGCTGTCGAATCTGCCACTGGATATCAAATGCATCACGATACGACATTTGGGGGAAGTCGTCTGTGATTTTGGTAATTTCATAGGCATTGAGCTCGGCGTTTTCGCAGTGGATCGCCAGCTCTTGAATCTGTGCCTCGGTCAGATGGTTTGTGTATTCGCCACTCATGCGGTTACCCCTTTCTCTTTCGCCATCGTTAGTGCGAGATCTTCGATCATATCTTCCTGTCCGCCCACTGTTCCGCGGCGGCCAAGCTCCACAAGAATGTCCCGCGCGGGGATGCCATATTTCTTTTCAGCGCGTTGCGCAAACAACAGAAACGAGGAGTAAACACCGGCGTAGCCGAGTGTCAAAGCATCGCGGTCAACCCGTATCGGCTGATCCATAATAGGGAAGACTCTGTCCTCGGCCACATCCATTATTTTGTAGAGATCGACACCGGTCTTTACGCCCATTCGATCCAGCACTGCACAGAAAACCTCTAGCGGTGTGTTACCTGCACCCGCCCCCAAGCCCGCTGCTGAGCCGTCGATACGCGTGGCGCCTGCATCAATCGCGGTTAGCGAGTTTGCGATGGCCATGCCCATGTTGTGGTGGCCATGAAAACCGATCTCGATACCGTCGGGGAGTTCGCTGCGCAGTAGGCCGATCTTTTCACTGACCTCATCGGGAAGCATGTAACCTGCCGAGTCAGTGCAGTAGATGCAGTTTGCCCCATAATCAGCCATCAGCTTCGCTTGTTGGAGTAGGGCTTCTGGCGTCACCATGTGGGCCATCATCAAAAAGCCCACGGTGTCCATCTCCATCTTCGCTGCCATACCGATATGTTGGGCGGAAACATCCGCTTCGGTACAATGTGTGGCGACACGTATGGTAGATACGCCAAGATCCTTCGCCATTTTCAAATGGTCCACTGTGCCGATGCCAGGCAGGAGCAAGGCTGAGACTTTGGCGCGTTTCATTTTTGGCACAACAGCGCTGAGGTATGCCTCGTCTGTGTGGGCTGGGAAACCATAGTTTAGGGAGCTGCCGCCGAGCCCATCTCCATGCGTGACCTCGATGAGCGGCATTCCCGCTTCATCCAACCCTGTAGCGATGTTGACCATCTCTTCTAAACTGATTTGATGGCGCTTCGCGTGCATACCGTCGCGAAGACTCATATCGTGTAGCGTGACCTGTTTATCTGTTAAGTTCATGATCTGATCCTCTGTTTAGCCACGCTCTGGCAAGGTAATAGAACCGGCTGCTGCTTTCTCTGCAAACATCTCTGCGGTACGAAGGCCAGCAGCCGTCATGATATCTAGGTTGCCTGCATACTTTGGTAAGAAATCACCAAGCCCCTCTACCTCCATAAACACGGTGACACGGTTACCATCAAAAATAGGGCCGTTCACCAGTGTGTAACCCGGGACATATTTTTGAACATCTTCAACCATCGCTTTTATGGAGGCGGTGATCGCCTCTTGATCGGGAGCGGTTTCAGTGAGGCAATGGATGGTATCGCGCATGATTAACGGTGGTTCTGCGGGGTTGATGATAATAATAGCTTTACCTTGTTTTGCACCACCGACGCGCTCTACGGCACCCGCGGTGGTGCGGGTAAACTCATCGATGTTCTGTCGCGTCCCCGGACCAACGGACTTGGACGATACCGTTGCAACGATTTCACCATATTCGACGGGCTGTACACGTGAAACCGCCGCCACCATTGGGATCGTTGCTTGGCCTCCACAGGTGACCATATTGACGTTCATTTCAAGGTTATCGGCATGATCGCTTAAATTAACGGGAGGAACGCAGTAAGGGCCGATGGCCGCCGGTGTTAGGTCAACCATGATGACCCCCAGTTCATTGAGCTTGCGGCTGTTCTCGGCGTGAACGTAAGCGGATGTCGCATCAAAAGCGATACGAATATCATCAGCTACAACGTGAGGTAAAAGGCCATCAATGCCGGTTGAGCAGGTTTTGATACCAAGCTCTTCGGCGCGTTTCAGCCCTTCAGACTGTGGATCGATCCCCACCATCCAGACAGGTTCTATCCACTCAGAACGCTTCATTTTCATCAGCAAGTCGGTGCCGATATTGCCGGGCCCAATAATGACGGCTTTCAGTTTCTTATTCATATTCTTATCCTTCTAATCGTCACGGCGCTGCTAAATGAAGCGCACCGACGCTTGACCAATGCCACCGATACTGACTTGCATAAAGTCACCTGCTTGCACCGGCTCTAGTGGAACCAGAGAGCCAGATAGGATGACCTCTCCGGCTTTGAGTGGAATGCCGAACTTGCCGAGGGTGTTGGCTAGCCAGGTAACGCAGTTCACGGGGCTGCCCAGCGCTGCGGCTCCAGCTCCGGTGCTAATTACGGAACCGTTTTTTTCAACAACCATGCCGCAGGTGGCTAGATCCACTTTACGTGGATCCACTGCTCGATCACCGAGTACAAACAATCCGCATGAGGCGTTATCCGCTACGGTGTCTTGAATTTTGATTTGCCAATCTTCGACGCGTGAATCCACAACTTCAAAGCAGGGGATTACGCAATCGGTGGCGGCGAGAACATCAGCGGCTGTAATGCCGGGGCCGAGTAGATCTTTTTTTAAGATAAACGCGATCTCCCCCTCTGCGCGTGGTTGAATTAAACGCTCGGAGATGGGCATCTCTTGGCCTTGGCTAAATGCCATATGATCGGTTAAGTAACCGAAGTCGGGTTGGCCAACTCCGAGCGTGTTTTGTACTGCTTTTGACGTTAAACCAATCTTTTTGCCAATGATGCGCTCGCCTGCGGCCAAGCGTTTTTCCAGCATATGCAGGGAGATGTTGTAGGCATCTTCGATGGTAATATCGCTGTAGCGCTCGGTTAGCGGGTGCGTCGGCGTGCGTGTCAGCATCGACTGATAGAGCTCATCACCGCACTGTTGAATGAGTTGCTTATCCATGGAAGCTCCTTATAGCTTGATGCAAATATTCTTCGTTTCGGTGTAGAACTCTAAGCCGTGCACACCGCCTTCGCGTCCAATACCTGACTGTTTTGCGCCGCCAAAAGCGGTGCGTAAATCACGTAAGAACCATGAATTGACCCACGCTAAGCCCACTTCCATTTGTTCCGCAACGCGCACGGCACGTGAGCTATTCTCTGTCCAGATCGCACAGGCCAATCCATAGTCGGTATCGTTAGCAAGTGTGATGGCCTCCTCTTCGGTGTCGAAGGGACGGATGTGGCAGCACGGGCCGAAAATCTCTTCGCGAATGACGCGGGCATCATCCGACAGGCCGGTCCAGATAGTGGGTTCGATCCATGCACCTGCATCGAGGTTGCCCCCCATTGTTGGAATGCCACCGCCGATCTCGACCGTGGCACCCTCTTCACGGGCGAGATCGTAGTAGCGTTTCACCTTTTCTCGATGCTCTAGGCTTACTAATGGCCCGAAGTTGGCGGTGGCATCATCGGGTGGGCCAAGCTTCAGTTTGGCAACTTCCTCTTTCATGCGCTTAAGAAAGGCGTCATAGATGGGGCGCTCCACGTAAACACGCTCGGTGCCGAGGCACACCTGTCCACAGTTCACGAAAGCTGAGCGCATAGTGCCTTCCACCGCTTTTTCGAGGTCGCAATCGGCGAAAACAAGGGCGGGATTTTTGCCGCCGCACTCCATTGATATATTCCGCAAACCCACAGAAGCCGCGCGCATAATCGCTTCTCCTGTGCGAGTTTCACCGGTAAAGGTGATGGCGTTAACCAGCGGGTGGCTAGTTAGAAACTCGCCTGCAGAGTTGGGCCCGAAACCGTGCACAACATTGAATACGCCGGGAGGAACACCGCACTCATTCATAACTTCACCGAGCAGTGTCGTGGTGGCTGGCGTTTCCTCAGAGGGTTTAACCACGACCGTATTACCGCAGGCAAGCGCGGGGCCGACCTTAAAGGTCATTAGTAGCAGTGGGAGGTTCCAAGGGGATATCACGGCGATAACGCCTTTTGGCACACGATGTCCCACATTTAGCGCGCCACGTCCATCAGGCGTATCTAGACGAAAACTCTCAGTCGGGTGGTTTGCCAGCGTCTCTGAGAATGCGGTGAAGTTGGCTGCACCACGCGGGATATCAATATGCTGTGCGATGGAGCGGGGCTTACCAGTATCAAGGCATTCTGCCTCAAGAAACTCATCAAAACGTTCGTTGATCCGTGCAGCGACTTTGTTAAGCAACGCCGTGCGTTGGGCTTGCGTGAGCTTCCCCCATGGGCCTGTGAGCGCTGCTTTTGCAGATCGAACCGCAGCATCGACTTCAGTCTCACCGGCTTCATGCACGATACCGATGAGATGGTTATCGATGGGGCAGCGGTTTTCAAAGGTTTTACCAGTGGCTGACGAGGTATACTCGCCATGGATAAAGTGTTTGAACTCTTTCATAGTCATACTCGAAACGGGTCGGAGCAGAGCCGTTAAGCAGCCCTGCTCGATGGACGTTAGGTTAGGGCGGTTAGGAAGCGCTCATTGAGCTGACGATCGTGATAGAAGATCGCCTTACCGAGCTTTTCCGTTGTCCAAGTCACTGGCTCGTGGTCGGGGTAGTGGTAGTCACCACCACAGAACACCTCTGAGCGATTGCCCGATGGGTCGAAGAAGTAGATGGTTTGGCCGTGAGTCAGGCCATGTCGAGTGGGGCCAATATCAAGGGATGTATCAGTCATTGAGATCAGGTCAGCGGCTTTCAAAACCTCTTCCCATGTATCTAAGTAGAATGATGCATGGTGGAACTTGTCTTTTTCTGGGTGCTTGATAAACGCAATATCATGCGCCTTCATGGAGGCGGTTAAGAACTGGGCGGCGCGTTGGTTGTTTTCATCCAACACTTGCTCGGCTAAGTCAAAACCGAGTACCTCGCAAAACAGGGTCAGCGTGTTGTCTAAGTCATCGCCGTATAAGAGGCAATGATCGAAACGTGTGGCTTTCATGCCCTTAAGATCCATCGGCCATGCTTCGGGGTTGACGTTAGATAAGCCCCATTTACCGGTTTGCTCTTTGGTCGCAAAAAGTTCAAAGGTGTGGCCTGTCGGCGCATCAAAGCGTACGCGGCGGCCGCAGCCTTTTAGCTCGCCCACCGGTATCTCTTGGACTTGACAACCAAACTCAACCAGATCGTTTTTAAGATTGTCGAGCGTCTCTTCGTTCAGACACTTGAAGCCCATGAAGTCCATGCCGGGTCGGTCGGATGGATTTAGTACTACGGAGAATTTATCGACCTCCGTCCATGCTTTCAGGTAGACGCGGCCTTGATCGTCGCGGTCTACTTCGATTAACCCTAGTAGGTCTCGATAGTGTTTGAGTGCCTCTTCGACATCGAGTACGCGAAGCTGCACGTGTCCTGGTCGCATTACACCTTTTCTCATGATCAGTACCTCTATATGTTGTTATTTTTGTATCAGGTTGTTGGGCCACTTCGGTTTTGGAAGTGATCCGATTCGATTTGCAGTGCGCTGGTGGGCCGTAAACGGCACGCCAGAGCAAAGCCTGCATGCTGTTCTGCCTCAGATACTTGGGCGCGACTCATCGGCAGGGTTTCGTATGTCCCCACTAACACGCGAACTTTGCACATTCCGCATCCACCTTTGCGGCAGCCCACGGAAATAGCTCGTTTACCTGCGCGCTCCATGGCAATCAGTAGGAGGTCCCCTTGGCGACAAGCAAAGTGTTCGCCCCGGTTACTCACTTCGATCAGAAATGTTTCTGCTTCCATGGTGTGTTTACCTGTATCTTGGTTTGGTGGCCTAGATGGCCCGAAACAGCGCGGATCGTGTTTCCCCGCTTTGTGCATCTGCCGCAGTGAGGAACTTTTCCATATGGATATCTCGCTCGAACAGGCGTCCAAGCATCAGCGCCGTCGTTGCCGCATCAATCATCGGCGGTGGCCCACAAAGGTAGGCTTTGTGGCCGCTGAACTTGCCTGAGAACTGTTCTGTGGCAGCGTCATGCACGTAGCCGTTGAAGCCCTCCCATTGGTCGCTTTCCCGCGCGGCGCTCAATGCTGGTGTGTAGTGGAAGTTGGAGTACTGGGTTTCTAAGTCTTCAAATAGTGAGCGGTTATAAAGCTCATCCAGCGTACGTGCCCCGTGAAACAGGTATATTTGTCGGCTATCTTGTTGCTCGAGCAGGTCAAGAATCATCGACTGGGGGCTCGAAAGGCCGGAACCACCGGCGATAAAAATGACATCTTTCGTATCGCTGGTGCGCACAAAGAACTGCCCGTATGGCCCGGAAACCTCGACGTGATCACCCACTTTCAACTGCGTATGAATATGCGTTGTCATAAGACCATCGGGAACATGGCGTATGTGCAGCTCTATCTGATCCGCTTGGCTAGGAGGGTTAGCGATAGAGAAGGCTCGGCTTCCCTCAATACCCTCGATCGATAGGTTCACGTACTGCCCTGCTTGAAACTCGATGGGCTGGTCTAGTGTTAAAACAACGCGTTTAATGGTGGGTGATAGGTCTGTGATCTCTGCAACGCTAGCCGAGAAATCGGCAACAGCGTAGCCCTTGAAATCGGGGTCGACATCGATATCTGCTTCGATCGTGAGGTCGGACTCGGGCATTGCGCAACAGGCGAGCACTTTGCCCTCATCTCTCTCCATATCCATCAATGCAAAAGGTGACGCGTTACCTTGATCAAACTCGCCATCCGTAACCTGTACTTTGCAGGTGGCGCAAGTGCCGTGACCACAAGCAAAAGGTAACCAAACACCTTGACGCAATGCGGCATCTAGAATGGTTTGCCCCTCTTCGACTGAGATTACATCGCCAGTGGGCTCAACAGTGACTTCATAGGTCATAGCAACCTCCTTAAACGCCCGCGCCTTGAAAGCCTTTCAGCTCGGGGGTGTGAAAACGTAGCAATGACTTATGGCCGATACCCTGTTGGTTCATCGGTAGGTCGGGCTGTGGCTGGAACGGTTTCCCATCCAAGAGCCACTCTGTTTTGCTCCAGTCGATCTGTTCCCATTCTGGGTGCTGGCCGAAAGCGTCTGGCATTACTTCAGACAGCAGTGCACCGAATGGCATCTCTGGCGGTAGGGGATAGGCGAAGGCTGCGCAAAACATCAGATGATGATCCCACCCGACATACACCACTTGGTTGCCATGGAAGTTAGCGAACTGGTCCTTCATTTCGCCTCGATAGTCGGGAGATAGAGCTTTGACAGGCATAATAGATCCTCTTCTTTCAGGGCAAGCCTCACGTTCATTCAGAGGCTTGCCGATGAAGTCGTTGTTGTTTTTATCGGGATAGAGTGAAGCGGCCTGCTTAAGAGGCGGCTTTCTTCCAGTCACGCCAGCGCAGATCGTCTGGGGAGCCGTCGAAATCCATGTTGTCGGCGCCAAGATTCATCTGGTAGTAGTCTTTCAGGATGTCTTCAACGCCCGGGCCGCCGCAGTTACCTTGGAAGATCTGATGTACAGGCAACCAGGATTGAATGTACTTTTCAGGCTCGTCATCAAAAATATGTTGGCAACCATCAGAGCAGAAGTGGTAGGTCTCCCCTTCGTATTGGCTGCTGCGATAGGCGATCTGGGTAGGGTCATCCATCTCTGTGAAGAGCATTGGAATTTGGCAGGTGGTGCACAGCTGCGGTAAGGCTTTGGTGTAGAAGCGGTTACCCTCGGCTTCCATCTTTTTCGCAAGCTCCCAGCGCGGGCGATAGTACTTATCGAAGGTGTCAGGATACTGCGCAGATAGCCAATCTAGCTCCTCATCGGATGGGATCCATGTGTGGAAGCCAGCTGCATGTCCATGGGTATAGAAGGTCCACCATGCTTGGTGCGAGATATGTTCTTTCTCTTTTTTGGCCAACTCAGCACTTTCTGGCATTTTGATGCCGTAGCGCGCTAAGTCTTTGAATAAGGCACCACCTGCTTCTTCAAAGTAGACCTCCCAAGCCTCTTTCCAAGACATCACTTTGTTAGGCAGCATGTAGTCCATCATCATCGCAACAATCGACAGCAGACGCGTACCCCGCCAGAACCACTTATCGATCCACTTCTGAATAACCGGTAAGTTGTCTTCGTGTTGCTCCAATAGGAACTTGATCACCTCAAGGCCTAAGGTCATATGGCGTGCTTCATCCGATTGAGCTGAGAAACCAAAGGTCACAGTGGCCATATCGCCATTGTGGGCCGCGCCAGACATAAAGGGCACGAAGAGCAAGTTAGTGAGCACATACTCGAAGCTGAAGCCTATCGCGATCATGAATTCGAACGGCCCTGCGGTACGCGCATCATTGAAGAACGACTTCGGCACCGAGAGGTACCAGACGCGATCATGCATGTGGCTAAAGTCTTGGAAACCATCGAAGAAACGGTTGTAGTGGCTCATCGCATGGATTTGCGTTTGCACGTGGCGTAACTCATCCAGAGATTGCATCTGACACGCAACGCGTGCTCCAACCCCGCCGAGTTGACGCCCAGTGTGGGCAAAACCTTGAAATGCTTGATACTCCAGAGGAGATACGCCAGTGAGAAAGAGCTTGAGAGCGTTAACATAGCGCGCATCCGTCACGTTAAGATGGCCATTGTTTTGCGCAAATGCATCAAAAATGGCATAGAGCTTTTTCTCTTTTTCAGCTTGGTACTTCCAGTAGGTGTCCATTGTTAAACGGAAAGGGTCTTCCCATTTGGACCAATCGGTAATTTTGATGCCTTCAAACTCTTCAAAGGGAAACGCTGCTTTGCGGTCGTGGTAGCTGAACTCCCAGTCCAGATCGCGCGTTAGAAGGCGGTATTTGTCTTTTAAGTTAAGCTTCTTGGTAGCCATGTTTCGTACCTTTTTATTCTTGTTCACTGTGCGGCTGAGTGCTTTAGTTCCACGTTAACGAGAGCTGCTCTTCATCTTCATCTACATTCCCACCGAGGGTAATCAGGTTGAGATGTAGCTCTTGAACGTCCCAGTCCCGCCCCAGTTTTTCTGTAACGGTATCGCGCTTAATGATGAGCGAGTTGTCTGCCTCAATTCGGATCAAGGCTGGCATGTATTGAATCGAGATATCAGGGTTATCCTCTTCGATTGCTTCAACGATGTAGCGGGAGACGTCGTTTTCTTGTAGAGCGATATAAACTTTTGACATGCTGAACCTCTATTGGCCTAGTCCGGCCTTCGTTAAGCGGGCTGATAGGCTAGTCAGTGCAGTGTCTAGGTCAGCTTGGGAAAGCACAGAACCGATTAGTGGCTCTAGTGCTTGCGTGGTTTTTTGTTGCCAAGTGCTGGCCCACTCAGTGAGTAGAGCGGCGTTTTCTGGCGACTCTTGGGCTGCAATTTTCAAGACGCTGTCACTCCAACGGGAGTTGTCTTTGAACCATACCTGCATTAACTCCGTCAGCATGGCGATATCAGCGCCGTTCATCTCAGACAATGTGTTGTCTAGGGCTTCGAAAAAGAGTGAGTAAACGAGGGTATCGGCAACCATGTTTTGTGCGATAAATAGCTCGAACCAATCCTCGGTTGTGAGCATCTCTTCGCAGAGTGCGCGCATCGGCTGCCAAGCCTTATCTTCCATCCATATCGTTTTTGCTTGGGTAAGGCTGTCGCCGGTATTACCGTCTAGTAGTAAGCCAATTCGTGATAAATACTGTGCAATGCCGAGTCGATCTGAGCCGCAAAATAGCATCGCTTGAGTGATGGCGGTTCCGTAGCCATAAGCGGAGCAATAGACATTGTTGAGGTTGGCGGTATGCTCAACATGGCGTAGTGGCAAAAGGTAGCTGATAACAATGTCGCGCACAGCGTTAGGGAGTTTCTCGGCTAAGCCACGCTTCTCAAAAAAGGCATAGTTACTCTCTGCGCTTTCCTGCATTTTGGCGCGCTGCTGCACGTAAGTGCCGTAGTAGTACTGCCGTGGATCTTTAAATGCGTACCAGTCGCTCATCTTAATCGCAGTACGGCGTGTGTCGCTTAACTCATACTCCGGTTGCCACAGCGGACGGTAGTGAAAGTTTTCTTCGGACTGTACATCATATGTTGCTTCTTGGTAGCGCGATGCCGGCTTATCACCAAAGCGCCGCTCGATATGAGCATAGGTGTTGCGTACGGGGTCCAACGTTGCTGTCTTGATTTCGATACTCATTGTTGCTTCCGGTATTTGTTTTTGTTGAAGGAAGTATTTGGTGAGCTGTTTGTTCTAGAAAAAACGCACTTCAGCAGCTCGTCCTATCGTGATTACTTGCCATAAGGGTTTCCTCGCCATAGCGCCATTTATTGAACTCACCATCGACAAGACTGGCTTGTTCTTCACTCATCATCTGAACCTGATTACGCTCACAAAATTGTTTGAATGCTTCGCGAGGCAGAATCAGCTCCACAAACAGCCGTGGATCATCGATGGCAAAGTCAAATTCCACAAAGCGCGCATCTGAGGCGCTTCGAACGCGAACCAGCTTTACTAGGCGCTCGATAGGTTGCTCAGAGGTGGAGCTAGCTGGATCTAGACTCCGGAGGTTCTGGGACATATCTGGATCTCCGCTTGGTTAACATGCCGACGAGGGTGTTTACACAGAGGGAGACATTGCAACTGGGGGGCCAACTAACAGAGGTTAAGTTTTATTTTTATTTAAGTGTTTGATTTTTATTTGTTTCTTTTTTTTGTTCTGGGTTAGCGTCTGAGTTTTTATCACTGTGGCGAGTGATCATTTGGTGAAGTGGAACTTTGGAGTTGATCAAATCATTAAATTTTGGGCTCGCAGATAAAATTGGGCTGTTGCGAGGGAGGACGACGTTATTGCCCGATGGTCTCAATAAAGGGGTAAAGCCGTGCAGATAAGGTGCTGATATGGTACAGATAGATCGCCTTTGCACTGTGAAAAACAAATATAAAAACGGATTTACACCATGCAGACACTTAACCCTCAGATGGCTCTGCCTGATCGCGAAGATCTGCTTCAGCACCTGCGCTTTCTGCCAGAAACAGGAAAAATCTGGCTTTCAGAGCACCGTTCGTTGCTACTTGATATCGCCGCAATGGGTAGCTTTCGTAAGGAGATTATCAATACGATGGGGTTAGAGCGGGCTAAGGGTTTTTTTATGCGCCTTGGCTTCTACTCAGGCTTAAAAGACGCCGAGTTTGCTCTATTAGTGAGGCCAGATAGCTCGCCCGAGGAAGCGTTTCTAACTGGCCCGCAAATGCATTGCCTTAGAGGCATGGTGAAAGCAGTACCGTTAAAACTAGAGATCGATCTTGATAATCAAGCGTTCTATGCGGAATTTGAATGGGAAGATTCGTTCGAGGTTGAGATTTGTCGCAGTAGCTTAGGTCAGCTCAGCGAGCCGGTGTGCTGGATGCTGCTGGGTTATGCATGTAGTTATTCATCGCATTTCTTGGGGATTGAAATTCAGTTTCGCGAACTAGAGTGCCGTGGTAAAGGTGATCACCGCTGCCATATTGTCGGCAAGCCGGCTCAGGAGTGGGATGATCATGAGTCTTTTCGTGCGCTATTCAGAGAAGCCCCTCTCATTGATGAGGTCTACGCTCTGCAGTCTCAGATAGCTGAGCTAGAGGAGCGTTTACCGGTGGAGGAAGTTGAGGGTGATGCACCGACGGCTATCGGTATTGCACCCCCTTTTACGAGTGCGCTCAAGATGATTGATCGTGGCTCGGATTCTGATGTCACGATGCTCCTGTTAGGGGAGACAGGCACGGGCAAAGAGGTATTAGCGCGGCGTATCCACAGTTTAAGTCCGCGGCGGGATAACGCATTTGTGGCGGTTAACTGTGCCGCCATTCCCCCTGAGCTTATAGAGTCTGAGCTGTTTGGCGTGCAAAAAGGCGCTTTTACTGGTGCCACGCAAGATCGAATAGGGCGTTTTGAAAGGGCGCATGAGGGCACCATTTTTTTAGATGAGATCATTGAGCTATCGCCGCGTGCTCAAGCTGCATTGCTGCGGGTTCTACAAGAGGGTGAGCTGGAACGCGTAGGTGACAGTAAACTCAGAAAAATTGATGTGCGCGTTGTTGCAGCGACCAACGAGAGCCTAGAAGAGGCGGTCGCGCAGGGGCGTTTTAGGCAAGACCTTTTCTATCGCATTAACGCCTACACCGTGATCATTCCGCCACTGCGTGAGCGCACAAATGATATTCCGCTGCTGGCGGATCACTTTCGTAAGCGCTACGAAGCGCACTATAAAAAGTGCACGTTGGGTTTTACAGGGCGAGCGATGGCAGCACTACAAGCCTATGAATGGCCGGGTAATATTCGCGAGCTAGAAAATACGATTGAGCGTGGTGTGATTCTGACGGATCCTCGCCAATCGATCAGTGAACAAAATCTATTTCATATACGTTCCCCTCTGGCAGAGGAAGCACATCAGCAGCTCAATCAGCATAGCGGCCGTGTGGAAAGCCAGCAGACGAAGTCAGCAATTGAGCAGTTTGCTGAGCAAGTGGTTGAGGAGGGAATCGACATGAATGAGCTGGAAAACGCGATTTTACTTAAGACCTTGGATAAATATGATCAAAATGTCTCGCAAGCGGCGCGTGCACTTGGCCTGACGCGCCCTGCCATGGCTTATCGGTTAAAGAATAAAGTGGATGCTAAAACGTAATTTTATTTGTGCGACTGCTGGGCAGGTCTTTTAGCAGAGGACAATTCTTACGGTTCGATTGTGTCTATCGGCAAGATCAGGGAAAATAGCTGCCATATTCAATTCATATGGTTAGGCAGCGTTTTCCTCGGTAAGGCGTTGCTGGCTCCTGCGCAACGCTAGAAGATAAACACAATGACAAACGGTACCACCGCTCAAGAGGTCGCTACGCGACGCACCTTTGCAATTATCTCTCACCCGGATGCGGGTAAGACGACGATCACTGAAAAACTGTTGTTGCTCGGCAACCTTATCCAGAAAGCGGGTACGGTTAAAGGTAAGAAAAGTGATCGCCACGCGACATCAGACTGGATGACGATGGAGCAGGATCGAGGCATCTCGATCACCTCATCGGTGATGCAGTTCCACTGGAATGATCGCGTCGTTAACCTACTCGATACCCCCGGACACGAAGACTTCTCCGAAGATACTTATCGTACGCTTACCGCGGTTGACTCTGCCTTGATGGTGGTGGATGGCGCAAAAGGTGTCGAGGACCGTACCATCAAGCTGATGGATGTCTGCCGTTTGCGTGACACGCCGATCTTCTCGTTTGTGAACAAGCTTGACCGTGATATCCGTGATCCTATCGAGTTGCTCGATGAGATCGAGGAGGTACTGAAGATTGAAGCTGCGCCCATCAACTGGCCGATCGGTATGGGTAAGTTCTTTAAAGGTGTTTATAATCTTTATACGGATACAATCCATGTGTTCAAACCGGGGCAAAATGCCGTATTACCGGACGATATTCAGATCCAAGGTCTTGATAGCGACGCAGCACGAGAGCTGCTAGATGATCTATACGATGACTTTATCGATGAGGTTGAACTGGTGCGTGGCGCTACTCATCCTTTTGATGAGCAGGCGTTTTTAGCGGGTAAGCTGACACCGGTCTTTTTCGGTACGGCACTAGCTAACTTTGGTGTGCGCGAAATGCTGAACAGCTTCGTTGAAGCTGCACCCGCACCGATTAGCCGTGCGACGACATCGCGCGAAGTTGCCGCTGATGAAGAAAAGTTCAGTGGTTTCGTCTTTAAGATCCAAGCAAACATGGACCCCAAACATCGTGACCGTATCGCTTTTATGCGTATTTGCTCGGGCCGTTATACACGGGGGATGAAGATGCGCCATACGCGTATCAATAAAGATGTGAAGATTGCCGATGCCGTCACCTTTTTGGCAGGTGACCGCTCTAACGTTGAAGAGGCGTGGTCGGGCGATATTATCGGGTTACATAACCACGGTACGATTCAGATTGGTGATACCTTCACTGAAGGCGAAGAGCTTAAATTTACCGGTATCCCTCACTTCGCGCCCGAGATGTTCAAAGCAGTACGTCCAACTGACCCGCTGAAGATGAAGCAGCTGCAAAAAGGTTTGCAGCAGTTATCAGAAGAGGGTGCGGTGCAGTTATTTCAGCCACTCAAGAACAATGATTTGATTCTTGGCGCGGTGGGTCAGCTGCAGTTTGAAGTGGTTATGTTCCGCCTTAAAGATGAGTACAAAGTGGAGTGTAAGTACGAGCCGATCTCGGTACAAACGGCACGTTGGGTCGAGTGTGACGATCAGCGCATGGTGGATGACTTCCGTAAGAAAGGTTATGAGAACCTTGCGATCGACGGAGGTGGTTTGCTGACCTATCTTGCTCCAACACGCGTGAACCTGAGCCTCACCGAAGAGCGTTGGCCCGATATCCAATTCCGCGCAACACGCGAGCACTAATCGGTGCCGAATAGAGGAGGCAGTGGAATATGTTGGTTGATACTCATTGCCACCTCGATTTTCTGATCTTAGCTGATCAAATCGATGCCGTTGTTGCCCGTGCGCAGCGGTGCGGCGTCACGCGTTTTGTCGTACCAGCGGTGGCGGCGGAGCACTTTGAGCGGGTCGTTACGTTGGCCAGCCACCACGCCTTTGGCTTTACGCTGGGCCTTCACCCCTGTTTTCTATCTGAGCACTCAGCCGCTTCTCTTGAAGCGTTAGAGCAAGCGCTGCAAACCTATCAGCCGCTAGCGGTGGGTGAAATTGGCCTCGATTTTTATCATGGTCTTGATACGTCCGAGCAACAGCTAGCGCTTTTTAAAGCACAGTTGAGGTTGGCAAAACGTTTTGAATTGCCCGTTATCTTGCATGTCCGTAAAGCGCACGACCAAGTATTAAAGGTGCTGCGGGAGCTACAGTTTCAGCAAGGTGGCGTTGTTCATGCGTTTAGTGGCAGTGCAGCACAAGCCGAGCGCTATATAGGCTTTGGCTTTAAGTTAGGTGTGGGTGGGGTTATCAGCCACGAGCGCGCTATGCGGGTCAAAAAGCTGTTTGCAGCACTACCGCTCGATGCATTGGTTTTGGAAACGGATGCCCCTGATATGCCGCTGCAAGGCGCTCAAGGTAAGCCTAACGAGCCGGCTGCGGTGGCGAGGGTTGCGCAGTTATTGGCGGATCTTCAAGGAGTGTCAGTTGAGGAGCTGGCACAGCGCACAACGGCGAATGCGTTAGCGCTGTTTCCGGGATTGCCGACTACATCTTAATAGCTGTCGTAGATACGGTTATAAAGATTGTTAAGTGTGGTCCAAGCCTTGTCTGTTTTGGCGTTACGCGGCAGCGCATAGCGCTTACCACTCTCATCCAGAGGCTTAGCAGTATAGCTACCGTCCTTAGGTGCAAGGAGCATGTTCATCAGACTGCGAGGGTAGTTTGGCCCGACGATACGCTGCCCGTAAGCACTTTCCACCGGAGCAAGAGAACCATTCTGGCTTGCCACAATGCTCAGGCGAATACACTCCCGTGAGCGTTGTTGGCAGATATGTCCTGAGCGAGTATCAATAACATAGTACGCCTGATTAGATACGGTTGGCTGGGACTGGCTTCCCATACAACCGCTCAGAATTGCTGCTGAAAGCAGTGTGGCTCCAATCGCGTGATACGTCATGATCTTTATCCCTATTAGTCCATAAAGTCGCTGAATGGGTTCTCTTCGGCCAAACTGATGCTGTTTGTATAGCCTGGGAGTTTGATACGCTCGGCGGTAATATCCAAGTCATATCCCTCCAGCACGTTGTTATCGTAACGATAGATGGGCAATGCTAAACCATGAGTTGCTTCATAGTTATACTGCTCCGCGCACTCGAGTGTCGCGGCACGTTTTTGTTCCCAAGCGGTGTAGCGAGCTTCACCGTATTTCTTACGCAGGAGTGCCTTCGCTACATGTGGCCCAAAGACTGGTGCACTGGCGTTGTTACCGCCAAAACCCTTGGAGTTGAGGATAACGGTGTCCATGCCGGTTTGGCCAACTTCAACGTGCTCTTGAGAGAAACGCAAGTTGCTTTGGTAAACATCATCCGCGATATGCGTGGTGGTTTGAATGCCCGGGATATAACCGTATGCCCAAGTACCTAGCGATGTGGTGAGCTGATCGCCACCGGCGGTTCCTTGGGAGTGCCCTAAATAGCATTTTACGGCAGCCACTGGCCACGCAGGAATATCGAACGCTGTGGCGATTTCGTTAATAACGTGCGATTCAGTAACGCGGTTTTGTGGGGTGCTTGTACCATGAGCTTGCACAAACGAGCGCTGCTGCAAAGACTCTTCACCCAGCACACTCTTGACCAACGACGCTGCCTTACCAAGGGTCATATAGTTACCGATACCCGGCGCGGAGATCGATTTTTTATGGCCATCTGCATTGACGAACACATCGGGTACTAGGCCGTAGACCTCAGCACCAAGCTCCATTGCCAGATCATCGCTCATGAGTAGGACAAACTGGCTCGATTCGCCGATCGTGAAGCCGCAGTTATCACCAAACGGACGACACGCCTTGCGGTAGTCCTCAGGTGTCAGCTGCTCTTTTTTGTCGAGCGCTTTTAAGTCTTTGTCTTCGGCAAGTGCACCCATGGCGCGGAAGCCTTCGATGACTTCGGGAGTCACAGGAGCATCACTGCCGCCAACCAATACCACTTTGCGCTTACCGCTGCGGATATCTTGTACGGCACTGCGTAAGTTATAGAGGAACGTAGCGCAGGCACCGAGTGCGCCACCGGTAGTACCGACGTTGCCAAGGATGTAAGCGTTAACAAAGTCAGCTGGCATCTGAGCATAGCCCAGCGGCATCTGCTTGGATGAGGTGCGTTTCCCGATAGAGGGGTATTTCGTTAAACCACCAAAGCCTAAGTCATCTAATTGGCCAATTGAGTTGCTAGCATAAACAGCCACTTGATCGGGCGCGACTTGGTTGAGGATCTCTTCAAACGGAATACCCACTGACGACAATGCATCGGATGCGGCGAAAACCGTCATCTGTAGATTGCGTGGGTGGTTACGAGATTGATAGAGAGTGCCTGGCTTGAAGCCGGTTGGTAGTTGGCCTGCCGCCTTAACCGGTGCTTCTTTGAAGTCGGGTAAAATGGCGTCCAGCTTTCCAGCAACGGTGATCTTTACCTCTTGCCCATTCGTTGGCTCGACGGTCCAATTGTCAGGGATCACATTAGGCAATTGGCGTTTGCGCAGTGTAAAGCTCAGTGAGTCTTCCGTGGGCTGCAGTGCTGCAGCTTTGTTCATCACCACCTTATTTACATCAAACGTGTCTGGCTCGATCTGGCGGATCAGGGTGCTATTTAGAATCTGATCGTTGATATCGCTTAGCAGAGCATCCAAGGCACACGCTTCACCGGCTTGGTTAAGGTATTGGCCGTCCTGATACTGTGCTAAACCCATCAATGTGGCGAGATTCAAGAGCGTTTGTTGCTGGGTTTGTACGTCTAGCTTATCCAGAATAATGCGGCGATAGGCATGGTGGAATGAGCCTCGTCCGGCGGGGTTTACGCCACCAAAACCGACGATAAGAGGTAGATGAGACAATGAAAACTCCTCGGCTGGAAACTAGCTGAATCTCGTGTGTAACGCATTATTCTAGCGATAGACGTAAGTCGTTGCTAGATAGGGAATAGGGAATATCCACAATAAATCATAGCGATAGACCCTGATTGCGGTGTTATGTCGCGTGAGTGAAGGAATTATTCGCCTGCTGGCAAGTCTTAAAGCGCGTAGTGTAGATTAATTGAGGTCCTTTAAGATGAAAAAACTTACCCCTGTGTTGCTGGTTGCGCTACTGGCAGGTTGCTCGACAATCGATCCCTACACGGGTGAACAGAAAACAAGTCAAGCAACAAAAGGCGCAGGGATTGGCGCAGTAACGGGCGCGCTCTTAGGCGCTGCTGTTTCTAGCCGCAGTGATCGTGCTAAAGGTGCTGCGATTGGCGCGCTGGTTGGCGGTGGCATCGGCGGCGGCATCGGCCACTACATGGATCAGCAGGAGGCGGTGTTGAGAGAGCGTTTAGCGGGTACGGGTGTTGGTATTCAGCGCCAAGGCGATGCGATTCGTTTGGTGATGCCGGGCCATGTCACGTTCAATACGGAAGATTATCAGATCGCGAATAGCTTCTATCCTGTGCTGGATTCGGTGGCGCTGGTACTGCGCGAATATGATAAGACGGTTATTCAGGTTGAGGGTTTTACGGATAGCAAAGGCAGCTTCGAGTATAACCAGACGTTGTCTGAACGCCGAGCGGCGAGTGTGGCTAACTTTCTAACTGGCGCAGGAGTGGAGCGTTTGAGGATCAGTACACAGGGCTATGGTGAACGTTACCCTGTAGCAGATAACACGACGGCTGCCGGGCGTGCGCTTAACCGTCGTGTCGAGATTAGCATTCGCGGAACGCGCGCTAATTAGTTCGCGTTACTCAGCAGCATCAAGCGTAGAGAATTTGCCTAGCAGGCGCTGCAGGTTATCGACGTTTGATTGCTGCTCAGCTTCTAGCGCAGCTTTGGCTTCTTTGAGCTCTGCGATCTCTAAGCGTAGCAGCTCGACTTCGTCGATCATGTTTTCAATTTTTGCTTCTAACTGATTGAACAGTTCTGTTTGCATTGCCGGACCCTTGTTACCCGTTGATATATAAGAGCCGCTGATTATAGAGGCGGCCCCAATGAAGTAAACCTTTACCAGAAGATTACAACGTCATCGATTTGGATATTGTGCTGTGATGTTGAGCCTTCGATAAAGCCAGAAGCCGACGTTGCTTGAACGTCGCTAATGGTCAGAGTCTGCTGGGTGTTAATCAGTTCCGTAGTTGCTGGGCCTGATGGGTTATACATGACGCTTTTACGGTAAACCGACAGCTTATCACCGACCTTTAAGCCACTGCGCTGGCCAGAGGCTATCCACAAACGGTTGCTGTCTGCAGCCGTAATCCGGGCAGAAAAGGGCATACAACGCAGTTTTTCAGTGATCTGCTTGGCGGCATCTTTTAAGAGATCGGCCACTGCCTTTCCGTACGCTTGCTCATAGAAAGCGGGGGTCGCAAAGCCGGTTTGTTGGTTGGGTTGTAACGTCCAGCGTCCCTGTGTTGCAAGGCTGAACTGGTCGATCAAGGCGCCGCTAAAGCCATCGTGAATATAGAGATCGATAGCAAAGTTACGCAGGTGTTTATCGCTTTTGTAGTCTAAACGATTGTAGGTGGATACGAAGAGGTTCTCCTCTTGCATAACGCTTGGGTCAACCATCGAAAGATCACGTACCACACCAGAGACGATATATTGCGTGTCCAACTGCTGGCTATGGCGCATGAGTGTGGTGAGAGCACCATTGTCTAATTGGTGAGTGGCTGCTGTGCTCAAGGGGTTTTGTAGCTGTAAGTGCCCGGCATTGAGTGCTGATAGGTTTGGGTGGCGGTTGATTCGCTCAACGAGCTGTTTGGCGAGGAGTGAATCGATGTGGCGAAAGCCCCCAAGGTTTTTCTGTGCAGGTTGTTCAACAGGAAAAGCTGACACTGCAACAGTTTTGCGAAAGCTATTGCCTGAACCGCCATTTTCGCAGGCGGTATCCACCTCTACCTCGGCGCGGATACGCACATGGAGCTTGTTGCCGAATAGCTTCTCATCCAACACTTCAACGTCGCGAATGGTACTCAGTGTAGAGACGCGCATATTATCGATCTCGAGAATGCCGTTGCTCAACTGTTGAGTGCTGCTGATGTAGGCGGCTGCTTGTAGCGAGGCCTGGCGCTTTGCATCGTTGATCGCTTGTTCCCGTGCTTTTCCTAAATCACCATCGACCAGAAACGCCTGTCCCGTCGCCTCAATGCTGGCGGCATGTGCCGTGGAAACAACACCGAGTAGAAGACACAGTAGAGTAGATCGAATATATCTCAACATGAGTGGGGCCCGACCGATATAGTTAATAGACGCTAGAAAGGTATGCAATTTGCCGGCGACATGCAATCTATCGTTGATCTGCTTACCGATGTGAAAAGTGTGATAAATTGGTCTGAAAAAGTGTATGAGCACAAAGCATGAAATATAAGCGATTTAGCCTTTTGTTGCTGTCGGTACTTGGGTTATCAGGATGCAGCTACCAGCAGCCTGTTGCGGTAACCATCGAGAAGCTGAGCCCGCAAGCGAGCAAGGCGGTGGTGAATCAGGCGCGGAATCAGGTCGTGGCTGAGCCTCATACCTATGGTTCCATTGAACAGCCGCGCTTGAGTGACCCGATCAGCCAAGCGGTGGAGCAGATGTCTGATCAGCTCATCAATGGCTTGAATCAAAGCCGAGTGAAGCGCTTCCCTGTTGCAGTGGTTAAGTTTATGCCGCTGCGCAACAGCGTGCCAGATCCACTATTGGGTGAGCGTATTTCAGAGAGTTTTATATTCCCGATGCAACAACGCGGCTATAACTTGGTTGACTATCGCGCGGTTAGTTTAGCCACGACGGTGAAGTCGCCGGTGTCGCGACAAAATATCTCGGCGTTACGGCAGCGTTATAAGATCTTTTTTGTCCTGACGGGGACCTACGCAAAACATCCCGATGGCATCACTTTGAATGCACGTGTGCTAGACACCACCACTCGCCAAGTCTTGGCGTCAGCACAAACGCATATCAGCAATGATCTGCTGGAGGGGATGCGTCCGGGGTTTGATCCGGTGAAAGCACTACAAAACGGATACATCATTGAAAATGGTGTTGGGCCATCAAGGGCAACGCGATGAAATATATTGGACTACTGCTTTTAACTGTTATGTTGGCCGGTTGTGAGACGGCAGGAAAAACAGCTGTTGAACTTGTTGAAGCATTGCCAGATCTTCCACCAACATCCGTTGAACCTGTGGAACCGGTTTGGGTGAGTGCAACCGGCTATGCACCTATTAGTTTGCAGCCTGGTGCAACGCGGCAGCAGAAAGTTGTGATGGCGATGCGGGCCTCTAAGCTACGGGCATATCAAGAACTGGTGGGTATTGTGCACGGACAGTATGTATTCGGTACCACAACGGTCAACGATATGGTGCTACAGAGCGATTCTTTTAAAACAGCTGTTGCAGGATTTGTGCGTGGTGCTCGAGTGGTCAAGAGTTATCCGGTGCAGGATGATACGTATGCGACGGTATTAGAGGTGGATATGAATCAACTGCAGCGCGCCTGGAGCGAGCTGCAGTGATCGCTGTTAGTTAAGCTTTGTCACTCGTGGCTTGGTTAAATGCTGCGAGTTGCTCAGCGGTTGCTTCCTGCTGATACTTGTCTTTCCATTGTGCGTACGGCTCGCCGTAAATCGCTTCGCGAGCGGCATCATAATCCATCTCTTCGCCGCGTTCTTGCGCTTCCGCTAAGTACCACTTAGATAAGCAGTTGCGGCAAAAACCAGCAAGGTTCATCAGGTCGATATTCTGGACATCTTTGCGGCTGTCTAAGTGAGCCACAAGGCGTCGAAATGCAGCGGCTTCGATTTCAGTTTGTGTTTTAGTGTCCATAAGGCTCCCGTTATTCGTCGCGGATCTGTTCGTCGAGTTCTTTGCAGACTCTACGTTGCAAAGTTTCGCACAGCTCAACATCACTGAAGGGCTGGCCATGCTCATCGGTAATAAAGAAGAAGTCCTCCACGCGTTCACCAACGCTGGAGATCTTTGCCTTGCGCACTGATACGTTCATCTCAGAGAAAATCTGCCCAATACGCGCCAGCAGACCTGGACGGTCGGGTGATTGAACTTCCATAACCGTCAAATGGTTGGTCGGGTCGTTGCTTAAGAAAACCCGTGTTGGCATAGCAAACAGTTTCATTTGCCTTGGCACGCGTCGATGAATGATCTCTGGATAATCTTCTGGATCATCCAATGCATCAATCAGCTTTTCACGAATGCTATTTAAATAGGCGGGGTTCTCTGAAAGAGGTTCATTATCGTCGGTCAGTACGGTGTACGTGTTTAGCGTGCGTCCGTCATCCGTCACGATGATGCGTGCATCTTGGATGTTTAAGCGCAGCTGGTCGAGTGTCGCGACGGTCGCCGAGAAGAGGTTCGGTAGATCTTTGCTGTAGATGAAGATCTCTGTGGCGCCTTCATACACGCGATAGGAGGTTTTCTGGATCAATACCAGCGGCAGCTCGTTATCACCGTGTTCTAGTATCGATTGAGTATGCCAAGCAATATTTTTAGCTTCCTCACGCAAAAAGTAGTCTTCGCCCAGCGTGTGCCAAAAGTCATCAACATCGTTTTCTGGTTTGCCGGCGCGCTTGAGGATGAACATCGCCTCGTGCTGCATCTGCTCAATCCGATCCTCTTTGTTGATCGGGTTCTCGAGGCCTCGGCGTAATACACGCTTAGTTTCCATGTAGAGCTGGCGCATCAGTGTGGCCCGCCAACTGTTCCAAAGGGTGTGGTTGGTAGCGTTGATATCCGCAACCGTCAGCACATAGAGGTAATCGAGGTGCACGATGTCACGCACCTGCATCGCGAAGGTATGTATCACCTCAGGATCCGAGATATCTTTACGCTGCGCCGTCATCGACATGAGAAGGTGGTTCTCCACCAACCAGGCCACGAGGTGGCTATCCCATTTGCCTAAATGGTGGCGTTCGCAAAATGCCATGGCATCCACGGCACCTAGCTCCGAGTGATCGCCACCGCGGCCCTTAGCGATATCATGGAAGAGACCTGCGATATAAAGCAGGTCGATCTTAGGTAGTTGGTTAACAACGCGATGGGCAATGGGGAACTGCTCACGATATTCAGGGTGGCGGAATTGACGCATCTTCTGAATAACTTTTAGCGTGTGCGCATCCACGGTGTAGATGTGGAACAAGTCGTGCTGCATCTGACCCACTATACGGCCAAACTCCGGTAAATAGCGCCCAAGGATGCCGTAGCGGTTCATGCGCTTCAGTTCGGTGGAGACGCCGTTCTGCGAGCGCAGTAACTCCATGAATAGTGTGGTGTTGCGCAGATCGTTGCGGAACTCATCATCAATAAGATGTCTGTGGTCACGAATCAAACGGATCGTTGAGGCGCGCACGCCAGTGATCTCATCGTTCTGAGCGATCAACACAAAAGATTCAAGCAGCGCAAAGGGATGGTGCTCGAATACCTTATCGTAGGTCACTTCGAGACGGCGGTTACGAATCTGAAAGCGTTTGTTAATCGGTGTAACGACCTGCTCATCTTCGGTTTTGAGGATCGCTTCATCGAAATACTGGAGCAACATATCGTTGAACTCGGCCATCGTCATGGCGACACGATAGTATTTGCTCATAAACTGCTCAACAGCCAGCGCGCCGTCTTGATCGGCGTAACCAAAGAACGCGGCCAGAGATCGTTGGTGGTCGAACAAAAGGCGGTCTTCACGGCGGTTGCACTGCAAGTGCAGCGCATAGCGCACGGTCCACAGGTAGAGTTCGCCTTTGTTGAGGGTTTCGAGTTCAGACTCGGTTACGAAGCCATGATCGACCAGATCTCGGATGTATGTTGCACCGAAGTGCCGTTTGGCAACCCAGCCAATGGTTTGCAGGTCGCGCAACCCGCCGGGTGAATTTTTGAGATTCGGCTCTAAGTTATACTCAGTGTTATTCGTTTTCTCGTGGCGATTTGTTTGCTCGTGCAGTTTGGCCAGAAAGAACTCTTTATCTGTCCAAGCGCCTTCCGAGGTAACACGGTCATACATGCGTTGGTGTAGCGTAGGGTCGCCGGTTAGGGGGCGTGACTCAATGAGGTTTGTAGCGATCGTGATATCGTCACGTGCTTCGGTGTAGCAGTCTTCAATGGTGCGTACGCTAGAGCCAATCTCGAGATTGATATCCCACAAAAGCGTGAGAAACTGGCTGATGCTCTCTTCAAATGCTTGTGGTTCGATGCCATCCACCAAAATCATGATATCGACATCGGAATGAGGGTGGAGCTCTCCTCGACCGTAGCCACCGACGGCAACCAGTGATACTTGCGCATCCGATGGCCAGTCAAAGATATTCCATGCTGATGTTAGCACCCTATCGATAACGCTCGCTCGCCCGTACACCAGCTTGCGAATATCTTCACCCTCGCGGAAACGTTCGTTCATCTCCTCGGTAGCCTGTGCAATGGTCTCTTTAAAAACCTTAAACGGAGGCTCTCCGGTGATGAGCCGCAGCTCCATCGTTTCGCTGTCGATATAGTCGCCGACATCGACGAGTTGCTGAAGGTGCGTTGTCATAGGTGCTTAACTCATTTTAATAGTTTTCTTCGCTACGCTTGGTCAGAACTTCGTAGCCATCAGCAGTCACGAGGATCGTATGTTCCCACTGAGCGGATAGGCGGCGGTCGGCAGTTTCCACGGTCCAGCCATCCTTCTTAGATAGTTTGACGTGGCGCTTACCTGCGTTGATCATCGGTTCAATCGTAAAAATCATACCCTCTTCGAGGGTGACGCCGGTACCGGGGCGGCCGTAGTGCAACACTTGAGGTTCTTCGTGGAACTCCTTGCCGATGCCATGGCCGCAGTATTCACGAACCACGCTATAGTGCTGGGATTCTGCATACTGCTGGATCACGTGGCCAATATCGCCAAGTTTGGCACCCGGCTTGACCAGTTCAATACCTTTTTGCAGGCACTCGAGTGTCACGTCAACGAGACGGCGAGCGTGAGGTTGCTCTTTGCCAACAAAGAACATTTTACTCGTGTCGCCATGGTAGCCATCTTTGATGACGGTAATGTCGATGTTAATTATATCACCGTCTTTCAGCTTCTTGTCATTTGGGATGCCGTGGCAGACAACTTGGTTGACTGACGTGCAGATTGACTTGGGAAAACCGTGATAGTTAAGAGGTGCTGGAATCGCCTGTTGCTCATTCGTGATGTAGTCGTGGCAAATTTGATTCAGTTCATTCGTCGTTACGCCCGCTTTTACATGGGGCTCGATCATCTCAAGCACCTCTGCGGCAAGGCGCCCCGCGACGCGCATCTTTTCAATTTCTTCAGCGGTTTTAATAACAATAGTCATAAAGTCATCACGTATTAGCTGCAGGCAGTGTGTGACTGCTGCAGAAGATTAAAAGGACTGTCGTGCAATTGTATCAACCTCGTTCGCTTGTGGAAAATATCCCATGCTCGGCGGCAGCTCATTGGGCAAGGACCTGTAGGGATTGAGTAATTTATCTTTAATCAAAGGGCGCTTTGTGGTATAAATCGCGCACCCGAAATCGCAGGTACGGTTTCGGAGTATATCCCACACACATACCGACACAGTTTCTGGGTGCCGCACTGCGGTTGGGAGCTGGGGTATGTGGAGGTAAAACCCAATAAACTACAGGAAATTGCTAAATCATGGCACAAGTTACAATGCGTGACCTGCTAAAAGCAGGTGTTCACTTTGGTCACCAAACTCGTTACTGGAACCCAAAAATGTCTCAATACATTTTTGGTGCTCGTAACAAAATCCATATCATCAACCTTGAGCACACGCTGCCAGCACTGAACGGTGCGTTGGACGTGGTTAAAGGTATGGCTCAGAACAAGAACAAAATCTTGTTCGTTGGTACTAAACGCGCAGCTAGCAAAATCATCAAAGAAGAAGCTCAGCGTGTAAGCATGCCTTACGTAAACCACCGTTGGTTGGGTGGTATGCTGACTAACTACAAAACTATTCGTCAGTCTATCCGTCGTCTACGCGACCTAGAATCTGCAGCGAACGATGGTACTTTCGCTCAGTTGACTAAGAAAGAAGCGCTGATGCGTCAGCGTGAAATGGATAAGCTAGAGCGCTCTATCGGTGGTATCAAGGACATGGGCGGTCTTCCAGACGCGCTATTCGTTGTTGATGTTGATCACGAGCGTATCGCTGTAAACGAAGCGAACAAGCTGGGCATTCCAGTTATCGGTATCGTTGATACGAACAGCAACCCAGATGGTGTTGATTACGTTATCCCAGGTAACGATGACGCACTGCGCGCAATCCAAATCTACGTTCAGTCTGTTGCAAATGCATGTGCTGAAGGTGGTGAAGTTGCTGGTGGCGAAAAGAGCGAATTCGTTGAAGTAGAAGAGTCTGCTGCAGAGTAATTACTCTGTCAAATGTGAAGTTTATCTTCTGCAGAGTCGTATATAAGGGGAGCCGCGCTCCCCTTTTTTAGATTTTGATTGAACCAATCAAGGGGTAATGAAAAATGGCGGGTGTATCAGCGAAGCTGGTTAAAGAACTGCGTGATCGTACTGGTCTTGGAATGCTTGAGTGCAAAAAAGCACTGGCTGAAAATGACGGTGATATTGAGAAAGCGATTGAAGAGCTGCGTAAATCTTCTGGTATGAAGGCTGCTAAAAAAGCAGGTCGTACAGCAGCTGATGGTGTTGTTGTTGCACGAGTTGCAGACGATAATTCTTACGGCATTATCGTTGAAATCAACTCTGAGACTGACTTCGTTGCACGCGATGAAGGCTTCTTGGCGTTTGCTTCTCAGGTAGCCGATGCAGTATTTGCTGCTAAGACAGAAGACGTTGCTTCTTTGATGGCTGGTGAGCTGGAATCTGCACGTGAAGCGCTGGTGCAGAAGATCGGTGAAAACATCGGTGTTCGTCGCGCAGTTGTAGTTGAAGGCGAAAACGTAGATGCATACGTACACAGCAACAACCGTATCGCTGCACTCGTTGCGCTAAACGGTGCTAATGCTGAAGCGGCGAAAGACGTTGCTATGCACGTAACAGCTGTTAACCCTCAGGTTGTATCTAAAGATGATATGCCTGAAGAGGTGATCAACAAAGAGAAAGAGATCATCATGGCTCAGCCAGATATGGCTAGCAAGCCTGCTGAAATCGCTGAGAAAATGGTTGTTGGTCGTATCAACAAGTTCTTGGCTGAAAACAGCCTTGTTGAGCAGCAGTTCGTTAAAAACCCAGACCAAAAAGTTGGTGAGATGGTAAAAGCTGCTGGTGGTAGCGTTGCTTCTTTCGCTCGTTTGGAAGTGGGTGAAGGTATCGAAGTTGAACAAGTTGACTTCGCTGCAGAAGTAGCTGCTCAGCTGAACGGCTAAGCTCTACTTTGTATCCGATGAATGTGCTGTATTGCAGCGCATTCATCGTTTAGACTCTAATTCCTCTAACTTCGTTCGCGGAGACTTCTTATGCCTACCGAAAACACTAAGCGTGCCCATTATAAACGTATTCTTTTAAAGCTCAGCGGTGAAGCGCTGATGGGCGAAGAGAATTTTGGTATCGACCCAAAAGTTCTCAACCGTATGGCCCTTGAGATTGGTCAGCTAGTCGGGATTGGTGTTCAGGTTGGTATAGTGATTGGTGGCGGCAACCTATTTCGGGGTGCGGCACTTAGCGCAGCAGGCCTAGATCGCGTCACTGGCGATCACATGGGTATGCTTGCAACTGTAATGAATTCTCTAGCATTACGTGATGCGTTGGAACGCTCCAATATTGCGACGCGCGTTATGTCTGCTATCCCAATGAGCGGTGTGGTTGATCATTACGATCGCCGTAACGCGATGCGTTATTTGAGCCAGGGCGATGTGGTTATCTTCTCTGCTGGTACAGGTAACCCTTTCTTTACAACTGATTCAGCAGCGTGTTTGCGTGGTATCGAGATTGAAGCTGACGTTGTGTTGAAAGCGACAAAAGTAGACGGTGTGTACACGGCAGATCCGATGAAGGATCCAAGTGCTAAGCGTTACCTACACCTGTCATACGATGAAGTATTAGAAAAGCAGCTCGGCGTTATGGATCTGACTGCTATTTGCTTAACTCGTGACCATGCGATGCCGTTACGAGTATTTAATATGAACCGCCCAGGCGCTCTTGTGAATCTGCTTATGGGTGGCGATGAAGGTACCCTCATTACTGAAGGTGAGGAAATAGGAGAAAAGTATGCTGAATGAGATCGCTCAAGATGCTGAAGCACGCATGAAGAAAAGTGCTGATGCGTTGGTTGAAAACTTTAAGAAGATTCGTACCGGGCGCGCGCACCCAAGCCTGCTGGACTCCATTCAGATCTCTTACTACGGCTCTGATGTGCCTTTGTCACAAGTGGCTAACGTAAGCGTTGAAGATGCGCGTACGCTGATGATCTCTCCATGGGAAAAGCAGCTTGTAACAGACATCGAGAAAGCGATTTATAAGTCGGATCTGGGCTTGAACCCTGCCACAAATGGTGGCGTGATTCGTGTTCCAATGCCTCCTCTGACTGAAGAGACGCGTAAAGGCTACATTCGTCAGGCTCGTCAAGAAGCTGAAACAGCGCGTGTATCGGTGCGTAACATTCGCCGCGATGCGAACAGCGACTTGAAAGATCTTCTTAAGGAGAAGGAGATCTCTGAAGATGAAGAACGCCGCGGTCAGGATGGCATCCAGAAATTGACTGATAAGTACGTTTCTGAAATCGATAGCCTGCTTGAGAAAAAAGAAGCGGATTTGATGGAAATCTAACAGGGTTTTAAGGGGCGTTGCGGCGCCCCTGTTGCTTTTATGTCCGTATATGAAAAGTTAGACATCCCCCATGATAGAAAGCTGCCCAAGCATATCGCTATTATTATGGATGGGAATAATCGCTGGGCTAAGAGCCGTCGTTTGCCAAGTCTGGCAGGCCATAAGGCGGGTGTTGACAGCGTGCGTAGCGTCATTGAAGGCTGTGTTGAGTATGGAGTTGAGTCATTGACGCTGTTTGCATTCAGTAGCGAAAACTGGAAACGACCGGAGCTAGAAGTTAAAGGGTTAATGGAACTCTTTATGCTGGCGCTAGATCGTGAGGCGCGCAAGCTGCAAAAGAATGGCATTCGTCTCAATGTTATCGGAGACAAAAGCCGTTTCAGTCCAGCTCTTCAAGAGAGAATCGCTAAAGTCGAAGCACTAACGGTTGAAAATACACGTTTGACGTTAAACGTTGCAGCCAATTACGGTGGTCAGTGGGATATTGTTCAAGCTGCCCAGCGTTTCGCTGAAGACTGCTTGTCGGGCGAGAAGAAGCCTGCTGATTTAACCGAAGCCTCGTTTGACCCTTACCTTGCCCTTTACGGTCAGGCCAAACCAGATCTATGCATTCGTACAGGTGGAGAGAGTCGCATTAGTAATTTTCTTATCTGGCAAATGGCATACACCGAATACTACTTCAGTGACCTGTTCTGGCCTGACTTTAGCAAGCAATCATTAGGTGAAGCGATTCGTGACTTCTGTACTCGGGAGCGTCGCTTTGGCAAAACCAGTGAACAACTAGAGGCCGATAAGTGCTAAAACAACGTGTTATTACGGCTGCGTTATTGGCTCCTGTTGTGCTCGCATGTGTTTTCCTGCTCCCCTTAGAGTATTTTTCGCTTTTCTTTGCTTTTGTGACGCTGCTCGGTGCTTGGGAGTGGGCAGCCTTAGCGGGGCTTCGCAACGTAGCGACTAAGGCGTTGTTTACCAGTGGTGTTTTTTTAGCACTAGCCGTTGCGCAGCAGCTCTTTTCGGCAGGCTCCAGTGTTACGGTTCTTCTACCTGCGGCGCTTGTCTGGGGTATCGCTTTTATCTGGGTGTATCGATACCCCATTCCCGGTGCATGGCAGTCAACAGCGATTCGTGCGCTCATCGGTTTGTTGCTACTCTCTGCCGCTTGGTTAAGTATGGTGGAGCTAAAAGCGTTAAATGCTGGTAATAGCTGGATTCTGCTTGTTCTTCTAGTCGTATGGGCGGCTGATATCGGAGCTTACTTCTCGGGTAAGCGTTGGGGTAGTCGCAAACTTGCGCCAAATGTCAGCCCGAAGAAAACTTGGGAAGGTGTGTTTGGTGGCCTACTAGCAGTGGCGTTAACCGCAGCAGGTTTTGCCTACTGGAATGAACTAAGTCTTTTGAATTTGGTCCTTTTAACGTTGCTATGTGTTGTTGTTGGCTTGGTCTCCGTAATGGGGGATCTGTTTGAAAGCCTACTGAAACGACATGCAGGTTTGAAAGACAGCGGTCGCATTTTGCCTGGGCATGGCGGTGTGCTTGATCGCATCGATAGTATTTTAGCTGCGGTGCCGTTTTTTTACATTGGCCTATCCGCGCTCTCGTTGGCATAGTTTATGGACTTTTTACACACTGTAGCGTCTTTAATTGTTACTTTGGGCATCCTTGTGACGATTCATGAGTGGGGGCACTTTTGGGTAGCTCGACGCTGTGGAGTGAAAGTGCTGCGCTTTTCCGTGGGGTTTGGTAAAGCGCTTTGGAGTCAACGCGGTAAAGACGGCACAGAGTATGTCGTTGCAGCTATCCCCTTGGGTGGCTATGTCAAAATGTTGGATGAGCGTGAAGGCGAAGTGCCGGAAGCGTTAAAGTCCCAAGCGTTTAATCGCAAGTCTGTCTACCAACGTTTCGCGATTGTTGCCGCCGGACCGCTCGTTAATTTGATTTTCGCTGTCATCGCATATTGGGCGATGTTTCTCTCTGGTGTATCGACCGTTGCACCTATCATTGGTGGGGTCGATTCAGCATCCATTGCAGCGCGCGCAGGCGTTCCTGTTAGTGCTGAAATTGTTTCCATTGATGGTCGAGATACGCGCTCTTGGCAGGAAGTTAATCTAGCGTTGGCTGCGCATGTAGGCGAAAGCAAGCAGCTAGATCTGGGTGTAAAAACATCGGCGAGTGCTGAGCCTCGAAATTACGTTTTAAGCCTTGAAAATTGGCGTGTCGATCTAGAAAACGAATCTCCACTAGCTGCTGTGGGAATTTCTCCATATCGCCCCGTTGTAAAACCGCAATTTGCTCGAGTGGTTGATGGTGGTTCAGCAAGCTTGGCTGGCATTCGAGCGGGCGATCTTGTTATGGCAGTTGATGGGCAGCCCGTTCAAGAGTGGGCCGCTTTTGTGGAAATAATAAAAGCGTCGGCAGGTAAGCCTCTTAGCTTTCTTGTTTTACGCGATGGGCGCGAGCTCGATATTATTGTTACCCCTGCGAGTCATCGCAGAGACGATGGCGTAACGGTTGGCTTAATTGGTGCCGAAGTACAGCTACCGGAGTGGCCCCAAGAGATGCAGCGTGAGTTGCGTTATGGCCCGGTTGATGCGGTAGCTGAGGCTGTTGGCAAAACCTGGTCGATGATCACCTTAACGCTCGATTCGATCTGGAAGATGATTGAAGGCGTTATCTCTGTCAAAAACTTGAGTGGCCCGATCACGATTGCTAAAGTGGCTGGCGCTTCTGCTGCCTCTGGTTTAGAAGATTTTATCAGTTTTCTGGCTTACCTAAGTATCAGTTTAGGGGTGCTCAATTTGCTCCCTATTCCTGTTTTGGACGGTGGGCACTTGGTTTATTACCTAGTTGAAATGGTGACCGGTAAGCCTGTTAGCGAACGAGTCCAAATAATGGGCTTCAAAATAGGGGCTGCCATACTGTTTTCCCTGATGAGCTTGGCGCTGATAAACGATTTTATGCGCCTCTAAAGCCAATAAGTGTTGTTTAGGAAAAAATAGATGCTTAAGAAATTAGGATTTGCTGCGGGCTTGAGCTTATGGGCCAGTGTCGCGAACGCGATGTTTCAGCCGTTTCAAGTGCAAGATATACGTTTAGAAGGGATTGAGCGCGTAGAGCCTGGCATCGTCTTTCGTAATTTTCCTATCGCCTCAGGCGATACCGTTGACCAGCAACGCTTATCCGATGCAACACGCGCGCTGTTTAAGTCGGGTTACTTTGAAGATATCTCGATCGCACGTGAAGATCAGTTTCTTGTATTAACGGTTAAAGAGCGACCTGCAATCAGTTTGATCCGTTTAGACGGCAATAAAGTCATCAAAGATGAAGCGTTGCTGGAAGGGTTGGAGCAGTCAGGTTTGAAAGAGGGTGATGTATTTAAACGCTCGGCTCTAGACCAAATTCGGCTCGACCTGTTACGTCTTTATGTAGGGCAGGGCCGTTACGGTGCAGCCATTGATACAGAAGTAGAACCACTGGCAGGAAACCGCGTAGCGCTAAACATTAATGTGAAGGAGGGCAGTGTTGCCTCTATCCAACATATTAATATCGTAGGTAATACAGCCTTTTCTGACGAGGAGCTAAAAAAGCTATTCTCTTTGAAGCTGCCTAGTTTCTGGTCTTTTTACACTAAAGATGATCGTTATGCTCGGGAGAAACTGTCAGGAGATCTAGAGCGTCTTAAGTCTTATTACATGGACCGCGGCTACGTGAACTTCGCTGTAAACTCCACCGATGTCTCGATCACGCCGGATAAGAAAAGCGTCTTTATCACGGTTAGCATCGATGAGGGTGAACAGTACCGTTTGAAGGATGTTGCGGTAACGGGTGACCTTGTACTTCCTAAAGAGCAGATCGACAACGCGCTGAGCCTGAAATCTGGTGAGCTGTTCTCGCGCCGAGATATGATCGATGTGCAGGACAAAATCACCAAGCTGTATGGCAACAGTGGTTATATGTTTGCCAATGTGAGCCCCATTCCTGAAGTTAACGAAGACGATAAGACCGTCAGCCTTAAGTATTTTGTCGCGCCGGGTAAATTAACGTACGTGCGCCGAATCAATATTAAAGGCAACAGCGATACTGCGGATCATGTTATTCGCCGTGAAATGCAGCAGATGGAAGCGGCTCTGGTCTCGGTCGAGAATATTGAGCGCACGAAAGAGAAGTTAGAGCGCACCGGCTACTTCCGTAATGTCAATTTAGAGACGACACCTGTTGCAGGTACGGATGACCAAGTCGATCTTAACTATACACTCGAAGAGCAGCAGTCTGGCCAGTTTACTGCGAGTTTAGGTTTCTCCCAGAGCGATGGGTTTATTATCGACTTGGGTGTACAGCAGGATAACTTTTTAGGATCGGGTAAAAAAGTAGGCTTTAATATCGCTAACAGCTCAACTAAGAAAGAGGTGAGCTTCAACTATCTTGATCGCTTCTACACGGTCAACGGCGTTAGCCGAGGTTTTGATGTCTTCTATCGTAAGCGTGACTTCGAAGAGGATGATGTCAGTAGTTACTCTTTGGATGAGTTCGGTGGTGGTATCACATTTGGTTACCCCATCGATGATTATCAGCGCTTGAGCTTCTCGTTTGGTTTAGAAAACATCAATATTAAGACGAACCCTTTCAAGCCCGTTGAAGAGATCAATGAGTTTATCAAGCAAGAGGGTGATGAATACTTCAACGTGAAGAGCACGCTGGCTTGGCAAGATAACCACCTAAACCGTGCCATCTTCCCGACTAGAGGTTATGAAAACCGTCTGAGTTTGGAGCTCGGTGTTCCCGTAGGTGATTTAAGTTATTACAAAGCATCTTATCGTGGAAAATGGTATCGCCCAATCACTGATGGCTCTAACTGGGTGCTTGGCTTTAAAGGCCGTTTAGGTTTCGCGGACAGCTACGGTAGCAATGCATATCCGTTCTTCAAGAACTTCTTCGCAGGTGGTATCCGTACCGTTCGTGGCTTTGACAACAACTCATTAGGCCCCCGTGACTCGAACAACGACCCATTTGGCGGCAATATTATGATGGTGGGTAGCGCTGAACTGATCTTCCCGCTGCCGTTTATTGAGGACCAATCGGCATGGCGTTCATTGGTATTTGTGGATGGTGGTAACGTCTTTGCTTCTGAGTGTGTCAAATCTTCGTCAGAGAACTCCTTCTGCCAAGAAGGCGTTAAGTTTGATGAACTGCGCTACTCCGCAGGTGTCGGTATTACATGGTTATCGCCAATGGGGCCTCTTTCACTCAGTGTGGGTCAAGCGTTGAATGATAAGTCTGGCGACGAAACACAGCTGTTCCAGTTCTCTCTTGGTCAGAGCTTTTAAAAGGATAGAAAATGATTAAAAAGACACTTTCTGCGCTGGCGTTAGCTTGCGGTGTTCTATTTGCAACAACGGCTATGGCTGACGGAAAAGTTGCGGTGTTGGGTGTTCAAGAAGCTTTGTTATCGACTAAGGCTGCGAAGCAGTATCGCGAAGAGCTCAAGTCAGAACTGAAAACTGATCAAGACCGCATCCTTGAGCTGGAAATGCAGGCTAAAAAGATTCGTGAACGCCTTCAGAAAGAGGGGAGCTCAATGTCTAAAGATGAAGCTGACCGAGCGCGTTTGCAGTTTCAGAAAGCCTTCGAAGAGTACCAGCGTAGCAGTCAGCAGATTCAGCAAAAGCAGGCACAGAAAGAGCAAGAGTTTCTAGAGATGATGCGCCCTAAAATGGACGCTATCATTCGCGAGCTGATCGACTCAAATGAGTACGACATTATCATCGCTAAGCAAGCGACTGTATATGCGCGTAAACAGCACGATATTACCAAACGTGTTGTTGATATGTTGAATAACCGCTAATGCCGAAGTACTACACTCTCTCTGAAATCGCACAGCATGTCGGCGGCCAAGTCGAGGGAGATGAACATCTGCAGATAGCAGGTCTTAGTACATTGGAATCAGCGCAACCTGGCAGTTTGAGCTTTTTAGCAAATCCTCGTTATGCGAAATATCTAAAGTCTACCGATGCGACAGCTGTGCTCGTTGCCGAGACTTTAGAACCCCCTAAAGCTGATATTGCTTACATTCGTGTGCCAAACCCTTATCTGGCTTACGCCAAAGCATCGGCGCTGTTTGATTGGCGCGACGATGTCACCCCGCATGTTGCGACGTCTGCCGTTATTCATTGTGAGGCGAGCGTCGCGCCAACCGCTTTTATTGCTGATGGTGCAGTAATCGGTGCTGGTAGCTCAATCGGTGAGGGCGTTTATGTTGGGCCTAACGTTACTATAGGTCGCTACTGCCACGTTGGCTCAGGCACACGTTTAGAGGCGGGCGTGGTGTTATACGATCACGTAAACGTTGGTGAGCGGTGCTTAATTCACAGTAATGCTGTGCTGGGGGCCGATGGGTTTGGTTTCGCGCCTTCAGCGAATGGCTGGGAAAAGATCCACCAATTAGGCGGTGTTCGGATTGGCCATGGTGTAGAGATCGGTGCCAATACCACCATCGATAGAGGTGCTCTTTCAGATACAGTGGTCGAAGACGGCGCTATTATCGATAACTTGGTGCAAATAGCGCATAACGTCCTTATTGGGGAAAAAACTGCGATTGCCGGCTGTACTGGTATCGCTGGAAGCACTAAAATTGGCGCCCGCTCGACACTGGCAGGTGGTGTAGGAGTCGCAGGGCACTTGGTCCTTGCTGAAAAAACCCATGTAACTGCAATGTCGCTGGTAAGCCGTAGCGTGACAGAGCCAGGTCAAGTTGTATCTTCTGGTACTGGTCAGGAAGGCCATACAAGCTGGAAGCGAAATGTGGTTCGATTTAAGCAGCTGGATAGCATGGCTAAACGAATCGCTCTATTGGAACAAAAAGTTGAAAATATCTCGAGTTAAAGGTTAATAAACACATGATGGATGTTAATGAAATCAGGGAATATTTACCCCATCGCTACCCGTTTCTTCTTGTTGATCGAGTGATCGAGCTCAACCCGGGTGAATCCATCGTGGCGATTAAGAATGTAACCGTCAACGAGCCTTTCTTTAATGGTCACTTTCCAGATCATCCGGTGATGCCAGGTGTTTTGATCGTCGAGGCCATGGCTCAAGCCGCAGGTGTGCTAGGCTTTAAGACGATGGATAAGAAACCTCAAGACGGTTCTATCTATTACTTCGTTGGAGCTGATAATCTGCGTTTTAAGCGCCCAGTTGTACCTGGTGATCAACTGCGCCTTGAGGCAAAGGTCGTCTCAGAACGCCGCGGTATTTGGAAGTTTGATGTCAAAGCAACTGTCGACGGTGACACTGTTAGCTCCGCTACTATCTTGTGTGCTGACCGAAAGGTATAAATCGTGATTGATCCCCGCGCTATCGTTGAACCGGGTGCTAAGCTTGCTGACAATGTGACTGTCGGGCCTTGGAGTTATATTGGGTCTGATGTTGTTATCGGAGAAGGGACCACTGTTGCGTCCCACGTGGTGATCAAGGGGCCGACTACCATCGGGACCAATAACCGGTTCTTTCAGTTCTCATCGATTGGTGAGGAGTGTCAAGATAAGAAGTACGCTGGTGAGCCAACACGCCTCGAAATAGGTGATGAAAACGTATTTCGTGAAGGTGTTACCGTGCATCGTGGAACGGTGCAAGACAACTCGCTGACAAAGATCGGCAGCGATAATTTGTTTATGGCCAATGCTCATGTCGCGCACGATTGTGTGGTTGGAGATCACACCATCATGGCGAACAACGTGGCTATTGCAGGACACGTGCATGTGGGTGATCATACCATCCTAGGTGGCTTTACAGCGGTGCATCAGTTTTGCCGCATCGGCTCACATGTTATGTGTGGGGCTGGTACTGTTGTGCTTAAAGATGTACCTGATTATGTCATGGCAACAGGTAACCCTGCATCTCCTCACGGCATTAACGCTGAGGGGCTCAAGCGCCGTGGTTTCAGCCCTGAACAGTTGCGCGTGCTAAAGCAGGCGTACCGTTTGGTTTATCGCCAGAAGCTAACGCTTGAACAAGCCTTGGAAGCGTTGCTGCAACTGCCAGAAGCTGCACTTGTCCAGCCATTGATAGCAACGCTTCAAGCCTCTAGCCGAGGCATTATTCGTTAAGGATCTACAGTGCCCAGTTTACGTATTGCAATGGTAGCTGGAGAGGCTTCCGGCGATATTTTGGGGGCTGACCTCATTACCCATCTCAAACAACGCTACCCCGATGCCGAGTTTTTCGGTATCGGCGGCGACTTGATGATATCCAAAGGTTTCCGGTCTATCGTGCCGATAGAGCGCCTCTCTGTCATGGGATTAGTTGAGGTCTTAGGGCGTTTGTGGGAGCTGTTACGTTTACGCCGTGACCTTGCCAACGACTTGATCGCTAATCCCCCTGATCTGTTTATTGGTATCGATGCGCCAGACTTTAATCTTGGTCTCGCTGAACGCCTCAAAGCGTCTGGGATTAACACAGTTCATTATGTGAGCCCCTCAGTGTGGGCTTGGAAGCGTAAGCGCATTTTCAAGATTAAGCGCGCTGTGGATCTGTTGTTGACGCTGTTCCCGTTCGAGCCGAAGTACTATCGCGAGACTCAACAACGTGTTGAGTTTGTTGGCCATCCCTTGGCAGATCAGATCGCGATAGCAGCGCTGACAAAAGCTGATTGTCGGGATGCACTGGAGTTACCACATAATGCTACAGTCGTTGCACTGATGCCGGGTAGTCGAGGCAGTGAGGTCAAGTACTTAGCAGCGCCTTTTCTTGCCGCGGCAAAACGGCTTCAAGCGCAGTTATCCGGCGATATACAGTTTGTTATTCCTGCCGCTAATCAGAAGCGCTTTGATGAGTTGTCACAGCTGTTGTCACACCATCCTGAGCTGCCAGCACGATTAGTCATGAAGCAATCGCGAGAAGTTCTCAAAGCTGCCGATGCTGTATTGATCGCTTCAGGCACAGCAACTCTTGAGGCGACGTTGCTGGGCTGTCCGATGGTGGTGGCCTATCGTATGTCGCCTATCACATTTCGCATTTTTTCTCGGCTCGTCAAAACTCCTTACGTTGCACTACCGAATATTTTGGCCGGTGAATCGTTGGTGCCGGAAATCTTACAAGACGACGTTGAACCAGAATGTTTAGCAGAGGCACTCGTGCGAGCGCTGCAAGATAGAGATTACCGGCAACATGTCGAGGCTCGTTTTGTGCAATTGAGTGCTGAACTGCGTTGCAACGCTGGTGAGCAGGCAGCGAATGCGATTGAAAAACTCCTTCACGATATGCGCCCTAAGGAGGGTTAAATGCAATCAGAAGTATTTGATTTCTCTGCGGCTGCACGTGTTGCCGGTGTTGATGAAGTGGGACGTGGCCCCTTAGTGGGAAATGTTGTCGCCGCTGCGGTAATACTCGATCCAGAGCGCCCAATTGACGGGTTAGCCGACTCAAAGAAGTTGTCAAAGAAGCGTCGTGAAGCGTTATTCGTTGAAATTCAAGAGAAAGCGTTGAGTTGGTCGGTCGCTTGCGCCACACCTGCCGAAATCGATGAACTCAATATCCTTCATGCCAGTATGCTAGCTATGCAGCGCGCTGTGATGGGCCTAGAAGTGAAGCCCGAGTATGTCAAAGTGGATGGTAATCGCTGCCCAGAGCTGCCTTATCCATGCGAAGCGGTGGTCAAAGGTGATTCTAAGGTTGCTGAGATCAGTGCCGCTTCCATTTTGGCGAAAGTGGTGCGAGATCGTGAAATGCATGCGCTGCATCAGCAGTTCCCCGATTATGGTTTTGATCGTCATAAGGGCTACCCCACCAAAGCGCACCTAGAGGCGCTGGCCACTCTTAAAGTGCTTCCAGAATATCGACGCTCATTTAAACCGGTGAGGAATCTTTTGGAGGGGCACACCTCATGAGTGCGGCTAACTTTGTCCATCTACGTGTTCACACTGAGTTCTCTTTGATCGATGGCTTGGTGCGTGTAAAGGGGCTTCTCAAGGCGGCGGCAGCGAACAATATGCCAGCCGTTGCGATTACTGATCAGGTTAATTTATTCGCACTGGTTAAGTTTTACAAAGCGGCATTAGGTGCTGGGGTCAAACCGATCTGTGGTGCAGATCTGTTGGTTCTGAATGAGCATGATCCTGAAGGGGAGCCGCACCGGATAACCTTGCTGGTACAAAACGCACAGGGTTATCGAAATCTGATGGAGTTAATCTCTCAGGCGTATGCTGAGGGACAAAACTACATTGTGGATAAGGCGCTGGTCCACAAAGAGTGGGTCACTGAAAAGTCAGCAGGTTTGATCTGCCTATCCGGAGCGCGAGACGGTGAAGTGGGTCGAGCGATGATCTCGGGTAATGGGACGGCTGACGCATTGCTTGATGAGTGGATGACTCGCTTCCCGGGGCGTTTCTACTTAGAGGTGCAGCGCACTGGGCGGCCAAGCGAAGATATTGTCGTTAGCGAAAGTGTGCGGCTGGGTATCGAAAAGCAATGCCCGCTGGTGGCGACCAATGAAGTGATGTTTCTGGATGCCGAGGATTTCGAGGCTCACGAGGCGCGGGTTTGTATTAACCAAGGCCGCACGCTTGAAGATCCGCGTCGCCCGCGTAACTACTCCGAGCAGCAACACTTTCGTTCAGCCGAAGAGATGGCTGAGCTATTTAGCGATATTCCAAGTGCAATAGAGAACACAGTAGAGATCGCCAAGCGCTGTAATATCGAGCTGGATCTAGGCATCTATTATCTACCGAAGTACCCCATTCCTGAGGGTATGACGATGGATGAGTTCTTCTGCAAGGTTTCAGAGGACGGCCTAGAGGAGCGGCTATCGGTTTTACTGGATAAAGAGGATCCAGAGTACGCCCAGAAACGACAAGCGTATGATGACCGTCTCAAGTTTGAGCTCGATATCATTACGCAGATGGGTTTCCCCGGTTATTTCTTGATCGTCATGGACTTCATCCAGTGGGCGAAAGACAACGGCATTCCAGTGGGCCCTGGACGGGGTTCTGGTGCGGGCTCTTTGGTCGCTTATGCGCAGAAGATTACCGATCTTGATCCTTTGGAATATGACCTCCTGTTTGAGCGCTTCCTAAACCCAGAGCGGGTTTCCATGCCTGACTTTGATATCGATTTCTGTATGGAGAATCGTGATCAGGTCATCGACTATGTTGCTCAAACATACGGCCGTGATGCGGTATCGCAGATCATTACCTACGGTACGATGGCGGCAAAAGCGGTGGTGCGTGACGTGGCTCGTGTTCAGGGTAAAGCGTTTGGTTTGGCTGATAAGCTCTCGAAGCTGATCCCCTTTGAGGTGGGGATAACGCTGTCCAAAGCGATGGATCAAGAGCCTGCCCTTAGCGAGTTTGTTGAGGGTAGCGAAGAAGCTCAAGAGATCATGGAGATGGCGTACAAGCTTGAGGGCGTGACGCGTAACGTCGGTAAGCACGCCGGTGGTGTTGTTATCGCCCCCACCAAGCTAACTGATTTCTCTGCGACCTATTGTGATGCCGAAGGGCAGGGCCTAGTCACTCAGTTTGATAAGGGAGATGTTGAAGAGGCGGGCTTGGTTAAGTTCGACTTCTTGGGGCTGCGAACCCTGACCATCATTGATTGGGCGCTGCAAACCATTAATGCAAAGCGTGAAAAGATGGGTGAAGAGCCGCTCGATATCGCGCGCATTGACTTAGAGGATAAGCCCACCTTCGATCTGCTGCAATCGGCTGAAACAACCGCTGTATTCCAGCTTGAGTCCAGTGGTATGAAGGATCTGGTAAGACGCCTGCTACCATCGCGCTTTGAAGATATTGTCGCCCTCGTGGCGCTGTTTCGTCCCGGCCCTTTGCAATCGGGAATGGTGGATGACTTTATCAACCGTAAGCATGGCCGCGCCGAGCTTGCTTGGCCGCACCCTGATTACCAGTTAGATTCATTGCAACCCGTTTTGGAGCCGACGTACGGCATCATCCTCTATCAAGAGCAGGTTATGCAGATCGCTCAGGTGATGGCAGGCTACACGTTGGGCGGTGCGGATATGCTGCGTCGTGCGATGGGTAAGAAAAAGCCTGAAGAGATGGCGAAACAGCGGGCGATCTTCCTTGAGGGCTCTGAGAATAATGGCATCAATCGTGATCTTGCAGGCAACATCTTTGATCTTGTAGAGAAGTTTGCGGGCTACGGCTTTAACAAGTCTCACTCGGCGGCTTATGCATTGGTCTCTTACCAAACCGCGTGGCTAAAGAGGCACTATCCTGCGCCTTTCATGGCAGCGGTCATGTCTTCGGATATGCAAACTACCGAGAAGGTGGTTATCTTCATTGAAGAGTGCCGCAACATGGGTATCGCGCCCGTATCGCCTGATGTGTGTGCGGGCGAGTACATGTTCACGGTGAATGACGCAGGCGAGATCGTTTATGGCCTTGGTGCTATTAAAGGTGTGGGTGAGGGGCCTATCGAAGCGATTGTAAAAGCACGCCAAGATGGCCAAGGTGATTTCCAGAGTTTGTTCGACTTTTGCGAACGTGTAGGGCCTAAAAACCTAAACAAACGTGTGTTGGAAGCGCTGGTGCGCTCTGGAGCTTTAGATAAGCTCGGTCCTGATCGCGCCACCTTGTGGGCAGCGATCAGTGATGCGTTGCTAGCCGCCAATCAGTCGGCTAAGAACCAAGACGCGGGTATGTTTGACCTCTTTGGTGAGGTAGAAGCTGAGGCGCCTCGTAATCCTTATGAGGACTACCGTAATGTCCGCCAGTGGTCGGACAAAGAACGGCTTACCGGAGAGAAAGACACCTTAGGTCTTTATCTGACTGGTCACCCCATTGATGAATATGAGCAAGAGCTCAAGCACTTTGTGGGTAAAAAGATCGTGAACCTACAGCCTGCGCGTGGTCGGCAGCAGCGCTTCGCAGGGCTGATAGTCGACTTGCGCTTGAAGAAAACAAAACGCGGCGATTCGCTCTGCTTTTTGACGCTTGATGATCGCTCCAGCCGTATCGATGTGACCTTGTACGGTGAACTTTATGATCAATCGCGTGACTTAGCTACCAAAGATACGGTCGTGGTTGTCGAAGGTGAAGTGGCTCAAGATGACTATTCTGGCGGGCTTAAGGTGCGTTGCAGTAAGGTAATCAATATTGCTCAAGCGCGCGCCGCATATAGTCAAGGCGTGCAAGTAGCGGTTGACGAAGCTCAACTGAAAGGGCGTCGTTTTAATCAGTTTAAAGAAACGTTGGCCGCTCACAAAAACCCAGATGGAGTGCCGGTGTTGGTACGCTATCAAACCGCGACAGAGGCGGGTAACGTGCAGCTTGGTGATACTTGGCGCGTTGACGCAAATGATGATCTTCTCGTGGCATTGGCAGAGCAAGTAGGAACCGATAACGTCGCGGTGAAGTATTAAATCCGGCTGGTTATCAAAGCCTGCTCACGGTAGAATTCCGTGCCATTGTCAGAAAATAAATTAATGTTAGGGCGGATAGAATCGAATGAATCCGAATTATCTGGATTTTGAACAGCCGATTGCTGAGCTGGAAGCTAAGATTGAAGAACTTCGACTGGTCGGTGACGACACAGAGATCAACATTGGCGACGAGCTGAATACGCTGTTGGATAAGAGTAAATCCTTAACCAAGTCGATCTTTTCAAACCTATCTGATTGGCAGATCTCTCAACTATCTCGCCACCCTCAACGTCCGTATACACTCGATTACATCGAGCATATGTTTACTGACTTTGAAGAGTTACATGGCGACCGCCATTTCTCAGACGATGCTGCGATTGTTGGCGGTATAGCGCGTCTAGATGGCCGCCCAGTTATGGTGATTGGCCACCAGAAAGGACGTGAAGTTAAAGAGAAGGTACGCCGTAACTTTGGTATGCCTCGTCCGGAAGGTTACCGTAAGGCACTGCGCCTGATGGAGATGGCCGAGCGTTTCAAAATGCCAATCCTGACCTTCATTGATACACCGGGGGCATATCCGGGTATTGACGCAGAAGAGCGTGGTCAGTCTGAAGCGATTGCCTTTAACCTGTTGAAAATGTCGCAACTACGCACACCGATTATCTCGACTGTTGTGGGTGAAGGCGGTTCTGGTGGTGCATTGGCCATTGGTGTCTGCGATGAGCTGATGATGCTGCAATACTCGACTTACTCGGTTATCTCGCCAGAGGGCTGTGCTTCTATCCTGTGGAAGAGTGCAGATCGAGCGTCTGATGCGGCGAAAGCGATGGGCATTACTTCACATCGTCTGCATGAACTGGGTCTTGTGGATAAGGTGGTTGAAGAGCCTCTGGGTGGCGCGCACCGTAACCCCGAGGTGCTCTGTGCTGCATTGAAAGAGCAGCTCAGCGCAACGCTAGAGCGTATGGAAGCACTGTCTGTTGAGGAACTGCTTGAGCGCCGTTATCAACGCTTGATGTCATACGGTATTTCCGAGGCATCATGACCTTTTCAGCACTGATCTCACCTCTGCGTGAGTTCTGTGTTGTATACCCCGCTCGGCGGCGTTTTATCGCCCTGAGCGGCGGCCTAGATTCGGTTGTGCTGCTCCATTTAGCCGCACAAGCATTTCCTGACGAACCTCTCTATGCGATCCATGTTAATCATGGTTTGCAGGTCGAAGCCGATCAATGGCAAGCGTTTTGCGAAAGGCTGTGTGCTCAGTTGAATGTGCGGTTGTTCACACATCGTGTAGTGCTCGCATCCGCCAGTGAGCAAGCCGCGCGAGACGCGCGTTATGGCGTTTTTGCCTCACATCTTGAAAAGCATGATCAATTGCTATTGGCGCATCATCAGAATGATCAAGCGGAAACACTGCTGTTTCGATTGATGAGAGGTGCGGGTTTGCGTGGCTTGAGCGCTATGGCACCTCATCGAAGGCTAGGTGAAGCATTATTGCTACGGCCATTGCTGGGGTATTCCCGCCAAACGCTTGAGGCGATCGCTCAGGAGCAAGGTTACGATTGGTGTGAAGACCCAAGCAATCGCAGCGACACCTACGCGCGAAACTATCTTCGTCATCAGATACTACCGCGTCTTTCTGCTCGTTGGTCTGCGGTTTCGCAGCTAGCGCATGTCACCGACCTCTTACGTGATGACCTCTACCTGCTCGAAAGCTATCTGGATGATGAGCTTGCTCTGGTGACCACGAGTGCGGAGCAACTAAATCTGGATCTGCTGGGTAACGTTCCTGAACCGCGCCAACTGCCTCTACTGCGTCATTGGATATACCGAGCAACGGGTGTGTTAATCAACGTCAAGGACTTAACAGACATCGCGCACATGTTTTTGGACTCCAAAGGTGATGCGCAACCGCAGCGTCAATTGGCGGGCTGGGTATTGCGCCGTTACCGCCAGAACTTATACCTTTTACGCCCTGCAACGCCATCGCATATATCGCTACCCGTGTTTACTGAAGGCCAGTTTCAGTTGCCGCATGGTGAGCTTGAGGTGGCACGCTCAACCGGTGGATTAAGTATTCGCAGCGCAGAAAACTTGACGTGGGCGCTTGCTGGAGAGGGGCGCTCATGTCGTCCAGCAGGAAGGCCCAATAAAACGCTAAAGAAGCTCTTTCAAGAAGCTGGAGTTCCACCATGGCAACGCCGGCATTGGCCCGTTCTCTTAGATGGCGAGCATGTTGCGGCAGTTGCGGGTATTTGCGTCTGTGATGGGTATCAGATCAGTGAGCAAGGAATCGTTGGATTTCAGATAAAATGGCAACCATTCTGATTGTCTCAGCAGCGCAATTTTGCTATCCTGTAGCCCCATCTTGATACAGTTTTTCCCTCTATTTTTTACAGCCAATACAGGTTCCACATGACGCGCTATATATTCGTCACAGGTGGTGTCGTGTCCTCTTTGGGCAAAGGCATCGCATCCGCCTCGCTTGCCGCCATTCTGGAAGCGCGCGGTCTTAAAGTTACAATGCTGAAGCTAGATCCGTATATCAACGTTGATCCGGGCACAATGAGCCCTTTCCAGCATGGTGAAGTTTTCGTTACGGAAGATGGCGCAGAGACTGACCTCGATTTAGGTCACTATGAGCGTTTCATCCGTACGACGATGACTAAGCGCAACAACTTTACAACGGGGCGTGTATACCAGCACGTACTGAGTAAAGAGCGCCGTGGTGACTACTTGGGTGGAACCGTTCAGGTTATTCCCCACATCACCGACGAAATTAAGCGTCGCGTTATTGAGGGAGCTGGCGATGCGGATGTGGCGTTGGTTGAGATCGGCGGTACCGTCGGTGATATTGAGTCACAACCTTTCCTTGAAGCGGTGCGTCAACTGAAAGCTGAACTGGGCTTTTCACGTGCGATGTTTATGCACTTAACGCTTGTGCCGTACATCGCAACTGCGGGTGAAATCAAAACGAAACCATCCCAGCACTCGGTAAAAGAGCTGCGCTCTATCGGCATTCAGCCAGATATTTTGGTGTGCCGTTCTGAGCAAGCGATCCCGGATTCATCTCGTCGTAAGCTGTCATTGTTTACAAATGTAGAAGAGCGTGCCGTGATCTCAATGCCAGACGCTGACACTATCTACAACATTCCAAAAATGCTTTGCGACCAAGGGCTTGATGATATCGTCGTTGAGCGCTTTAACCTGGATGCTGCACCGGCAGATCTAGGTGAGTGGTCGGCTGTGGCTGATGCACACTTAAACCCTGAAGGTGAAGTGCGCATTGCCATGGTAGGTAAGTACATGGAACTACTTGATGCTTACAAGTCGCTGATCGAAGCGATCTCTCATGCGGGTATCAAGCTGCGCCGCAAAGTCAAAATTGAGTATATCGACTCCGAGCGTGTTGAGCGTGAAGGTGTTGAAATCCTTAAGGATATTTCGGCAATCCTAGTGCCGGGTGGCTTTGGTGAGCGTGGTGTTGAGGGTAAGATCGCAGCAGTAAAGTATGCGCGTGAAAACAAGGTTCCTTACCTAGGCATCTGTTTAGGTATGCAAGTGGCGGTGATCGAATTTGCTCGCCACGTAGCAGGGCTGGAAAACGCGACATCTACAGAGTTTGATCAAAACTCTGCTCATCCAGTGATTGGCTTAATCACCGAGTGGACAACGTCTGAAGGTGGTGTTGAAACACGCGATGCGGCAACTGACTTGGGTGGAACCATGCGCTTAGGTGCGCAGGTATGCCACTTGGTAGAGGGCTCTAATGCTGCGCGTAGCTACGGTGCAACAGAGATTACAGAGCGTCACCGTCATCGCTATGAAGTGAATAACAATTACGTGCCACAACTGGAAGAGGCAGGGTTATTGATCTCCGGTCGTTCTGTTGATGGTGAACTCGTTGAAGTGGTTGAAGTACCAGACCATCCTTGGTTTGTGGCGTGTCAGTTCCACCCTGAGTTCACATCGTCACCACGTGATGGTCACGGCTTGTTTACAGGTTTTATCGAAGCTGCGCTGGCTGAGCAAACACGCCGTCAGGGCTAGTCTAAGCCGGCATCGCTCACATTTGGTTTCAAGTATTATCGGTTCAGGACATATTGGAGAGAAAGAATGACGCAGATCGCTGATATTAAAGCGCGCGAAGTGTTGGATTCACGAGGTAACCCAACAGTAGAAGCTGATGTAATCCTAGCATCAGGTGTAATTGGTTCTGCTTGTGCACCGTCTGGTGCTTCAACAGGTTCTCGTGAAGCGCTAGAACTGCGCGATGGCGACAAAGCACGTTACCTAGGCAAAGGTGTTCAAAACGCAGTTGCTGGTGTTAACGGCGTTATTCGCGATGCCCTGAAAGGTATGGATGTAACTGACCAGCGGGCACTTGATAACAAGATGCTTGAGCTGGATGGTACTGAGAACAAAGAGAAGCTAGGTGCAAACGCAATTCTGGCTGTTTCTTTGGCTGCAGCAAAAGCGGCGGCGGTTGAAAAGGGTGTGCCTTTGTACGCGCACATCGCTGATATCAACGGCACATCTGGCCAGTTCTCTTTGCCTGTTCCGATGATGAATATCTTGAACGGTGGTGAGCACGCGGATAACAACGTTGATATCCAAGAGTTCATGGTTCAGCCGGTTAATTTTGATAAGTTCTCTGAAGGTTTGCGTTGCGGTGCTGAGATCTTCCATGCCCTCAAATCAGTGCTGAAGGCAAAAGGCCTAAACACTGCAGTGGGTGATGAAGGTGGTTTCGCACCAAACCTGGCTTCTAACGAAGAAGCGCTTGTGGTTATCAAAGAGGCGATCTCTAACGCTGGCTACGAGCTAGGTAAAGACGTGACTCTAGCTCTGGACTGTGCCGCTTCTGAGTTCTACAAAGACGGTAAGTACGACCTGTCTGGCGAAGGTAAAGTGTTCGATGCAGAAGGCTTCGGTGACTACCTAGCTAACTTGACTGAGAACTACCCGATCGTTTCTATCGAAGACGGTCTGGATGAGTCTGATTGGGATGGTTGGGCATACCTGACTAAGAAGGTCGGCGATAAAGTCCAGTTGGTTGGTGACGACCTGTTCGTAACCAATACTAAAATTTTGGCACGTGGTATCGAGCAGAGCATCGGTAACTCCATCTTGATCAAGTTCAACCAGATCGGTTCTCTGTCTGAAACTCTGGACGCGATCAAAATGGCGAAAGATGCAGGCTTCACTGCAGTTATCTCTCACCGTTCTGGCGAGACAGAAGATACAACGATTGCCGACTTGGCTGTGGGTACTGCTGCTGGACAAATCAAGACCGGTTCCCTATGCCGCTCTGACCGTGTAGCGAAGTACAACCGCTTGCTGCGCATCGAAGAAGAGCTAGGTGATGCTGCAATCTACAACGGCCTGTCCGAGATCAAAGGCCAAGGCTAATCGCTGTAGGTTAAAATATTTGTTATAAAAAGGGGGCTTGTCAGCCCCCTTTTTTGGCTCAGAGGTACACAGTGTTTCGTTGGATTCTGCTACTCTTATTGATCACTTTTGGCGCTTTGCAATATCGCCTGTGGTTTGGTGAGGCCAACTTGAAGGAGGTCTGGTCGCTTAAAGAGCAGATTCAAGATCAACTAAGAGAAAACGAGCGCTTACAGGCCCGCAACCGCCAATTAGAAGCCGAAGTAAACGATCTGCGCGATGGACTCTCTGCACTAGAAGAGCGGGCGCGCAGTGGGCAAGGCATGATTAAAGAGGGGGAGACCTTTTATCAACTGGTCGAGCCTTTACCCGATAGTCGTAGTGAGTAGAGCATGGAACTGCCAACGCAGTATCAATATTTGTATGGTAAGCCGCAAGTAACGGCCAAAATTCGCCAGCAACCTGAAGATTTTCAGGTGACTGAGATTCCATCGTTTGAGCCAGAGGGCGACGGCGAGCACGTTTTTCTTTATATCCGCAAAGTGGGTGAGAATACAGATTGGGTTGCCAAGCAGCTTGCCAACTTTTGCCAAGTCCCTGTTAAAGACGTGGGTTACGCCGGTAAAAAAGATCGTCATGCTGTTACCGAGCAATGGTTCAGTGTACGTGTTCCGCTAACGCGCGTTGTGACGTGGTCGTTATTTGAAACCGAAACCATTAAAGTGCTCAAGGCTGTGCGCCATCCGCGCAAGCTTCGTTTAGGATCGCTCGCGGGTAACCGTTTCACACTGCGGCTGCGCGATGTTAGCGATGCTGAGGCGTTTAAAGCCCGCCTTGAAAAAATTGTGGATGGGGTTCCAAACTACTTTGGTGAGCAGCGCTTTGGTTTTGAGGGTGGCAACCTACACAAGGGTTTAGCGTTGTTGAGCGGCGAGCTAAAAGAGCGTCAGCGTCACAAGAAAGGCCTGTATATCTCTGCGGTACGCTCTTGGGTGTTTAACCATGTGTTATCTCAGCGTATTACCGAGGGGTTATGGGCCAAGGTTGTGACGGGTGACGTCATGATGTTGGCAGGGACTCAGAGTATTTTCAGCGCAACTGATCCTGAGCTAACCGATCTGCAAAATCGCCTTGATAGCTTTGATATCCACCTTACCGGTCCGCTTTGGGGGCGTGGGGCATCAGGTGCAGCAGATGAGTCGTTATTGTTTGAGCAGCGTACCCTTGATCCATGGGAGAGTGTTTGCGAGCGTCTGGAGCACGTTGGGTTGCGCCAAGAGCGCCGCGCACTGCGTTTAGTGCCGAAGCACCTGAGCTTTGAGCAAGAAACATCGGATAGCTGGTTGGTGAGCTTTGAACTTCCCGCTGGTGCGTTTGCAACCAGCGTGTTACGTGAATTGTGTGTAGTAGGGCAGGAGTCGAACTGAAGCCTTATGAAGAATATTCTAATCTCAAATGATGATGGTGTTTTTGCACCGGGTATTGAGGCTTTAGCCGCTACTTTGGCAAGCGTTGCCACCGTGCAAGTCGTTGCACCTGACCGCAATCGCAGTGGCGCGAGCAATGCGCTGACGCTAGATCGCCCTGTGGAGGCACATCATCATACCAATGGTTTTGTGAGTTTAACGGGCACGCCAACCGATTGTGTCCACATGGGCGTGGCTGGGCTGTTTAGTGATGTACCGGATATTGTGATCTCGGGTATCAATGCCGGTGCGAACATGGGTGATGATGTGATCTACTCTGGCACCGTCGCAGCGGCTATGGAGGGGCGTGGTATGCGTTTGCCTCCGATCGCTGTATCGCTGGCGGGGAGCCATCCTCAACACTACGATACTGCGGCGCAAATCGTTGCTGATCTTTTGCCGCACATCGATTCGTTGCCGCTCCCGCGTAGGGCTCTGTTGAATATTAATGTACCCGATCTACCGTTAAGTGATATCAAAGGAGTACATATCACTCGTTTAGGGCATCGAGCAGCAGCCGGTAAACCGGTGGCGGCGGCTGACCCGCGCGGTAAAGTGCGTTACTGGGTGGCTGGTGCTGGAGATGCAGTGGATAAAGCGCCTGGAACTGATTTTTATGCGATCGAGCAAGGTTTTGTTTCTATTACACCGATCCATATCGATATGACGCTCAATAGTGCAATGGATGATGTCGCCCAATGGTTGGAGGCTGTGTTATGAGCGACCTCATACTTCAAGGGATCGGGATGACGTCCCAGCGAACACGTGACCGATTAGTGGCGCGTTTACAGCAGCAAGGCATCTCCAACGAAGCGGTGCTAGATGTGATCGGCGCAACGCCGCGCCACATTTTTGTCGATGAGGCGCTGGCGCATAAAGCTTATGAAGATACTGCGCTTCCTATAGGTTTCAACCAGACGATCTCCCAGCCCTATATCGTTGCGAAGATGACAGAGGAGTTGCTTGCCTCTGGCTCGCTGGAAAAGGTACTCGAGGTGGGGACGGGGTCAGGGTATCAAACCGCTGTTTTATCGCTGTTAGTTGAGCGAGTCTACTCAGTTGAGCGGATTAAACCCTTGCAACAAAAAGCCAGTACTCGGTTTAAGCAGTTGGGTCTGCGTAACATCACGCTGCAGCATACTGATGGCGGGATGGGCTTAACATCTCACGCCCCTTACGATGGCATTATTGTGACAGCTGCTCCTGATGCCGTTCCGGCGGAACTATACGCGCAACTGGCGATTGGTGGGGTCATGATTATCCCTGTCGGTGGCGAGCAGCAAGAGTTGTTGCGCATTACGCGTATAGATGAGTTCCGTTATGATGAAGTGCGTATTGAAACAGTGAAGTTCGTCCCACTTTTGAGTGGCACAATTAGTTAGGAGAAGCTTTTGGAACAGAAGCAGCGCTCGATGCGGTCTTATTTGAGCATCGGTGGTAAAGGGATGATGATGGGAGCCGCTGATGCGGTACCGGGCGTATCCGGGGGAACTGTCGCGTTTATTACTGGCATTTACGAGGAGCTAATCCACTCCTTACGCCAAGTCGACCTGAGTGCGGCGAAGATCTTATTCAGTGACGGCCCTAAGGCGTTTTGGGCGCACATTAATGGCAGCTTCCTGTTAGCTCTGGTGGGCGGGATTATTTTTAGTCTGGCAAGCTTTGCGCACCTTATTGTTTATCTGCTCGATACCTACCCAGAGATGCTTTGGTCTTTCTTTTTCGGACTGATCTTGGCGTCGACATGGAGTGTGATGCGCCATATCCCCCGCTGGGATATGAATACGCTTTCCTTCTTTATTCTGGGCACGCTAAGTGCTTATGTGATCACCTCTATCAGCCCAACGCAAATTGAAGCGACCTCCTTGATGATCTTTCTCGCAGGCTCCATCGCTATTTGTGCGATGATACTTCCGGGGATATCTGGAAGTTTTATTTTGCTGATTATGGGGCTATATGGGCCTATTTTAGGCGCCGTTAAATCTTTTGATCTGCCCGTCATTCTCTTATTTATGTCGGGGTGTGTGGTAGGGTTGTTAAGCTTTGTCCGTGTGCTAGATTGGCTGTTCTCGAACTACAAGGCACTGACGCTTGCTGTGTTATCTGGTTTCTTGCTGGGATCATTGAATAAGGTGTGGCCGTGGAAATACACGACGGCGTATACGGTTGACCGGCATGGCAAGGAAGTCCCTTTAGTGCAAGATAATATCTCGCCGTTTGCATATGAGGCGCTCACTGGGCAAAACTCCTTTATGGTGGCATCGCTGGTGCTGCTGATAGTCGGAATGGCACTGGTGCTGTTGCTGGATTCACGAGATACGCAAAGCGGCTAGTGTCTTCATGGGTCGAGCTAGATACGGATTAGTCTACGTTGCACTTCTTTCTGCCCTAGCTCTGCTTGGGGGGTGTTCCTCTGGTTACGCCCCTGTATCTGACCGCTCTATTTCACAAAACCGTAATGTCGAAATTGTAAGATCCCAACGTGGTAGACCAAGTTCGGCAAAAACATATCAAGTGAAGCGTGGCGATACGCTTTATTCAATTGCGTGGCGTTATGGAAAGGATTATCGCACGCTCGCTAAAATCAACGGCATTGGCAAAAGTTATCGTATCTATTCTGGGCAAGTAATTCGTTTAGAGCCGCAACCTACATCTCCAATTAAGCCAACATTAAGCAAGTCTAATGTTAAGGTGAAAAGGGCTGAAGCGGATGGTGTTTTAGTGCCAGTAAATCAAAATAGCCGTTTTGATGATCCACCAGCAGGTAATAATCCACCTAACAAAGCTGTTAAAACTGAAACGGTAAGTGTCAATAAGCCCGTGGGAGTAAAGCCGCGTGCGGTCTCTGTAAAAAAACAAAATGCCGGAAAAATTACTTGGAAATGGCCCGCAAAAGGCCGAGTTCTCAGTGGGTTTTCTAGCAAAGGGAGCCGTAATCGTGGCGTTAATATTGCCGGAAAACGCGGTGATCCGGTTTATGCAGCGGCGTCAGGAAAAGTTGTTTATGCGGGAAGCGGACTACTGGGTTATGGAAAGTTGATCATAATCAACCATAACCAAGAATACTTGAGCGCATATGCACATAACAGTCGCATATTAGTAACAGAGAATGATAATGTTAACGTGGGAGATAAAGTTGCCGAAATAGGTAGGAGCGGTACAACACGGAATATGCTCCATTTTGAAATACGTAAGGATGGTAAACCTGTTAATCCGCTAAAGTTTTTGCCGAAACGGTAGATAAAGAAAATTATAATTAAAGCGACGTAAGGTGATGACAGTGATGACTAATATCGAAAAGAAAGACGTTGAAAGTGGTGAGGACTTACCGCTGGAGTCGGTAGATCAGGAGTTGTCAAACGAGCATCTGGAAGCTGAGTCACAGGACGACGATACCCCCGAGTTTTTAAACAGTGGTAGAGGCCGTGGAAGTCTGGCACATAAAGACTTGATGAACGCCAAGTCTTTAGATGCAACACAGCTCTATTTAAATGAGATTGGCTTTTCTCCATTATTGACTGCCGAAGAGGAGGTTTATTTTTCTCGCTTGGCACTGAAAGGAGATGAGAAAGCCCGCAAGCGTATGATCGAGAGTAACCTGCGCTTGGTTGTTAAAATTTCCCGCCGCTACATTAATCGAGGTTTGTCGCTACTCGATCTTATTGAAGAGGGAAATTTAGGGCTCATTCGTGCTGTAGAGAAGTTTGACCCTGAACGCGGTTTCCGTTTCTCAACATACGCTACATGGTGGATCCGCCAAACAATAGAGCGCGCCATCATGAACCAAACGCGCACGATTCGTTTGCCTATCCATGTTGTCAAAGAGCTCAATGTCTACCTGCGTGCTGCCCGGGAGCTGTCGCAAAAGCTTGATCATGAGCCAACCGCAGAAGAGATTGCAGCGCTGGTGGATAAGCCCGTAGAGAATGTGCAGAAGTTGCTCGGTCTCAATGAGCGTGTGGCATCGATTGATATGCCAATGGGTGACTCTGACAAGCCGGTTATCGAAACGATTGCCGATAAAGAAACCTCTGATCCAGGTGTATTGCTGCAAAACACTAATATCAGTGGCAACTTGAATAAGTGGCTAGATATGCTGCCTGAGAAGCATTCTGAAGTACTATCGCGCCGGTTTGGTTTGCGTGGCTATGAGATGAGCACGCTTGAAGAGGTCGGCAATGAGATTGGCCTCACGCGTGAGCGTGTCCGTCAAATTCAAGTTGAGGCGCTACGTAAGTTGCGCGAGATTGTTGAGAAAAACGGCCTTTCTGGCGAAGATCTTTTGCGCTGAAAAACCGCTTATTTGATCAAAAAGGCGAGCTTTCCAAGCTCGCCTTTTTTGTTCTCCGCATCTGGCATGGGCGCTTTACGCTCACTAATGTTTGGCCAACGCTCTGCCAACTGCGCATTCAGATCGATAAAGATCTGCTGATCTTCTGGAATCTCATCATCTAGATAGATCGCTTCAGCTGGACATTCGGGTTCACATAGGCCGCAATCGATGCACTCATCAGGGTGAATCACCAGAAAGTTCTCACCCTCATAAAAGCAGTCGACTGGACACACCTCAACACAATCGGTGTATTTACACAGAATGCAGTTTTGCGTCACCACGTACGTCATGGCTGGTCCTCCCCGTTGGGGTTAGCTACAAACGTTCTTTCAACGAATATAGCACTTCTAACGCTTCGCGGGGGGATAAGCTGTCAGGATCAATAGACTCCAATGTGTCGATCACGGGGTGAGGCGTTGTGTTGAAAAGGTCATTCTGCAAAGGAGGAGCCGGTGGTGCTTGGTGTACGGTCACGGCTTCCTGCTCTAGCTGGACGAGCTTCTCTTGTGCGGTTGTGATGACATGCGACGGTACACCAGCCAGTTTAGCGACCTGTAAACCGTAGCTTTGGCTAGCTGGGCCATCTTGCACTTCATGCATAAACACGATCGCATCATTGTGTTCAAGGGCCGTGAGGTGAGCATTAAAAACCCCAGCTTGCTGCTCAGGTAGCGCTGTAAGCTCGAAGTAGTGCGTTGCAAAGAGCGTAAACGCTTTGACTTGGCTCGCAAGGTGCTCGGCGGCAGACCATGCTAAAGAGAGTCCATCGAAGGTGCTTGTACCGCGGCCTACCTCGTCCATCAACACCAAACTCTGTTCGGTGGCGTTGTGCAAAATATTGGCGGTTTCCGTCATCTCAACCATAAAGGTGGAGCGCCCACCTGCTAGGTCGTCGGAGGATCCCATTCGCGTGAAGATTCGATCCAAGATACCGATCTCTGCCGCTTGTGCAGGTACATAGCTACCAATATGAGCTAACAAGGCGATGAGCGCAGCTTGGCGCATATAGGTTGATTTACCGCCCATGTTCGGGCCAGTAATGATCAGCATTCTTCGCTCGGGGTCTAAGATGAGATCATTGGCAACAAAGGGTTTATCGGTCACCGCTTCAACAACGGGGTGGCGCCCTTGAGTGATGTGTATCTGTGGCGATGTGTGTAACGTGGGGGCACAGAAATTCAGGGTATGCGCGCGCTCCGCTAAGTTTGCCAACGTGTCTAGCTCGGCCAAGGCATTGGCTGAGTCTTGTAAGGCTGGTAAGTATGTTTGTAGCTGGGCAATCAGCGCATCATAAAGGTGTTTTTCACGTGCGAGTGCACGGCTTTTCGCGCTGAGCGCTTTATCTTCAAACGCTTTTAGCTCCGGCGTAATAAAGCGCTCGGCATTCTTTAGTGTTTGTCGGCGTATGTACTCCGCTGGTGCTTCGGCGGCTTGCAGTTTGCTGATCTCGATAAAGTAGCCATGTACTCGGTTATAGCCCACTTTCAGGGTGGATATGCCGGTACGTTCGCGCTCTCGAACTTCCATCTGTACCAGAAACTCGCCCGCATTCTCGCTCATATTACGCAGCTCATCGAGCTCGTCGTCGTAGCCTTCTGCAATAACGCCGCCGTCACGAATCACCACCGGTGGGTTATCCTTAATCGCGCGTTGTAACAGTGCTGCTTGGTCAGGAAACTCGCTGATCAGGTGGCTTAGCTGTTGAACCGCTGGGGGCCGTTGCTCTTTTTGCAGCAGCGTTTGCAGTATTGGTAGCTCTGCTAATGCATTACGCAATCGTTCGAGGTCGCGGGGGCGTGCACTGCCTAAGCCCACTCGCGTGAGGATCCGCTCAATATCGCCGATACGCTGCAAAGGTTCGGCAAGCGCTTCATATAGATAGTCTTGTTGCAACCACTGAATAGCGGCTTGGCGGGCCGTCAATATTTTGAGGTCGCGCAGTGGGTTGTTGAGCCAGCGCGTTAACATACGGCTGCCCATGGGGGTTGCTGTGCGGTCGAGTACACTGGCCAGCGTATTTTCTTTACTGCCGGCTAGGTTCTGGTCGATCTCAAGATTACGCCGTGTTGCCGCGTCTAAGATAACGGTTTCGCTGCGCTGCTCAACCTGAAGGCGGCGAATATGCGGCAGTGCTGAGCGCTGGGTATCTTTAGCATACTGCAGTAGGCAGCCCGCAGCGCCGATAGCGCAATGTAGATCGGCACAGCCAAAGCCACTTAAATCTTTGGTATCAAATTGCTGGCAAAGTAGGCGCTCTGCGGTATCGAGCTCAAAGTGCCATGGCGCTTGTGGCCGTGTACCTTGCCGCTCTTTAATCAGGTGAGCGATCGGTTGATCGTCGTTGTATAGAATCTCCGCCGGTTTAAGACGCTCGATCTCTGCTAAAAGAGCCTCCTCTCCTTCCACCTCGAGTAACGCAAAACGGCCAATACTGATATCCATAATCGCCAGCCCCATTGTTTGGTCACGCTGATCGAGTGCAAGGATAATGTTGTCTCGTGAGGCATCCAGAAAAGCCTCATCGCTTAACGTACCTGGCGTTACAATGCGTGCAACACGGCGCTCAACAGGCCCTTTGCTGGTGGCGGGGTCGCCAAACTGCTCACAGATCACTACCGACTCGCCGGCACGCACAATTTTGCCAATATAGGCTTCTGCTGCGTGATAGGGGATGCCAGCCATGGGAATGGGTTCTCCGCCTGACTTACCGCGGGCAGTCAGCGAGATATCCAAGAGTTGAGCGGCTTTTTTCGCATCATCATAAAACAGCTCGTAAAAGTCGCCCATACGATAAAAAACCAGCTGGTCTGGGTACTCCACCTTGATTTTGAAGTACTGCTGCATCATCGGTGTGTGTTCGGATTTTTGAGCGGTTTTACTTAGCTTCTTGGTCATGATCTCTTTTGCTATTTGAGGTAACAGGCAGGCTCGATTAATACTTTTAATACCGCCTCCAAGCAGTTGCACACACATGTGATGCAACCTAATGGATGCGGCGAAAGCAAGCCGAACAGACTAACAAATCAGCCCCAAAATCGCTAATGCCAAGAGCGCTCTGGTGGTTATTTCAACGGGTAGTTTCCTCAAGATCACTCAACCGTGGGCGATGGGATTCGGTGATCCTTACTAAGACAAGAGATTAAGAGGCTTAAGGTCGTCAGATCGACGACAAAGCGCCTAATAAACGTCAAGATGACGCTATTTATCGGCTATTGATCAGGGGAAACTGAAGGCCCTATTTCAATCTGAGCGAGCCAGAGATGACAACACATGATAAGAAAAGCTTGATCGCGGCTTTAGGTGGATTACTGCTGGGTGCTACGGTACAGGCTAACGCCGAGGCGATTCGCATTGCTATTGATGGTTCCTACGCGCCTTTTGCGGTGGTGGATAACGAGGGACAGCTACAAGGCTTTGATGTGGATATCGCCAACGCCCTTTGTGAACAGATGCAGGCGGACTGTGAGATCGTATCTCAACCGTGGGAAGGCATTATCAGCGGTTTAAAGGTGAAGAAGTTTGATGCCATTGTCTCCTCTATGTCGGTGACAGAAGAGCGCGCTCGGGCGGTCGATTTTTCATCCCACTATTACTCCAATGTACTGACCCTATTAGGCGCCAAGTCGTTGCAATTAGGAGCATTGCCCGAGGCGATGTATGGCAGGAATGTGGGAGCTTATCGCTCTACGGTCTCTAGCCAATACCTAGAGGACAACTTTGCCGATAAGGTGAATATCAAGCTTTACGACAATCAGGAAAATGCCTATCTCGATTTAACCGCGGGCCGCATTGATTTGTTGGTCTCGGATAAATTCCCTGCTTGGAATTGGTTGCAGAGCAAAGAGGCACAGGGTTTTGAGTTCAAAGGGGACGATATCGATATTCAGGACAAGGTTGCCGTGGCGGTGCGTAAGGGGTCAAAGCTTAAAGAGGCGTTTAGCAAGGCGATAGCCGAGATTGTTGCCAATGGGCGCTATCAAGAGATCAATCAACGCTACTTCCCCTTTAGCATCTACTAGGAGCTGTGATGAAGTATCAAGGTGTGTCGGCGCTAGGGGTGCCATTGGATTTTAACTCTTCCCATTTGCGAGGGCCTGCAGAGGCTCCCCCCGTTATTCGTCGTATACTTAATAATGGCTCGGCTAATTTAACGTCTGAGTTAGGGCTGAATATCGGCCGCGATTCGCGCCTTCAGACGTTAGACGACCTTTGTTGGCAAAATGAGGCAGCCGCGTTTGATGCTATTAGTCAGGCCGCCCATGACTGTTATGCTCAAGGGCGCAAACTGCTGACGCTAGGCGGCGATCACTCTATCAGTTATCCGCTTATTAAGGGGCTACAGGCAGCAGGGCACCAAAATATAACGATCTTGCACTTTGATGCCCACCCAGACCTCTATGACGAGCTGTTGGGCAACCGTTATTCCCACGCGTGCCCGTTTGCTCGCACTATGGAAGCAGGATTGGCTGATCGTTTGATTCAAGTGGGTATTCGTACGCTAAACCAGCACCAGCGCGAACAAGCAGAGCGCTTTGATGTGGAGATTCACGATATGCCCTCGTTAGTCTCTGGGCTACCTCTGTTGGATATTCAAGGGCCGGTGTATATCTCGATCGACCTAGATGCGCTGGACCCGGCTTTTGCCCCGGGGGTGTCTCATCATGAGCCCGGAGGGCTCTCGGTACGTGACATACTTAGTTTGCTGCAACAGCTGAAAGGGCCAGTCATTGGTGCGGATTTGGTTGAGTACAATCCACGGCGTGATCTTAACGAAATGACAGCGATGGTATGTGCAAAGCTATACAAAGAGCTGGCGGGGCTATTGCTTAGAGACTGTGCCTAATGTTTTTAGACTTCGCGGCGGAAAAACTCTCTAAGTACTATTGCCGATTCAGTGCTCTCAACTCCGTTGAGCGCACTGACCTTCTCGATGACCCAATCCAATTCAGCCGTATCCTGAGTTCTTACCTCAAGCATGATATCGAAGCTGCCACTGATGGTTTCGCAGGCGTAAACTTGGCTAAAGCTTTCCAGCTGACGCAACACCGCTTGCTGTTGCGGTGCCTTAACAGTTATCGCGACGCGGCTTAGCAAGGCTGGGCGCTGCAACTGTTTGTTATCTAAGCGCACTTTATAGCCCTGAATAATACCTTTTTGTTCTAGGCGCTTAATACGCCCATTGACCGTCGTGCGAGCCAGATGCACTGCACGAGCGGTCTCCGATGCGGGTATGCGGGCGTTTTCAGCTAGTAGTGAGAGGATCTTTTGGTCTTTGCTGTCCAATTACGTTCATTCCAGCGCTGAGCTAAACAGAAGGCGCTCGGCTAGACCGGCGCCGCTTGGCTTACCATAAACCAAGTTGAGATTAAGCACATCCACACTTAGGGCTTCCCCATTCTATATAAGCTTGGTAGCGGCTCGTGACGTGGGTGATACCGTCACTCCAAACCTCGGCGGCTTAGATACGGCCTATACTGAAAACAGCATGGCCTAATCAAAGTGGTTAGGTGCAGTGATTCTCAGATGCAAGGAGCAAGCGGATGCAGGTAGACGTACTACTGGTGGATGATGAGCAGCCAATTCTAGCGGCTTTGAAACGAGTGATGTATCAAGCAGAGCTCTCCTTTGCGGCTGTTCATTCAGGACAGGAAGCCCTGCATTGGTTACAGAATCATCAAGCCCGCTTAGTACTATCTGACTATAAAATGCCGGGTATGAGTGGCACGGAGTTGCTCGCAAAAGTTGAGGCCACTTGGCCACAAACCGCACGGATTATTTTAAGCGGCCATGCGGATTTCGATACCGTGCTTGAAGCGGTTCACAGCGGCGTAGTGCATAAGTTTCTTGCTAAGCCTTGGTCAAATATTGAGCTGATTGAACACCTCAAAACATCGTTAGCGAGTCTCCATGCGGCGCATTCATGGGATAGCGTGAATACAGCAGAATTAGAGGTTGCAGCTGACCTTGAAAAAGGCTTTGACCATCAGCGGCAGAGCCTGTTGGATGCGCTGATCGATGGCGTGATTATGATCAACCGCCAAGGTATTGTTACGTCGGTTAACCAGTCTCTCTCATCGATTTTTGGCTATTCGGCGCGGGAGCTGCTGGGTAACAACGTCTCGATGCTGATGCCAGAGATTTACAGGCGTCAACATGATCACTATCTAAGCGAGTATCGTAGTCCTGGATTAAAAGGCATTTTGGGCAGTCGGCGGCGGCTGGTTGGGCAGCGTAAAGATGGTGAAGTTTTTCCGATTGAACTGAGTGTAAACCCGATACAACAAGAGGGTGAAGCCTGTTTTATGGGAGTGATCCGCGATATCAGTGAGCGTGTGAATGAAGAGCGCCACAATCAACTCTTGGTGGATGCCCTTGAGATCGCGCAAGACGGCGTTGCACTCTTCGGTGCAGGCGATCGCCTTGTTCACTGCAATCGGCAGTTTCGTCGACTTTACTCAAGTCTGGGCGAGGCGTTTAAGGTTGGTATTACTTACCAGACCTTCTACTACCTGTGCGTCTCCAAAGGTCTGTTCCCACAGGCCAATGATAATCCGACGCAATGGCTAAATCGGCAACTGGATATCCATAAAAACCTGCCGGTCGTCCAAGAGTATGAACTGGCCGACGGACGCTGGATCGAGATCCACGAGACGCGAGTCGAAAATGGCTCCGTCATCGTGTCGCATCTGGACATCAGCAAGCGAAAGCAAACCCAGCTGTCACTACAGCAAGCGGTAGCGGAGGCGGAGCATGCCAACAGCGCACGCGGACGTTTTCTGGCCATGATGAGCCATGAAATCCGTACGCCGCTCAATGGTGTTCTGGGCTTGTTGCAGCTGCTCGAAGAGACCGCGTTGGCTCCTGAGCAGGCGAATTACGTTGAACACGCGCTTAGCTCTGGGCGCGGTCTGATGACGGTTATTTCAGATATTCTCGATTTCTCAAAAATCGAAGCGGATAAACTCGAATTAGTGCCCACGCCTTATCAGTTGCAAGTTTTGGTTGATGAGTTAAAGCAGCTATTTATGCTCCGAGCAGAAGAGAAGTCGATTCAGTTGATCACGCAGGTTTCTGAGCATGTGCCTGAATGGGTGCAGCTGGATGGTCAGCGCTTGCGGCAGATATTGCTCAATCTTGTGGGAAATGCGGTGAAGTTTACCGATTACGGCAGTGTGACGCTCTCACTCGATGCTGATGACAAAAACCTCTATTTTCGTGTGCAAGATACCGGCATCGGCATTCCGAAAAAGGCGCAAGATCAGATCTTTTCGGAATTCATCACCATCAATCAAACGTCACAAAATGCGGTGAGTGAAGGCACAGGACTTGGCCTATCTATCAGCCAAAAGCTGGTGCACTTAATGGGCGGGGCGATCCGTTTCTCCAGCGTCGAGGGTGAAGGCAGTGAGTTTTGGTTTCAACTGCCGTTAGAGCATAGTGACCCCAGCCAAGTGCATGAGAATACGCAACAGAAGCGATTAACGGGCCATGTGCTGGTGGTGGATGATAGCGAGATCAACCGTTTGGTTGCGAAAACCATGTTGGAGAAGTTCGGTGTGGCTGTCACCAGCGCGAGTAGCGGTTATGAAGCGCTTGAGATATATCCCCAGCATGATTTTGATTTGATCTTGATGGATATCTCTATGCCAGGGATAAGTGGCGTAGAGACCTTTGCACAACTACAGACGCTAGAGGCCTGGCAAGCGACTCCGGTGATCGCGTTTACCGCCTATGCTCAGGATGAAGACCGCCGCCGCTACAGCGAGGTGGGTATGGCTGGGTTCTTGGAAAAGCCTCTTGAAAGGACCCAGATGTTGCAAACCATCTCGCCGTATCTGAAAACCCGCGAGGTGGCTGTGGTTAAAGAGGTCGCTGTGGATGATCATCCGCCAACCGCGAAAACTGATCTTTTTGATCGCTCCAAACTAGATCAATTGGCAAGAGATACCTCGGAAGAGGCGCTTCCCTCGTTAGTTACCGTATTTATCAACGATGCGAATGCGCGCATCGAGCAGTTAAATGATCCCAGCCTTGCGGCAGAGGTCGCTGAGCGCCATGCGCATACACTCGGCAGTAGTGCGCTTTTATATGGGCTCACGGCGCTGTCAGCGCAGGCGCGTAAAGTGGAAGCCTGTTACCGAGAGGGTAAGCGTTTAGATCAAGAGCAAGACCTCTTATGTGACATCGCCAAAGAGAGCTTGCACTTGTTAAACCAACATCTGATACAACGCGCCTCGCGTTAATGCGAGGGCGTTTGGTCGAGCTCTTTCCAGCTATTGCGCTTGCGATAGATGGTGGCGGCGCTGATCTCTAAATAGTGTGCGGCCGTGGGGATATTGCCGCCGCACAGGTCAATAGCGCGCTCGATCGCTTCACGCTCTACCTCTGCCATCGGCCGAATAAGCTGGGCCAACTGGTCGCCCACTGCTGCAGGGGGCGCAGAGGATACAGCTGGTGGAGCAATGGGCGCTGCCGCTTGGGTAACTGCCGGTGAAAAACTGGCAGGCGTTTGTGCATGCGGCTCGAAGCGATCCAAGGGCGCTGGCAACATGGATTGCGTGACTTGGTCACCATTGTGTAACACCACAATATTGCGAATCACGTTTTGGAGCTGGCGCACATTACCGGGCCAATCATAGCTACTCAGCATCAGCTCGCATTCGGGGTCAAAACCGCTGAACCCTTTTCCTTCCTCTTTGGCATACTGCTCAAGAAAGCTTTGAGCGATCTCGATCACATCATTCTCCCGCTCCCGTAACGGAGGCAGGTGAATGGGCAAAACATGTAACCGATAGTAGAGATCTTCACGGAAATTGCCTGCTTGCACCTCAGCTAGTGGGTCTTTATTACTGGCACAGATAATACGTACGTCGACTTTTTCAGTTCGATCACTGCCGACCTTTTGCAGGGTGCCGGTTTGGAGGAAGCGCAGCAGCTTTGACTGCAATGATAGCTCCATCTCACAGATCTCATCGAGAAACAGCGTCCCCCCTTGTGCAGCACTTGCGGCGCCGTCACGGTCTTTTAACGCGCCGGTAAAGGCCCCTTTCACATGACCAAAGATCTCGCTTTCAATGAGGTCTTTCGGGATCGCTCCGCAGTTAAGCGCGATAAAGGGGTGACCCTGGCGTTCACTACGTTGGTGGACGGCATCGGCACATACCTCTTTGCCAGTGCCACTTTCGCCGGTAATAAAAATCGTCGCTTTCGAGCTGGCAGCGCTATCGATCACTTGGTAAACCCGTTGCATGGGGAGCGATGAGCCGATGAAACCACAAAACTGGCGACGATCAATTTCATCGCGGTACGTGTCCACAATACGTTTGAGCTTTTGGTTTTCAAAGGAGTTGTTCAGCGTTGTAACAAGGCGGTCTTTGCTAAAGGGCTTAACAAGGTAGTCACGGGCACCCAGTTGCATCGCTTCGATCGCGGTATTCATTGAGCAATCGCCGGTGGTGACGATCACCTCTATATCAAGCGCTTCTTGGTTGACCTTCCTGAGAATCTCAAGGCCATTCATATCAGGCAAGGTGAGGTCGAGGAGGATGCCGTCAAATGCCTCTTTCGCCATAGCATCCAGCGCACCCTGACCGGTTTCCTCGTGATGTACACGGTACGGTAAACCTGTGAGGTAGCTACGGTAGACGGCTGCCATCGATACATCATCTTCGATGAGCAAAATTCGAGTTACAGCAGTTCCTGGCATAAGTAGGGCCTCCTATCCATCCAAACAGCGCCTGTTTTTAGCCTATGCTACAGGGTAGAGTGTGACAAGTTACACATACAGCATAGCAGCGAAACACCGGTATTTTGGCATGATGCAAAGATTAGCACAGTGGCATTTGCAGCCGAGCTTAGCAGAGGCAAGGCGCGTGCGTGAGCGGCTCACAGAAGTATTAGAGCGTGAGAACGCGCCGTTTATCAGTGCCTTTCAATTGGCGTGTGCAGAGCTCATTGTAAACCTAAGCCGCTATCCTGATCCGCCGCCTACAAAAGTAGAGCTCTTGCTCAGTAGAGACGAGCAACATTGGTGGTTGGAGTTAAAAGATAATGGGCCAAGCTTCAATAATTTCAGCCAGCTCATCAATGATCCCGATCCGCTAGCGGCGGCTGAGAGCGGGATGGGGCTGAAACTGTTAGCGCAGATGTTTGCTGATATTCGCTATATCCCCGCCTGCTTTCGTGAGGATGCCCAGAACGTCATGGTGTTGCGCCAACCGCTGTCTGATCAGCAGCCGACCCGCAAAACGCTGCTGGTGGTGGATGACGACCCTAGCTATCGCGCCATCGTGACTGCGTACCTGAGCGATCGTTATCAGGTTGTTGAGGCGCAAAGCGTGAGTGAGGCCTTTGCGCAGGTGTTAACGTATCAACCGGAGCTGGTGATCTGCGATGTACAGATGCCCGATGAAGATGGCCCGGTGCTGTTCGACAAGCTCAGTCATATTCCAGATGCTGCTCACACGGCATTTATCTACCTCTCCGGTAGCCAAGACAGCGAAACGTTAAGTCGTGCGCTCAGCCGCCCTATTGATGATTTTCTTGCGAAGCCCGTCACCCGCGAGCAGTTGGTGCAAACCATTGAACGTGTGCTGCAAAGACGTAACTACTTAAACCAACAGATTCGTCGCGAGCTAGAGGAGCGGGTGACATTAGGGTTGCAGCCCTCGCTCCCCGAACAGATTCCCGGTTATCGGGTAGCGTTGCGCAGCTTTAACCCAGAACCTGGCGGTGGCGATCTGGTGCAGCTACAGCAAGTGGGCGAGCAGAGCATGATATTGATGGCTGACCTTATGGGGCACGGCCTATCAGCTAAAGGTTATAGTTACGCATTGGCGGGGTATCTGCGGGGGCTAGGTGCAGCGGCGTTCAACGAGCAACTCGATTTAGAGGCGCTATTTGGTCTGCTTTCGCAAAGCTTCCAATCTGATGCTGTGCTGCAAGAAACTCTAGCTACATTGATCGCGGTGCAACTCGATGCCTCTGGGCAGTTACAGTGGGTCAACGCTGGGCAGCCATTTCCGTTGCATATTAGCCAAGCAGGCGTCGTGCCGATTGAGGTGGAAGGCGCGCTACCGGGTTTGGGTGTGGGTAACTACACCTCGTTAACGATGCAGCTAAAGCGCGGTGAGCGGCTTTTGATCTACTCGGATGGCTTTCTTGATGCAGGGCTGCCTGTCACAGAGGCGCTGCGCCAAGCGGTGTTAGCAAGCTCCGCGCTACCGCTCGCTGCCGCAGCGGATCAATTGTTGGCGCTCGGTTTATCGGGCCCAGCCAGCGCCGATGATACGACGCTGATCCTGATTGAGAAAACTTAGTATTACAGCTCCTGATTGAGCAAAACCATTTTATCTAGGCGCGCACGCAAGCGCTGCATCAGCTTTGGGAACACCCGGTTAAACCGATACGTCTCGCGGATAAGCTCCTGTTTGAGGCCGGGCGCGTGTTGGTCATTCATAATGACACCACACAACTGGGCGCCACTTTGATGCAGAATATCCCGCGCTTCGTCCACTTGCGACTCGGTTGTTTGCCCTGTGACCACATTAAGCAGCGTGGTTTCGCTAGCTGCACAGATAATATCCACAGGTAGGTTATCACCTGATTCAAACGCCTCATTGATTTTGCCGCTGCTGATCAAAGGCTCGGTATCGCAGATGACCATATCGAACTGACCTAGGCAGCTTTGGAAGAACAGACGCAGCGTTTCTTGATCGCGAAACTCGACACAGTGGCCGGTTTTCTCCGGGCTACAAAGCAGCATTAAGCCCGCTTGCTCGCTCTCTTGTGCGGCGTGTTCCCAGTGCCCCGTTAATGGCAGCCATTCGGGTGAAGCGTGACTTTGCTGCTGAGCAAAGATGGGACTGCACCGGTTGAGCTCGATAAGGAGCACCCGCTTACCCGACTGCGCAGCACGTTTTGCCAGTGCCCAAGCGATACTACTATTACCCGCTTCATGCTGTGTGCTGCAAAGCGCCAACTGGCGTATATTTTGGCGCTGTATACGGGCATAAACGGTTTCAATGGCAGCATTGTTGTAAAGATACATAACACAACTCCTATTACAGACCGACAAGGCGCGCGAAGGAGAAAATGGTCAGTGACTCCTGCAAGGTGGTGACAAAACGATACCAACTGCTTTGCTCTTTGCTGGGCACGTAGACAGTATCGCCTGGGCGCAACACCGGTAGGCGGCTGAAGTCGCCTGATTTGGCAAAATCCACCAAGTCGAATAGGCGCGAGTGAGCCTCACCGTCGATACGGTTGATGACCATGATGCGGTCTTGCAGAGCGCTATTTTTAGGTCCACCCGCTTCAGCGAGCAGATCGAGAACCGTCATGCTGGTATCGAAGCTGTAGCGGCCCGGGCGGTTAACCGCACCTAGCACGCGAACCACTGTCTCTTTCGGGCGCTCTAGCCATTCACGATCACGTTTTGGAATGAAGATCACATCCTCATTTTTAACCACCGGTAGCATCGACTCATCACCGGTCTGGAAGTAGGTATGCAAATTCAGGTGCGTGACCTCTGTTTTACCGTTGCGACGATGGGTAATGCGTACACCTGATAGATCCGCTAGTCCTGTTGGGCCTTGTGCAGCCGAGAGGATATCCAAAAAGTTCAGTTCATTATTGAAGGCGTAGCGTCCCGGCGCCCCCACTTCGCCAAAGATGTAGATAGAGCGGTCGCTCGATTGGCGTACCCATTGCGAGCGGTTGTCGTTTGGATCTTTTGGTAGCTCGGGGACTACTACGGTGTCGCCGGCGCGGATGCTGGGAATCTTGCGAATATCGCCGCCGTTATCAAGAAAGGCTTTGAGATCGAAACTCACAGACTCGGTATGACCGCCTTCACGCTGTTGCAGAATTTGTAGGTGGGCAGTATCTGCACTCGCGATAGGGCCGCCCGCATGGGCGATCAGGTCCATCAGGGACATCTCGGCTGCCCACTCATAACGACCCGGGCGATTCACCGCGCCGATGATACGCACCGCGCGATTCGGATGTACCTTGAGCCAGCTCTTTTCATTCATATCTGTTTTCTCGGGTACTAAAATGGCATCACCCGGCTCGATTTTTGGCATATTTCTGCGGCTGCTACCATCGACATAACCCTGCAGATCAAATGCTTGGACGCTGCCATTGGCGCGGATAATACGAATCTGGCGGGTTTCAGCAAAGCGCGTTGGTCCGCCTGCTGTAGCGAGTAGGTCGTAAAAACCGCTGTCCTCACCCATCTCCATAGCACCGGGCTTAAATACTTCACCCATCACGTACACCGTACGCGCCCCACTTTTTACTTGCTCTGAGGCTTGAGGAATAAAGATAACGTCGCCTTGGTGGATTTTAGGCATCAACGCCGGATTACCGGTATCAAGGTACTCGCGCATGTTAAAGGGGAAGGGTTGGCCGTTGTGGATAACACGGATCTGTTCAATACCTGCGTAGCGTGTTACACCACCCGCGCGCATAATAAGGTCCATCACCGAGGCATCAGATTTGTAAGCGAAGGTACCCGGACGGTGTACTTCACCAAAAACTTTGACCGCCTCGCCATCTTTACCTGCATCACCTGAGGCTGTCAGGGTGCGGGCATCAAACTCGACTTGTACATTACCGATCAAGGGGGATGCCGGTACAAAAATCACATCCATCGGTTGTAGTGCCGGTAGTGCACTTGGGTTACCGCTATCAAGATAGTGTTTGTAGTCAAACTCAATCATCTTACTGGCACGGCGAATCTGTAGTTTGTCTAGCTGCGCACCTTGAGCGAGCCCGCCAGCACTGTTGATTGCCATCTGGACATTGGCGCGCACAGGCAGATCGACGGGGCCTGGTTGCTTGACGTATCCCAGCACCGTGACTGATAGACGGCGTTCTTGCAAGACTAAGTCAAACTTGGATAGGTCTTTGTATGCGTTGCTAAGCTTTTGTTTTAGCAATGCTTTAGCTTGGGATAATGATTGGCCGCTAAGCTGCAACGACCCCACTTCGGGAACCGTGATCATGCCATCGTGATCGAGCTGAAAGCTCTGTTCAAACGCCGTCTCACCGGGTAGCTTGATCTGCAGACGGTCGCCTGGGCGTAGGTTATCAGCATGGGCGAATAGCGGTAGCATCAGTAGGCAGAGTATTCTCAGTACGTAGTTCATAAACAGATCTCCCTGTGAGTTTGTTGCTGGCACAGCTGAGAGAGCGCACTGCGTTGTTGCTCCTGATGCATCAGCTTTAATACGGTTTCCACCGATTCCAATGTCACTTCGGCCTGTTGATAAAACTCGGCCTGATAGAGACGGCGGCTTTCGATAAGTTGGCTTTGAGTTTGTTGGTAGAGGGCGGGATAGCGCTTCGCGTTACCGGCATGGGTATGGCGATCTAACGTGGCTTCACAGTGTTGCAAGCGCTCCGAAAGCTGTTGTTGATAAGCAGCGATGGGAAAGCGCTCAGCAACGCCGCCTTTGCCCTCTGTCACCATATAGAAGCAGCCAGCTTGTGAGGCTAAGGCGGCTATCAGCAGTGTGCGCAATGCAGACATAGTGCAGCCCCTTTTATTCGTTTACTTGGATCGATTGATCGATACGCAGGTGCTTAAGCAGCTCTAATGGCTGCCCGTGCACACCGTTCAGACAGAGCTTGCGGCCGAGTGCGCGCAGGCGTTTGAAGAGAAACACGATGGCTCCGATACCGGAGGAGTCGATGAAGTTGATCTCACTCATATCGATGGTCACATCATGCTCCTCCTGAACTAATGTATCGAAACGGGGGCGCAGGATCTCGACGGCTAGGGCGTCGAGCGAACCTTCGATCTTTAAATAATGTGCATTTTCTACTTTGGCTAAAATCGACATGACAGCACTCCTTTTGTTGCTTTAACTGGAATAGAGCAAGGGGTGTGCCATGTATCTATATTATTGAATATTAAAGACTTTTTATTTTGGTGTGTTTAGCTATCCACATGTCTCAGCTTGCGCTTCGCAATTTGCGAGTCGATCTGAGAGGGTCGCTGAGCCGCCAGCAGCCTGTTGCAATTTGCGATGCAGACGCTTAAGCCGCTACCCGCTGAAGCCTTTCTAGTCGGTTTTCGCTGTAGCGAGTGAGTAGAGTAAACAGTGCGACGCCAAACACGCTTGCACTGTAATCCAGAAGATCAAATGTGCGGTTAGGAAGCAGAAATTGGCTGAACTCTTCGCACGTTGTGAACAGTAAGACCAGTAATGATCCTCGGTAGATCATAACGCCACGCAGTTCCACGACACGGTAGCGGCTGCATAGGTTGAAAAGCAGGGCTAATGTGCCAAACAGTACAATGTGACTCAGTTTATCCCCGTTGGGCACACGACGTGCCCAGACAAAGAACAGCGTATCTTGGCCGGTATTGGCCATGTAGATAATCCAGCCGATAAACAGCGTAAAAATTAGGGTGATCGAAAGCACGATGCGATGGATCACCCGTTTGATTTTTGACGAGAGCACACTCATTGGCCTCGGCCACCCACCATAACCAGAACCGTGCGCAGCATGATGGTGAGGTCCGAGCGTAACCAAGTGATAAAACCGCTCAAGCTCATGGCATAGGCGTGGTCAAATCCCACTTTGTTGCGCACATCCTCGATATCACGGTCGTAGCCCTGATTGACCTGAGCAAGCCCTGTAATACCCGGCTTTAGCCCCCATGTACGTTCGGCGAAGAAAGGTATGGCGAGCTCCAATTTTTGATAGAAGCCTGGGCGCTCAGGGCGGGGGCCAATTAAGGACATATCACCCTTGAGTACATTGAACAGCTGCGGTAATTCATCCAGCCGTGTTTTACGTAAAAAGCGGCCAACTGCAGTGATGCGCGGGTCTTTTGCCTGTGCCCAAACCGCACCCGTGGAGGCTTCGGCGTCAAGGCGCATGGTTCTGAATTTGTACATCCAAAATATCTCGGTACGGTCGCGGCTGGCATGGCCAATGCGCATCTGCTTGAACAGAATGGGGCCGGGGGAGTTGAGGTAGATCGCGGCACCGATCAATGGCAGCAGGCATCCGCACAGGGCTAAGCCGATCAGCGCAAAAAAGATATCCATTGCGCGCTTGGTGACACGGACAGGGGTTGGGATATATGAGTTCATGGTTCAAGTCCTCAGTGAGAATGAGCGAGTAGGCAGCGGTTACGATTTAGGCACTGATTGCCACGGCCCACGGTCCATTCCTAATAGATAGCGAACCGTACCGATTAAACTGCTGTAGTAGCCGTTGATTAAGTAGAACGCGAGCTTGAGCGGTTTCAGTACTTTGTGCGATGGCAGCTCGCCTGTTGGTAAGTACAAACTCAAGCGCGCCAGCACAATGCCGCCTAGCTGCAGTAGCGTGATCACAAGAAAGAGCGCCTGATAGTGAGTCAGTAGTGAGCAGAGCACGAGTTGGGCCAGTAAGATCAGAGGCATCACTGCGCGCAGTGCTTTACCGGATAGAAAGCTCCATGCGGTGCCGCCAAGGCGTGGTGAGAGCAGTTTAGGGAGGCGCAGTAGCTGCTGGAAATTGCCTGCGGCGATGCGTACGCGGCGCTGTTGGTCCATCGCAAGGCTAGCTTGCTCAAGTTCAAGCGCGATCAAATGGGTATCATAGCGAGCCTCGTAGCCGCGGCTCACGATCTCCATGGGCAAGATAAAGTCGTCATTAATAGTATCTGCTGGGAGCGGTTGAAAGAGGGGCTGGCGGAAAAAATAGAGCGCGCCATGCACACCAATAGGGCTGCCGATAGCGGCTTCTCCACGCTTGATACTCACTTGGTAATCCCAGTATTTTTGCTCGCCTGCGCTACCTGGGTTGAGCAGTGTATAGGTCGCTGCCACCACACCGACATTCGGGTCCACGAAATGTTGGCTGGCGATGTTGAGCGCGTCCATTGAGATCAGTGCCGAAGCATCGCTCAAGGCGACGATATCGGTTTTGATGGTTGGAATCAGCAGGTTAAGTAGCGCCACTTTACCGCGGTTGGCTTGGAACTCGATAACACGCACATTGAGTTCGCTATTGTTCCACTCTTGCGCGGCCTGCCGAGCGAGAGCTGCGGTATCGTCTTGGCAACCATCACACACGATGAGTAGCTCAAGCTTATGGCTCGGATAATCTAAAAAGGCAACATTACGGATCTTATCGGCGATGACATCGGCCTCGTTATATGCAGGCACGAGGATGGTCACACTTGGTTGGTAGTGGGTGTGGCGTTGTTGCGCCGCAGGCACAGATGTCGGGCGCGCTTGCAGTTTGACCATCAGCAGCGGATAGACAACATGATGGTAAACGATAAGCGCCCAAAGGATAACAAGTAGTGATATAAGCCAGATAAACATGACGTATCTCCTATGAATGGGCCAGTAAGTTGAAGTAAGCCGCGGCGGTTTTTTGTAAGTTGCCGGTGCTCACCACAAAGTCGCGTGGATTATGCTGTGAACTCACTTGATAGGATGAGATGGCATCCGCCAGTGCACCTGCGCTACCGGGCGGAACTAGCTGAGACGATTGCGGGCAGACAACACTGCGACAACCACCCACATCGGAAACAATCGCAGGTACGCCACATGCTTGAGCTTCAAGAGGTGACAGAGGCAGCCCTTCGTTAAATGAAGGTAGGCAGAACAGGTCGATGGCGTGATAAAAGGGCAGCGTATCGTCTAAGTGGCCTAGGAAGAACACTCGATGGTTGAGACCAAGGCGTGTGGTTTCGTCTTGTAGTTGGTGGCGCAGGCTACCATCGCCGGCTAGCACAAGGCTGACCCCTGAGTGGGCTTTACGTAGTGCTTCTAGGAGCAGGGCGTGGCCTTTCACCGGCTCTAGTCTGGCGGCGCAGCCTAACAGCAGGCCTTCCTGAGGTAGTCCAAGCTGGGCGCGGCACTGGCGCTTCTCCAATAAGCTCGGTGGCAGGAAACGCTGGGTATCCACGCCATTCATAATGACGGTGGGACGAGTGAATGGATAGAACTGCTGCAGTGCTTCAGCCACTGCGCTACAGTCGGCTACCAGCTGAGGCTTCAGAGTGCGGATTAGCATATTTTGCAGATTGCGGCTGCTCTCAATATTAAGATGCCAAGCGTCATGTTCAGTGTGGACATGATTCAAGCCGGCTAAACGCGCCGCAGCGCCGCCATAAAGGAGTGGACCAATATGGTGAGTGTGAACGGCACTCGCGCCAACGCGCTTCAGGGCGTGTGCTAATCGGCCTATCAGTGCCGGTTGTAGCCCCGACTTTTTGTTGAAAAAGTGCAGTTGATGTTGCACGGCATAGAGGCGTGGCCACGCGTTGAGAGTTGTAGGTGCATCGCCTTCCAAGCTAAAGATGTGAACTTCGGCTTTAGCTTGTAACTGCTGGAGAAGGTCCAATGCCATTGTTTCGATGCCGCCGGGGCGCAGGTGTTGTACGACCTGAACAATTACGGGTTTCATGATGGTGACTCCTCTGAATCAGTGGATAGACGTCCCATGGCGGGGATGCGCGCTAATACGGGAACGTTGAGCATCTCGCTAAGGGTGTCCTTGCGACGGATGCTGGTATCTAGTAGTTCGGCAATGACCGCCAAGCCCAGCCCTAAGCCGATGCCTGCAGCTAAACCTGCGATCACGAAGATCGGGATAGGCATGTTGATAGGCGCAAGCGGCTCGAAGGGAGGGTCGATCAGTTTCACGCGCTCGCTCTCTTCATTTTTACCCAGCGAACGGGTCACGCGTGCCATCTCGTAGCGCTCAGCCAAGTCTTGATAGATCTTTTGGCGCACTTGAATATCGCGCTCTAGCTCTTTTAATCGGCGCTCATGCTGGCCATAGCCGTTCACCTTTTTTTGCAATGCCTCGATCTCGGTGGAGAGGGAACCCACCTCCTTGTTGAGGCGTTCAATATGGTCATCGGCCTGCTGCAGTCTCTCGAGTTGTGAGATCAGCAGCGGATGCTGGTTGGCGCCGTTCTCGCGCTCTTGGGTTGTTGTCGCGATAGCCCAGAGGCGCTCTAAACGTACCTTTTTCAGATCGCCTTGGTTGAGTTGCTGCATCTGAGCGAGGATGCGATTGCGCTCCTTCTCTAGTGATTGCAAGCGCGCCAGTACATTTTGCACTTGGCTATGTTGGTCGGTGTAGCGGGCGCGCAGTTGAGTCAGCTCCGCCATGACGTGAATAATCGACTCTTCGATCTTCCCCACCACGGGGTTTGTTTGAGAAAGGCGCAGCGCTAGACTGGCTTGGGCGGCTTTCGCACCGTCTAACTCAATCCGGCGCTCCGCCCGGTAAGCTTGTAGCTCAGCAAGGCGTGCCACATTGGCGCTGTGCAGGCGCGGGAGTTCACTGGCAAAGCGGTTCTTGTATTCGGCCAGTGCTTGCTCTGCGGTTTGCAGGTCTGCACGGCGGCCTTCGAGCTCTTTCGAGAGAAAGCTCTCTGACTGGATAATGGAGGAGCGCTGAGGGGCCAGAACGCGCTCGACAAAGCGCATACTCACCATCGCCAGTGTCTCCTTCATCGCGCTTTTTTCTTGAGCGTGATAGGAAATTTTGATCAGGTTATCGCCAACGAGTCGAGCCGTCAGTGAGCGTGATAGCTCTGCTATCACCGCTGCTTTTTTCTCCTCATCCATCTCTTCGCTGATGAGCTTTCGCTGCCAAGCGACGCTTGCCAAAATATGGCGGCTATGCAGCAGCGCGTTGAGTGCTTCCATCCGGTCACGCAGGTTGGTGGCGATTGAGAGGTCTTCTAAGAAGGGGTTATGCTCTGCGGCTTCTTGGAACAGTATTGTTGTGCTGGTTTCATACTTTTTGGGCGAAAGAATGCCAACGGCTAAACCCACAAACGGCATCAGCAAGATCGGCATTGCGATCAGATAGCGGCGTCGCCATGCAGCCCAAAGCAGGGATGAGATGTTTTTAACCAGCGAACTGCGAATCATGGTCTGCTCCTTCTCTCGCGTGTTGATCGCTTAGCGATGCACTCTGACTTGGTCTGCTTGCAAGCGCGGCGATAGCATCACTTCGTTGTGGAACGTTTGTTGGCTGAGAAATACACTGATGTGCTGGCAACGCTGTATCGCGATAGCCGCTGCGGTATAACGGTTTTGATGCGCAGCTGGAGCGCATGCGAGATAGAGCGGCGTCGCTTGTTGTTTAGCGAACTCCAGTAGGCGCTGCTGTTCGGTTGGCTTTAGCTCGTGACGATCAGGCTCGAAGGAGAAATAGAGATCTGTTGATGTGGCATTTGATGTTTCACTGCGCGCACTGGCCAGCAATTGTTCAATGCTGATCGGGCCTTGGCTGTCAGGCGCGATCTCCGTAAGCGCTAGTTGAGATGGCTTTAACTGTGTCATGCAGCCGGCTAGTGGTAGGGTGCCGAGCAGGAAGATCACGTGTTTGGTGTGGTGTCGTAGCAATTTCATCGCCTGCGTCCTCAGAATTTTTATCTTGATTGAGTTAGTGCAGGCTTTGGGCCAAGTCGTGTTGTTTGGTTGGAAACGCAGATATGGCGGGGTCTGTAGAGGTGTGGGCGCGGATCTTTAGGTGCTGTGTTTCGCCATTGAAAAACCGCTGCTTTCAGCTTGCATCGCAAAATGCGAAAACAGGAGCAAAAAAAGAGCCGCTGGCGTAGGCGACTCATTTTGAGAATTTAAAGTGCGCGCAGAATATCCTTTAACTCATCTGCACGGCGGGTCCAGCTCTCAGATTGAACACGAGCTTGGCGCTGCTGACGCGTAACCTGTTGGTAGTGGTGCTGATCGTGGATATTGTTTAAGGCTTGTGCAAAGTCGCTGGCGCTTTTACCTGTATGCACTAAATCACGATAGCCCTCGAGTGCTGGAAACTCGGTTGTCACCACCGGGCTGCCTGCGGCAAGGTACTCGCGTAATTTAAGTGGGTTACATGCCGCAATCTGCTGATTGTCTTTAAAGGGTAGCAGCCCTGCATCCCAGTGCTGGCTGTAGTGGGGGAGTTCATCATGTGGTTTAGGGCCTAGCAGTTGCACATTGGGCTCGGCGCTAAGGACGCTCGTATCAACAGTAGCAGGGCCGATGAGAATAAACTTCCAATGCGGGAGCTTACGCGCTGTTGCGACCATCAACTGCTGATCAAACCATCCGGCGATCGCACCATAAAAACCGGCCACGGGGCCTGTGGGTAGGTCGCTAGCGGCGTCACATGGCGTGGCGAACAGGTCGTAATCAACGCCATGGGGCAGTGTCATCGTTTTAAAGGCAGGAAACTTCTGCGCCAGTTTGCTGCTGGCCGCAATAATCAGCTGGCTCTTTGCTGCAAGCTCCTGCTCCATCCGAGCTACGGGTTCATGATCAACGCCGTCGAGTGCTGCGAAGTCGTCGCCGCAATAGTAAACAGTGGCGCGCTCACCGAGCTTTCCCACAACATCGACCGCTGAGGGAAGTGAAGTCCAGAGTAAATGCCCTCGTGATTGCCCAATGACGGGCGCGAGTGTGCGCGTTAGCAACTGGCTGTTGACCCGGCGCGCCGTGGCACTGCCGGGAAATGGCAGTGCAAGTGGATTGACAAGGTGTGGGGTGAGCGTCGCTGGGTGTATTGGGCGTTTCTCTCTCAATGCCCACAGTTTATGCCAAGCGCGTTTAAGGTCTCGTGAGTTCAAACGTGGGCGACGCAAGCCCAATGAATTAACCCAAACAATCTCTTGTTCGTGCAGCATCTGCTTGATCAAGTGTTGTGTGCTACTTGGGTGCTGCCCCCAATCTTCGCCAAACACCAGCATATCGATACTCATGCCGCACGCTCCTTAGCTGCTGCTAACGCGGTTGCGCGGCAGGCAGGCTGATCTCGATCGGTGACATCCAACGGTTTTAGTACTTTGGCTGGCACGCCGCCCGCCATAACAAAGGGCGGTAAACTACGAGTCACAACGCTGCCAGCGGCAACAATCGTACCTTCGCCAATCGTAACCCCTTTCATAACGGTGACCCCAGAGCCTAGCCAAACATCACGTTCAAGGATGATATCGCCGACTTGGTCATCGGTATCGGGGAGGCCCTGCGCACGAGTGGTTGGGTCGATGGGGTGGCCCGGATACCCAGCTAGAAAGCCGCGCCCCGCGATACGTACGTTGTCGCCGATCACCACCTTTGTACCAACGGCGATGGTGGTTTGCCACGCAATCCCAACATTGTTACCGATGATGAGCTGCGGCGTTTCTTGGCTACGCCAGCGACCCGAGAAGGTTGTTTGGCCGCAAATGCGGCAATTGCTACCCATCTTGATGATTAAACTCCCTTGCACTAACGGCAGACCGCCATAGAGGTAAAGGCGTTTGCATGTGCCCGCCAAACGGGTTTTGAACAGCGGTGTCCAGTAGCAGACGCGCGCAACACTGGCACTGAGTGTGGCAAGTGCATGATGCGCCACCCACAGTGGTTTAAACAGCCAGCGCGGGGCTGGAATCTCAAAGTGATGGAGTGTGTTGTGGCTGTTTTTCAGAATAATAGCCAGTGGGTGGTCAGCGCTTTTTACCCACTGTTTTAGCTGCTGTAATCTATTCATTCGACGGTCACCGATTTAGCTAGGTTGCGGGGCTGGTCCACATCTGTACCAAGGGCTAATGCTGCGTGGTAGGCGATCAGCTGAAGCGCGATGGCATAGAGAATCGGACTGAACGGGCTTTCAAATTCCGGTAGCTGTAGCGTTTCAATATGAGCGGGAAGGTTTTGTAAGCTTTGCTGCTCGCCAAGCACGATACAGCGTGCGCCGCGTGCCGCGACCTCCTCCATATTGGCAAGTGTTTTTTCGAGAAGCTGATTCTTAGGTGCTAACACAAATACCGGCACGCCCTGCTCGATGAGTGAAATAGGGCCATGTTTCAGCTCTCCCGCCCCGAAGCCTTCCGCGTGTAGATAGCTGATCTCTTTGAGCTTGAGTGCCCCTTCCAGCGCGAGCGGAAAGTGTGCGCCACGGCCGATGAAGAACGCGTTCTTACAGTTTTTCAGGCTTTGGCCAATATGCTTGCAATGCCCTTCTAGTGTTAGCGCGTGTGCGGCTAACCCAGGGAGGGCTGTGAGGTCTAGCTGTAGTTGATAGTTTTCTGTGAAGGTATGTTGGTTGCGGCAACTGGCGGCATACACGGCCAGTGTGGCGAGCACAACCAGCTGGGCGGTGAAGGCCTTGGTCGAAGCTACCCCTATCTCCGCGCCTGCGTGCGTTTGTAGGTGAAAGCGGCTTTCACGGGCAATGCTGCTTTGTGCGACGTTAACAATGCCGCCTGTTTTTTGGCCCAAAGTGTCTGCGTATCGCAGCGCTGCTAGGGTATCTGCGGTTTCTCCGGATTGTGAGATAAATAGCGATAAGCCCTGCTGACTCAATAGCGGAGCGCGATAACGAAACTCCGATGCAATATCCACATCAACTGGGAGCCGAGCTATCTGTTCAAACCAGTATTTTGCGATCATCGCGGCATAATACGAGGTGCCACAGGCGACGATATGCAGGCGTTCCAGACGGTTGAAGTCGAACGGTAGGTCGCTTAGTGAGCGGCGCGTATGACGTAAGGTGTCACGAATGGTTTCGGGTTGCTGGTGGATCTCACGATGCATATGATGCTGGTGGGTGTGCGTTTGCTGTGCGCTTTGGTCAGCACTGAACGCCTGCATGGTGCGTGTGATGACCTTGCCGTGTTGATCGGTGAGCTCGAAACTATCGGCGCTTAGGCACGCGATCTCATCCTCTTCTAGGTACATAATGCGATCAATGTACGCTGGTAAGGCCATGGTATCGGAACCCAAGCAGAGCCCCTGATCGCCTTGCCCGATTACCAGAGGGCTACCGCGGCGTACAGCATAAAGATGCTCGGGATCATCGCGAAACAGCACGCCGAGTGCGAACGCACCTTCGAGCTTGCTGAGGGCGTGGCATAGAGCTGCGCGTGGTGATTCACCTTGGTGTAAGAAGTAACTAATGAGATGAGGGATCACCTCAGTATCAGTATCGCTACTGAAGTTGAACCCCTCCGCGCAGAGCCACTGGCGCAGGGTAAGATAGTTTTCGATAATGCCATTATGCACAACCGATACTTCGGCAGTGCTGTGGGGGTGGGCGTTAGCCTCATTCGGCTTACCGTGTGTCGCCCAGCGGGTGTGACCAATACCAACATAGCTGCGTAGTTTGTTTTGGCTCAACTGGTCGCGTAAGCACTGTAGCTTGCCTTGGCGCTTCACTGTAATGAGCCCTGCCTGATTGGCAATAGCGATACCAGCAGAATCGTAGCCGCGATACTCAATGTTACTCAGTCCCTGTAACAGATCAGGCACGATGTTGTGGTGGTTGATTGCTCCAACTATTCCGCACATAACGACCCTTCCTGTAATGATTTGTTATTCGTGAACTAGATATTGCAGATGGTGTGCCAATATTTTTATCTTTCTAATTCAATGACTTATTTTTTGGTGGGCGCTATCGAGGCTGGCGGCTCGCATTTTGCGAGTCGATTTGCTTCGAGTATCGCTGCTGCGATAACGCGATCGCGAGGGAGAGCAAAATATAGATCGGCCACGTAAAGCCCATGGTCAGAAATGTGCCCGAGACGCAGAACCCCGCCAGACCCGCCTCGACCGATTGGGCGCAGGCATACAGGGTGGGTGAGTAGGTTCTATCGGGTTGGGGCTTAAAGTAGGTCACGCTTTTCATGCCGATGCGCAGGATCTGAATGATCAGGGTAATAAACAGCATTAATCCCAGCAGGCCTGTTTCTGCCATAACGCCAAACCAAGTGCTATGTACGGCGTGGTTTTGCCCATCCCAATGGGGGCTATATTCAAAGTAGTTAGAGATAAAGTTATTGATGCCGACACCCGTTAACGGGTGATGTAAAGCCATACCGAAGGCGGCTTGCCAGGCGTAGATACGCCCCATCGCTGATTCATCGATACCCTCTTCGTGGGCGCCGCCTGATGCGCGATCACTCACGCCCGCTAAGACAAACAGGACGGAAAGCGCTGCGACCCCAGCGGTGATCAGTAACGCTTTATTCTCAACGCGGCGCCACGCATACACGCCACTGACTGCACAGATGCCCAGCAAGCCGCCACGGCTTTGCGTGGCGATAATCGCACACACGACGACAATGAACCCCACGAGCCCCAGCATCTTCCATAACCTCCCGATGTTGGGTGTGAGCAGCACGGCAAGGGCGAAAGCTGCGGGGAAGAGCAGTACCAAAGACAGGTCATTTGGATCGCCGAGCATCGAGCCGATATCACGGCCAATGGTTACACGGGTTCCCTCGACGAGCCCGATACTGTTTGATTTGTTGTAAAGAGCAACGATCCCCACGCTGATCCCGCAGACAATAACGCTCAACAGCACTGCTTTGAACTGGCGCTCTTGGCGTAACAACCAACTGATCGCCAGTACCATAATCGCCACTTTGATATAGGTGCCATTGAGCGTATGCATGGCTGCTGCACGGTTGGTAGCGAGCGCTGCGCCAATCACCACCAACACAAAGAAAATTAAGAAGGTGCTGTGCTCTTTACTCCAGAACATATCGATACGTTGGGTAATCAAATTAGCAGCCAATGACCCCAGTGTGCCGATGGCCAGCAGCTGAGGGATTTTTAAGGGATATAGGGCTGGAAATACTTCATGTAAACGAAAGAATGAAAACGCAACAAACGCTAGACAAAGAATAAATGGCATGCGAAGCCCCGCCACAATAAGTAGTGGTAGTAGCGCGGCTGCAGCAACGAGTGGATGAGGCAGCTTGTACCAGAGCAGCGCCAGCAGCAGAATGAGACTAATTGCTACGCCAACCTGCTGCAAGCGTTGATTGAAACTGACCAGCTGCATCATGTTAGAGCCCCTTAACGCGGGTGATGAAAGCGGCTGAGCGCTTGGGTAACGGCACAATACCAAGCATCACGCTGCAAACGACAAAGCTGATGAGCAGGGCAATGGATTGCAGCACCACACCGAACGAAAGTGGGCCGCTTGGCAGCAACGAAAGCCCCCCCAAACCGATACCTGCCAGCATAATAAGGCGGCGAGTTTTATAGGGCAGCTGCAGTGCTTGTTGGCTTAGCGTATAACTGATGACCAAGCGAATGCTCAGAGCAATGGATGTGGCTGCAATGGCACCCCAAGCGAAATAACGTGGAATCAAGAGCCAGTAGAGCAGCAGAGCGATGGCCGCAGCAATGCCATCGATAACCGCTGGACGAACCGTGGTGTCTTGGCTCATCAGTCCAAAGCTAAGCGTTGCGTTAATATTGTGAATAGCCGCTAATGCCGCCAGCCAGGGGATGAAGGCAATTGAGGCATGGTAGGTTTCTGGAGTTAGCCAGCGCACAAGTGTTGGACCGATGGCAGCGACGATCAAGGCGGCGAAGATTGCAACGCAGATACCGATGCTCGCGTAGTGGGCACAGCGCGCTGCACCGTTTTCCTCTTTCAGACAGCTAAACCGTTTTGGGTGCCACCAAAGATCAAAGGGTTGAATGAATACCGCTGTTATCAGACCAAACTTAGCGGCCAGTGCGTACTGAGCCATCTCGGCGGTACCCGCAGCTCCGGCTAAAATCCAGCGATCAAAGCTCCCGAGTATGAAGCCTGCGATACCCACAAAAATCAGCGGCCCTCCGTAAAACGAGTAGGCTTTAAAGCGGCTGAATTCGAAGCTGATACCGGTGTCGCGCCATTGGCGAAAGATCAGCCAGCCTGATAGGAGTAGTGCGGATGCAAGTGTGGCGCTGAGCACGCCGAGTACGCCAAATCCGAGAAACAGCAAAGGCACAGCCATCAGCACTTGTAGCAGCACGCGGACTGCGCTACCTAAAAAGTAGTGCCAAGGTTGGCCTTGCATTCGCAACCATGAGAGCGGCACCAGAATCGTACCGACCAGCGATAAGCTTGCCAAAATGAGTCGGGCTTCAAGTACTGCGATATCGCCTGGTAGCCACACGGCAATCGTGCTTGCGAGTATTTGCCCCGCCACTAACGCGAACGCGCCTAAGCAGATCGCTAAGCCAAAAATATTGGCGCAGGCGGCACGGCGCTCTTGCTCATTGTCTGCGCTGCCAGCAAACCGAAACAGCGTTTCGGCAAGACCCATTCCGATAATAATGCTCAGTAGATCTGCAAGAGTTTGTAGAACATCGAGCCGGCCGTAATCGGCTGGCGTTAGAAAGTGTGTAGCAACCGGCACCATGACTAACGCCATCGCTTTAGATAATGCGAGTGCAGAGGCATAGATGAGGCTGTGTCTCAACGCTGTGGGTAGTTGTTGAATTCGTTCCAGCATGGTGCGATCTCCTGAATAGGCAACCTTGCTAGAGCTATTGCGAGATATGGGCCAACTTTTAATTTGTAATTAATTCAGTAAGTTATGACTTATGCGGTGGCTGTTTTTCGGGAAGGCGTGCAAGGTTTGAAAAATTGCGTCGCAAGATGCGAAAAAAACCGGTGCGTGTATGCACCGGTTTTTAGTGGGTGTTTTATTTTGCTTTGCGGCGCAAGCCAATGAGCCCCAGCGATAGCGCGAATAGACCTGACAGCCCGCCACCGAAACTTGGCCCTGGTGCAGCTTGCAAAGAGATAACCTGTTCGGTGCTAGGCACATCGGCGAATAGGGCCTCGACAGGGTCCGTGCGTACGACAAAGACCGCATCATTGAAGTCATTATCTCCGTAGGGCCTGACGAGATCCTCAAAGCCGAGAATCACTTCGTTCTCCCCAGACACAGAGCTCATCATAGCGACATGCCGAGAGTAGGTTGCGGCATTGTCTATGGTATTTGAAGCGCTGTTCTCGGGATTGAGGAAGTCGATGGTATACATGGTGAGTGGATCTCGGTAGGTGTTATCCCAGCCGTTAACTTGATAACCGTTCCAAGCATTTTGCAGCAAGAAGAAACCGACATTCGTGCCAGCCTCAAATTGTGTGCTACCTACCATATCAAAGCTATCACCGTCGATGTTGACGATCTCTGCACCGGTCAGAGTGACAGTATCCCCCGCATTCAACGAACCGCCTCCTCCTCGTTCTGAAGCGTTATTGAACACCATCCCGGCCTCCACACCTTCAACATCCTTAAGCTCCTGAATACCGATATGACCTGAACCGTCGAGATCGATATCGCCAAAGGTTAGGTCATCGAAGGTGGTTGAGTCGTAGGTAAAGTAGCCAAGTGAGTTACGGTAGCCGGCCCCTTCGTCTAGAAAGGTAACAGATACGTTTGCATTGTCCTCCAGATAGATATTTGGGTCGTAGCTTGGGTTGAGAAACTCCTGATTCACATCTTGGCTCTCGGGTAGCGCTTGAGTTACTTCGTTAAGCAGGGCTGGGCTGAAGTCTATGTTGACCAGCGTGTCGGTGGCATCATCAGCGGCCCATGCCTGGATAGGTATGGCGCCAACAATGCCAGATATTAAAACGTAACTTGCGAGACGTTTCATAAGAACCTCCTTTAGGTCGCGAGAGTATGTAGTGAGCGAGCTCTGCGACATTTACGTTTGGTTACAGCACATTGAGTTAAAAGGTATGGGCAGCATGAGAGGCTGTCCGGCGAAAGAGATCGAGGGATGCATGTTGTTCGGCAAGCTTCTCAGCGATCTTGCAAGGGCCTTGCTCAGCAAAAGCCATAATCTGTAACGAGGCGTTTTGCTCGATGCCCAATAAGCGCTGAGTGCCCTTTATCAGCTTTTGTTTGGTGTAGTTTATCTGTGGAAATTGATCATAAAGCTGACCTTGAAATATCACGCCGTAACGGGTGCCTTGGGCTGAAATCATCTGCTTGAGAATCTGTGCGCCTTCAGCATTTCGGTACAGGGGCAGGAGTGCAATCGAACCAAAGCAGGTTGGATGACGAAATCCCCGAACGACATAGGGGCCTTGGTTGGCGGCTTGTATCTGTCCGAGAGCGGTCAAGCCAGCGTGCTGCGCGATCCACGCATCATTTTGTGTCGAGGCTTGATCGGGTGTCAGTGAACTTATCACGCGGCTAAGAGGCGCGAGAATCAACGTTACTGACAGTATCAGGACAATCAGAATGGCTTTCATATGGGTTACTCCTTTTAACACTCAGCAGTGCAATGCCGATGCTGAGGCACTCAAGAATCTCTTCAGAGTGCTCGCTGTGTAAGGTTTCGTACCAGAAAGGGTCTAGGGTCATCATTGCAAGCCGTAGCGAGTTGGTGGCAAAGATCAGCACCAGCATCACTGCAGCTCTCAGCATGTCTTGGTGGGTGATGGCTCCGTGTCGAAAGAGGGTGAAGCTCATCCATAGCAGCAGGGCATAGGAAAGATTAGTAAACGCTGAGCAGCCCGTTAATACCAGCAAACTATGGCCACTCTCTTGGGTGATAGTATTGCCGGCAACCGTAGCCGGAATGGCTAAAAGCTTGAGAAGAGCGCCGCTAACCCAAGCATCGACATGGAGAATCTGCGCGGCGAAAAGGTGCAGAAATGATTGGCAGATAGGTTCTCGGCTCGCAGTAGCAGCTAAGATAAAAATCGCCAGGTCTGCGTGGCGGTGGCGCTCAGCTTGTGTGTACCAAAGTGCGCAAAAAGCGATGCATGTGAGCCAAGCAACAATAGCACTAGGAATTAGCAATAGAGCGCTCAATAGTAGTGTCAGCAACCACGCTCCGTACGACATAGAGAGTCGTGTGGGGTGCAGGCTTAGGCGCACGGCCAGCCCTAAACAGATCCAGACGACGAAACTATGCCCTAAGCCAGCAGTCAATGCGCCGATAAGTCCGCTATTTGTCGCCGCCTCGATAGCACCCGGCAAAAGAGCATTAGCGGCCGCCCCAAAACAGAGAATAGGTAGCAGAGAGCGCTCAAGGCTTTTCTCGCTGATGACCATTACGTTGGCCCCGCTTTTCTTGGTGATGTTGAGCGGCGTTGGCTGATGGCGTGTTCATAAAGGTCCACAATCTGCGGGCAGATGGTCTCGTCACTATAGAACTTGATGATATGCCGATGAGCACGCATGGCGATTGCGGCTTTCTGCGTAACGCTTTTATCAGTCCAGTTTTTAACGATGCTGCGTAGGGCTTTTTCGTTACGTGCCGGTGCCAACCAACCGTTTTGGTGGTTCTTGATTAGATTTGGTAGCTCCCCAACGGAATAGCTGACCACAGGAATACCGCGGATCATCGCTTCCAATGCGACCAGAGGTAAGCCTTCAAAACGGCTGGTGATGCATAACAGACCGATGGCTCTCCAATGTTTTTCCATATCAACATGCCCGAAGAAGCGCAGGTGTGAATAGGCTTTTTGCAGCTCGTTCTTTAATGGTCCGTCGCCATACACGTGACAAGGTAGTGGTAGATCACGGGTAACTCTGGCGAAACTGTGAGGGTCTTTTTCATGGGATAGCCTGCCTACAAAGGCCACAGCGTTCCCATGTGTTGAGGGCGCTACTTTATTCGCAACAAAATTGGCAACTTTGTGAGAGCGTACAGGTAAGCGCTCAGCGATCTCGTGGCTAACGCAAATCACTTTGTTTGCAAGAAAGGCTGTAGCTTCATCGAGCTGGCTATAGAGCCACACGCGCCCTCGACCGCGGTCGCCTGAGTGGTAGGTGGAAACAACCGGCACGCGATACCACCAACCGATCAGACGGCCAAAAATACCCGCCTTGTAACCGTGTGTGCACAGTAAGCTGGGTGATTGTTGGAGCAACTTGGGAAGATCTGAGTACCTTGCTAAACAGCGCCACTTAATGTGCTCTGCATCCAGTGCATCTTTGAGTGGATGGCTGCCATGATCCTCCAAAAACAACACTTCATTGTGGAAACCATTCTCGTGTAGCCAGCAGGATAAGTTGAGCACGTGGCTTTCGATCCCGCCCGGTCCACGACTGTCGAGCAATTGGTAGATAGTTTGCTGATGCATTGTCATTGTCCCCTCCGTACAGGCGCGTCTGATACAGCAATAGCGAGCAAATTAGTCGCCAGAAAAACGCAAAGTTATATAAATCAAATAATTAGGTGAGCTGTTAGAGGATGTGTTGCCTAGATAGAGCGCGATTCTCTCAAACGACGGGGAGCTTTATCAGTCTGCGACCTGAGTTTCGCAATTTGCGACTCAATATGTGGTTTTTTTTTGTTTTTATTTCGCTAACCGTTTGATTAATAAGCGTTATTTGGATTGGCCGAGTTTTTGCGAGTACCTCATTAAAATGAACAAGCGAGGGACAAAGCGATGAAGTTTTTAGTGACGGGTGGCTGTGGATTTATTGGCTCTCATCTGTGTGATGCACTGATTGAGCGTAACCATGAAGTGGTAATTTTAGATGACCTCTCTACAGGCGTTGTTGACTATTTGCCCCAGTCAGCAGAGTTGGTGCTGGGTGATGTTGCCGACCCCGGCATTGTGCAAGCTGCAATGCGTGACGTGGATGGGTGTTTCCATCTGGCGGCGGTTGATTCGGTAGAGCGCTCGAGGTTGGATTGGTGTGGAACCCATCGCGTTAATCAACAGGGTACAGTGAATGTACTGAACGCCGCTCGACTTGGCAGGGCTAAGCCTGTTCCGGTGGTCTATGCCTCCTCTGCGGCAGTGTATGGCGACAACGCAACAGTGCCGCTGGATGAGTCCTCTACGCCGAGGCCAATCAGCGCATATGGTGCTGACAAATTGGGTAGTGAGATGCACGCGCGTGTCGCATGGATCAACCATCAGGTCGCGACGGTTGGGTTGCGCTTCTTCAATGTCTACGGGCCAAGGCAGAGCCCTGCTTCTCCCTATTCAGGCGTGATCTCAATCTTCATTGATCGAATCAAGCAAGGTTTGCCGCTGACGATATACGGGGATGGCAGCCAAACTCGGGATTTTATCTATGTTGCGGATGCAGTGAATCACCTGATCGCGGCAATGTTCTCGCATCGTCCTGAGGCATCGGTTTATAACGTATGCAGCGGACAGCCAACCTCGATCATTCAGTTGGCTAAAACGCTAGCCGTGATCTCGGGTGCGGAAACTGACATCGAATATGCAGCGGCTCGAAGTGGCGATATCGCCATCTCCTTAGGCGGCGCTCATAAAATGAAAAAGCGCTTTGACCTTGGCCAAGTTGTGCCGCTCTCTGAGGGGTTGCAGGCCACAATGATGGCGTTAGAGGGCGAGATAGCTTAATGCGATACGCATGTTATCTTCTTTTACGTTTCTATAAACGAGGCACCAATTAGCGAGGCACAAACAAGCTGATGGTCTGATCTAGTGATCTGATTGACGATATGGCGCCAGAAGCACTATAAAGAAGTCAGAGCTAGGGCTGTAAGGTTGATTCTGGCCTCAGGCGCTATCACTTTACTAAAGCAAAGAGATAAGAGGATAACATGCTGAATCTTGCAGATCAGGTGGGTAAAGAGCTGATGGCTCGCGGAGCAAAACTGGCTACTGCGGAGTCGTGTACAGGAGGATGGGTAGCAAAGGCGGTAACCGAAGTTCCCGGCAGCTCAGCTTGGTTTGATTGCGGCTTCGTTAGTTATTCGAATACCGCTAAGCAGCGCATGCTCGGTGTTGATCCGCAGGTGTTAGAGCAAAGTGGTGCTGTTAGCGAAGCGGTAGTGGCACAAATGGCGGAAGGTGCCGTAGCGAACAGTGATGCTCATATCGCTGTAGCGATCAGCGGTGTTGCTGGCCCCACCGGTGGTTCTGATGAGAAACCTGTCGGTACAGTGTGGTTTGCGTGGGCGATTCAAGGCCATCCAACGGTCACTTGTTTGAGCTATTTTAACGGTGATCGGACCTCCGTTCGTGAGCAAGCGGTCGAGCAGGCGCTAGAGGGTGTTTTGGCATATATCCCTAAATAATCTGCTTGCATTCGAATTGGTATCTGCAATAATACTGTCCATCTATACAGTATTTGTCACCTCAGACTCAAAGGGTTGGAAATGGACGATAACAGAAAGAAAGCGCTTGATGCAGCTTTAAGCCAGATTGAGCGTCAATTCGGTAAAGGCGCTGTTATGCGCATGGGCGATCAGCCGCGTGAAGCGATCCCATCTGTATCGACGGGCTCGCTAGGCTTAGATATTGCGCTGGGTATTGGCGGTCTGCCATTCGGTCGTATTGTCGAAATTTACGGCCCTGAGTCTTCAGGTAAAACAACGCTAACACTGCAAGTTATCGCAGAAGCGCAGCGTGAAGGTAAAACATGTGCATTTGTCGATGCGGAGCACGCGCTAGACCCTAACTACGCAGAGAAGCTTGGGGTAGACGTGGATAGCTTGTTGGTATCCCAACCAGATACAGGCGAGCAGGCGCTTGAAATTACCGACATGCTGGTTCGCTCAAACGCTATTGATGTCATTATCGTTGACTCTGTGGCAGCGTTGACACCTAAGGCCGAGATCGAAGGTGAGATGGGTGACTCTCATGTGGGCTTGCAGGCGCGTTTAATGTCGCAAGCGCTACGTAAGCTCACAGGTAACGTTAAACAATCTAACTGCTTGTTGGTTTTCATCAACCAAATCCGTATGAAGATCGGTGTGATGTTTGGCTCACCTGAAACAACAACAGGTGGTAACGCGCTGAAGTTCTACGCCTCGGTTCGTTTGGATATCCGCCGTATCGGTTCTGTTAAACAGGGCGATGAGATCGTCGGTAACGAAACACGGGTGAAAGTTGTTAAGAACAAAGTGTCGCCGCCCTTTAAACAGGCTGAGTTCCAAATCATGTATGGTAAGGGTATTTACCGTATGGGAGAGGTTATCGACCTCGGTGTTCAGCATGGGCTGGTGGATAAGTCAGGTGCTTGGTACGCCTATAACGGCGATAAAATTGGTCAAGGTAAAGCCAATGCTTCACGCTACTTAGAAGAGCATCCAGAGGCAGCTCAAGCGATTGAAGGGGCGCTGCGTGAAAAGTTGCTGGGTTTGCCAACAGCTGCTACAGAAGATGAGGCGTCTGATGCGCCACAGCTTGACCTGTAAGAGTTCCCCAAAGAGCGGCGTTAGTGCTGCTCTCATATTAGTCGGGCCGCATTGCGGCCCTTTTTGCGTTTAAAGGTTTGTCTTTTGAAATACCTTGAGTCTGAAAGTGAGCTACGTAAAGCGCTTATTGCACTGCTATCTCGCCGCGAATATAGCCGCGCTGAAATTGAGCATAAATACAGCAGTCGCTGCGATGCAAAGTTATTGGCAGCGGTATTAGATGACTTTCATGAGGCGGGTTATCAAAGTGACCAGCGCTGTGCAGGCATGATTGTCCGCAGCAAAGCGCAACAAGGGTATGGCAAAATGCGTGTGTTACAGGACGCACGCCGGCGTGGAGTCTCTGATGATCTTGTTGAAGACGCGCTTCGTGAGGAGGCGATCGACTGGTTTGAAAATGCACGTCGTGTTTATCGTAGTAAGTTTGGTATGCCCTTAAAGGATTACGATAGAAAAAGTTACGAAAAGCGGATGCGTTTTATGTTGTCCAGAGGCTTTTCTTTTGAAGAAATTAAATTTGCCACAGAATTTACTGATGAAGAGTGCTAATAGCTAACAAAATACTCACCAACCGTCCTCCCTTAGTCCATTAAAACTCGAACAATTTTTAACCGCGATATATACTAGGTCGCCATTTTGCTCGGCGTTTGAGTATCACCGCCTTGCAGAGCAAGTTTTATTAGGCATGTAACCATCCAGCGGAACGAACAATTCATATGAAATACATGACAAGTGCCGAAATTCGTCAGGCTTTCCTGAGTTATTTCCAAAAACAGGGCCATGAGGTTGTAGCGTCTAGCTCCCTTATTCCGGCAAATGATCCAACGTTGATGTTCACCAACGCCGGGATGGTGCAGTTTAAAGATGTGTTCCTTGGCACCGATAAACGCAATTATAACCGTGCTACTACATCTCAGCGTTGTGTACGTGCTGGCGGTAAGCACAATGATCTCGAAAACGTAGGTTATACGGCGCGTCACCATACATTCTTTGAGATGCTGGGTAACTTCAGCTTTGGTGACTACTTCAAGCCAGAGGCGATTCGTTTTGCATGGACCTTCTTAACTGAGGTGCTTGGTCTTCCAAAAGAGCGCCTTTGGGTTACGGTTCACCACTCTGATGAAGAAGCTGAGCGTATCTGGAAAGAGGAAATCGGTGTAGATCCTGAGCGTTTCTCGAAACTAGATGAAGATAACTTCTGGTCAATGGGTGAAACCGGCCCTTGTGGTCCCTGTACTGAAATCTTCTTCGACCATGGAGCTGATGTATGGGGTGGCCCTCCAGGATCACCAGAAGAGGACGGCGATCGCTACATCGAGATCTGGAACGTGGTCTTTATGCAGTATAACCGTGATGCAGAAGGCAACATGACTCCGTTACCTAAGCCATCGGTTGATACCGGTATGGGCTTGGAGCGTATCGCTGCAGTGATGCAAAACGTGCATTCCAACTATGAAATCGACCTCTTCCAAAACCTTCTCAAGGCGACAGCGCAAGCAGTGGGTAACGATGATACGAGTAACAAATCGTTACGTGTAATCGCTGACCACATCCGCTCCTGTGCATTTTTGATCATCGACGGTGTCGTGCCTTCGAATGAAGGTGCAGGTTACGTGTTACGTCGGATTATCCGTCGCGCGGTACGTCATGGTAACAAGATGGGAGCAAACGGCCCATTCTTCCACAAGTTAGTAAAAGCACTGGCCGATGAGATGGGTGCTGCTTATCCAGAGCTTGTTTCGCAGCAGGCACGTGTTGAGAACGTGTTGCTGAAGGAGGAAGAGCAGTTCGCCAAAACGCTAGATCACGGGATGCGTATTCTGCAGGAAGCCATTGATGGGCTCGAGGGTACGGTGATTCCAGGTGAAACAGTATTTAAGTTATACGACACCTACGGCTTTCCGGCAGATCTCACAGCCGACGTGGCGCGTGAGCACGAGCTGACGCTAGATATGGAGGGCTTCGAGCGTGAGATGGAGGCGCAGCGTGCGCGAGCTCGTGCTGCTGGTAAGTTCTCAGTTGATTATAACGATGCAATCCAGTTAGATGGTGAGACCCTCTTCACAGGTTACGAAGCATTGCATGGCGATGCTGCAAACGTTGTTGCGCTGATCAAAGGCGGCGAAGAGGTCGGTAACTTGAATGCGGGTGATGATGGTTTAGTCGTACTGGATAACACCCCCTTCTATGCCGAGTCAGGTGGTCAGGTCGGGGATACTGGAACGCTGCAAAACGGTTCCATGAGTGCTCAGGTGACGGACTGTACAAAGGAAGGTAAGAATAACCTCCATCATGTCCGCATTGAGTCTGGCTCGATCGCTGTGGGTGACAGTGTTGCTGTTCAAGTGGATGAGGCACGCCGTCATGCGATCGCTTTGAACCACTCCGCGACGCACTTACTCCATGAAGCACTGCGCGTCGTTCTAGGCGACCATGTTCAGCAGAAAGGCTCCTTGAATGATGACAAGCGCTTGCGCTTTGACTTCTCTCACTTTGAAGCTGTGACACGTGAGCAGCTCGCTGAAGTTGAACAACTGGTAAATGATCAGATCCGCCAAAACTCCCCCGTAGTCACTGAGGTGATGGGAATCGACGCGGCGAAAGAGAAGGGCGCTCAGGCTTTGTTCGGCGAGAAGTACGATGATGAAGTTCGTGTTTTGACCATGGGCGATGGTTTCTCGATTGAGCTATGTGGTGGCACGCACGCTGAGCGTACCGGCGATATTGGCTTACTGACGATTGTATCTGAAGGCGGTATTGCATCAGGTGTACGTCGGGTAGAAGCTGTGACCGGTGCGGCTGCATTAGCACACTTTGCTCAGGTTCAAACGGAGCTCGAGGCAAAACTGAATGATCAGCAGGCAAAAGGCCGCCAGCTAGAAAAAGAGATTGAACAGCTGAAAGGTCAGTTAGCTGCCGCAAAGGGCGCTGATCTGTTGGGCCAAGCTATTGAGGTTAATGGTATTAAATTGCTAGCAGCTCAGCTTGATGGCGTGGAGCCTAAAGCGTTGCGCGACACGATTGATCAGCTCAAGAACAAGCTTGGCTCTGGTGTTGTTGTGTTGGCGACTGAAGCCGAAGGTAAGATCAGTTTGGCAGCAGGCGTAACTAAAGATCTAACAGGCCGTGTTAAAGCGGGCGATATTGTGCGTGATTTGACAGGAAAGATCGGCGGTAAAGGCGGCGGTCGTCCTGATTTTGCGCAAGGTGGCGGTACCGATAGCGCAGCGCTAGCGGGTGCTTTGGAAAGTGTTAAAGAGATCGTTGCAAATAGTTAGCGGTAATAGGGCTGGCTAAGCCAGCCGATGGAGACAAAAAGACAAATGGCTCTGTATGTACAGAAGTATGGTGGAACATCCGTTGGGTCTGTCGAGCGCATAGAGGCGGTCGCTGATAAGCTCAAAAAGTTCAAAGACCAAGGGCATGACTTGGTAGTTGCGGTTTCGGCCATGAGCGGCGAGACCAATCGCCTGATTTCGTTAGCGAAAGAGGTTCAAGAGACGCCGAGTCCTCGTGAAATGGACGTGCTTGTCTCAACAGGTGAGCAAGTGACCATTGCACTATTGTGTATGGCGTTGGAAAAACGAGGCATTCCTGCGCGTTCTTACACTGGTTCTCAAGTACGAATCTTGACGGATAGTGCGCATACTAAAGCACGAATTCAAGATATTGATGTCGAACGTATTCAAGGCGACTTAGCGCAAGGGCGCGTCGTCGTAGTGGCAGGTTTCCAAGGCGCGGATGCCGAGGGGAATATCACTACGTTAGGCCGTGGTGGCTCTGATACGACAGGCGTTGCGCTTGCTGCAGCGTTGAAAGCGGATGAGTGCCAGATCTACACCGATGTTGATGGTGTATACACGACCGACCCGCGTGTCGTTGAAGGTGCATGTCGTTTAGAGCGCATCACTTTTGAAGAGATGCTTGAAATGGCAAGCTTGGGGTCAAAAATTTTGCAAATTCGCTCTGTCGAGTTTGCGGGCAAATACAAAGTGCCACTGCGTGTCTTATCAAGCTTTGAAGAAGGCCCAGGAACGCTGATTACGATAGAGGAAGAAGAAACAGTGGAAAAACCAGTTATTTCCGGTATTGCATTTAACCGTGATGAAGCAAAGCTAACGGTGTTGGGTGTTCCTGATATTCCGGGTGTTGCCTCTAAAATCCTAGTACCGGTCAGTGATGCGAATATCGAAGTGGATATGATTGTGCAGAATATTGCTGCCGATCAAACGACTGACTTCACCTTCACTGTTCACAGAAATGACTATAATAAAGCTGAAGAAGTGCTTCGCGCGGTCGCGACCGAGCTAGAAGCCCGTGAAGTGATGGGCAACAATAAGATTGCTAAGGTCTCGATCGTTGGCGTTGGAATGCGATCACATGCAGGTGTAGCGAGCAAAATGTTTGACGCGCTAGCAAACGAGGGGATCAACATTCAGATGATCTCAACCTCTGAGATTAAGGTGTCAGTAGTTATCGCAGAGAAGTACCTTGAACTAGCAGTGCGTGCGTTACACTCAGCATTTGACTTGGATAAAGTTGATACTGTCAGCGAATGACGACGTTACGTAATTGGTCTATAGTAGTAGACTTGGTAACTGCTTTGTCATGAAGCGTCTGAGCCAGCGTGGATGTGCTTGCTCAGTCGTTTTGGTGGTATCAAGGGAAGATTAGGAGATCCTAGAATGTTGATTTTAACTCGCCGAGTCGGCGAAACTTTGATGGTCGGTGACGATGTCACAGTGACTGTACTTGGTGTTAAAGGTAACCAAGTGCGTATTGGTGTAAATGCCCCTAAAGATGTTTCAGTGCATCGTGAGGAGATCTACCAGCGCATTCAGCGCGAAAAAGGTGAGTCTGAGCGACAGGACTAACTTTTTGTTACTAAACTGGTTTTTTTTGAAAATAAAGCTTTCTTTTTAAAAATCAGTTTAGTATAGTACGCGCCGTTGATTGGTGAGATGGCCGAGTGGCTGAAGGCGCGCCCCTGCTAAGGGCGTATAGGGGAAACTCTATCGAGGGTTCGAATCCCTCTCTCACCGCCATTTACGCGCCCGTAGCTCAGCTGGATAGAGTACCTGGCTACGAACCAGGCGGTCAGAGGTTCGAATCCTCTCGGGCGCGCCATAAATATCAACGAGTTCTGTTATAAGTGTTGCGCCCGTAGCTCAGCTGGATAGAGTACCTGGCTACGAACCAGGCGGTCAGAGGTTCGAATCCTCTCGGGCGCGCCATCACACTTATACTTCACGCGCCCGTAGCTCAGCTGGATAGAGTACCTGGCTACGAACCAGGCGGTCAGAGGTTCGAATCCTCTCGGGCGCGCCACTCCCCCTCCTTTCTTAGATTAATTTTCAATTAAGTCCAAATCGTCATGAAATTTATCGTTAAGCTTTTCCCTGAGATTACGATCAAGAGCCGTCCTGTTCGACGCCGCTTTATTCAGCGTCTCCAAAGTAATCTTCAGATTCTTCTAAAGCGCATCCATCCTAAGGTCACGGTGAGTGGGTTCTGGGATAAGATTGAGGTCGTTGTGCCTGAGTCGGCTTCGATGCTGGAAGTTGATGCAGTGGTCGAGACGATGAAGATGACTCCGGGTATTGCTCACTTCTTAGAGGTGGCTGAGTATCCGCTCGGGTCATTCCATGATGTTTTTGAAAAAACGCTGCCAGTCTATCGCGATAGGATCGAGGGTAAGACGTTCAAAGTGCGCGTGAAGCGCACCGGTGACCATGACTTCACATCGGTTGATATGGAGCGCTATGTTGGCGGAGGGTTGCTGCAGCACGCCCAGCCATTGAGAGTTGATGTCAGAAAGCCTGAGGTCTTCGTTGATCTTGAGATAAAGAACGAAAAACTCTTTATCGTTGAAAAGCAGCATAAGGGGCTTGGTGGATATCCGCTAGGTTCTCAAGAGCCGGTACTTTCGCTGATATCAGGGGGGTTTGATTCCGTTGTTTCCTCCTATATGACGATGCGCCGTGGCGCTAAAACTCACTTCCTGTTCTTTAACTTAGGCGGAAAGGCGCATGAGGTAGGTGTTAAGCAGGTTGCGCTACAGCTTTGGCAGGGTCTTGGTGCTTCTGCGCGAGTTAAGTTCGTAACCGTGCCCTTTGAGGAAGTGGTGGGTGATATTCTCCAGAATGTGCATCACTCCCATATGGGGGTTGTGCTTAAGCGTCAGATGATGCGAGCGGCAGAGCGTGTAGCTGATGAGATGAAAATTGACGCGATTGTTACTGGTGAAAGTATTGCTCAGGTTTCGAGTCAAACGATCCCTAACCTAAATGTAATTGATCGTGCGACGGATAAGCTCGTAGTGCGCCCTTTGATTACGGTAGATAAGCCAGAAATTGTTGAACTCACTAAGCGATTAGGCTGCTTCGATATTGTTAAGATGATTCCAGAGTATTGTGGTGTCATCTCAGATCGTCCGACAACGCGAGCTAAGTTATCACGTGTGCTGGAGGAGGAGTCTCAGCTAGACGAAGAAGTTCTGGATCGTGCGATCAGTCAGTGCAAGGTGATCAAGATCGATGATATTGCTAAGAATTTAGACATTGAAAGTGATATCGAAGCGCTGAGCAAAGTCTCTGAGAATCAGGTTGTTGTCGACATTCGTGCTCCTTTGGAAGTAGAGCGTAAGCCTCTTAATATGCCAGGTTGTGACGTTCAGGTGATACCCTTCTATGAGCTTGAGAGCAAAGTTGCTACGCTTGATAACAGCAAGGAGTATCTGCTGTATTGTGATAAAGGTGTTATGAGCTCTTTGCATGCGCAAAGCTTGCAAGAAAAAGGTTATCTCAATATTAAGGTGTATCGTCCCTTAGTCTAATGTGCCAGCCCTCACTCTCCTTGGTGAGGGTTTTCTAACTCTTTGATTTAGATAGAGTATCAAATTGTCGACAATTTCTTTGTTGACGTCTATTTATTGACCTGTGTTTCCCATCTTAAGTTGCCCCGCTGGGCTATTTGCGGTTTAATTGCTATGTCGCAAAAACTGCATTTGTGGTCATATTCCCTAAATTCAGGGAAATTAGATAATAAATTGCAGAAAGCGAGCATTTTTTATTAACAACTAGGAGCTGCCGCAGATGGATAATCTGTTATCAGAGGGCCTCACACTGATGGTCTTTGGTATGGGCTTTGTTTTTGTGTTCCTAACTTTGTTGGTTGGAATTACGACTGGGATGTCGAAGTTGGTGACGAAATATACACCAGCACCCCAGCCTAAGGCTGCGAAGCCGGCACCTGCTGCCGCAGCGCAAAGTGGGAATAACGATGAGCTTGTTGCTGTTATATCAGCAGCTGTTCATAAATATCGTTCATAAGAAACGATTAGCAACTATAAATTCGTGCACTATTATCGACAGAAGGCCTTTTACCCATGTCCGATGCTAAGAAACCGCTTGGTATAACTGATGTAGTACTGCGAGATGCACATCAGTCTCTCTTCGCTACGCGTATGCGTATCGATGACATGTTACCTATCGCTGAAAAGCTGGATAAAGTCGGCTACTGGTCCCTAGAAAGTTGGGGCGGAGCGACTTTTGACTCCTGTATTCGTTTTATCGGCGAAGATCCTTGGGATCGCATTCGCGAACTAAAAGCTGCAATGCCGAAGACTCGACAGCAAATGTTGCTGCGTGGTCAAAACCTACTTGGTTACCGTCACTATGCTGATGATGTGGTAAACAAGTTTGTTGAACGAGCAGCTAAAAACGGCGTAGATGTATTCCGTATCTTTGATGCCATGAACGATCCTCGTAACCTTGAAACAGCCATTCGCGCTGTTAAAGCGACGGGTAAGCACGCTCAAGGTACGATCTCTTATACCAAGAGCGCTGTACACACCAACGACATGTGGGTTGAGTACGCTAAAACGCTTGAGGATATGGGCGCTGAGTCTATTGCTATCAAAGACATGTCTGGCATCCTAACGCCTTACGATGCATTTGATCTGGTTTCCCGTTTGAAAGCGCAAACGGATCTCGAAGTTCAACTGCATGCGCACGCAACGTCTGGTCTTTCGGACATGACTATTCTGAAGTCTGTCGAAGCGGGTATCGACCGCGTTGATACGGCAATCTCCTCAATGTCGATGACTTATGGACATACGTCTACCGAGTCAGTTGTAGCTGCATTACAAGGTACGGATCGCGAGACAGGTTTGGATCTTGAGTTGCTTGAAGAAATTGCAGCTTATTTCCGTGACGTACGTAAGAAGTACGCACAATTCGAAGGATCGTTGCGTGGAACTGACTCCCGTATCCTGATCGCTCAGGTGCCTGGAGGCATGCTGACGAACATGGAAAACCAGCTTCGTGAGCAAGGTGCTTCTGATAAGTTTGATGAAGTGCTGGCTGAGATTCCGCGTGTGCGCGAAGATTTGGGCTTGATTCCTCTGGTAACGCCAACATCTCAAATCGTTGGTACTCAGGCAGTTATCAACGTCTTGATGGGGGAGCGTTACAAAACGATCTCCAAAGAAGTGCAGGGTATTCTGAAAGGTGAATATGGCGCTGCGCCAGCGGCTTACAACGCAGAGCTGCAGGCTCGCGTTTTAGATGGTGCTGAGCCGATCACTTGCCGTCCTGCTGATTTGCTTGATTCGGAAATGGACAAGCTAGTTGATGAACTAAAAGCGGTGGCAAGTGAGAAGGGTATTACTCTGACTCAAGGTGAGAACGAAATCGACGATGTACTCACTTATGCACTATTCCCGCAAGTCGGACTCAAGTTCCTTGAGAACCGCAATAATCCTGATGCGTTCGAACCTGCCCCTACTCTAGAGGATGCTAAAGCTATGGCTGCGCCGAAAAATACTGGTCCAGAAGTCTACACAATCACTGTTAATGGTCAGAACTATGTTGTTCAAGTGGCTGAAGGTGGTGATGTTTCTTCAATCTCTGCAGCACCTGCTCCAGCAGCAGCGCCAGCAGCAGCTCCTGCTGGTTCAGGCGAGCCTGTAGCTGCGCCGTTGGCAGGTAATATTTGGAAGGTTCAGGTTTCTCAGGGGCAAGCTGTTCAAGAAGGTGACGTATTAGTCATTCTTGAAGCGATGAAAATGGAAACTGAGGTGCGTGCTGCAAAAGCAGGTACTGTTACATCCGTTGACGTCAAAGAAGGCGATGCGGTTCAGGTCGGCGATACGCTCCTGACGCTAGCTTAAGAGGTTTTTTGGATGGATAAGGTTCTAGAGCTTTGGTACGCATCAGGTATTTATAATCTGGGCGGTGGCCAGCTGGTGATGATCATCGTTGGTTTGCTGCTGTTGTACCTGGCAATTCGGAAAAACTTTGAGCCATTGCTACTCGTACCTATCGGTTTTGGTGGCATCTTGGCGAATATTCCTGAGGCGGGCTTAGCTTTCTCTGCAGTAGAGAACGCTATCCACTTTGCGAAGCCTGAGGTGATGGCAACATTAGCCAACACGCTTGGCGTATCTGGTACGGTTGATGCTCATGCACTACTTGAGGCTTACAATACTTCTAATGCGAGTACTCATGCAGCTGCAACGCTAGCGGCAAATGACTACGGCTATAGTAGCGGCATGCTTTACAACTTCTATACAGTTGCTATCGCTTCCGGTGCTGCACCACTGGTCATTTTCATGGGTGTTGGCGCAATGACCGACTTTGGTCCGCTGTTAGCCAACCCCAAAACGCTATTCCTAGGTGCGGCTGCTCAGTTTGGTATCTTTGCCACTGTGCTAGGTGCCGTTGGCCTCTCAGCGATGGGCTTGATGGATTTCTCCATCCAAGATGCGGCAGCGATTGGTATTATCGGTGGTGCTGATGGCCCAACTGCGATCTATGTTGCGAGCTTGTTGGCGCCACAGTTGCTTGGTGCGATTGCGGTAGCTGCGTACTCTTATATGGCACTGGTTCCTTTGATTCAGCCGCCTATCATGCGTGCGCTAACAACTGAATCTGAGCGCAAGATCGCAATGGTTCAGCTGCGCCATGTATCGAAAACAGAGAAGATTCTTTTCCCGATTCTACTGTTGGTACTGGTTGCTCTGTTGCTGCCGGATGCAGCTCCGCTGCTGGGTATGTTCTGTTTCGGTAACTTGATGCGTGAGTGTGGTGTGGTAGATCGCCTAAGCGATACTGCTCAGAATGCTCTGATCAATATTGTTACCATTTTCCTAGGTCTGTCAGTCGGCTCTAAGCTTTCAGCTGACAAGTTCTTGGATGTTCAGACGTTAGGTATTCTTATCCTCGGTATCGTTGCATTTGGCATTGGTACTGCGATGGGGGTATTGATGGCGAAGCTACTCAATAAGCTGGAAGGCGGTAATGCAATTAACCCGCTTATTGGCTCTGCTGGTGTTTCCGCTGTACCTATGGCCGCGCGTGTTTCTAACAAGCTTGGTTTAGAGGCGAACCCTCAGAACTTCCTGCTTATGCACGCAATGGGTCCAAACGTGGCTGGTGTTATCGGTTCTGCGGTTGCAGCGGGCGTTATGATTAAGTTTGTTGGCTAACTTGCTGGCTATAAATAAAAAGGCTGCCTCTTGGTAGCCTTTTTTGTTTCTTATTTAAGCTCAGCTTACTGTTGGTTATTAAATACTAAGTTGCTCAATAGCCGACTAGTGTCTCTAAGTGAGCTTCCACGCTAAATGCCAATGCAACAGGGTTATATCCACCCTCTAAAACCGATACGATTTTACCGCCACTATAGGTGCGCGCCACGTCCATCAGTAGCTTTGTAACCCAGCGGTAATCCTCTTCATTTAGGTTAATATCGGCCATTGGGTCTTCATGGTGTGCATCAAAACCCGCTGAAATGAAGATAATGTCCGGTTTATGGTTTTGAAGCGCTGGAAGCCAGTTACTCTCCACCATGTTACGGAAAAATTTGCTGTCGCTGTGTGCTGGCATTGGGCAGTTGACAATATTTTGTCTGCTGATGTCGGTATAGCGTTCAGGGTAGTAAGGGTGCTGAAAAGTTGAACATACCAGAACTTCTGGGCGATCCTTAAATATGTCGACAGTGCCGTTACAGTGGTGTACGTCAAAATCAACAACTGCGACGCGGTTAACCGAGGGATGCTCGAGCGCTTGCATTGCACCTATCGCCACATTATTAAAGAAGCAGAAGCCCATGGCGGCATTATGCTCAGCATGATGGCCGGGCGGACGAACAGCGCAGAAGGCGTTATCGGTTTTGCCTGCAAGTACGCGGTTGGTGGCTAAAATAGCAGACCCTGCAGCTAGGCTTGCTGCATGAAGAGAATCAGGGCATAGAGCTGTATCTTCATCAGCGTAAAAGACGCCCTCGCTGGGTAGTTTCATTTCTAGGCGCTTTTGGTGTAAGTCTGCGTGCGCTAGTGAAATTTGCTCGCGTGTGACGTGTACCGACTCCATGCACTCCATATGCTGGATAAGTCCAGTTCGTTCGAGTACTTTGCGGATTGCCAGCAGGCGAATAGGGCTTTCTGGGTGCTCTGGCCCCATATTATGAAGCCCGCAATCATCATGCGTAATAAAAGTGGTCGCCATTTCCTTCTCGCTTTATATTTTTATTCCAGTTTAAAGGAAAGGTAGTGATATGCTCGCTTAGCATAAAGTATAAGATTGCACTTTGTAGAGTGTTTTTTGATCTGCATCATGGGGCTAGATGAGGGGCAATTATAGTATGCACCTACAGCATAGAACTGTATTAAACACCGTGCGGTCACCCTCGCCGGTGTTTTTTTTTGCATGTAATTCCTTTCCGCTGCCTATACTAGCCTTTTATACTAAGAGGGAGTTTTTGCACAAGGCGGTGTCTCCTCGGTGAGCCTATTTACTATCGACTATTCAGACAAGCAGGTGCTCTTGATTGAGAGTAGTGGCAACATGCGCGCCACCATTGTTTATATGCTCCGCCAGTTGGGCGTGTCTAATATCCATGCTGTCACGATTAATGATCAGTTGATGGAGCTTATTCAGGAAGAAGCCTTTGATATTGTGCTGCTTGGGCATAACGCGAGTGACTCTTTTAGCGGTATGCAAATTCTTGAGGAGTGTCGTTTTCGGGGCTTTATGAAGGCTTCGTCCTGTTGGGTATTTATGACCAGCGACTCTTCCCAAGAGGTCATTCTTCACGCTATCGACTCTAAGCCAGATGTGTTGATCACCAAGCCGTTTTCTATGGATGAGCTAAAGGCTCGGTTAGATTTGGTCATGTACCGTAAGCTATCGCTGGTTGAAGTTGATGAGGCAGTGAGCCGCGGCCAGCTAGATCGTGCTGTTAAGCTATGTGATCGCGTTGAGCTAGCCGGCAAAAATTACGATTACGTACAGCTCGTGAAAGGGCGGTTATTGCTGGAGATGGGGCGCTTCGAAGAGGCCGAGCATTTTTTCAAGTACCGCTTCGTGCATCTCAGTGAGAAGGAGAGTGGGTTGTGCTTGGCTGAGGCCCTGATTGGCCAGGGTAAGCTACAGGAGGCTAGTGAGCATTTAGGCGAGTTGCTTAGCCACTTCCCTTTATTAATGGCGGCTCACGATCTCTACGCGAAAGTTAAAGAGTCGATGGGGGAGGTGGAGGAAGCGCGTCTTGCGCTGCGAGATGCCACGCAGAAGAGCCCATTGAGTATCCCGCGGCATATGGAGCTTGGACGTGTTTCGGTACATAGCAATTCGCTAGATGTTGCTGATCATGCCTATCGGAAATCGATCTCGCTGGGTAAACATAGTTGCTATCGCTCGCCGGAGCCGTTTCTTCGGTTGGCGAATGTGAAGCGCCTGCAGATGAAAAACTCCTCAAATGATGAAGCGATCAAACTCCATAATCAGCTCGATGAAATACTTAATCACGTTACCTACCGATACCCTGACGATCCAGCTGTTCGGCTAGAGGCAGAGCTGCTGCGAAGTGAGCTCGAGAGAGATTTAAATAACCCTGAAGAGGCTAAAAGGCATCTGCAAAAGGCGGTGGTTTACGCGAAGCAGATGGAGGTGCCTGTGGATATTGATGAGCAGCGGCGTATCGTGAAGGGAGAGCCGTTGCCGAAGTCTACGGAAGATGTGGCGGGTGTCGCGCGTGCTGCGGCGGTTAAACATGATCCAGAGATGAGCATGCGAGTTAATCGTTTGGGAGTGAAGCACTACCTTGCTGACAAAGCGGCTCAGGCGATTCGCTATTTTGGTCTGGCAATTGAGCACGACCCCAAGAATACAAAAGCCTTGTTGAATTTAGCACAGCTTTTCTTGGAGTCAGCAAAGCAAGAATCTGCGCGTCGAGATGAGCGTTTGAAAATGGTGAGTCGATACTTAAAGCTTACCGAGCGGATGCCGCTTGAACCCGCTGAGCGCAGTAAATTACTCTTTCTTAAGCAGAGTTTAGCCTTACCGTTAGAGGAGCTGCCCTCAGGTAGTTTGGGGGCGCTGCTGCGTTAGTGGCGCCTGAGTTGGTTAGACACATATCCAGCTATTAACTTTGCCTCACTGAGCTTTAGCGTCGGGAATGTCGGCATCTGGCTGTGTGGGCGTCCGTAGTAGATAAGCTGTAAGATCTGCTTTTCAGTAAGTCGGGTGTGTTTGGCTGACGGAACGCCTTTTAGAAAGTTTCCTCCGCCACTCGATTTGTGGCAGCTGGCGCAGTATTTGAGGAAGAGTTGCTCGCCGTTGCGGTCGCCTGTTTCGGGCTCAGTACATGCGGCAAGCCCCGTTATGGCGACAATAACCATAGCGGCAGAATAGTGACGTGGAGTTTTCATGCTGAGGTCTCCATAGGCATCCGATCTAGATAAGAGATACTCAGTTCCATCTGGGATATCAGTTATGTACTGAGTATAGCGGCCTTCAAAAGAGTGCGCTGGCGTATAGGTCTAAAAGGTTATCGATGGCGTCCCAGAGAGGATTCGAACCCCTGGCCTGTCCCTTAGGAGGGGACCGCTCTATCCACCTGAGCTACTGGGACGTTTTGGGTGTGAAAGCGTTATGAATCAATATTTTAAGATTTTTGTGGCGGAAGGCAAGTAGTCACGCTTTTCCGATGCGGGATTGGCTTGAGTAATCGCCTTTTCCGCCTTTTGCATCATAAAGGGTGTTTTTAGGATTCTGGCCGCGAAGTAAGCTGATCAGCTTTTCAACGTTTTGCTTGCTACGAGCTAAGACAATTTCATTGCGCTTGTTTGCACTCATTGCGCGCTCTAACGTTTGCTCGATTTGCTGCCAGTTATTACTAAACTCTTTTGCTAATAAGCTATCCGTCGCGCTCTTCTGAAGCGCTTGTATACCCTGCTTATCTATCGGAAGATTGCGCGATTCCAGTAATTGGTTGCGATCATGGTTGTTCTTATCAAAGGCTAGTAGAGCGTGCTGCTTGTCTTGATTGATGGCGTTGATAGCATCTAAATCTCGATTTTGCAGAGCTTCTAGCTCGTGGTCGAGCAGCGTTATGAGAGTGTCTAAAACGGAAATGCCCTCTAGGGTGAGGGCATTAAAATCTGATAGGGCTTGGTTATCGCTAAGCATAATTACTCAGATAGCTGAGACTCGAAACTCAGGATTTTTTCTGCAACGCGCTGGGCGTCAACATTGTAACTACCGTCTTCTATTGCTGCCTTGATGCGCGCCACTTTCTCGCTGTTAACTTCAGGCGTGTTAGACAACTTAGCATCAATGGACTTTAACGCTTTTGCTGTATCACTTAGTTGTACTGTGTCGCGAGGTGCAGACTTTGCCGGTGCAGCGTCAGTACGTGCGGCAGCTCCCCCGTTACCTTTTTGGGTGCTGACCTTATCACGAGCACTTATCGCTGTTTGCGATGCAGAGCTGTTCAGATCAATAACCATGACGTTAACCTCAAAATGTTTTCCATATATGGATTAACGGCTAGCTTACCGTAAACTTTAGAAAAAAAGTTAAAAAAAATAAATTGAGGCAAAATATTTTTGAAGTATAGCAGGCGTCTTAATTTATGCTAATAAAAAACAGTAACTTGGCCGCGTTTTTTAATGTAGGCCTTGATAACCTTTTGCGAGCGGTTGTTAACCACACGGATTTGATCCCCAGCTAAACCTGCATCCAGCGCTGTGCCTTGAGTGCGAATGCTCATGCCATTTTTCTGTGCAATGATGATGACACTATCGCCTTTGTTGACTAAGTTGGGCAGTTTGATATGGCTACTGTTGATCACTCTTTGCGAGGTAATTGTTCTTCTGACCTGTGCACCGATAAGTGTATCGGGCGTGAAAAAGTACCCGGGCTTAAGCGTAGTCAAATCATGGCGTTGGAATGCTAGATCAACTGCTTGGATGAGCTTTCCTTTGGGGAGTGTGTTGCGTGCAGTGGCAACTGAGCTAAAAGCTTCTACCTTGCCGGTGACATGCGCTACCCAGCGTTGGGGGGTGCTGCATTGCACTCTCACCGTTAAACGGCCTCCTCGTGGAAGCTTTGCTGGCGGTCTTGTCGATAAATCGCGGCATTTTTTTTCTTTAAGCTGATCATTTATCGAGTTTAATACTATATTAATAGCTGCATGCGGATATCTGCTGGCAAAGTGTTGATAGATTTGAGATTTAATTTGCTCTTCGATTGGCGCTGCGAAGGCAGGCACCGCACACGTAAAAAAGCTAAATAGAAGTGAAGTTATGCCGACAAAGCGCATAGCTTTAAAAGAACTCACGGTATCACCTGTATGAGCAGGGTAAGAGGATAGCGTTGAGCCACTCAATAAGTGACATTGGACTTGGTGCTGATCATGTCAGGTATTCTAGATACTGTAAACCTACGCACACAGATGGTAGGTCAAAACCGTTTAGAGCTGTTGTTGTTTAATCTTGAAACAGATCAAACCTACGGCATCAATGTATTTAAAGTCCGCGAGGTGCTGCAATGTCCCGAGTTGACAGAAGTGCCGCGCCAAACAACTGCCATTAAAGGAATGGCCCACATTCGGGGCGAGACAATCCCCGTGCTGGACCTCTCTGAAGCTATTGGCCGAAACGCGATACCAAAAGAGCAGCAACAAGTCTGTTTTCTTATCGTTGCCGAGTACAACAAGCGAACGCTTGCGTTCTTGGTGCGCAAAGTCGATCGAATTCTTAATACCCACTGGGATCAGATTATGGCGCCGCCTGCTGAGATCGGTGTTGAAAACTACCTGACTGCCGTTTTTGAGCACGAAGGTAAGTTGATTGAAATTCTCGATGTAGAGCAAATTTTGGCCGACCTTTACCCAATGGCAACCAAAGTAAGCGATGATGTAGCGACGTCTGAAGTGCGTAGCAAAGCACGAGAGCATCACGTACTTTGTGTTGATGACTCTAGTGTGGCGCGCAACCAGATGCAGCGCAGTTTGGAAGACCTTGGTTGTAAGGTAACAACGTGTAATAACGGTCGAATTGCTTGGGATCTGTTAGTACAGCTTGCGGAAAAAGGTAACGATGTCACCGAGCTGTTCTTGATGGTGATCTCCGATATCGAGATGCCAGAAATGGACGGTTACACCTTAGCTGCGATGATTCGTGAAGACCCTCGTATGGAGCGTATGCATATTGTGCTGCACTCTTCGTTGAGTGGTGGCTTCAACGTATCTATGGTTAAAAAAGTCGGTGCGGACGGGTTCTTAGCCAAGTTCAACCCTGATGACCTAGCGGGAGTTGTCATCGAGCGTATCAAAAAAGTCGAAGGTCGATAACTTGGGAGACTCTATGACGGATGGCTTAAAACAGTTTCGCATTACCCCTGAAGAATTCCGTGTCTTTAGTGAGTTTTTAGAGCGTAGCTGCGGAATTGTTCTGGCTGAGCACAAGCAATACTTAGTGCAAAGCCGCCTAAGCAAGATCATGAGCGAAAATACCTTTAGCGATCTGAAGGCGCTTGTCAGCGCGCTTCAGCGTCCAGGGGCTAACCAATTAAAAGAGAAAGTCATTGATGCGATGACAACGAACGAAACGCTTTGGTTTCGGGACATTCATCCTTATGACATTCTCAAAAATCGTTTACTGCCGGAACTACACACAGAGCAGAAAAAGAAGAAGATTCGTATCTGGTCTGCGGCCTGTTCTACCGGACAAGAGCCATACTCGCTGAGTATGGTGATTGACGAGTTTAAGAAAGCTAACCTTGGCGCGTTTGGATTGGGCGAGGAAATCATCGCAACCGATATCTCCACCAGTGCGTTACAGCAAGCACGATCTGGACGCTACGAAATGTTGGCGCTTGGGCGGGGGTTGGATAAAGACCGTTTGATGAAGCATTTTGCCGAGAACGCCGACGGGTCTTGGACGATCAGCCCAGCCCTCAAATCCCGAGTACGCTTTCAAAGTATTAACTTGCTTGGACAATATTCGGCGATGGGGCAGTTTGACATCATCTTTTGCCGAAACGTACTGATCTATTTTTCCGCTGACGTCAAAACTGAGATCTTGCGTAAGATGCGCCGCCAGCTCAATATGGGAGGCTACTTGATTTTAGGGGCATCAGAGTCGCTGCCCGGTCTATCTGATTGCTACAAAATGATTCATTGCCGACCCGGCATAATCTATCAGGCTATCTAGCCATACCGAGACAACAGCGGCAAAGAAGCGGCAATGGTATGCCGCTTTTTTATTGTCTAGTGTAACTCCCTTGCCTTTAGTCGCTCTGTAGCCCCCTTAAATCGGTACCATACCTTTTTGTTTCTCTATGGCACGTCTTTTGCTTGAAGTAGAGCAGATTGATAGAGGTGTGTTATGGCAATTTCATTTGATAAAGCATTAGGGATTCATCAGCAAGCGGTTGCTGTGCGTGAGAAGCGTGCAGAAGTGCTTGCTAATAATATCGCGAATGCTGATACACCAAACTACAAAGCGCGTGATATGGATTTTAAAGAGATCCTTGCAGGCACTCAGCCGCTTACTCAAACACCGCTAAAAATGTCCATGACTCACGATTCGCACTATGCAGACGTTATCAACCCAGATTTTGCGGCTGACTTAATGTACCGCACTCCTATGCAGCCATCGGTAGACGACAATACTGTGGAAGTGCAGGAAGAGATGGCGCGATACACCGAGAACGCACTGGACTATCAAGCGTCTTTTGATTTTTTGAACCGCAAATTTAAAGGCTTATCAAAAGCCTTGAAGGGTGAGTAAACATGTCTTTAACGAATGTCTTTCAAATAGCCGGTTCAGCGATGAGTGCGCAAACTGTACGTTTGAACACGACCGCAAGTAACTTAGCTAACGCTGAAAGTGTCAGCTCCAGCGTTGATGAGACATATCGCGCGCGCAAACCGGTGTTTGAGCTGAAAGCACCCACACTAGAACAGATGACGGATGTCGACGCAGGCTTGCTGCCCGGTCAGGGCGTGCAGGTGGCAGGCATCGTTGAGAGTGATGCGCCGTTACGTAAAGAGTACAACCCGAACCACCCATTGGCTGACGAGGGTGGCTATGTGCATTACCCAAACGTCAATGTGGTTGAAGAGATGGCGGATATGATCACTGCATCTCGTTCGTTCCAGATCAATGCTGAGGTAATGAACTCCGCTAAACAGATGGTCCAGCGTGCCCTTACGCTGGGTCAGTAATTAGGGTGTTGAGGTAGTCCTATGGCTGATGTTAACAACGTTAGCGGCTCGCCGTCGGTTTATGAGCAGATAAACCAAGCTAACCAAAATGCGAGTACGCAAAAAACGCAGTCGGAGAGCGATAGCGATATGTTTATGAAGCTGATGATCGCTCAGCTTCAAAATCAGGATCCGACGAGCCCGGCAGATACCAATGATTTCATGCAGCAGATTTCGAGCATGAGTCAGGTTGAAAGTATCAACAAGCTAACGCAAAGCGTCGAGAGTATGAGCGCTCAATTGATGACAAGCCAAGCAGCGCTGCAGGCTTCATCGATGGTGGGGCAAAAGGCGTATATCAACACGCAAGTGGCGTCTATCGGCGAGAGCGATGAGATTCGCGGAGTCGGCTCAATCGAGAAAACGGTAGATGATATGCGCGTTAGTATCACGGATCTGAGTGGCAATGTGGTCGATAGCTGGTCAATGGGCTCTCGTCGAGCGGGGGATCATGAGTTCGTTTGGAAGGCGAGCGAAGATCTACCCAAAGGCAGCTACCGCGTGGTGATCGAAGCGGCAGAAGAGGCCGGTGGAAATTATGAGCCGGTCGATACTTTTATTGCACATACAGTGAATAGCGTGACCCTTGGCCAGAATGGTGTGGGTATGCGCGTAAACACCGATGCGGGCTCAGCCAGTATCAATGACATCAAGCAGATAGGATAAGAAGAGGATCATAATATGGCAGGGTTTAATACTGCAGTGACTGGGTTGAAAGCATCTTCCACCATGCTTGATGTAACGGGTAACAACATTGCCAACTCCAGTACTATTGGTTACAAAACATCGCGTACTGAGTTTGGCGATATCTATACAGCATCAGTGGTTGGTGCGGGTAGTAGTAACACGCCGGGTTCAGGTGTAACGGTATCTGATATCGCGCAGGACTTCAGTGCTGGTACGTTAGAATTCACGAATAACAACCTCGACTTGGCGATCAACGGTTCCGGCTTTTTCCAACTGAATGATGGTCAAGGCGGTACGACGTACACACGCGCAGGTGCGTTTGAGCTGAACAAAGATGGTTTTATCGTTTCCAAGAACGGTAAGTTCCTGCAAGGTTACGGTTTGGACGACAGAGGTAACCGTCTGCCGATTGGTAACTTAGCGGTAACTGAGAAGGAATTTCCACCGAAAACCACAGAAACAATGGATCTTTCTTTCAACATTGACTCGCGTGAAGATGCCAATACGCTGCTGCCGAACTACGACAAAGATAAAGCGGGCTCTTTTACCTACAGTACCACAGTGCGTACGTTCGACAGCCTCGGTAATGAGCACACTATTAAGTACAACTTTGCTGAGCAGCGCCCAGAGAACGAGTACAGCAATTACCAAACGACACCGGGTGATCGAGTGTATATCTCCGGCATCGGTACTGCTGCAGATACAGACGGGATGCTCTTGCCGCTTTATGATGAGTCAGCAAACGGTGACTTCGTTCTGAAAACGGCAACGGCTAAAGCTGTGGATAATGGCCAAGACTTGAAAGTGTTTGAGCTGGGTGGGCAAACACTCGCTGATCTTCAAGAAGCTGATCCACGCATCAAATCTGTTGAGTATCGCGTGGATGATGCGGGTAACGGTACATTACGTATTTTGAAGCTATCTGACTCGCGCGAATTTGGCGATCTGCTTGTGACGGATAACTCGGCGCCTGACCGTGTCGCGTTGACGCCAACCACAACCGATGCGTCGGGTTTTGTTTCGAGCAATGAGAAACACTTCTTCGAGTTCCAAACGGGCACATTTGCGGCCAATGAGCAGCTCGACCTTGAAGTAGCCGGTGTTGAGATCGCGATCTCAACAGGTGACAACGGTATGACATCCGAGCAGGTTGCCTTGGCTATTCGTGATCGTGAGTCCGATATCCTTGAGGCAAATCCGGATATCTTATCCGTAAGCTGGGATCCTGATCAGGGTGCGAACGGTTCGTTACGTATTGAGTTTAAACCGGATGTAAACCCTGCCAACCTTGGCGCGCGTTCGGCCCAGGTGATCGATGATGCCGCATTGATCGGTAGTGCTAACCAAGTCTTTATCGGCTCTGAGGTGGCAACGGGTAAGGTTGATGCCAACTACGAGATCGATGGTGACAATTCCTACAACGGCGTTTATCTAATGTATGCCTATCTCAATGGCGAGGAAGCACTCGATATCGGTAAGTTGAATGATGCGGGTACGGGTACAGATACAGAACCGGGTCCGATTCTGGTTAAGTTCAATCCTGAAAATGGTTTGCTAACCGAGATTAACGGTGAAGAGATCCGTACAGGAGCAACGATACCTGAGATCATTATTAAAGGCGCAGACCCTGCCAACAAAAACAACAATATTGCGTTGAATATTGGCGGCTCAACTCAGTTTGCATCAGAGTCGATTATCAAAGCATCGGATCAAGATGGTTATGCTAAGGGCGACCTAATTGGTGTTTCATTCGGTTCCACAGGTGAGATGATTGCATCGTTTAGTAATGGTGAGCAGCTCAATATCGGTATTGTGGCCGTGGCTACCTTCGAGAACCAATCAGGTTTACAGCCCAGTGGTGACACTGAGTGGACGGCAACATTGGATTCGGGGTCTGCGATCCTTAACCCTCCGGGTGCTGGCTTGAACGGATTGTTACGTTCGGCATCGCTGGAGCAGTCTAACGTGGATCTATCTGCGGAGCTGGTAAAACTGATCGAAGCGCAGCGTAACTTCCAGGCGAACTCTAAGACACTGGAAACGTTGAACACCGTAACGCAGTCGATTCTGCAGATCTAAACGTTTTTTCCTCTCTTTAAGGGCTGCTTCAGCAGCCCTTTTCTTTTTGGCATATCAATTGCTTGTCTCTACTTAAAGTAGCCCAAACCGGCGCAATAAGAAGAGAGAGTTTCTATGGATAAAGTTGTTTACCTTGCTATGAGCGGCGCGCGCGAAAATATGCGCGGACAGCAGGCTCATGCCAACAACTTAGCCAACGCCAACACCACCGGCTTTAAGCACGATTTGTCCCAAGCCCGCGCTATGCAAGTGTTTGGCGAGGGGATGCCGAGCCGGGTTTATGCCATGAGTGAGCGTCCAGCAACAGATATTAGCGATGGTCAGCTCATCGAAACCGGCCGTGATCTGGATATCGCTATCCTTGGAGATGGCTGGATTGCTGTTATCGGCCCAGACGGCAACGAGGCCTACACGCGCTCAGGCGAACTGCAGATCAATGCCGCTAACCAGCTAATAACTGGCAGCGGTTTGCCGGTCATGGGCAACGGCGGCACGCCTATTGTTATTCCGCCTGCCGAGAAGATCGATATTGGCGTGGATGGTTGGATTAGTATTCGACCGCTGGGCGAAACTGCCGCCGAGGTTGCGGTGGTTGATCAGATCAAGCTAGTCAATCTGGGCGACCAGAGTATCTTCAAAGGAACCGATGGCCTTATGCATATCGACGGTAACGCCGAGATAGGGCCGGATCTCAACCAGCGCTTAAAATCTGGCTTTTTGGAAGGTAGTAACGTCAATGCAGTCCATGAGCTGACGAGCATGATCAGCTTGTCGCGCCAATTTGAAGTTAATTTGAAAATGATGAAAGCGGCTGAAGAGAATTCTGAAGCGGCTACAAAAATTCTACAGCTAAGCTAAGTGTCAGGAGATTAATACGATGCACGGTGCACTCTTTGTTGCGAAAACAGGTCTATCTGCTCAAGACACCTCGCTTAAAGTTATTTCCAACAACCTTGCTAATGCGAGCACCACGGGCTTCAAGAAAGACCGTGCGGTTTTTGAAGATCTGCTCTATCAAATCCAGCGCCAGCCGGGCGCTGAGAGCGCGGCTGAAACCCAACTGCCATCTGGTTTGCAATTGGGCACAGGTGTGCGGGTTGTGGGCACGCAGAAGATGTTTCAAGAGGGAAACATTGAAGTCACAGAGCAGCCGTTTGATATCGCCATCAATGGCCGCGGTTTCTTTCAAGTTACGCTACCCAACGGTGATCTAGGTTACACCCGTAACGGTCAGTTTCAGATCAACCAGAATAACGAGCTGGTGACCAGCGAGGGTTACTTGGTGGAGCCTGCGATTGTCTTACCCGCCGAGGTGCAAACCTTTACAGTGGGGGTTGACGGCATAGTGACGGCGGTCGTGGCTGGCGATCCCAACCCGGTACAGCTGGGCCAGTTGCAGTTGGCTGATTTCGTTAATCCAGCGGGTCTGCAGGCGCTGGGTCAAAACCTGTTTAGTGAAACTGTAGCCAGTGGTGCGCCTCAGTTGTCTAACCCAGGTGATGCAGGTGTCGGCACTACCAATCAGGGGATGTTAGAGGCGTCTAACGTCAATGCGGTTGAGGAGTTGGTCAATATGATCACTACCCAGCGCGCCTATGAAATGAACTCCAAAGTGATCTCGACCGCAGACGAAATGCTGTCGTTTGTGACCCAACAACTTTAATAGCTGAGGTGTTGAGATGAAGCGTTTACTGGCTCTTTGTGTGTTTGCGGCCGTGCTGGTTGGCTGCGTGAACAAGCCTAAGCAACCGGGTAACCCCTACTATGCGCCGGTTGCGCCTCAACAGCTACAGCAGCCTCGCCCAATCAACGGGGCTATTTTTAATGCTGCAACGAGCCGTGACCTGTACAGCGATGGGCGCGCTAATCGGATCGGTGACATCATCACCGTGGTGCTGAGCGAGCGTACGCAATCGTCCAAGTCAGCTAAAACGTCAACGGATAAAGAGAGCGAACTATCGCTGCCGCAGCCAACGTTGTTTGGTAATCGTCTGGATGTATTTGGTGCTCCTATTAGTGCCAGCAGTGGTGCTTCTACTAACACCTTTGAGGGTGAGGGTAAGTCGGATATGAGCAACAGCCTAACGGGGAACATCACCGTGACTGTCCATGACGTGAGACCTAATGGTGTCATGCTAGTGCGCGGTGAGAAGTGGCTGACGCTTAACCAAGGTGATGAGTATATCCAGATCAGCGGCCTTGTACGCCCGCAGGATATCGCCGCAGATAACACCATCTCATCGACGAAACTTGCCGATGCACGTATCGGCTATAGCGGTACTGGCGGTGTGCACGATACCAATGTGATGGGTTGGTTGTCGCGTTTCTTTGTTAGCCCGCTGTGGCCACTCTGAGGGGCTTAAAATGCGCTATCTTTTTGTTCTGATCACCTGTTTTCTAGCAAGTATTGCTCACGCAGAGCGTATCAAAGACATCAGCTCTGTTGCTGGTGTACGTTCGAACCAGTTGGTGGGCTACGGTTTGGTGGTCGGTTTGGATGGTACGGGGGATAAGACCTCATTCACATCGCAAACATTCCGTAACATGCTCAACAACTTTGGGGTGGCGATTCCGGCGAATGTGAGTCCATCGTCGAAGAATATTGCGGCAGTGGCGATTCACGCTGATCTGCCGCCATTTTCGAAGCCGGGCCAAACCATTGATATCACGGTTTCTGCCATTGGCGATGCCAAGAGCCTGCGAGGGGGGAGCTTGCTGATGTCGCCGCTGAAAGGGGCTGATGGCAACGTTTATGCGCTCGCTCAAGGTAATCTGGTGGTGTCAGGCTTTGGTGCCGAGGGACGAGATGGATCGCGGCTGTCGGTCAACGTGCCGAGTGTCGGGCGGATCCCCAACGGCGCGACGGTCGAGCGTACCGTGCCTAACGCGTTTAGCCAAGGTGATAGCTTAGTGCTGAACCTAAACCACCCCGACTTCACAACATCACGCCGCGTTGCGGAAGAGATCAATAACCTATTAGGCGCTAACACGGCGAAAACGATCGATGCGACCTCCATTCGGGTGCGCGCACCTCGTGATGCGGGGCAGCGTGTATCTTTTATCTCAGTGCTGGAAAACCTAGAAGTTACGCCAGCTAAAGAGACGGCCAAAGTGATTATCAACTCACGCACAGGAACAATTGTGATTGGGCAAGATGTGCGTGTGTCCCCTGTAGCGGTGACGCATGGTGGCCTAACGGTTGCGATTACCGAAGAGCTCGAGGTTAACCAGCCGAACGGTTTGACTGAGGGCGAAACAGTGATTACGCCGCGCACGGGCATTCAAGTGGATGAAGACTCTGGCCACATGTTTGAGTTCTCGCCGGGGGCTTCCCTGCGCGACATCGTTGAAGCGGTTAACCAAGTCGGTGCAGCTCCGGGTGATCTAATGGCGATCCTTGAGGCGCTGAAGCAAGCCGGTGCACTGAAAGCAGAACTGATAGTGATCTAGCGATGGCAATCAAGAGCATAACTGAACAGCATCCACAGGTTTATACCGACCTCAACGCGCTTAACAAAATTAAGCGTGAGGCGAAAACCGATAGCCCCGAAGCACTGAAGCAAGTTGCGCAGCAGTTTGAGCAGATGTTCATGGATATGCTCATGAAAAGTATGCGCGAAGCTAACGCCACGTTTATCGATGAAGACTCGCCTTTTAACAGCAGCGAGGTGAGCTTCTATCAGAACATGCTGGATAGCCAGATGACCACGAATCTGGCGCAGGGACAGGGAATTGGGCTGGCCGATTTGTTAGTTAAGCAACTGGGTAAACAGTTTGATATTCGAGTGGAAAGTGATGCGAAGCCGAGCGAGTCCCTGAGCGAAGCTGAAGCGCTGCTCAATCGCGCTTTCAATAAAGGCAGCAGCGCGGCAGTGAATAACGTGTTTGAGCAGCTCAAAGCCCATCAAGTGATCGCGAATGCGGCGCAAGCACCGACCGATGGCGAGACCTTAGAGCAAACCATGGCGCGGCTTAAAGACTCCTTTGTCGATGCGCCACAGCCTACGCGATTTGACTCACCACAAGCGTTTGTGGATGCACTGCTTCCTATTGCGGAAAAAGTAGCGGGTGAGTTGGGTGTCGATCCCAAAGTGTTGGTTGCGCAGGCTGCTCTGGAAACGGGTTGGGGTAAACATATTATCCAAGAGGGTGAGCAGAGTAGCTTCAATCTTTTCAACATCAAGGCGGATAGCCGCTGGGGTGGTGAAAATATGCGCAAACTCACGCTGGAGTACCGCGATGGTGTGGCGCAGAAAGAGCAAGCGTTCTTTCGCTCTTACGCGTCCTACGAAGCAAGCTTTCGTGATTACGTTGATTTTTTACAGAGTAACCCTCGTTATCAGCAAGCACTTGAGGTGGTTGCCGATCCAAAAGCGTATCTGCAGCAGCTGCAAGCGGCTGGTTATGCAACAGATCCCGCATATGCTGAGAAAATCACCTCAATCTATGAAGGCCGTTTGCAAGCGTTGGCCGACAACGATGCTAAAGAAGGCTAGACCTTCGCCGCTATAAAAGAGATGCAATAGAGGTGTTGCTAAGTACTGCTCAGCAGCGCCAGGAGAGTAAATATGTCCAGCTTTAATCTGCTAAATATCGGTAACCAAGCGTTGCGGACAAATCAGTCGGCACTGGCGACCATCGGGCAGAATATCTCGAATGTTAATACGCCGGGTTACAGCCGCCAGACAACTGATATCACATCGTTGCCGGATCGCACCGGTGCCAAAGTTGATAGCGTCAGCCGCATTACCGATCGCTTTTTGACGGAGCAGATGTGGGGAGATCTATCGGCGTACCAGCACACGTTAACCTATGCTGGCCTCTCTTCTGATCTGGATAACTTGCTGGCCACGCAGGTTACCAGTGTCTCTGATGGTTTAGACAACTACTTTAAAGCGATGCAGAATGTGGTTGATGATCCTGTATCGATCCCAAATCGTGAGTTGCTGATTGCGGAATCCGATGCGTTGGTTAAGCGCTTTAATGATCTTGATCGCCACATTGAGCAGCAGAGCGATACGATCAATGCGCGTGTTGAAGACCTGTCTCATCAAGTGAATACCATTTCACGGGGCATCGCTGATCTAAACGATGCGATCCGTATCGCCAACGCGAGCAATGATCCAGCCAATGAGCTGCGCGATCAGCGTGAAGAGCTGGTAAACAATCTATCGAACCTGATTGGTGTGAAGGTGGTGGAGCAGGGCGAAGAGTTCAACATCTTTGTCGGCAACGGTCAGCCCCTTATTACCGGTCAAACAGCTAATAAATTGGTGGCAGTGCAGGGTAATCCAGACTACCGCCAGAGTGACCTTCAGCTTGTGGTTGCAGGTAACGCGGTTGATGTAACTGAAGAGCTGAGCGGTGGGCAGATTGGTGGCTTATTGCAGTATCGCGAAGAAGCGCTGAACGATGCGCGGGACGAGCTGGGCCGTATTGCCATCGGTGTTGCTGCTAGCATGAATGAGGCGCACAAAAACGGCATCGACCTAAACAACGATTTCGGGAAGAACTTCTTCACAGATATCAACGCCGACAGTGTTCAGCGGGGGCGTATTCATGCTGACGCGAATAACCAAAGCGTTATTTCCCAAATGCGGGTTGAGATTCAAGATGTAGGTCAGTTAGAGGCGTCCGATTATGAACTGATCTATGAAAACGACCGCCAGATCACGCTGATCCGTAACAGTGATGGTAAACAGTTCACGATTAATCAGCTTCAGGATGTTGGGGCTGATCGCACCATAGATGCCAATCTATTAAACTGGGGCGGCAATACAGCGCCGGTCGTGGATGGCGATGGCTCCACTGTGCCCTCGGCACCCTTAACACCGGTCGTAAATGGTATTGCCGGTGGGGCTACGGTGGTGAACTCTGCACAAGGCATGGCTGATTTTATGAACAGCCAGCCTGGTCTATCCGGCGTCACTGCCGAGACTGCTATCAATATCAGCGGTGTTACTGAGGCTGGTGGTGATGGCGTGAGCTTTGATCTTAAGATCAATGATGCGACCGGCACCACGCAAACAATTACAGTGAACTTACCCACCGGTGCTACCAGCAATGACAATGTAGCGACGGCAATTAATGCCGCGCTGGCTGCTGAAACAAGCGCCAACGGCACCGACTTTAGCAACTTACAGTTAAGTGAAGCAGACGGCGGCGTTAAACTGCTGGACCGGACCGGCGGAAACATTACCGTTGATGCCAGTGGCGGCGCGAACGCCGATATCATCGGCATTCAGAACTATGCAGCGAATGGAAGTTTGGTTGCTGGTGGCCCAGTGAATGTGCAGGCGGATCTAGCCGGTAGCGATACCGGCACGGTTGTTGGTTATTTAACGAATGCGCAAGCGGAGGCCGACAGCAGCGTTGATAGCTTCTCTATTAGTTCACCCGGCGGTGCGCTTATTGGTGGCACCAGCCCTGCTGTGTTGGTGGATGGCAGCAACAACGTTGCCTCGCTTGCGAGTGATACGACCTCTAATATTGCCGCGCTTGATCAAGGTGAGTACTACCTCGACCCAGATCGCGGCACGCTCGCGTTTGCGGTGGATGGGTTTAAAGTTGTCATCGATACCACCCAGCAGTTGGTGCGTGGAGATCGTTACCTGATTCAACCAGTGCGCACAGGTGCCGAGGATTTAGGGCTAGAGATCCAAGATGGTAAACAGCTGGCGTTGGCTTCTCCTATTCGCATTACATCGGACAACACTAACCAAGGTACGGGGGTCGCAACGGCGAAGGTCACTAACCCTGATGCGCTTGCTTTCGCACAGCCTGCAACGCTGACGCCGCCGGTGGATATTGTTTTCAATGGTGGTCAGCCGACGACCTACAATCTTTATGATATGAGTAACCCAGACAATCCAACTTTGCTGAGCATCGACGGTGTTGTGCAGTCTAACCGCGCCTATGTGCCCGGTGGTGAAATCGCGCTGGATGGTTACTCGGTGACCATCTCAAATGAACCAGAGGCGGGTGATCGTTTCTCGTTCACGTTTAACAAAGACGGTGTTTCAGACAACCGCAATGCGATTGAGCTATCTGACTTGCAAAACGCCGATGTCTTCAACGATGGTTCTTATCAAGATCTGTACGGCAGTTTAGTTGAGCGGGTGGGAACGCGCACAGCGACCAATAACATCACCGTCGAGGCGAATAAGTCGGTCCTTGATTCAACCACCAGCGCGAAAGCGGGTGTTTCTGGCGTTAACTTAGACGAAGAAGCGGCTAAATTGGTGCAGTATCAGATGGCGTATCAAGCTTCGGCACAGTTGATCAGCACGTCGCAAACGGTATTCGATACCTTGCTAAGCAGCATATAACGGGAGTAGATGATGCGAATTTCAACACAGCAGCAATATCTGCAAACCATTGATCAGATGCAGCGAACCCAAGCAACGCTGGCTGACAAGCAAAATGAGATCAACACGGGTAAGCGCTTGCTAACACCCTCTGATGATCCTGTTGCGGCAGCGCAAGTGGTGAAGCTCGAGCGCGAATTAGCTCAGTACGAAAAGTTTGACGACAACATCAATGTCACTAAACGCCGTCTACAGCTAGAAGATTCACTCCTTGACGATATTAATATCGCGATGGACCGCATCAACGAACTGGCACTAAAAGCCGGTAACGAAGCCACGCTAACGGATCAAGACCGTAAAGGGATTGCCAACGAGCTATACGAGCTGACTGACTATGTTGCGGGGCTTATGAACACGCAAGACTCGGAAGGTGAATATATCTTTGCCGGTAGTAAAGGCAGTACAAAACCTTATGAGGAGTTAGCGAACAACCGTTTTGCCTATCGCGGTGACGACGGGCAGCGCTCGATTCAAGTAGGGGGTGACCTTTACATCGCATCGAATGATTCGGGGCAATACCTGTTCGAAGCAGTCGAGGGCCCGCTTGAAATAAATATGACTGGGGTTGCGATTGCTGAAGCAAATGCCACCAACACCCAGCCGTTTATCCGCGAAGCGAGTTTCAGCAGTACGGCGCTTGAAGAGCAGTTCCTACAAGCCACAGAGGGCGTTGGGGATATCACGATTCGTGTGGATGAGCCGCAGCCCAACGTCTTTGAATACAGTGTTTTGGATGCCGCAGGTAATCCGGTAGCGGATACCGATGGTACTCCACTGCAAAATATTCCAGCAGGTGACCTTAGTACCACGCCGCTGGCGGTTAACATGTTCGGCTTAACGTTCGAACTGCACGAGCCGAGCAATGGCGTGAACGGGAATGAGATCACGCTAAATATCGAGCGCGAGCGCCAAAATATTCTCGATGTTGCTGTTGATCTGGCCAAAGTGCTGGAGCAGCCTGTTGATGGCCCTGAAAGCAAAGCAGAGCTGTCTGAAGCGGTAGCAACGGCATTGAATGGTGTGCAACAAGCGCAAGATCGTAACAACGAAGCCCGTACGACCTTGGGTTCTCGTTTAAGTACGCTGGAGAAGATTGCGGAATCCAATATCGATTTTGAGCTTTTCACCAAAACCGCTATTTCGCGTCTTGTGGATACTGATATGGCCGAGGCGATCACTGAGTTCCGTTTTGCGGAAGCAACGCTGCAAGCGTCGCAAGCGACATTTGGCCGGGTTGCGTCGCTCTCTTTGTTTAACTACATCAATTAACAACAGCGCTTTGGCTTACCAGCGTTAAAGTTGCTGGTAAGCTTTGGCCATCTGCTTTCCCTTATTCGCTGCTTGTTGCTCTTTGCGCAACTCCTCTTGGCGCGCACGGATGAACTCTACGTTCTCGCTGTCTAGTTGGCGAATGTCATTCAACGCTTTATCAACGGCCAAGCTTTCCTGTTCTGAAGAGGGAGGTGTTGCTGTGGCGGCTTGAGCTAAGATAGCCTCTCGTTGAGCAAGCATCTCTTCTACCTCATCCCATGTTTTTTCTTCTACAGCTGCGCGAATCTTTTGGCTTAGAGCCAGCGCTTCTTTAACTAAATCATGCACTTGGACCACCTCTCGTAAAAGTCAGATATTTGCTAAAGGAACTATTGCAATAGTCGATAACTTTAAGTACCGAGGCAGTAATCTGCCAGAGAAAAATAAAATTAAAGCATCTGAAAATTTGGTCGATAAACAAATCATAACCGGTAGCAATTAGAGACAAAACCGGAAGTGAACATAAAACAGCCAGTCGCACCTGGTTGATATGAGGAGAGAATCTCATGGCAATGGTAATCAATTCAAACATCATGTCGCTTAACGCACAGCGTAACTTGCAGGCGTCTTCTAACGAGCTGAACACTGCGATGGAACGTCTTTCCAGTGGTAAGCGAATCAACTCTGCTGCAGACGATGCTGCGGGCCTTTCGATCGCCAACCGTATGACATCTCAGGTTAATGGTCTTAACCAAGCGATGCGTAACGCGAACGACGGTATCTCTTTGATTCAAACAGCTGAAGGTGCGCTGGACGAGTCGACTAACATTCTGCAACGTATGCGTGAACTGTCTATTCAGTCTGCCAACGGTACTTACGACAGCGGTAACCGTTCTACGTTGAACGCAGAGGTTAAGCAGCTGGTTGCTGAGCTGGACCGTATCTCTGAAACAACAGCGTTTAACGGCCAGAACATCCTTGATGGTTCGTTGGGTAAGGTTGATCTGCAAGTAGGTTCTGAAGCGAACCAAACTATCGGTTTGGAAATTCAGGCGATGGACTCTAAAACACTGGGTCTAGGTTCTACTAGTGGTGACGTATTAGGTGCCGAGAACACTCTAGCGGCTGATACAACTGCGCTGACAAACAACTCTGTAACGATCAATGGTCAGTCTGTACTGGCGATTGGTGAGACTTGGACTGGCGGTACAGATTCACTGGGTGAGCTGGTTGAGAAGATCAACACGAACGTACGTGGTGTTACTGCTTCTACATACAGCGAAGTTGAAGCAGATAAAGCGGGTACAGGTGTCCTAGTTGAAGGTACTGATAGCTTAACTGTTGACGTGGTTAAGCTAGATGGCGAAACACTATCTTTCAGTATCACTGGTACAGAGAGCATGGAAGAGGTCGTAGATAAGCTGAACACTGAGGGTGGTGGCTTGATCTCTGCATCGCTAGATGATGGCGGTAAGCTCGTTGTTAGCGCAGAAAATGTAACTAGTCTAGAGCTGACAGGTGCGGGTGCTGCTGCAAATACTGGTGATGACGTATTAGGCTTGGGTGCAGGCGCTGATGGTGTGGTTAACACTGCATCTATCTCACTTGCATCAGAAGATGGCAGCGACATTATTATCGAGCGTGGTAGTACTGGTACAACGGCTGACCTTAAGTCGCTAGGTTTCCGCGAGAACAACGTGGGTGGTGTGATTGAAGGTGGTGCTTGGGATGGTTCGACAGCTCTAGCAGTGGGTGATCTGAGCATCAACGGTGTTGACGTTGGCGCCGCTGAGAGTGCGAAACTTTCTGACAATATCGCCGCAATCAACAAGGTCAGTGACCAGACAGGTGTTACTGCAAACGCTTTCACATCGGTAGAGATTGACACAGCGACAAACTCCACTGGTGCGGGTACTGCTGCGGCATTCACTCTTAACGGTGTGACTATCGCTGCGGGTGCTGATGCCAAGATCTCGACTACAGTGACACAAATTAACGCGAAGTCGGATGAGACAGGTGTGACAGCTGTTCTTGAAGGTGATCTATTACGCCTAGAAGGTGATGTCGCTTCTATCACGTTCGGTGACGCATCAGGTGCTAGCGATAACGGTGCTGAACTGGCCGGTGTCCTCGGTGCAGGTCTTGCAGCGGGTACTGATGTCCAAGACACAGACGGTGGTGTGAAGCTGACATCAGACAGCGGCGCCCCTATTAGTGTTGATGTCACAACTGATGGTGCGAATGCAACAGGTCTTCTGGATGCAAACACAACATCGGGAGGCAAGTTCGGCGCAGCAGTAAATAGCATCGATATCTCGACAGCTGCGGGTGCGCAAAAAGCGATCGGCATCATCGATAACGCACTAGAAACTATTAACGAAACACGTGGTGATCTGGGTGCGGTTAACAACCGTCTGGACTTCACAATCAGTAACTTGTCTAACGTTGCTGAAAACGTATCAGCTGCACGTTCACGTATCGAAGATGCAGACTTCGCAGCAGAATCTGCTAACCTAAGTCGTGCGCAGGTTCTACAACAGGCAGGTACTTCGATGTTGGCGCAAGCAAATGCGGCGCCTCAGCAGGTACTGTCACTACTTCAGTAATATTTCTCTGGATTAAACAGCCAGTTGTAAATCCCTCACCACCTTCGGTGGGGGATTTTTGGTTAAGGAGGTAAACAATGTCAGTCGAATCAATGAACGCCACAAGTATGGTGTCGACTACTACCCAACCGGCCAATACCCAGCAGGTTAATCAGAACCAGCAAGCCGCGATAGCAGAAAAGCAATCGCAAGCGGCAGAGGCCCAGGAAGCTCAAAAGCTAACAGCTGAAGAGGTTCAAGATGTGGTCGATAAGCTGAATGATTTCATGCAAGGGCAGCAGCGTAACTTGAATTTCTCTGTGGATAAGGATACTGATAACCTTATTGTTAAGGTGATGGATACCCAAACGGAAGAGGTCATCCGCCAGTTCCCTTCTGAGGAAACGCTGAAGCTTGCGAAGCACATTGAAGGGATGCTTGGGCTAATCTTTAACGACAAAGCCTAGTACGTTTTAGCTTCTTAGGGAGGGCTTATGGATACTAATATTATTTCGGCACTGGGCGGTGGCTCGGGTATCGACACTAAAAAACTGGTCAGTCAGCTAGTTGAAGTTGAGAAGGCGCCGCAACAAAATCGTATCGACTCCCAAAAAGAGAAGCTGCAATCACAAATTTCGGCATATGGCTTACTGAAAAGTAGCTTGTCCGAGTTTCAAAACGCACTAGCGCCACTCAGTAATAACGATACGTTCAATGCGCGTTCCGTGGCCTTCCCTGAAACCGGCACGGTGACGCCTAACTCGTTAGACGCTAACGCTCAGGTTGGTACTTACCAACTCGGTGTTGAATCAACAGCACAATCGCAGTCTTTGGCTGTGAATGCTTCGTTTGCAGATGCCAATGCTGCAATGAATGTGGCGGGCAACCTAACAATAAAGCTGGGTGAATGGGCCTATGATGGCAGCAATAACCCGCAGTCCTTCACCGAAAATGAAGCGCAGAAATCTCTAACAATAGAAGTTGTCGCAGAGGACTCGCTGCAAGATTTGGCGGATAAAATTAACGCTGCCGATTCTAATGTGCAAGCGTCTGTATTGTTAGTTGATGGCGAACATCAGCTGCTTCTATCGGGCCCGTCTGGTAAGGCGAATGCGCTAGAAGTCACGAACGACAATAGCCAGCTCGATATCTTCTCTTACAATGCTTCGAATCACGCGAATGTAACCCAAACACAGCAAGCTCGGGATGCTGAGATTACAATCAATGGCTTAACCGTTTTCCGGGAGAGTAATGAGATTGATGATGTCATTCCTGGGTTAAGTTTTACATTGAACAAAGCTGAACCTGGTGAGACGTTCACATTCTCGATCAGCCAAGACAAGGGGACCGCTGAACAAGCGATTCGTGATTTCGTGACGGCGTATAACTCGCTTTACGAGACAGCGAAAAACCTAACGGGGCTGACAACAGACGAAGAGACCAACGAGACAACAGCAGGGAATTTATCCACAGATGGTGCGGCAAAGGCCGTCATAGCACAGTTGCGTTCGATGATGACGGGTGCTGTGGCTGGGGTAGATGGTTCAAACTCTTTGTCGAGTATCGGTATTCGTACCCAGTTGGATGGAACACTGGAGCTGACCGATGATTTCTCGAATGCAGTGAGCGATAACTTTGCTGTCCTACAGAATATTTTTGCACCGCAAACCTCCTCGTCTACCAATCAGGTGGATGTCACCATCGGTAATTACGCTGGGAACACTGTACCCGGCAGCTATACTGGCACAGTGACCGCGCCGCCAACGAAAGGCACCGTCAGGAGTGATATTCCCTTTGCTGCGTTTACGACAGGCGCTGGGGATAATACTTTCTCTATCGCGGTAGATGGCACGACGAGCGGCGTGCTTGAGTTGTCTGGTACGTTCAATACGGCAGAAGAGTTACGGGTTGAGCTACAGTCGTTGATTAACAATGATAAGGCGCTCAAAGATGCGGGTAACTTTGTTGATGTCGTCGTTGATGGCGGCCAGATACAGCTAGTCTCTCGTACTTATGGCAGTTCATCAAAAGTTGTCTTTGAAACAGCGGGTGCTGAGTTTGCCACTAATACCGGCCTCAGCGAGACTTCAAGTTCGGTCATTGGTAACGATGTGCAAGGCACAATTAATGGTGAGCCGGCATTCGGTGCCGGTGAAATCTTATTGGCAAAGATTGATAGCGACCCTTACGGGCTTAACTTTGCCGTGAAAGAGGGGATGACGGGGGATTTCTCATTTACATTCTCGCGCGGACTATCCAGTGAGCTCAATCGGCTGATCGACGGCTTCTTGGGTGATAACGGAGCCATCAATAGCCGCGAGGAGAACATCAACCGACAAATTAAAGGACTAGCAACCGATCAAGAGAACCTTGATCGACGTATGACGATCTACCAAACTCGTCTAACTCAACAATACCTAGCGATGGAACGGGTTGTTGCGAGTCTAAACACAACATCAGACTCGTTAAACGGCCTAACTGATCGATTACCTTTTACGGCGAAGTCCTCATAATCTTGAGAGCAACGCTACTTGGAGTAAAACATGTCTGTTAATTTAAGTGCCCTAAAACAATATCAGAACGTTGATGTGCGGGCGTCAGTCGAAACAGCTTCCCCTCATGAGCTGATTACCATGTTATTTGACGGTGCATTAACGGCGATGGCGAAGGCCAAGGGAGCGATAGAACGTGATGATATTAATGAGCGCACCACACATCTAAATAAAGCAAATGATATTGTTCTTGGCTTGAAAGACTTCCTGGATCATGAAAAGGGTGAGGACATTGCAGCCAACTTAGATCTGCTTTACGACTATGTTGTTCGCGCGTTGTTGCAGGCTAACCGTGATAATGATGCTGAGAAGGTTCAAGAAGCGATGGATCTTATTTTGCAGGTAAAATCCGGCTGGGTACAGATGGAAGTCCCTGAGTCCTAAGTCTTAAACCCACTATCAAGAACCCGAGCAGCGCCTCGGGTTTTTTGTTGGCTGTTGATAAGTATTAATGATGTGCCATTTTTTTGGCATAAAAGTTCCAAGTCTGCTTGTTAAATCACGTTTCTTTGCTAGTATGTCAAAAAAATGACGTGCGATAGAGTACGGAAATGGCAGCTAATTCACATGTTTTACTCGTAGATGACGAGGAGCAAAGGCGGCAAAACTTGGCCGCTGTATTTAGCTTTTTGGGCGTCTCTCACGAGGTCTCCAGTTTCGTTGACTGGTTTCAAACTTCTCAGCCGAACCCCTGCACTTTAGCCTTTATTGGTAAAAGTGCCCTACCGGTATCCCTCGATAAATTGGTGTCACGGTTTCGTGATCAGATGCCAGCAGTGCCTTTATGCCTGTTAGATGGCTGGGACGAGGCTGAGTTGCTCTCGGCTGCGGCAAACGCGCAAATTCTCAGCGTGCTCGAAGAGCCGCTTTCAGAGCGTGTGCTAGCAGAGCTACTTTCGCAAGCGGAGCGCTTTGGTGCTAGCCACCGTGCCTTGGAGGAACCTAGCTTCCCGCTTCTAGTGGGCGAGAGCGCTGCCATGAAGCATCTTAAGCTCGTTATGGGGCGTGTTGTCGAGCGGGACGCGAGTGTGCTGATCACCGGTGAGTCGGGTACGGGAAAAGAACTGGTTGCGCGTAGCTTACATGAACTATCGCCACGTAACGGTGAACCCTTTGTACCCGTTAATTGCGGTGCCATTCCTCCTGAACTTCTCGAGAGCGAGTTATTTGGCCATGAAAAGGGCGCTTTCACTGGCGCCGTCTCGGCTCGTGCTGGGCGTTTTGAGATGGCCAACAACGGCACGCTATTTTTAGATGAGATCGGTGATATGCCGATGGCGATGCAGGTTAAGCTGTTACGTGTGCTTCAGGAGCGCTGCTTTGAACGTGTGGGTGGTTCCAAAACGGTGCATGTGGATGTTCGTGTGATCGCGGCAACCCATAAAAATTTAGAGCAGATGATTGCAGAGGGTAAGTTCCGCGAGGACCTTTTCTATCGTCTCAATGTTTATCCCATAGAGACGCCACCGCTGCGCGAGCGGGAGGGTGACGTCGCACGGCTGACAGACTACCTCGCGAATCAGGCTCAGCAAGTGGGTCTAGGGCAGCTGATACTCTCGGGGCCAGCGCGTATGGCACTGGATCAATATGATTGGCCGGGAAATGTGCGTGAGCTTGCCAACCTTGTTGAACGTTTGGCGATTATGCACCCTGATGAGGAGGTAAACCTTTTAGACCTTCCGGATAAGTATCGTGCTGGTTTAGACCTTGGTGACTTTCCGATGAGCTCCAGCGTCGTTGCGGAGCCTCCAACGACTGAGCAACCCTATCTAAGTCGAAACGATTTGATGTTGCCGGAAGATGGGATTGACCTGAAAGCGCAGCTTGAGAGTATCGAGCAAGACTATATTCGGGTCGCTTTACAGCGCACTAATCAGGTTGTTGCCCGAGCGGCCAAGCTACTCGGCGTACGGCGCACAACATTAGTTGAGAAGATGAAAAAATATGGTATCCAGCGAGGCGATGATGAGTGAAGTTGAGGCGCTCAAACAAGCCCTAGCTGATAAAGATGTTGAGCTGACAGAGCTGCGAGATCAGCTTGCCGAGCAGAGCGCACTCGAGAGTATGTTTGCTAGGCGAATGGCCCAAGTGCTGAAGGTGATGCCTGCGGGTGTCATCGTTATTGGTAATCAAGGGCGAGTGGCGCTCGCGAACCCTGCTGCTGAAGCGCTACTGGGTAAGCCCTTGATTGGCGAGCTATGGATGCAGGTCATCAATCGCTCATTCGCGCCCAAGAATGATGATGGGCACGAGATCTCGCTGCGTGATGGTCGGCGAGTGAGCTTGCTGACATCTGCCATGCAGGATGAAGCTGGGCAGCTAGTACTGCTGACCGATCAAACTGAGACACGCTTATTGCAAGGCCGTCTGTCGCAGTATCAGCGATTATCGGAGATGGGGCGCATGATGGCATCGTTGGCCCACCAAATTCGCACGCCACTGGCGGCTGCAACACTCTATGCAAGCCACCTAGAGCGCGACGCGATTACAGATGCACAGCGTAAGAAGTTTGCCGCTAAAGTATCCTCACGCCTTGCGCACCTTGAGCAGCAAGTGCGAGACATGCTGGTCTTTGCGCGCGGCGAGATGCAGTTAGAGGACCGTATTAGTGTTGCTCAGCTATTGCGCTCTATTGATGAGATGTTGGATGTGCCACTTGCCGAGTTTGATGCCGACTGTGAGTTCGATGATCGAACTGAAAGTGCTTGGTTGCAGTGCAATCTGGAGATGTTGCTCGGCGCACTACTTAACTTGATCAACAACGCGCTACAGGCGTGCGGCAAAGGTGCAGAGCTGGTGATTTTGGCGGAAGTCTGTCAAGAGATGGTGTGCTTGCGTGTGGTCGATCATGGCCCAGGTATGACGCCTGAGCAATGCCAGAAAGCCACAGAACCTTTTGTCACGACCAAGTCCCACGGCACGGGGCTTGGCTTAGCCGTTGCCAATGTCGTTGCTCAAGCCCATAACGGCCGTTTCGAGCTCTCTTCGGTGGCAGGGGAAGGCACAATTGCAACGGTGTGTTTGCCACTTATTAGCGATTTAGAAAAGGAAAATGAATGATGTCTATCCGTGTCCTCGTGGTTGAAGACGATAGCGAACTACGTGAAGCGCTGGTGGATACCTTAGAGCTGTCTGGTATGTCGGTCAGTGAGGCTGAGCATGGTGAAGCCGCATGTGAAGCACTGGCGCGCGCCAGCTTTGATATCGTCATTACCGACGTCAACATGCCTGGTATGGATGGTCATGCCTTGCTAGGGGTTATTCGGCAAAAGTACCCGTTGCTGCCTGTTTTGTTGATGACGGCGTTTGGGCAAGTGAGTAAGGCGGTTGATGCCATTCGCAGTGGTGCGGCCGATTATCTGATGAAGCCTTTTGAGCCGGATGTCTTGATTGCAGCGGTCGAGCGCTTTGCGCGGGGCGAGGTAGCAGAACAGCAAGCTCCGGTTGCCAGCGATGAGCAGAGTATCCAATTACTTGAGCTAGCAAGGCGCGTCGCCGCGACAGATTCGACGGTGCTGATTGCTGGTGAATCTGGGACCGGTAAAGAGGTATTAGCGCGCTATATACACAATCACTCCAGCCGAGCTGAACAGCCTTTCATTGCGATCAACTGTGCTGCGATCCCTGAGAACATGCTTGAAGCGATGCTGTTTGGGCACGAGAAGGGTGCATTTACCGGTGCTATTGCAAGCCAACCCGGCAAGTTCGAGCAGGCGAATGGCGGTACCTTACTGCTGGACGAAGTCACGGAGATGGATTTAGGGCTGCAAGCGAAGCTTCTGCGCGTGCTGCAAGAGCAGGAGGTGGAGCGTGTTGGAGGCAAAGCGCCGATTAAGCTGGATGTGCGTGTGCTTGCCACAACGAACCGTGAGCTGCGCCAGTATGTGAGTGAAGGCGCATTTCGCGAGGATCTCTATTACCGCTTGAATGTTTTCCCATTGCACTGGTCGCCACTGCGTGAGCGGCCTGCGGATATTGTGCCGCTAAGCGAAGCGATATTACAGCGCCTCTGTTCGAAAATGCAGCGCCCCGTCGTGGCGCTTTCCGATACAGCAAAAACTAAATTAACCGACCATACATGGCCAGGTAACGTGCGGGAGCTGGACAATGTGTTGCAGCGCGCCCTTATTCTACAGACGGGCCCTGAGATCTATGCTGAGGACCTCTTTATCGAAGAGGGCAATATGACGCTGCGTATGGAGCCTGCCGTAACGCCCGCTGATGTTGATGAAAAAGCGGCTGGGGCGCTTGAAAACGATCTACGTGAGCATGAGTTTCAGTTGATTATTGATGCGCTAAAAGAGACGGGTGGTAGCCGAAAAGAGGCGGCTGAAAAGCTCGCTATTAGTCCGCGAACCTTGCGTTATAAACTTGCAAAAATTCGTGAAGCTGGCTTGGATCTGGATGCCCTACTCAAAAGGTAGAATGTGACGAAAAACGGTTTGTAAAACATAGATTTAATGGTCTTTTAGTAGTGGGTCTAAAGCCCGATAGACCAATGTCTAATTCAGAGCAAAGCAGCCCGTTGGGTATAACAAAGGCTGATCATTCCTTACTAATCTGCAGCGAAAAAATAATAACAATGCGCTAGTGGGTAAAACGGGCAAATAATTAAAACAAGCAAGCTAAGGGCATCACCATGAGTGAAAAGGTATATCCAGTCTATCCAGAGATCGCAGCAGGCGCGCACATCGACAGCGCGAAGTATGAAGTCATGTATGAGCAGTCGGTCAATGATCCTGATGCATTTTGGGGAGAGCACGGAAAGCGAATCGATTGGTTCAAACCCTACACGAAAGTAAAGAACACAACCTTCGATCCACACAACGTTGATATCCGTTGGTTCGAAGATGGGACGCTAAACGCTGCATACAACTGTTTGGATCGCCACCTTGAGACCCGCGGAGATCAAGTAGCGATTATCTGGGAAGGCGACGACCCAAGCGAGTCGGAGAACATCACATATCGTCAGTTGCATGAGCGTGTTTGTAAGTTCGCAAACGCCTTGAAAGGTCAAGGTGTTGAACAAGGTGATGTTGTCACGCTCTACATGCCGATGATTCCAGAAGCAGCTATTGCAATGCTCGCGTGTGCGCGTATCGGCGCCGTGCATTCAGTGGTATTCGGTGGTTTCTCTCCAGAGGCGTTAGCAGCACGCGTGGAAGGCGCTAACTCTAAAGTTGTTGTTACGTCCAACTACTCGCTACGTGGCGGTAAAGTTGTGCCACTTAAAGAAAACGTAGACAAAGCGCTGGAACATGCAGGTGCTGCGGCTTGTTGTCAAAGTGTTATCGTCGTTAAGCGCGTTGATCAAGATGTGGCATGGGATGGTGCACGTGATAAGTGGTACGAAGATCTCGTTGCGGATGCATCTGCAGACTGTCCTGCAACTGAGTTAGACGCAGAAGCGCCGCTATTTATTCTGTACACGTCAGGTTCTACTGGCGCACCAAAAGGTCTAAAACACACGACTGGCGGTTACATGGTTTACGCATCCATGACGCATGAGTATGTTTTTGACTACAAAGAGGGTGATATCTACTGGTGTACAGCGGATGTGGGTTGGGTCACCGGTCACAGTTACATCGTTTACGGCCCGTTGGCTAACGGCGCAACAACTCTGATGTTTGAAGGTGTTCCAAGCTATCCTGACAACAGCCGTTTTGGCCGTGTTATCGAAAAACATAAGGTCAATCAATTCTATACAGCGCCAACGGCTATTCGTGCGCTGATGCAGCAAGGTGAAGATGTTCTGGGTGATGCAGATCTGTCTTCGTTGCGTATTTTGGGTTCTGTGGGCGAGCCAATTAACCCAGAAGCGTGGGAGTGGTACCACCGTATTATCGGTGACGAGAAATGCCCAATCGTTGACACATGGTGGCAAACCGAAACGGGGGGGGTGATGATCGTTCCGTTACCAGGTGCAACGGCTGCGAAACCGGGTTCTGCTACGCGTCCATTCTTTGGCGTACAGCCAGCGCTGTTCGACAATGAAGGCAAAGCGCTTGAGGGTGCTACTGATGGTAACTTAGTTATTACAGACTCTTGGCCATCGCAAGCGCGCTCTATTTGGGGGGACCACGAGCGCTTCATTCAAACGTACTTCTCAACATTTAAAGGCGTTTACACCACGGGTGACGGTGCACGTCGCGATGAGGATGGCTACTATTGGATCACAGGGCGTGTTGATGATGTTATCAACGTTTCTGGCCACCGTATGGGTACAGCCGAGGTTGAGTCAGCATTGGTTGCTCACCCGGCGGTTGCCGAAGCGGCAGTAGTGGGCTACCCGCATGATGTGAAGGGCCAAGGTATCTATGTATACGTAACGCTACAAGCTGGCTTCGAGCAGTCGGATGAGCTGATGAAGGAACTACGCAACCATGTGCGTGGTGAGATCGGTCCTATCGCGTCACCAGACCTTATCCAGTTTGCGCCAGGTATGCCGAAAACACGCTCCGGTAAGATCATGCGCCGTATCCTGCGTAAGATTGCCGAAGATGATTTTGGTGCGTTGGGTGATACATCTACGTTGGCTGATCCAACGGTGGTTGACGACCTGATCGAGAATCGCATGAATCGAAAATAGCTAATATAATCGTTTAGCTACAGTCAATTCGTCGAAAACTCCCCCTATAGCGCAAGCTTAGGGGGAGTTTTGCGTTTAAAGAGATGGTATTATCGAAGCATTCAAAAAAGAACCATAGAGTTTTGGGTGTGGGTTCACCTGGGGGATACAGCATGCAACTAGCAAATAAGATCATAATCGCTGACGACCATCCTTTGTTCCGAGCAGCGTTACGCCAAGCTGTTGGTCAAGCCATTGAAGGCGTTGAAATAGTGGAAGCCGACTCGCTGGCGGCAGTACAAGAGGCGGTTGTTGAACACAGTGATGCTGATCTTGTGTTGTTAGATCTGCATATGCCGGGCACGAATGGCTTTACTGGACTGGTATTCCTGCGGGGACAAAACCCCGGTATGCCGGTTATCGTTGTTTCGGGCAGCGAAGAGGTCAGCGTGATGCAACGCGCAATGGATTACGGTGCATCTGGCTTTATACCGAAATCGGCACCACTTGAAGTGATCTCTGAAGCGATTGTTGCAGTACTTGAGGGCGAAGAGTGGCTTCCACGTGAAATCACTGAGAGCACCGAAGATGATGTCACAGAGGAGGAGCGTAAGTTCGCTGCCGCTCTTGCATCGTTAACGCCTCAGCAATTCCGCGTCTTGACGATGCTAACAGAAGGTTTGCTCAACAAGCAGATCGCATATGAACTCAACGTTTCTGAAGCGACGATCAAAGCACACGTGACAGCGATCTTGAGAAAGTTAGGGGTTCATAGCAGAACTCAGGCCGTTATTGCTGCGCAAAAACTCAGTGTTGACCCAGCGCGCACTGAGCTCGACTAAAAAGACAAAACAAAAAAGGGCCGTTAAGGCCCTTTTTTATGACTGCTGATTACGACTTACTGGTTGCGATCAGCTTGTTGATCATCGCTCTCAGTGCCGCTGGCTTAATAGGTTTGGTTAGCAGTTGAGCACCAAAGGTATCAACCTCCTCTTTTACTGCTTCTGTTCTATCTGCAGTAATCACAAGCGCAGGAACTTCTTGCTCCCAGCACTCGTAAAGCGCTTTTAATGCCATGATGCCGGTATCTGTTTCACCGAGATGGTAATCGGCCAGCACAATATCTGGTGGTGGCGCTCCGTTTCGGTAATTTTCAAGAGCATCGCTGATTGATAGTGCGGTAGCGGTTTCACAGCCCCAACCTTGTAGCAGTGCGCACATACCTTCGAGGATCTTGGGCTCGTTATCAATCACCAGTGCCCGGGTTCCATTAAGCGCTTTACTGCGAATCCAGCCACGCTGCTCAGGCTTAGCGCTAACCGCTTTTGTCTTATCGCCTAGCGGCACCTCTACGCTGAACACGGTACCCGTACCAACCCACGAGCGCACATTGACGCGATGCCCCAGCATCTTAGCAATCCGTTCAGTAATCGCCAGTCCGAGCCCCAGCCCTTGTACTTGTGAGTGTTTTGGGTTGTCTATGCGCCGGAACTCCTCGAATACTTCCGCAAGGCGATCTTCTGGAATACCGACGCCGGTATCCCACACTTCGATACGAAGGGCGGAGTCTATGCGTCTGCAGCCGAGCAAAATACGTCCACCTTGGGTATAGCGCACAGCATTTGATAGGAAGTTTTGTAATATTCGGCGGAGTAGTTTTTGGTCAGAGACAACGTATTGTTCAGATTCTACGTAACGGAACCCTAGCCCTTTCTCTTGAGCGAGCGCGGTGAACTCGGCGCTGAGGTTGGAGAATAGGTTGCTCAGTGCAAAGTGGCTGATAACTGGTTCAAGCGCCCCAGCATCGAGCTTGGAGATATCCAGTATGGTGGTGATGAGCTCCTCTGCTGCCTTTAGAGAGCCGTCGAGATTTTCAACGAGCTGTTTTGTATCTGGTGAGTCATGGCTTTGTTGAGCCAGTGCAGAAGTAAACAGCCGTGCAGCATTGAGTGGTTGGAGTAAATCGTGGCTTGCTGCTGCCAAAAAGCGTGTTTTGCCAATATTGGCGGCGTCTGCATCGCTTTTCGCTTGGCGCAGCTCATCCTCCATGAGTGCACGAATGGTGTTTTCTTTACGCAGCTCTTTATTCACAACAGATAGTGCATGTGTGCGCTCTTTGACTCGGTGCTCCAGAGTCTCATTGGTGACTTGCAGTGCCACTTCAGCCTCACGTCGCTCCGTAATGTCTTGATAAAGCGTGAAGTAGCCGAGTATTTCGCCGAACTCGCCAATATGCGGAATGTAGGTTACCTCGGCAAAGCGTTGAATATCGGGGTCTGTTGAGGGCAGATCGGTCTCAAATTTTTGGCGCTTGCCTTGGAGTACCGCCTGTATATAAGGGCTGCGCTTAGTAAACTCGGCCTCGCTTAGCACTTTTTTAGCGTGCATTCCGACCACCTGATAGCGGCTCATGTTAAATGCATCTGCATAGGCTTTGTTGACGAATAAGTAGTGTTGTTCCGTATCTAGGTAAGCGATCAACACCGGTACGTTGTCCGTGTAAATGCGGATATTTTGCTCGCTCTCTCGCAACGCTTCCTCGACTTGTTTGTGTTGCGTGATATCCATGTAGGTATTGATGTAGCCGCCATTGGGCATGGGGTTGCCGCGCACTTCTAGAACACTGCCATCTGGGCGATAGCGCTCGTAACTGTGCTGCTTGGCTGAGCGAATGCTTTGCAGGCGTTTCTCTACCTGATCGTCTGGATTTCCGGGGCCGTATTCGCCTTTTAGCGCGTTGTAACGAAAGATCTCTTCAATCGATCGGCCGACGCATATCAAACCGTCTGGATAGTTGAACATCTCAACATAGTTGCGATTCCAAGCGACTAGTCGCATCTGTTGATCGACGACGCTGATGCCAAGGCCAATGTTCTCAATCGTGGACTGCAATAAAGAGCGATTGAAGCGCAATGCTTGCGATGCTTCATCTACGATGGAGACAATATCGCCTATCTGCATCTCTTTGCCTCGTATGGTGGATGCAAGGACGATACGCGCCGATGAGGCGCCAATGACGCCAGCTAGTAGGCGTTCGGTAAAGGAGATAAGCTCGGGAGTCGCTTTGTCACCAGAAAGTGGGGGCTCTTCATCGCGTTGAATGGCGTAGCCAGTGAAAGCATGTTGGGTTCTGCTTAGTCCGAGAAAGCGCTCTGTGAGCATTTGGAGGTCACCCACTGTCACAGTGCCTTGATGGCGAGAGGGCTCGTTCAAATTCTGGTTATAAACATCAACGAATGCGCTGGCTTGCAGCCGATCAACGAGTCTCTGGTTGGTGTATCGGGAGATAAGTACATACAGCATCACATTGGCCGACAAGCTCCATACAACGCCATGGGTCAGTGGGTCTAACCCCGATAGGCCGAGCAAGGCTGTCGGGTTTAAGATGCCGCTTGCGAAAATGCCCACCTTAAGGAATGAGGGATCGATGATTCCGCCATCGATCATTGTGGGAAGTACCAGCGTATAGATCCACAAGAGAAAGCCGACCCACATGCCCACGAGGACGCCTTGGCGATTACCTTTTTTCCAAAAGATGCCGCCGATAATCGCGGGTACAAACTGAGCTGCCGCGACAAAAGCCAGCAAGCCAAACGAGGCTAGCGGACCTTGATTGCCCAGAATTCGATAGTAGAAGTAGGCCAGTAGTAGCAGCGTAATAATGGTAAAGCGGCGAACTTTTAATAGTAAGGCGCCAAGGTCATTCGTTTCGGCTAGGCGCAGGCTACGAATGCGGAAGAGCAGCGGCATCACGATGTCATTACATACCATCGTCGAAAGCGTTAGGCTGGCCACGATAACCATGCTGGTCGCCGCAGATAAGCCGCCAATAAACGCAAATGTAGCCAGCTTTTCAGAGCCTGCGGCTAATGGCAGCATTAAAACGAACGTGTCGGCATCAATATCCACACCGGCAAAGTAAAGCGTACCGGCTGATGCGATAGGCAATACCAGTGCGCCCATCAGGATCATATAAAAAGGAAACACCCAGCGTGCTGTGCGTAAATTGGACAGTTTGGTGTTTTCCACAACAGTGACATGGAACTGTCTTGGTAAACAGATAACAGCCATGCAGGCGAGCATGACCTCGATGAGAAAGCTCCCCCCGAGGAAGTTATGGTATTTATTCTCGGTGTAAAGCTGTTGGATGGTGTGCTGCACGGCATCGTTGACGCCATCGAAAACCTCAGTTGACACGAATAGGCCAACGGCGAGAAATGCGCTGAGTTTTATGATCGATTCGAACGCAACAGCCAGTACCAAGCCTTCATGGTGCTCTGTGGCGTCAATATGTCGGGTACCAAAAAGGATAGCGAAGATCGCCATTAAAATAGCTACAAAAAGCGCAGTATCACTTCCCTTACTGAGTGCTTCTGTGGCCCCAGGAGCGAGTGCATTATAACTAATGGCAACCGCTTTGAGTTGCATAGCGATATAGGGAATCGTTCCCATAACCGCAATAACAGTAATCAGTACTGCGAGAGATTGGCTTTTCCCGTAACGGGATGAAACAAAGTCTGAAATACTCGTAATATTTTGCTGCTTGCTGATGAGTATTATTTTCTCAATCACTTGCCATGCAAAAATATAAACAACGACAGGGCCGATATAGGTTGCTAAAAACTCCCAGCCGGAATTAGTGGCACGCCCTACCGCACCATAAAAGGTCCAAGAAGAACAATATACAGCCAAAGAAAGAGAGTAGATAAAAGGGTTGTTAGCGTAGCTTCTGCCGCGGCTAGTTTTATCGCCGTAATAAGCAATGGCAAACAATAAGCCAACGTAAAGAAGCGATATGAGGATGACTGACCAGCCCGACAACATAAGGGTAAACCTTTATTTTAATTTGAGTGACTTAAATATTAGTTTACCTCAACCAATAAGCGAGCCGAATCGTTTCTTATACCTTTGTATAAACTGTTGTTCGATAAGGACTTTAGCGCTTGCTTCTTTAGCCCTTTACTATTGCGTGCTGCGTGGGATTAGGGGTTAAAAAAGCGATGGTTGTACCGACTAAAGTCGGGGCTTTGTTTGCAGAAAGTCTTTGATAGATTCAGCTTGTCTACTTAATCACAATTCCGATAAAAAAAATTAAGGGAAAGTGCCATGTCAATTAGTAGTGAAAACGCAAAAGCCTATTGGGGCGAAAATTTGCGCATTATCGTAACTTACCTCGCTATCTGGTTTGTAGTGTCTTACGGCTGTGGGATTCTATTTGTCGACCAGCTTGATCAGATCCAGTTCTTTGGTTTTCCATTGGGCTTCTGGTTTGGGCAGCAGGGTTCAATCTTTGTCTTCGTTGGTTTGATCTGGGCATATGTGTTCAGCATGAACAAACTTGACGAAAAATATGACGTTCACGAATAAATATAATAACTTTTAAGGACGGCGCTAATATGAGTGTTGATATGTTATCTTACCTATTTATCGGGGGCTCTTTCCTCCTTTATATAGGTATCGCTGTTTGGGCTCGTGCGGGCTCGACAAAAGAGTTCTATGTAGCAGGCGGTGGTGTACCACCAATCGCAAACGGTATGGCGACAGCCGCTGACTGGATGTCTGCCGCTTCGTTTATCTCTCTAGCAGGTTTGATCTCTTTCATTGGTCGTGATGGTTCAGCTTACTTGATGGGCTGGACAGGTGGTTACGTTCTGTTGGCGTTGCTACTAGCGCCTTATCTACGTAAGTTCGGTAAGTTCACTGTGCCTGACTTCGTAGGTGACCGTTACTACTCCAACACTGCTCGTACAATTGCAGTTATCTGTACGATTGTTATCTCCTTCACTTATGTTGCTGGACAGATGCGTGGTGTAGGTATCGTATTCTCTCGCTACCTCCACGTTGATATCAACACGGGTGTTGTTGTGGGTATGGCCATCGTATTCTTCTACGCGGTGTTGGGTGGTATGAAAGGTATCACTTATACACAGGTAGCTCAGTACTGTGTTCTTATCCTTGCTTTCACTGTTCCTGCATTCTTCTTGTCTGCTCAGGTAACAGGTCACTTCCTGCCGCAAATCGGTTTGGGTGCAACACTAGAAAGCGGCCAATCTGTACTTGCGACGCTGGACCAGTTATCTACTGACTTAGGTTTTGCGCAGTACACAGCAGGTAAGAAATCGACGGTTGATATCTTCTTCCTAACGATTGCTTTGATGTGTGGTACAGCAGGTCTGCCTCACGTAATCGTACGTTTCTTCACGGTACCGCGTGTTAAAGATGCACGTACATCTGCAGGTTACGCGCTTATCTTTATCGCTCTGCTTTACACTGCGGTGCCTGGTGTTGCTGGTTTCGGTCGTGTAAACCTGATCCAAACACTTAATGGTGCTGACAACGCTGGTACAGCATACGCTGATCTAGGCGAAGACCACTGGTTCAAGAACTGGGAAAATGCGGGTCTGCTAGCGTGGAATGACCGTAACGGCGATGGCAAAATCCAGTATGCTGCTGGTGCTGCATTCGACGGTAAAGGTGGTAAGCCTGCGCTGACTGAAGAGCGTGGTGAGTTTGGCCAGCGTGTTGCAAGCAACGCAAAAGCGGGTGCTGAATTTGACGCTGCGAAACAGCCGTTTGCTAACGAAGTATACGTAGACCGTGACATCATGGTACTGGCTAACCCAGATATCGCTCAGTTGCCTGCTTGGGTTGTGGCGCTGGTTGCAGCCGGTGCTGTAGCAGCCGCTCTTTCGACTGCTGCGGGTCTTCTGTTGGTAATTTCAACAGCCATCTCGCATGACTTGATGAAGAAGACAATCAATCCGAACATCACCGATAAGCAAGAGCTCATGTACGCTCGTCTTGCTGCGGTTGTTGCGATCTGTATCGCGGGTTACTTCGGTATTAATCCGCCGGGCTTCGTGGCTCAAGTAGTCGCGCTAGCATTCGGTATCGCATGTGCATCGGTATTCCCGACAATCATGCTAGGTATCTTCTACAAGCGCATGAACACGCAAGGTGCAATCGCAGGTATGCTGGTTGGTTTGATCTCAACTGTTGCTTACATGTGGTACTTCGTATGGGGTGGCGGTACAGCAGACGAATACTTCTTGGGTATCTCTCCAGGTGGTTTCGGTACTGTTGGTATGATCTTGCACTTCATCGTAGCGATCGTTGTAGCGGGCATGACGCCTCCACCACCACAAGAGATTCAGGATATCGTAGAAGACCTACGTATCCCTCGTGGTGCGGGTGAAGCTCACGCTCACTAAGATATATCTATCTTGATAGTAAAAGGGCATACCAAACATGGTGTGCCCTTTTTGTTTGTATAAGGAGATTCACGTATGCCTTCTTCATTTAATATGAACAATTTGCCGTTTAGCCTTCTTACTGAGGAGGAGCAGAGCATGCTGCGGCAAAACCTTGATATTGGCTACTTCCAAAAGGGAGAGGTGCTGATGGCGGCCGGCTCTGTGCCAGAAGGGGTGTATGTAATTTACAAGGGCCTCGTTTCTGAAAGTGAGGCGGTAGATGGTGAAGATGATGGCCAAGAGCATGTCTTCGTGCAGTACCAAGAAGAGGATTACTTCGGTGGATGGTCCGCTATTAAAGGTAAAGCGATCCATGACTTTACCGCTGTAGAGGAGACTATTTGCCACATTATTCCGACTAAAACCGTACTGGACCTTGTAGCAACAAATTCCCTTTTTGCTGACTACTTCACGCAAAATTTAGCGGCGAAAGCGGAAATCATGGAACAACACAGCGAAGACCAAGATATGGCGGAGTTTATGCTCGCTAGGGTCTGTGAAGGTGTTATTCGAGAGCCCCTTATTGTCGTTGAAGGGACATCTGTGGCAGAGACCACCAAGATGATGCGCGAGAAACATGTTGACTGTGTCTTGGTAAAGCGTGGTTCGCGCTACGGAATGGTGACAGGTACAGACCTGTTGGATGCTGTGGTAATCAACTCACTGCCTCTAGATGCTGATGTGGCTGAGATTGCCTCGTACCGTTTGATATCGATCGATCCGGATGATTACCTGTTTAACGCTCTGATCATGATGACGCAGCAGAAAATCGAGCGAATCGTGGTTATTAAGAGTCAAGAGTTGGTCGGTATTGTCGAGTTGACAGATGTGTTGAGTTTCTTCTCCAGCCATTCACATGTCATTGGCCTGCGTATTGAGCGAGCTAAGTCTGTTGAGGGGTTGCATCAGGCGGCGCAAGGTTTAAACAAGCTGATCAAGTCGCTGGTGTCGCACGGTGTAAAAACGCGTTTTGCGATGGATCTGCTCGCAGCGATGAACGGTCGTATTATGGCCAAGCTATTTGATTTGATGGTGCCACCCGATATTCAGCCTCATGTGTGCTTGATCGTGATGGGGTCTGAGGGACGCGGTGAGCAGATCATGAAGACAGATCAGGACAACGCGCTTATCTATCGTGATGGCTTAGCTTGGCCAGAAATGCATGAAGTGATGCAGCGCTTCAGTAAGCAGCTTATAGAGTTTGGTTATCCGAAATGTCCGGGAGATATCATGGTATCAAATCCTGAATGGGTGAACTCATTGGGGGATTGGACGCAAAAACTTTCGGATTGGTCATCGAGCTGGGAAGAGCAGGACCAAATGAACCTTGCGATTGCTGTGGATGCTAAGCCTGTTGCAGGTAATCCAGCACTCTTTAAAGCGGGGCGTAACTGGTTCTTTAAGTCTTTAAAAAATAACGACCTGTTTTTCTCTCACTTCGCGAAAGTTGCATTGGACTTTGATACACCGCTGACTTTCTTCGGCAACCTAAAGGACAAAGGCCAATTGGATGTGAAGAAAGGTGGCATTTTTCCGATTGTCCATGGTGTAAGAACAATTGCGCTGGAACATCGTATATTGGCGACAAACACCTTTAAGCGTCTTGAAGCATTAGCGGAAGCAGGCGTTATCGAAGAGCGCCATGCGAAGGACTTAACCGAAGCTTTAGGCCTGTTCATCCAACTGCGTTTGCGCCAGCAAATTAAACGCGCTGATGAACAGGAAGCGGGTGTTGATCTAACGCCTAATACCCTCGACCTGCAATCATTGAATAAGATGGAGCGTGACCTTTTACGGGATGCGTTTCATATCGTTAAAGGCTTTAAGAAGCATCTTGAGTTGAAATACCACTTAGGGGGCAGGTAATGATAATTCCTCGCACAATAAGAAGAATGAAAGAGAAGTTAGAGCATAAGACTGGACCTTATGCTCATCTTTTCGAGCCGTATCAAGGGGATGAAGTGGTTTCTCTTGATTGTGAAACGACGGGCTTGGATGTAAAAAACGCCGATATTATTTCGATCGGCGCAGTACGGGTTAAAGGTAATAAAGTGCTTACGAGTGAGCGCTTGGATATCAAGTTGAAACCACCTAAAACGCTTACGGGTGAGTCAATTAAAGTCCATAAGATAAGAGCTCAAGACCTAGCCGACGGTATTGAGCTAGAGGAAGCGCTGAACCAGGTGCTGGACTTTGTAGGGAATCGGCCGATTCTGGGCTATTACGTTAACTATGATATCCGCATGCTGGATAAATTTATCCGCCCGCGCTACGGATTCGGTTTACCTTCCAAGGCAATCGAGCTATCTCATGTTTACCATGACATTATCAAGTGGCGCTCGGTTGGGGGCAATATTGATCTGCGTTTCGACACAATCTCGAAACACTTAGATATCCCCATGTTGGAGCGTCATACTGCATTAGGAGATGCGATTACGGTTGCGTTGATGTATGTGCGCTTGAAGTACGGAGATCCACCTGAGGTATCTTGTTAGTCGGTTTAGAAAGGCGAGCTTTTGGCTCGCTTTTTGCTTTCTATATAGGTGCGAAAGATAAAACGCCGCTCTTACCGCCATAATAATGACGATAAAGGTTTTTCTGACGCTTGTTTACAAAGCAAAGTTACTTATAATGCCAATAAACCGACGATTCTTGGGTTAGCTATGATCGAACGTGCTGATATCAATAGTGTTCTTATGCAGATGCGTGCAATGAAAGCAGATGCACAGCAAGGTGTTATGGATGTCAATAAATTGACTCCTAATATGGCGCCTCAGCCTGTAGAAAAGACGGAAGGGTTCGGCACGCTTTTAAAGACCGCGGTGGATAAGGTTCACGAAACGCAACAGACGGCATCGCGTATGGCGACTGCATATGAGCAGGGCGATCCTAGCGTTGAGCTTACACAGGTTATGGTTCAATTGCAGAAAGCATCGGTCTCTTTTGAGGCTATGACTCAGGTTCGCAACCGTTTGGTTACAGCGTACGAAGACATCATGAAAATGCCTGTATAAGGCTGATAAGAATTAAAAACAGCAGCTATGGATAACAATACTGTCACTGTTCAAACAGGGCCCGGAAGTTTAATGGAGGGCTTTAGCAAGCTCACTATTCTGCGCCAGTTTGGCTTGATGGTAGGATTGGCCGCCAGCATCGCGATCGGTTTTGCTGTTGTGCTCTGGTCTAAAGCTCCTGATTATCGTGTGCTTTTCTCCAATCTTGAGTTTGTCGATGCGAATGAAGTCATCGAACAGCTCAAGCTCTATAACATTCCTTATAAATTTGAAGGTGATGCGCGTGCGGTCTTGGTGCCCGAAGCGTATGTTCATCAGGCCCGTTTAAAACTGGCATCCGAAGGTTTCACTGCTGATAAAACCGTGGGCTTTGAACTGCTCGACAAAGAGCAAAGCTTGGGTGTGAGTCAGTTTATGGAGAATGCCCGCTACCGGCGTGGGTTAGAGGGTGAGTTAGCGCGTACTATCTCTAGTATGGTTGCAGTACGTAGTGCTCGGGTACACCTTGCGATACCGAAGGAAACTGTTTTTGTCAGAGATCAGAAGCCGGCGAGTGCTTCAGTTTTTTTAGAGCTTTTCTCGGGACGTAAGCTTGAGCGTACACAGGTAGCTGCTATTGCTAGCCTCGTCGCATCTTCAATTCCAGCGCTGGATGTTAAAGACGTGACTGTCGTCAACCAGCGTGGTCATCTGCTTAACACGCGCGATGAAGATGAAGATGTGGTGCTGGCTGCCAAGCAGTTTGAGTATGCTCGTAAAGTCGAAGAGACGCTGTTAAACCGTGTAAACAGTATTTTGCTACCGGTTGTTGGGCAAGGGCGTTTCCGCGCTGAGGTCTCAGCGGATGTGGACTTCACCTCCGTTGAGCAAACCGATGAGTTGTATAACCCCGATCTGCCGGCGTTACGCAGTGAGCAAACTGTAGATGAGAACCGTGTTGGGGTTGCGGCTGCTCAGGGAATTCCCGGCGCACTATCGAACCAGCCGCCAGGTCCTACTGCCGTGCCTGAAGTTGCCGGTGAGGGTGCGGCGGCGCCTAACGCTCCTGTGCCCGGCAGCTCGAAAAAGCAAGCGACACGCAACTTTGAGTTAGACCGCTCTATCTCTTACACGAAACACCAGAGCGGTAAAGTTGAACGAATCACCGTCGCCGTGGTGGTTGATGATTTAGTGTCTGTGGATGCAGCATCTGGGGATTCTGTTAAAACTCCTTGGACTGAAAATGAGCTACAGCGCCTACGAATTCTCGTACAGGATGCCGTCGGTTATATGGCTGCGCGTGGCGATAGCGTTAACGTCATTAATTCTCCATTTGTTCCCGAGCAGCCGATCACAGATGAAGATGTACCAATCTGGATGGAGCCTTTCGTTTGGGATATTGCAAAGAAAGTGGGTGCTTTCTTGCTAGTGATTATCCTGATCTTCGCAGTATTGCGGCCTATTATGAAAAGCTTAGCTGCGGCGGGTGGAACGCCAGTCGATGGCGATGCTGATGGTTCTGGAGGGGTTGCTGCTGAACTAGAGGGTTTGGATAGCGGCGAGCTTGCCTCTGATAAGGTGACGTTTGGTACTGGCGGTGATGGCATGATGCCCACCCCGAATGAAAGCTTTGAATATCAGCTCAACGCTGTGCGCAGCATGATTGCTGAAGACCCAGCGCGTGTCGCGCAAGCGGTAAAACAGTGGATTGGTGACGATGAGCGATGAAGAGCTAACGGACATTGAAAAAGCTGCGATCTTGATGATCAGCTTAGGTGAAGAGGATGCAGCTGAAGTCCTTAAACACCTCGGGCCTAAAGAGGTCCAGCTTATCGGCGAAGCCATGACTCAGCTTGATAATGTCCCTCAATCGCGTGTCGAGGGTGTGGTGTCGGATTTTATGCACCTTGTCAGCGATCAAACTGGTATTGGTATCAATAACGATCGCTATATTCGCGCTATGTTGAACCAAGCGCTTGGTGAAGAGAAGGCGAAGACTTTGCTTGATCGAATCCTTGCAACCACCAACACCTCCGGCCTTGATACGATGCGCTGGATGGAGCCGCGTCAGATTGCAGAAACGATTCGCTTTGAGCACCCCCAGATCCAAGCTGTGGTGGTTTCTTATCTCGAGCCAGATCAGGCTGCCAGTGTATTGGCGTTTTTCGATGACAAAGTGCGGCTCGATATTATGATGCGGGTTGCTGCACTGGATCGAATACAGCCTCAGGCGCTGCAAGAGTTGAACGATATGCTCGAAGTACAGTTCACCAGCTCTCGTTCTGGGCAGTCCCGTGTGTTGGGTGGTGTGAAGCAAGCGTCTGAGATTATGAACTTCATCGAAAGCTCAATTGAAGCTGAGTTGATGGAGAATATTCGTGAAGTGGATGAAGGACTTGCGAATCAGATTCAAGATCTGATGTTCGTATTTGATAATCTTATCGATGTGGATGATCGGGGTATTCAGGTGATACTGCGGGAGATCTCCACAGATGTGCTTCTGCTTGCCCTGAAAGGTGCTGATAGTGCGCTGCAGGATAAGATCTATCGCAATATGTCTAAACGTGCTGCGGAGCTGCTTAAAGACGACCTTGAAGCGAAAGGTCCGGTACGTGTTAGTGAAGTGGAAGAGGCGCAAAAAGAGATTCTGGCGACGGCGCGACGCTTGGCGGATGATGGTGAAATCATGCTGGGTGGCGGCGATGATATGCTCTAGGGCTGTATAGATGGCTAGGAATGTCTTTGGGGAAAAGCTCCCTGTACGAATTAAAGCGTCTGATGTGCAGGTCACAACAGAGATATGGCAATTGCCAGAGGTTGGCCGCCATAGCGGCGTTGGTCTGCACGCAAAGACTGTTGATACCCCCGACCCCGTATCGGTTGTTGAAGAAGAGATCGTTGCAGAAAAGGTGACCTTAGCTGAGCTTGAGAGTATCCGTGAACAAGCTCGTGAAGAGGGTTTTGAAGAGGGTAAGAAAGCGGGCTACGATGCGGGGTTTCAACAAGGCCAAGAGGCGGGGCAGACACAGGGTCTTAGCGATGGTCAGCAGCGCATAGATGCGCAAATTCAACGAGTACAGGCATTGCTCGCCACTCTAGATACCCCACTGCAAGCGCAAGAAGCGTTGCTAGCAACGTTAGTTACTGAGATGGCGATTGAGGTTGCTCAGGCGGTTGTGGGCCACCAAATATCGAGCGAACCGCAAACGATACAGCTCGCTATTAGTGAGGCGGTTGCAGCCCTTCCTGAGGCATCTGGGCAGTTGATGGTGTATGTTGCATCTGAAGACTATGAGATTGCACAGCGCTTCGCTGAGCAGCAACCTACCCGCGTGACTGTTGCGGCTGATGCCTCGATTGCAGCTGGCGGTTGTAAAGTCGCGACCGATACCAGTGTTGTTGACTACTGTATTGAGCAGCGTTTTGCTAACGTAGTTGGGCAGGTCCGTCAGCGCTTACAAGGCGCTCTGCACAACCCAGCGCAAGGTACGCAAGATGAAACATCATCGCAACCTGAATGAGATTATCCAGCAGGTTCGGCAAGCTCCGCTTAAAACTCCTACACCTACTATAGAAGGCAAAATCACGCGCCTTATTGGTCTGACGATTGAGGCGGTAGGCTTACAGGTTGCTGTGGGCGATAACTGCCTTATCCATGTTTCGGACACTCAAAACATTGAGGCTGAGGTCGTCGGTTTCTCTGGAGATCGTATCTATTTGATGCCATTGCAGCCTGTTGAGGGGCTGTCGGCAGGCGCTAAAGTGACGCCGCTTGGGGCTGAGCGCAATGTACCTCTTGGGGATAACTTACTCGGGCGCATTCTGAATGGTGTAGGAGAGCCACTAGATGGACGCGGGCCTCTCAACTGCAGCGACTCCGCATCGCTAGCGGGCGAAGTGATTAATCCGTTGGAACGCCACCCTATCGACACCACATTAGATGTGGGCATTCGCGCGATTAACTCGTTACTGACTGTCGGCAAAGGTCAGCGCTTAGGTCTTTTTGCCGGTAGTGGTGTGGGTAAGTCGGTATTGCTTGGGATGATGACCCGAGCAACAGAAGCGGATATCACGATCGTGGGTCTGATCGGTGAGCGTGGCCGGGAGGTAAAGGAGTTTATTGAGCACAACTTAGGCCCAGAAGGGTTGGCGCGCTCTGTGGTGGTTGCCTCGCCGGCTGATGACTCGCCGCTTATGCGTTTACGAGCATCGCAGCTGACAACACGGATAGCCGAGTATTTTCGTGCTCAGGGTAAAAGTGTTCTACTACTCATGGACTCCCTAACACGTTATGCACAAGCACAGCGTGAGATTGCGCTTGCCATTGGCGAGCCCCCTGCCACCAAAGGTTATCCACCGTCGGTATTTGCTAAGTTACCAAAGTTGGTTGAGCGAGCCGGAAACGATGCAACGGGGCAGGGTTCAATAACCGCATTCTATACGGTGCTGACGGAAGGCGATGATCAACAAGACCCTGTGGCCGATTCGGCGCGTGCCATCTTGGATGGTCATATTGTGTTATCACGTCGTCTAGCGGAGCAAGGGCACTATCCCGCTATCGACATAGAGGCTTCGATCAGCCGTGCGATGCCGCAAGTGGTACCATCGGAGCACTTGGCGGCTGCGATGCGTTTTAAGCAGCTGTTCTCTAAATATCAGCAAAATGCTGACCTCATCGCTGTGGGGGCTTACGTGCGAGGCAGTGACCCTGATACCGACTTTGCGATTGAGCGTATGCCGACACTGCGGCAGTTTTTGCAGCAAGGGTTGCATGAGGCGATGAACATAGAGCAAAGTCTGCAATTGATGGCCATGGCGTTGCAGCCTGCTGAACCGCCTGCACGAGGTAATGGATGAAACGATCAAAACGTTTAGGCGTGGTACTCGACCTTGCTGAGCGTAAAAAAGCTGAGGCGGAGCGCTTTTTAAGCGAGCAGCTGCAGCGTGTGGAAAACGACAAGGTTCAACTTGAGCAGCTGGAGTCCTATCTGGCGCAGTATCAGCAGGAATACCAGCTTGCCTTGGCGCGCGGGCTAGCGCCGGATCAGATTCAAAACTATCAAGCCTTTCTCGGAAAACTGGCGGCCACTATCGGACAGCACAAAAAGACCATGGTGGTACACGAGGAGCAGCTCGCACAGGTTAAACAGTATTGGGCCCAGCAGTATGCTCGACACAAGGGGATTGATGCCCTGATCGAGAAGGCCAAAACTGAAGAAGAGCAGGCTGCGGACAAGGCATTCCAAAAACAGCTGGATGAGCTTAATCAACGCGCTAAACCAGCCTTTCTCTAAATTGGCCTTGTTTTTGCTGTCCCTGAGTAGAATAAAACTCAACGGGTGGCTATATGACTCCTCAGCTCAATCAAATTAGCTCGCTTTTGCAGTTGTCTAGTGGACAAGGCGGCCAGACGTTTAATCAGCTGTTACTCGGCGCAGGGGGTGCGCAGGGCGCTACGCCGCAGTTTGGCCAGATCATGTCACAACTCGGTTTTGCTCCGAATGCTGTCACACCTGAAGCGTTGGCGGAGCTTAAAAGTCAGCTTGTCGGCGGAAATCTATTGCCTGAAGGTGGCGAGCTTTTGCCGCAGGCTGCCCCGTTGAGTGCCGATGTGGCGCCAGAAGAGGGGGCGACACTCCCGCTTAGTGAGGAGCTGTTGGCGGCCATTGCGGCCTTTGCTGCGCAGTTAGAGCGCTCAGGCGAGCAGCCCAGTCGGCCCTCTAGCCCAGTCACAGATGGTGTGGTGCAAACGGCGGTAGCGGATAGTTCCTCGCAGGGAGTGTCGCCCACCACCCAGGTGCCGTCCTCTCAGTCATCTGAGTCTGCAAAAGATAGCGCAGTAACAGGCCCTCAAGCGCAAGACGTGCGCAGAACGGTTGAAACGGCGGGTCGCGGATCAGATGAGCAATCCGTTACGCCGCAAGAGCCTGATCTTTCAAAGGACGTACCTGTTTTGCCAGCGACGCGAGCTATCGAGCCGAAGGGACAGCCGATACAAGCGTCCGCTGATCAGCTTCAGCCGGACAAGAAGCCGGCACCTATCGCAGCAGCTACTGTCGCGCCAACTCCAACGACCGCTAAGGTAGCGCCTGATCAGGCAGAGCCAAGCATCAGAGCAGAGGTGTCTGTTGAGAGTCCTGTGGCTCAGGAGCGCGACGTTGTTGATACAGCGCCAAAGAGTGCACCTAGCGCACAAACTACCGAACAAGCAAGTACAGCGCCTGCTAAGCAAGATATAGCCCAAAATACGGAACCAGACACTCGTGGTGATGAGTCTGCTGTACACGAACAGGGCACTGCTGCTGAGGCGCAAGCGGCTAAATCACCTGTAAACGAAACGGCATCAGTAGCGGGTACTTCTGCCCCACAATCAGTTGTCGCAACACCTTTGCCACCACGTGAAGCAGGAAGGGAATCAGGTAAAGATGCGAGCCGCACCGAGCGCTCGCAAACGGATCGCGTTAATGTAGCGAGTTCAGCGACTGCGCAGCAAGACGTGGTAGCAAAGCCGACCACTGATAATCGGCCAGAACAATCCATTCATCGCCCTACTCAGTCTGGCATTATCAATAACCAGCCACAGGGCCCTCAAAATACTGCAGCGCCAGAGCTGTTGGTCGCTGAACGCGAGTCGACCTCTGCCGCAAAAACAGCCGAGCCTGCAAGCAAAGATACAGGGCTTAGCAAAGTGTTAGAGAGCTTTACGCTCGGTAGCTCGCATCAGCCGACCTTAGTTAGGCCGAGTGCTGAGGTTCAAGCACGTATGCCGCAAGGGATGTTGCCAACACATCCTCAGTGGCAGCAGGCTGTATCTGAACGCGTAGTTTGGGCCGCCGGACAGCAAGTTCAAACGGCGACGATTCAGTTGGATCCGCCTGAATTAGGGAGTTTGCAGGTTAAGTTACAAGTCACCCAAGAGGGTGTGAACGTTAGCTTTACCTCTCCTCATGCGAATGTGCGTGATGCGGTGGAGCAAAGCATTCCGCGTTTGCGCGAAATGATGGCAGAGCAGGGGCTTGATCTTGCTGAATCTTCTGTAGGAGATCAGTCATCATCGCAGGATCGAGGTGCGCAGAATGGTGAATCTGGCGGCCAGTATGTCGAGGGAGGAAGTGGTGCACCTGACACTGGCCAAAATGCACCGATGAATCGCGCTCAAAACCTGAATTTAGTCGACTATTACGCGTAACTCAGTTCGCGCTATCTCTATGTTATATTTATACTATCCTAGTATGTTCGTGGATGAATGAGATAATAGGTTAGGAGATTTAGCATGGCAGAAGAGCAGGCAGCAGAAGAAGCAACTGAAGGCGGTAAGTCGAAAAAGAAGATGATCATCTTTATCGCTCTAGGTGCAATTCTTGTAGCGGCACTTGGTGCTGGCGGCGCCTTTTTCTTTTTGAGCGGTAATAGTGAGGAAGCGGCAGCTGAGGTTCCAGCGGAGCCAGTGCGTCAAGCAGCGATTTACACCAAAGTCCGTACCTTGGAAGGCAAGCCCTCTTTTGTAGCAACGCTCCAGTCTAGTGATGGCAAACGTCATTATATGCAAGCATTTGTTGAGGCTAAAAGCCGTGATCAGGCAGTAGCCGATGCGCTGACCTTACACATGCCGCTTATCGTGTCGCGGTTAAATGCGCTTTTTGCAAGTCAGCAGTTTGAAACCCTGCAAAGTGTTGAGGGTAAGCAGCAACTGCGTGACGCATCCACTGAGCTTGTGCAAAGTATTTTGCAAGAGAAGATTGGTAAGCCAGGCATCGAGATGATCCTGTTTACCAATTTCGTGATGCAGTAACCCAGCTGGGATAACGTTGTAATGTCGGTTAAAGACCTTCTCTCTCAAGATGAGATCGATGCGCTTCTTCACGGTGTAGACGATGGTGATGTCGAGACCTCTGAAGAACCTGAAGAGCTCGAAGAGGGGGAGGTTCGTCCCTATGATCTAGCGAGCCATGAGCGAATCGTTCGTGGCCGCATGCCAACGCTCGAAATGATCAATGAGCGCTTCGCACGCCATACTCGCAATAGCCTTTTTAATTTGCTACGTCGCCCCGCTGATGTCACCGTTGATGGTGTGCAGGTGATGAAGTACGGAGACTATATCCATACACTTTATGTTCCTACGAGTATGAACCTTGTGAAGGTTCAGCCGTTGCGGGGCACTGCATTGGTGATCATGGATGCCAAGCTCGTTTTTAAGTTGGTGGACAATTTCTTTGGTGGTGATGGGCGTCATGCCAAGATTGAGGGGCGCGATTTTACGCCGACGGAAACACGCCTAGTTCACAAAGCGCTCAACCTCTTTTTTACTGACTTAGAAGAGGCGTGGCGTCCGGTGATGGGGCTTGAGTTTGAGTATATCGGCCATGAGATGAACCCAGCGATGGCAAATGCCGTCAGCCCCAGCGAGGTTGTGGTGGTGAGTACCTTTCAAGTCGATCTTGAGGGTGGTTCGGGCGAATTTCATATCACTATGCCTTACTCCATGCTGGAGCCGATCCGCGAGGTACTGATTTCCGGCTTCCAGCCAGCCGAAGACGAGAAAGATTCCCGTTGGGAGCATGCATTGCAGCGCGATATTATGCTTGCACCATTGGCGATCAACTTGGCTGTTGCTGAGCGCGAGATGACATTGCGCGATATCATGGAGTTTGAAGCGGGCGACATCATCCCAATTGAGATCCCCGAGCATCTAACACTCAAAGCCAATTCAGTACCGCTTTTCCAGTGTAAAATGGGCACATCTCGCGGTAATCTAGCAGCAAAAGTAACCAAGCAAATATCTAATAACGACTAAACGAGTCTGAGTGAGTTCATATGAGTGATGAAAATGTCGATCAGGAAGCGATGGCTGATGAGTGGGCAGCAGCGATGGCGGAGCAGACGACAGCAGCGGAGTCTGTTGATCTTGATGAACTGACAGATGACTCCCAGCAAGTTGCTGATCCAAAGCTAGATGTCATTCTGGATATTCCTGTGACGTTGTCGATGGAAGTGGGTAATACAGATATCTCTATCCGCAATCTGTTGCAGCTAACGCAGGGGTCAGTTGTTGAGCTGGATCGCGTCGCTGGTGAGCCATTAGATGTGATGGTGAACGGCACGCTGATCGCACATGGCGAGGTGGTGGTTGTGAATGATCGCTACGGTATTCGCCTAACCGATGTTATCAGTCCGCAAGAACGCATCAAACGCTTGCGATGAGAGCTTTCACGCGCTTCATTGCTTCACTTGGGGCTTTGGGATCAACAGCAGCTCTTGCTGCTGAGCAGCCAACGCTTGCAAAAGGGCAGGAAGTTTTGACAGGCTCGTCGATAGCTCAGGTCATACTGGCGCTAGGTGTTGTGTTGGCGGCTATCTTTTTGCTTGCTTGGTTAGCTAAACGGATTAACGGCGTGCATGCCGCGCATCAGCAAATGAAGGTAGTGGCCACGTTAGCTGTAGGTACTCGTGAGCGTGTCATGCTTGTTCAGGTTGGCGAGAAGCAAGTGTTGCTCGGCGTAACCGCAGGCAGTATTTCCCATCTTGCCTCATATGATGAGCCGGTCATCCCTCAAGACACTCCCAAAGAAACGTTTGCCGTGAGCCTTAGACAGGCGATGCAGCGGGAGGATAAGCCGTGATCAGGTTGTTATGGCTGCCTCTATTCCTGTTATCCCCGTTAGCTTTTGCTGCTGATGTTGGCATTCCGGCTGTGAGTGTTACGAACACCGAGGATGGAGCAAACTATAGTGTAACGCTGCAGATCCTGTTCTTGATGACGATGCTGACGTTCCTACCAGCCATTGTCATGATGATGACCTCCTTTACACGCATCATCGTTGTTTTTGCGATTTTGCGCCAAGCGCTGGGCTTGCAGCAAACGCCATCGAATCAAGTGTTGGTGGGGCTATCGCTATTCTTGACCTTCTTTATTATGAGCCCGGTGCTTGAGGAGATTAACCAGCGCGCAGTGCAGCCTTACATCAATGAAGAGTTGGCGCCACTAGAGGCGGTGAAGCGCGCGAGTGAGCCGCTGCATGATTTTATGATTCACCAAACGCGTGAGAATGACCTGAATCTATTTATGCGTCTGTCTGATTCGCCGCCGGTTGCCAGTGCCAGTGAAGTGCCTTTCTTTGTGCTTGTGCCAGCGTTCGTGACCAGCGAGTTAAAAACAGCTTTCCAGATCGGTTTTATGATCTTTATCCCGTTCTTGGTCATTGATTTAGTGGTAGCCAGTGTTTTAATGGCGATGGGTATGATGATGCTGTCGCCTGTGATTATCTCATTGCCGTTTAAAATCATGCTGTTTGTACTGGTGGATGGTTGGGCGATGATTATCGGTACGCTGGCAGCGAGCTTCGGGCTATAGGAGGCGGTATGACACCACAGTTAATCCTTGATCTGTTCGGTGAAGCACTATGGTTAGTGGTGCTGCTGGTGTCTGTCATTGTGTTGCCAAGTTTGTTGGTGGGTTTATTGGTTGCGATTTTTCAGGCGGCCACACAAATCAACGAGCAAACCTTGAGCTTTCTGCCGCGTTTGATTGTTATCTTGTTAATCGTCATGGGGATGGGGCCGTGGATGGTCAATAAATTGACGGATGAGTTTAACAGGATTTTCGAAGCCATCCCTATCATGATCGGCTAGCGTATGTATGAGATCAGCCTGATCGAGATTGAGCGCTGGGTTGGTGCTTTTTTGCTCCCGTTTTTTAGAGTAGCTTCGTTTCTGATGGCGATGCCCGTCATTGGCACCCGCATCGTTTCGATGAAGATTCGCCTTGGCGCTGCCGTTGCTATTACGCTAGTGATTTTGCCTGTACTGCAGATGCCGCCCGTGCTGGTCGGTATCGAGCTCAATACCATGCTACTGGTGGCTCAACAGGTGCTTATCGGTTCGGCGCTAGGTTTTGCCATGCAGGTTTTCTTCCAGATCTTTACGGTGGGTGGTCAGTTAATATCGAACCAGATGGGTTTGGGTTTTGCCTCGATGACGGATCCTGCTAATGGCGTATCAGTGGTCGTGCTTGGCCAATTCTACCTGATGATGGCGACATTGATGTTCTTGGCAATGGATGGGCACTTGGTGATGATCACCGTGCTTGCAGAGAGCTTTGATATCATGCCGGTGACAGAGTTGCGTCTTGATGCCATGAAAATGAGTCAGTTGGCGCTGTCGGGCTCATGGATGTTCGCGGGTGCGTTGTTGATGTCGTTGCCGATTGTGGTGGCCCTTCTGGTGGTGAATCTATCCTTCGGTATTATGGTTAAGGCGGCGCCGCAGTTGAATATCTTTGCCATTGGTTTTCCATTCACGATGATGCTGGGTCTTTTCTTTACGTGGATGAGCTTATCCGGTTTTCTGGGGCAGTTTGAGATTTTGGCGGCAGATGCGCTGGAGCGTCTTGCTGGTTTGATGGGAGGAGCGTAAGTGGCAGAGGAAAGCGGCCAGGAGAAGACCGAAGACCCCACCCCCAAACGCTTGCAGGATGCTCGTGAGAAGGGCGATATTCCGCGCTCGAAAGAGTTAAACGCTACCGTTCTTTTGTTGGTTGCAGCGGGTGCCTTGCTCATGTTTGGCTCGCAGATCGCGACGGCGGCGATGACGCTTGTATCGGATAACCTTGCGCTTAGGCGTGATGAGCTATTTGACTCTCGTTTAATGATCTCTCACTTCACCAATGCTCTTATTGATGGCTTTCTAGCGATGGCGGGATTTTTTGCCGTTGTGTTGCTTGCTGCGCTTCTCGGGCCCATCGGTTTGGGAGGGTGGAATTTCAGTACGCAAGCTATCCAGCCTAAACTCAATCGGATGGATCCGTTAGCCGGTATCAAGCGGATGTTCTCGTTAAAGTCCCTTATCGAGTTGATTAAGGCGTTTGCGAAGTTCTTGCTGGTTGCTGCATTTGCGATTGGCGTATTGCTCTATTTGCAGCCTGATCTGTTTTCGTTGGGTAACAAAGATGTTAACCGCGCGGTTGCCGAGTCGCTTCATCTTGTGGGGATCGCATTTTTAATTATCTCCACAAGCTTAATTCTGATCTCCTTAATTGATGTGCCATTTCAGATCTATGACTACACGCAGAAGTTGAAAATGACGCTGCAGGAAGTGAAAGATGAGATGAAAAATACCGAAGGTAAACCTGAGGTAAAAGGGCGTATTCGTCAGTTACAGCGTGAAATAGCCCAGCGCCAAATGATGCAAGAAGTGCCGACGGCGGACGTCGTTATTACCAACCCGACTCACTATGCGGTTGCGATCAAGTATGTTGCTGATGGTGACGGAGCGCCAATTGTGGTGGCAAAAGGGGCTGACTTTGTCGCGCTAAAAATCCGTGAAATCGCGCAGGAGCATAATGTGGTGATCTTATCGGCACCGGCGTTAGCGCGTGCTCTTTACCACAACTCCGAGTTAGATCAGGAAATTCCAGCAGCTCTTTATAAAGCGGTCGCGCAAGTGTTGGCGTATGTGTTTCAGCTACGACGCTATCAGGAGGCACAAGGCCAAGCTGATAAGCCTCGCTTGCCGAATGAGCGTGAGTACGAGATACCGGATGACTATCGAGTGGATCCTTGAATGGCGTACATATTGCATGGATTAGCTGCTGAGTCGTAAAATCGCCACAGGTGGACGGTCATTCCGTCAAATAAATGTCATTTATTTTTTAGTGTCAATATTTTGGCTTTTGGGGTTGTGTTGGATAGAGCTGCACTCATTTCGAACGTGAAGGGGCTAAGCCAAGGAAACTTGGGTGTGCCTCTGCTTCTGCTCGCCATTATGGCGATGGTGACGCTACCCGTTCCGCCATTTCTGTTGGACGTTCTGTTTACCTTCAATATTGCGCTTTCTATCGTGGTTTTGCTTGTGAGTGTTTACTCGTTGCGCCCATTGGATTTCGCTGTTTTCCCGACCATCTTGCTGGTGGCTACGTTGATGCGTCTGGCGTTGAACGTCGCCTCAACACGGGTTGTCTTGTTGTATGGACACGAAGGTGGTGATGCTGCAGGTAAGGTGATCGAGGCGTTTGGCTCGGTTGTTATCGGCGGCAACTACGTCGTGGGTATCGTGGTCTTCTTGATCCTTGTGATCATCAACTTTGTGGTCGTTACCAAAGGTGCTGGGCGTATCTCCGAAGTGAGTGCTCGCTTTACGCTAGATGCTATGCCTGGTAAGCAGATGGCGATTGATGCCGACTTAAACGCAGGGTTGATTAACCAAGAAGAGGCAAAGGAGCGCCGTCAAGACGTTACACAAGAGGCGGACTTTTACGGTGCGATGGATGGTGCTTCCAAGTTTGTGCGTGGTGATGCTGTTGCGGGTATCCTGATTCTTGTCATCAATATCTTAGGTGGTTTGATGATCGGTATGGTGCAGCATAACTTGTCGTTTGATCTGGCCGCCGAATACTACTCTTTATTGACGATTGGTGATGGTCTGGTTGCACAGATTCCATCCCTGTTGTTATCCACTGCTGCCGCTATTATGGTGACGCGACAAAACTCCTCGCAGGATATGGGTAAGCAGATCTTCTCGCAGATGTTTGGTTCGCCCAAAGCGCTTACTGTCGCGGCTGTCATCCTGTTTATCATGGGTATTGTACCGGGTATGCCACATGTCGCGTTCTTATCGCTGGCGGCATTGGCAGGTGGTGCAGCATGGTTATTCCACAAGCGGAGCTTGGAGCGTCAAGCCGCTCAAGAGGAGCGTGCTTCCGCCGAAACAGAACAGGCGGCTGAGCAGGCGGAAGAGGCTAAAGAGCTGGATTGGGATGATGTAATGCCTGTGGATATGATCGGCCTAGAGGTCGGTTATAGACTGATTCCGATGGTGGATAAGTTGCAAGGTGGGCAGTTGTTGAACCGAATTAAGGGCGTGCGCAAAAAGTTATCTCAAGATTTGGGGTTCCTTGTGCCCTCTGTGCATATTCGCGATAACTTGGATCTCATGCCGGGCGCCTACCGCATTACGCTGATGGGGGTAGTAGCTGGCGAGGCTGAAATCTACCCAGATCGAGATTTGGCGATTAACCCAGGTCAAGTATTTGGCACATTGAAAGGTGTGGAGGTTAAAGACCCCGCTTTTGGTTTGGATGCTACCTGGATTGAGTCAGGACAGCGTGAACACGCGCAAACACTGGGCTACACCGTGGTTGATGCGAGTACGGTGGTTGCTACGCACTTAAACCAGATATTACAAAATCATGCACACGAACTGCTGGGGCATGAGGAAGTACAGCAACTTCTTGATATGCTGGCGAAAAGTTCGCCTAAACTCGTAGAAGAGCTAGTGCCCGGAAAGTTGTCGATTAGTGCGTTGCTGAAAGTATTGCAAAGCTTGCTAATGGAACATGTTCCGCTGAAGGATTTCAGGAGTATCGCGGAAGCGCTATCAGATGCGGTCACGCGAACTCAAGATCCAGTTGTGTTGACGGCTGCGGTACGGGTGGCGATATCGCGCTTGATTGTGCAAACCATCAATGGCTCAGAGCCAGAGCTGCCGGTCATCACTATGGATCCGCAGTTAGAGCAGTTGTTATTGGGCTCTGTACAGCAGAGTCAGCAGGCTGGCGAAGATGGCATGGTATTAGAACCGGGTATGGCTGAGCGGCTGCAAAGCTCTTTGATTGAAGCTGCGAAGAAGCAAGAGATGTTAGGAAATGCGGCGGTTCTGCTAGTCGCTGCACCCGTTAGGCCGTTGATGGCTAAGTTTGTTCGTTACGGCGAGCAGGTTATTCATGTTTTGTCGTATCAAGAGATACCGGAAAATAAGCGCATCACTATCGTAGCGACAGTCGGTGGTCAGAATGGATAGGTGGGGTGCTGAGGTGCTCTTTTTGAGGGAAGCGAAATGAAGGTGAAACGTATCTTTGCGCCGGATATGCGGCAGGCTATGCGGCGAGCTCGTGAAGAGATCGGTCCGGATGCAGTGATCGTTTCTAACCATCGTGTGGCGGGTGGTGTTGAGGTTGTTGCGGCTCACGAGGAGGAGTTTGAAGCAGCCCAGGCGGCGTTTAAGCGCGATCAAGCACGGCAGGAAGCACGAAATGATAGTACCGCTGGTTCATCGCAAGAAGCGCTTTCGCGGGAGCTGCAGAACACGCGCCTTAAAATAGCTGAAGCTAATGAGCGTATGGCAGGTGGCTTATATCAGCCGGAGCCGACGCGCAACATGCAGGTCGAGTCTGAAGATGACGAGGACTTGCAAACCATCCTCTCTTCTCTGCGCGAGCGCCAGAAAAAGCAGCAGGTTCAAGCGGATGTTAACGAGGGTTATGGCCTTGATGATTCCTTTGTGGCCGCACCGGAAGTTGATGAGGTCACACCAGCTGCAGGCTTGAGTGCTCAGCCGCTTGATCATCATGCTGCAAACCAAGAAACGATTGTTTCTATGCAGGCAGAGATTGCCCAGCTCAAACAGTTACTCGAAACCCAGCAAGCGCAGGAGCGCTCGCCTCAAGGTAAAGTTTGGGTAGAGGAGTCTGTTCCAGCGAAGACGGCCGCTGCTGGGCTAGTAGGAAAGCTGACACGTCGTTTTGAAAAAATTGGTTTGGGTGAGCACGTGATTACGCAGTTAACGCGTGGTTTAGAGTCTGATCTTGATGTAGCTAAAGCGTGGCGGGTGACGTTGTCAAAGTTAACCGAAGCGATTCCTACGATGAGTGAAGATTACATCGATCGTGGCGGCATGATCGCTTTTGTTGGACCAACTGGTGTGGGTAAAACGACGACAATCGGTAAGCTAGCAGCACGCTATGTGCTGCAGCATGGCAGTGCCGGATTGGCGCTGGTCACAACTGATTGCTACCGCATCGCGGCTCACGAGCAGTTGCGTACCTTCGGGCGTATTCTGGATGTGCCGGTGCGTGTTGTGGATGAAAATCACACCTTGGACGAGGTGTTAATGTCGCTGCGAGGAAAACGGCTTGTGCTTATCGATACCGCCGGTATGAGCCAGCATGAAGGCCCGAGTGAAGCGCAAAAAGAGATGCTTAACGACGTTTCGGTACGCTTGAAAAAGCTATTGGTGTTGTCCTGCTCGAGTCAACGTCAGGTGCTAGAAGATGCCTATGACAACTATCACAGTGTGGGTCTTAATGGCTGCGTCCTGAGTAAGATGGACGAGTCTGGAAGCTTGGGTGAGGCGCTGACCGTTGCTATCGAGCGTGGTTTGCCAATCGCTTACGTGACTGATGGCCAGAAAGTGCCGGATGATATAGAGGTCGCGCAACGAAATGAACTAGTGAGTCGCGCTGTTGTGACGGCTCAAAAAACGTTAGAGCGCGAGCGGGAGCGTGCTCGTTTGGCTGCCGAAGGAGGTTCTACGTTGCCATCGGCTGGCTAGCGTAGAGATATCGCATGAATAGTAAGCACGCTGTAAAAGTTATCGCAGTCACCGGGGGTAAGGGCGGGGTGGGTAAAACCAATGTTTCCGTTAACTTATCCATGGCTATGGCTCAGATGGGGCATAGAACACTGCTGATGGATGCTGATTTGGGGTTGGCGAACGTTGATATTATGTTGGGGCTGCGTCCTAAAAGGAACATTGGCGATGTGTTGGCCGGCGAGTGCACCTTGCGTGACGTTATGATTGATGTCTCTGACAATATGAAAATTGTTCCCGCGTGCTCTGGAACGCAAGAGATGACAGCGCTGAGTGCCCATGAACATGCTGAATTGATCTATGCTTTCAACGAAGTGGCGGATGAAATCGACGTTTTGGTGATCGACACGGCCGCTGGAATATCCGACTCTGTTGTCAGCTTTGTGCGTGCAGCACAGGAAGTGCTGGTGGTTGTGTGCGATGAGCCTACGTCTATCACGGACGCCTATGGTTTGATTAAGCTGCTTAATCGCGATTACCGGATGACGCGCTTCCGAGTGCTTGCCAATATGGTGGCCACCGACACTGAGGGGCGAAATATGTTCAATAAGCTGCTCACTGTGACGGATCGCTTCCTTGATGTTACGCTTCAATACGTCGGTTCAATACCTTATGATGAGAATGTTCGAAAGTCTGTTCAGCGGCAAGTGCCTGTTCTGAAAGCCTTTTCGAAGTCAAAAGCCTCTTTGGCCTATCGCCAATTAGCGACAAAAGTTGATGCGTGGCCTATTCAAAATGTGCCACGGGGGCATTTGGAATTCTTTGTTGAGCGTTTAGTTCAAGGTGTTTAATTTTTGGGGCTGGGAAGGGGTTCCATGTACAACCCACTAGAAACTACTTCAAGCCAGGATTTAATTGAGCAGCATGCGCCGCTGGTAAAGCGCATTGCTCACCACCTCATGGCGCGTTTGCCTGCGAGCGTTGTGGTTGATGACCTCATCCAAGCCGGCATGATCGGCTTATTGGAAGCTGCCAAGAAGTATGATGCTTCCAAAGGTGCGAGCTTTGAAACTTATGCAGGTATTCGCATTCGTGGCTCAATTATTGATGAAGTGCGTCGGGGTGACTGGACACCGCGCTCTGTGCATCGTAATGGGCGCCGTATCTCTGAAGCGATCCAAAAGGTGGAGGCTGCCACTGGGCGAGATGCGTCTGATACTGATATCGCTCAAGAGATGGGTGTCTCTGTAGGCGAGTACCATGATCTTCTGAAAGACTCTGTTGAGAGCCGCCTGTTCAGTTTTGAAACGCTCACCGGAAACGATGAAGAGGGACCGGGAGAGCAGCTTTCGGGCGATGATCCTGGCCCAAGCATCCATGCTGAGAAAAATGCTTTCATGAGCGCACTTGTCGGCGCGATTGATTCCCTTCCTGAGCGTGAAAAACTCGTATTGTCGCTATATTATGACGAAGAGCTAAACTTGAAAGAGATTGGCGAAGTACTAGGCGTTAGCGAATCACGCGTCAGTCAAATTCATAGTCAAGCTGCACATCGACTCCGTGGTCGATTAAGAGATTGGCAATAAATTTCTTTCCGTTCCACAAAACTCTGAAATTTGGTCTAGATTTGAAACAGGCAAATTAAGGTTTGGATTCAAGCCCGTTTTGTTTTTGTTTCCGAATTGGGGGATTCTGTCTTGAAGAAAGACATCAAGATTCTTGTAGTAGATGACTTCTCTACCATGAGACGAATTATAAAAAACTTATTGCGAGACCTAGGTTTCAATAATGTGATTGAAGCTGATGACGGTAAAACTGCACTGCCGATATTGAAGCAAGGTGGTATCCAGTTTCTCGTGACAGACTGGAATATGCCTGGAATGACGGGAATCGATTTGGTACGTACCGTACGCGCCGATCCCGAAATGGCAGGTTTGCCTATCCTGATGGTGACAGCAGAAGCGAAGCGCGAACAAATTATTGCTGCTGCTCAAGCTGGAGTGAATGGGTATGTAGTTAAGCCTTTTACTGCCGCAGTGCTAAAAGAAAAGCTCGATAAAATTTTCGAACGCATCGAAGGCTGATTATCGTCAAGGGAAATCTCCGTATGCCAGAATCAGATATTACAGTTGGCTTGGATTGCATCGATGAAGTATTGCAAGCCAAAGCTGAGGAGCTCACGTCGTCGTTAAAAAATGGTGACATGGCTTCTGCTTTCAACATCATCAATGACCTGCAGCAGGTAAAGCACCAAGCATTTTACAACGAGGTCGGGCATCTAACGCGTGGCTTGCATGAAGCGATTAAGTCGTTTTCTGACGGCGTTAACTTTGATGACTTAGGCGGCGGCCAAGCGATCGAGTCTATTCAGGGAATGGCCGATGCGTCCGAACGATTGTCCTATGTGATTGAACTGACAGAAAAAACTTCTCATGAAACGATGGACAGAGTCGATAAGTCTTTAGCGCTTGTCGATAAAATGGATGACCAGGCTGCGCGCTTTCAAGAGCTACTCTCTTTGGTTGGACAGCTTGAAGCCGAGTTCGAAGGGTTGCGTGGCGTTTACGATCGCACTTGTCAGTTGAAAGAGGAATCTGAGCAAACGGTAGCGGAGATGCGAGTTCAACTGACTGACATCCTTGTGGCGCAAAGCTATCAGGACATCACCGGTCAGTTGATCCGTCGGGTGATTACGTTGGTCACACAGGTGGAGTCGAGCTTGGTTCAGCTGATGGATATGGCTGCCAAAATTGATCTGATTCGCGGTATCGAAGATGACACCCAAGAGCCGGAAGCTGCTGCCCAAGATAAAGCGCAGCAAGACCCCATTGCGGCAGAAGGCCCGCAAATTGGATCGAAGCGAAACAAAGGCGACGTGGTTGAGAGTCAGGACGACGTGGATGAGCTACTTTCGAGCTTAGGCTTTTAATAGGAGTTTCCTATGAGTTTGGACGTTGATAACGAGATTCTTGAAGACTTTCTTGTTGAGGCAGGAGAGATTCTAGAGCAATTATCTGAGCAATTGGTTGATCTGGAGAAAAGTCCTCAGGATTCTGATCTTCTCAACGCAATCTTTAGAGGGTTCCATACCGTTAAAGGTGGTGCGGGATTCTTGCAATTAGAAGCCATGGTGGACTGTTGCCATAACGCAGAGAACCTGTTTGATCTGTTGCGTAATGGTGAGCTCCATGTGACGTCTGAGCTTATGGATGTCGTGCTGCAGTCACTCGACGCTTTGAATGTCATGTTCGATTGTGTACGCGCAGGTGAAGAGCCTGAGCCTGCTGATCCTCAGTTACTTCAGCAGCTTGCTGCGTATGCTCGTGGTGAGGTTGCTCCCGCGGCGGCGCCAGCTCCAGTTTCCGCGCCGGAACCTACGCCTGTTGCGCCACCGGTGGAAGAGGTATCAGCACCTGTGGCTGAAGAGACCGCTGCCGGCAGTACTTCTGCTAATGATGAGTTCGACATGTTACTCGGCTCAGAGCCTGAAGCGTCTAGCGCAGCTGATGATGACCTGATTACCGAAGATGAATTCGAAGCGCTGTTAGATGATTTGCATGGAAAAAATGGTGCGCCGGGTAAAGATGCTGGCGAGCCAGCGGTTGAACCTGCTGGCGTCGCTGACGGTGGTGAGTTGATAACCGAAGACGAGTTTGAGCAACTACTGGATGACCTCCAGTCGCAAGGGAAAGGGGCGTTTGCTGCGTCATCTGAACCGGCTGCCGCACCTGTCGTTGAAGAGCCTCCTAAAGAGGTTGAGCCTGCTGCTCCTGCAGCACCTGCCACTGCGGCGAACACTGGCGCTGCAAAGCCTGCCGCAAACAAAGCTGCGACTCCTGAGAGTAATGTCCGTGTTGATACGCGTTTGCTCGATAAGATCATGAATATGGTGGGAGAGTTGGTACTCGTTCGGAACCGTTTAGTGCGGTTGGGTGCGATGCGCGAAGATGAAGAGATGACCAAAGCGCTTGGCACGCTGGATATGGTCACTGCTGACCTGCAAATGTCAGTTATGAAAACGCGAATGCAGCCAGTTAAAAAGGTATTTGGTCGCTTCCCTCGTTTGATTCGTGATCTTTCCCGTAGTTTGAAGAAAGAGATTCGTCTGGAGTTGCGTGGTGAAGAGACAGATCTTGATAAAAACTTAGTTGAAGCTTTGGCTGATCCACTGATTCACTTGGTGCGCAACTCGGTGGATCACGGTATCGAGTCGCCGGAAATTCGTGAAGGTCTAGGTAAGCCTAGAGAGGGGCATGTGCTGCTCTCTGCTGAGCAAGAAGGCGATCACATCCTACTGGTTATTCAGGATGACGGCGCCGGTATGGACCCTGAAAAGCTGCGTAGTTTGGCTGTTAAGCGAGGTATGCTTGATCAGGAGGCTGCTAATCGCCTATCTGAGCAAGAGTGTTTCAACCTGATTTTCCAAGCTGGTTTCTCGACAAAGACAGAAGTGTCTGACGTATCTGGGCGTGGCGTTGGGATGGATGTTGTTAAAACCAAGATCACTCAACTTAATGGCACGCTAAGCATCGACTCTGTGATGGGGCAGGGCACCCGAATTGCTATACAAGTGCCGCTAACACTGGCAATCATGCCAACGTTGATGGTCATCTTGGAAGGTCAGGCCTTCGCGTTGCCACTGGTTAACGTAAACGAGATTTTCAATCTTGATCTGACGCAAACCAACGTGGTCGATGGTCAACAAGTCATTATTGTCCGCGACCAAGCGTTACCGCTGTTCCATATGAAGCGTTGGCTTGTTGAAGGGCAAGAGTACGCGGATCTTCCAGAGCAGGGGCATGTAGTTATAGTGACTGTCGGTACACTGCGTGTTGGCTTTGTTGTGGATCAGTTGGTTGGGCAAGAGGAAGTCGTGATTAAGCCGCTAGGTACAATCTTACACGGCACCCCGGGTCTATCGGGCGCTACAATCACAGGTGATGGGCGTATCGCGCTCATAATCGATATTCCAAACTTACTGAAGCATTACGCTTCTTAAGTTGATCAACTAAGCGAGTATTCATGCCCATCAAAGTACTTATCGTGGATGATTCAGGCTTTTTTAGGCAACGAATTAGCGATATTTTGTCGGCAGACTCACGATTAGATGTGGTTGGAATGGCGAGCAACGGCCGTCAAGCGGTTGATATGGCTCGCCAGCTCAAGCCAGACATCATTACTATGGATGTCGAGATGCCGCAGCTTAATGGTATCGAGGCGGTCAAAATCATCATGCGAGAAAGCCCCACTAATGTGTTGATGCTTTCATCGTTGACGCATGAAGGGGCGCAAGTCACCTTGCAAGCTCTGGATGCGGGTGCTGCAGACTACCTAACGAAAGATATCAGGGCTTGGATTGATCAGTCTAACTCGATGCGTAATGAGCTTGTTGAGCGGGTAGTGGCGTTAGGCGGCAGTAAGCGTTTTATCCGCAGTTCTGTATTCAGCCAGTCGCGTGGCGCTTCGGCGCAATCATCTTCAATTCACACCTTTAAGCCTGAAACCGCTACTAAAGCGCCAGCACGTTCAACGGCATCGGTGTCTAGCAGACCAGCATCCGCTCCTGTAACACGTCGTAGCTCGCCGGCGGCCGGTGGAGCGAAGTTTCCTGATAGTTGCCGGATTGTGCTAATCGGTTCTTCAACGGGTGGTCCTGCTGCGCTGCAGAAGATTTTAATGGAGCTTCCTGCGAATTTCTCGCTACCGATTTTGTTGATTCAGCATATGCCTAAAACGTTTACGTCGGTGTTTGCTGCGCGTTTGAATCAGCAGTGCAAGATCGAAGTGAAAGAAGCGGAAGATGGTGATCAGCTGAAGCCCGGCAGAGCGTTGTTGGCACCTGGTGGGCAGCAACTGATCTTAGACCCTCGTCTCCATGATCGAGTGAAAGTTCTGCCTGGCGATGAGCGCTTAACGTATCGGCCGAGTGTTGATATTACGTATGCGTCTGCGGCGCGAGCTTTCGGTAATCGTGTGTTAGCCATAACACTCACCGGTATGGGAGCTGATGGCGCAGATGGGGCCCGTTTGCTGAAGCAGTCTGGTAGCACTGTTTGGGCGCAAAATGAAGAAAGCTGCACTATCTACGGTATGCCTCAAGCCGTCGTTAAGGCTGGCTTGGCTGATAGTATATTGCACCTAGATGATATCGGACGTCATCTATCAGCGCGCGGCAAACGATAGCTGCTGCGCGCTCCAATCTTGCTACAGTTAACTATACTTTTAATCATCTTTTAGAATGTGTTTCAGATTCAGGTAGCTGTTATATGCAGGTATGGTCTATTGCAAATCAGAAAGGCGGTGTTGGAAAAACCACAACCGTTGTGACACTAGCCGGGCTCTTAGCTGAGGTGGGTTACAACGTGCTTTTGGTGGATCTGGATCCGCACGGTTCATTAACGAGCTACTTTCATTATGAACCTGATGATCTTGAGCATAGTGTCTACGACCTTTTTGTTGCGACAAAAGATGTGACCGAAAGTCAGGTTAACGCACTCATTCGCCCAACCAATGTCGAAAAGATTCAGATCCTCCCCGCCTCTACTGCGCTTGCAACACTTGAACGGCGCGCGGTAGAGCATGAAGGGATGGGCTTACAGGTAGCGAAAGCTCTGCGCCACTTAACGGATAGGTACGACTACGTATTGATCGACAGTCCACCTGTTTTGGGTGTGCTGATGGTGAATGCTCTCGCAGCGTGCCATCACTTACTTGTGCCGGCACAAACCGAGTTTTTAGCGCTCAAAGGCCTAGAGCGAATGATACGCACCATCAGCATGATCAATCGGGCGCGAAAGAAGAAGTTAACCTATACGATTATCCCGACATTTTATGATAGGCGCACGCAGGCGTCAGTGCGTTGCTTACGAGAGCTACACAAGTGCTACCCCGACGAATTAGCGAGCGCAGTTATTCCGGTTGATACCAAATTCAGAAATGCCAGCATGAAGGGCGTTGTGCCCTCTGAACTAGATTCCGGCAGCCGCGGCGTTCATGCTTATGCGCGGCTGTTACGTTCTTTGATAGAGCAACGAGGTTAAGTAGATGTCAGAAAAAGAAAATGGCGGACGTCAACAGCAAGTTGTTCTTGAGTACTTAGAAGCGCTTTTGCTAGATCCTGCTGATGAAGATGTTCAGGCATCAGCGGAAAAAGAGAAACAATTAAGCGAAGCAGAAGTGCAGGACGAGCACGCGTCTACTCCTGTTGCGGAAGTGGCGGCTAGCGAAGATACGCATGATCAAAGTGATGCTCTTATTGAGGATCAAACAGAAGGTAGTGAGGTCTCTGAGAGCGTTGCAGTTGGCTTGAGCGAAGATACACTTGCTAACGAGCCAGAGCCAGAGCCAGAGCCAGAGCCAGAGCCAGAGCCAGAGCCAGAGCCAGAGCCAGAGCCAGAGCCAGAGCCAGAGCCAGAGCCAGAGCCAGAGCCAGAGCCAGAGCCAGAGCCAGAGCCAGA